>RPSH01000016.1 GCA_003946805.1 Bacillus sp. 2B10 | reverse complement strand
GCCGATATCCGGTCCCGCAGATCGCCTGAATACGCTCGACCCATGATCCACCTCCACATCCAGGTGAATCACACTTTCCCGTCAAGCGGAATCACCCATGATTCCTGCTTCACGCTCAATGCTCTAGGTTACTAGGCGATCCGATGCCCAGCGCACACCCTCAGCGATAGAAATCGAGCATGTCCGCCGTCACCCACCCGAAGACGAAGTTCAGGTAGAACAGCGCGAACAGGATGGTGGCGACGATCGTCGTGCGCCACGCCATCCGTCCGAAGCGGAACCCGGACGGCGCGCTGTCGGCCTGTCCGGGGACCGGGGGTTCGCCCGCTTCATGTGTCGTGCGAACCCCGAACGGCAATACCAGAAACATCGCGAACACCCAGAACAACAGGTAGATCGCCAGTGCCGATTGCCACGCCATGGCGGTCGTCAGGCCGGGATGATGAGGACGTCGACGACCGGCTTCTTGCCCGTCCAGCGCGTGGCGACACGGCGCACGGCAAGGCGGATCGCCTCCGGCAGCTTGCCGCGTTCGCGCCCCTTGGCCGCCACCGCTTCGGCTGCGGCATCGACCGCTTCCTCGAGGAACGGCTCGCGATCCTCCTCCACCGGCACACCCTGTACGCGGATCTGCGGTTCGCCGATCAGCTGCCCGCGCCGGTCGATCGCGACGGCGACCGACATATGGCCGAACGCCGCGAGCTTGCGCCGCTCGTTGATCGTCGTGCCGTCCGCCGGCAGGATGACGTCGCCGTCGAGCGCAAGGCGACCGACGACCGCATTGCCGACCTTCACCGGATTGCCCGGCGCCAGACGGACGATGTCGCCGTTGGTCTGGACCAGCGTCTGCTTGATCCCCTGCGACAGCGCGAAACGGGCATGTTCCATCAAATGCCGCATCTCGCCATGCACCGGCATCAGCACCTTCGGTCGAAGCCAGCCATAGAGCTTGGCCAGTTCCGGCCGTCCCGGGTGACCGGACACATGGACATGCGCCTGCCGATCGGTGATCATCTCGATCCCCGCGGCTGCCAGCTGGTTCTGGATGCGGCCGATCGCGACTTCGTTGCCCGGAATCTGCTTCGACGAGAAGATCACCCGGTCGCCCGATTCGAGGCTCAGCTGATGTTCGCGATTGGCGATGCGGGCGAGCGCGGCGCGCGCCTCCCCCTGTCCGCCAGTCGCGATAATCAGCACCTGATCGCGCGGCAGGCGCATCGCGGTGTCGAAATCGACCGTCTGCGGGAATTCCTTGAGATAGCCGGTAGCCTTGGCGACCTTCAGGATGCGGTCGAGCGAGCGGCCCGCCACGCATACCTTGCGGTTGGTGTCGCGTGCGACCTCGCCCAGCGTGTGCAGCCGCGCCGCGTTCGATGCGAAGCTGGTGACCATCACCCGCCGCCCTTCGGCCGAGGCGATCTGTTCGAACAGCCCCTTGCGTACATCGGCTTCCGACCCCGACGCCTCGGTATTGAAGACGTTGGTCGAATCGCACACGAGCGCAAGGATGCCCTCGTCGCCGATCGCGGTCAGTTCCGCCGGTGTGGCCGGGGTCGCGACCATCGGCTGCGGGTCGAGCTTCCAGTCGCCCGAATGGAACACCTTGCCATGCGGCGTCGAGATGACGAGCGAGGTCGATTCGGGGATCGAATGCGCCATCGGCACGAACTTCACGCCGAACGGCCCGACGGTGATATCGCCGCCCAGCTGCACTATCTTCAGCTTCACGCGGTCGGCGATGCCTTCCTCGTCCAGCTTGCCGCGGATCAGCCCGGCGGTGAACGGCGTCGCATAGATCGGCACGCCCAGATCGGCGGCCAGATACGGCAAGGCGCCGATATGGTCTTCATGCCCATGGGTGATGACGATGCCCAGCAGCTGGTCGCCGCGTTCCTCGATGAATTGGACGTCGGGCAGCATCACGTCGATCCCGGGATAGGCCGGGTCGGCAAAGGTCACGCCGCAATCGATCATCAGCCATTTGCCGGCGGTGCCGTACAGGTTGACGTTCATGCCGATCTCGCCCGATCCGCCGAGTGCGACGAAGAGCAGTTCTTTCTTTGGTGTCACTCAATCTCTTTCAATGCCCGCGCCCATTCGCGGGTTCGGTTTGCTTCGTTACGTTGCTGTAGTGATATGGGTGCGGCGCCACAGCATCGCCAGTCCCGTGATGGTCAGGTCCTGTTCGATCGAATCGAACACCTGCGTATGTTTTTCGAAGAGGATCGCGAGCCCGCCGGTGGCGATCACATGGACGGGGCGGCCGATTTCCGCCTTCATCCGCGCGACCAGCCCCTCGATCATCGCGATATAGCCCCAATAGATGCCGATATGCATCTGGTCCGCGGTATTGCGGCCGATGACGCTAGTCGATGCCGGCGCCTCGATCGCGATGCGCGGCAGCTTAGCCGCCGCCGTCACCAGCGCGTCGAGCGACAGGTTGATGCCCGGCGCGATGATACCGCCCTTGTACGCCCCGGTATAGTCGACGACGTCGAAGGTCGCCGCCGTGCCGAAATCGACGACGATCAGGTCGCCGGCATGAGCGGCATGGGCCGCGATCGCGTTCAGCGCGCGGTCGGCGCCGACCGCGTGCGGTTCCTCGACGTCCAGCGCGATGCCGAACCCGGCCGCGCCGCGCCCCGCGACCGATGCCTCGACCCCGAAATACTTGACCGCCAGCACTTCGAGGTTGTGGAGCGCGCGCGGTACGACCGTGCCGATGATGACGGCGGTCACGACCGAACGGTCGCGCCCGTCAAGCGCCAGCAGCTGGCTGAGCCATACCGCATATTCGTCGGCGGTCCGGCGCGGGTCGGTCGCGATGCGCCAGCGCGCGACGATCGCCTCGCCATCGACCAGCGCGAACACGATATTGGTATTGCCGGCATCGATCGCTAGCAGCATCGACCTTCCCCGCCGCGCCCGAACGGCACGTCTCGCATCTCGCTAGAGGCTAAGGACAGCAACGACAAGCGCCGCCTGTAGCGGGCTGCGTCCGGATCGGCAACGTCACGCAAAGACGTCACCGGCGTGAACCAGCAGCACCGCGTCCTCGCGGACCCACAATCGCAGCGCGCCGCTGACATCCAGCCCGTCGAACGCGCCCTCCCGCTCGCCCCCATCGGGCAACCGCACGCGCAGCGGCGTGCCCCGCGGATGCGCCAGCGCTTCCCATGCGGTCCGGATTGCCGACAGGTCATGCCGTCGCCAGACGGTCAGCCATGCCGCGAACCGCGCGCGCAGTCGGTCGAGCATCGCCCCCGGCGTCACATCGATCCCCTGCGCGTGCAGACTGGTGGTCGGCCGGTCGGCCAGACCGGGGTGCGACGCCAGGTTGACACCGAAGCCGATCACCACCGCATTGCCGCCGCCACGTTCCAGCAGGATGCCCGACAACTTGGCGCCACCGATCAGCAGGTCGTTCGGCCATTTGATCGTCACCCGGGCGGGCGCGACGCTCGCGACGGCTTCCGCCAGCGCGACCGCCGCGACCAGCGTCAGCGTCGGCGCCAGCGGATCGTCCGGTTGCAAGCGGACGATCGTGCTGGCGAACAGGTTGCCCCGGCCATCTGACCAGCTGCGCCCCAGTCTGCCGCGCCCGGCGATCTGCCGTTCGGCACGCAGCCACAGCCCTTCCTCGGCACCCGCTTCGGCAGCGGCGAGCAGGTCGGCATTGGTCGACCCGGTCTCGCCGACGACGCGAACCGTCAGAACAGCGCCCGTGCTGCGGTCAGCGACCATGCCGACAGCGGCGCGATCAGGAACAGGCTGACCGGCGAGATCACGATCGCCGCGGCCAGCGTCAGTCCGCCCTCCACCATCGCCGGTTCACGACCGAACGGTGCGGCGGGTTCGTCGAAGTACATCGTCTTGACGACGCGCAGGTAATAATAGGCGCCGATCGTCGACGCCGCGATACCGATCACCGCCAGCGGCAACAGCCCCGCCTGCACCGCCGCGTCGAACACCGCGTACTTCGCCCAGAAACCGAACAGCGGCGGGATACCGGCGAGCGAGAACATAAAGATCGCCAGCGCCAGCGCCAGTGCCGGACGACTGCGCGACAGCCCCGACAGGCTGGCGACGTCCTCGACCGGCTGCCCGTCCTCGCCCCGCATCTGGAGAACGATCAGGAACGATCCCAGCGTCATCACAATATAGACCGCGAGGTAGAAGAGCACGCCGGCGACACCCTGCGCCGAACCGGCAGCGAGACCGACCAGCGCGAAACCGACATTGTTGATCGACGAATAGGCGAGCAGCCGCTTGATGTTCCGCTGCCCGATCGCCCCGACCGCACCGAGCACGATCGACGCCAATGCCGCGAAGATCACGATCTGGCGCCATTCGAGGACCGCCGGGCCCATCGCCTCGACCGCGACGCGCAGTGCCATCGCCATCGCCGCGACCTTGGGGGCCGACGCGAAGAACGCGGTCACCGGGGTCGGTGCGCCTTCATAGACGTCGGGGGTCCACATGTGGAACGGCACGGCCGCCAGCTTGAACGCCAGCCCGGCGAACACAAATACCAGCCCGAACAGCAGGCCCAGGTTGCGCGGCCCGGAATAGGCGATCGCGATGTCGCTGAACAGCGTCGTACCGGCAAAGCCGTACACCAGGCTGATGCCGTAGAGCAGGATGCCCGACGCCAGCGCGCCCAGCACGAAATATTTGAGGCCCGCCTCCGCCGACCGGGTGTCGCGGCGCATGAAGCTGGCAAGCACGTATGCGGCAAGGCTCTGCAGTTCGAGGCCGACATAGAGCAGCAGCAGGTCGGAGGCCGACACCATCATGCCCATGCCGCACGCCGACAACAGGATCAGCACCGGATATTCGGGCTTGAGGTCGTCCCCGCTGGTGCGTTCGAAGAAACGCGGCGCGATGATGATCGCCACGGCGGAGGCCAGATAGATCAGTATCTTGGCGAACGCCGCAAAGGCATCGGCGCGGTACATCCCGCCGAACGCGGTACCGCCCGACGACCCGTTGCCGACCAGCGCCACCGCGGCGCCCGCCAGTACGAACACCGCCGCGATGCTGACACCGCGCGTCGCCGCCTGCTTGCCCCATGCCGATACCAGCATCAGGACGATCGCCCCGACCGCGAGCACCAGCTCGGGCAGGGTCATCGAAAGTTGTTCGGCGTAGCTCATCAGTGCGATTCCCCGTGCGCCGCTGCTGCGCCCGTCCCATGTTCCGCGGCTTTCGCCGCTGCCGCCGCCGGGTTGCCCGGGGTCGGTCGTGAATCCGATACCGGTGCCGCCCGCTCGATCCGCGCGATCAGCAGTGCCACGTCGCCGCGCATCGGTGCGAGGAAGCTTTCAGGGTAAACGCCCATCCACAACACCACCGCCGCGATCGGTGCCAGCAGCGCCAATTCGCGACCCGACACGTCGGGCATCGCCTTCACATCGTCATGGACGAGGTCGCCCAGCGCGATCCGGCGATAGAGGTACAGCGAATAGGCCGCCCCGAGGATGATGCCGGTGGTGCAGATCAGCGCCGCCCAGGTCGACACGCGATAGGTGCCGGCGAGGCTCAGGAACTCGCCGACGAAACCCGACGTGCCCGGCAGGCCGATCGACGCCATGGTGAACAGCAGAAAGAACACGGCGTAGCGCGGCATGTTGATCGCCAGACCGCCATAGCGCGCGATCTCGCGGGTGTGCAGCCGGTCGTAGATGATGCCGACGCACAGGAACAGCGCGCCCGACACCAGCCCGTGGCTGAGCATCACGATCATCGCGCCCTCGATCCCCTGCTGGTTGAAAGCGAACAGACCGATCGTGACGATCGCCATATGCGCGACCGACGAATAGGCGATCAGCTTCTTCATGTCCGACTGCACCAGCGCGACGAGCGAGGTGTAGACGACCGCCACCGCCGACAGCGTCAGGATCAGCCAGGTGAACTGGCCCGACGCTTCCGGAAACATCGGGATCGAGAAGCGCAGGAAGCCGTAGCCACCCAGTTTCAGCAGCACGCCCGCCAGGATCACCGAACCCGCGGTCGGCGCCTGCACGTGCGCGTCGGGCAACCAGGTGTGAACCGGCCACATCGGCATCTTGACCGCGAACGATGCGAAGAATGCCAGCCACAGCCACGTCTGGACATGCGCCGGGAAGTCGTACGCCATCAGCGTCGGGATGTCCGACGTGCCCGTCGTCTGGATCATGTAGATCATCGCGATCAGCATGAGCAGCGAGCCGAGCAGCGTATAGAGGAAGAACTTGTACGACGCGTAGATGCGGTTCGCGCCGCCCCAGATGCCGATGATGAGGTACATCGGGATCAGGCCGGCTTCGAAGAACATGTAGAACAGCAGCAGGTCCTGCGCCGCAAACGTGCCGATCATCAGCACTTCGACGCTGAGGAACAGCGCCATGTATTCGGGCACGCGGTTCGTCACCGACTTCCACGACGCCCCGATGCAGATCGGCATCAGGAAGACGCTGAGCATGATGAGCATCAGCGCGAAACCGTCGATGCCCAGCGCATAGCGGAACACGCCGAAGTCGCCGAGCGCGGGCGCCTCGACGAACTGCCACTGCGCGCCGCCCACGTCGAAACTGGCCCAGAGCAGCACGCCGAGCGCGAAGTTGACCAGCGTGGCGGCGAGCGCCGTCCAGCGCGCGCCATTCGCCGATACGAACAGGCACAGCACCGCTGCGGCCGCCGGCACCAGCAGCATCACCGACAGGATCGGGAAGCCGTTCACGAGTTATTCCCCCGAACCATTTGCGTGAAACCGCGCGTCACGACGCGATCGCCCAGGTAACCGCCGCCGTCAGGCCGATCAGCATGACGAAGGCATAGGTGTAGAGATAGCCGGTCTGCATCCGCACCGCGAGACGGCTCGACAGGCCGACCAGCGCCGCCGACCCGTCCGGGCCGAAGCGGTTGATCGTCTGTTCGTCGCCACGCTTCCAGAAGAAGCGGCCCAGCGCGAACGCCGGACGGACGAAGATCAGGTGATACAGCTCGTCGAAATACCATTTGTTGAGCAGGAAGCTGTGCAGCACGCGGAACGTGTCCGCAATCGCCGCCGCCGTGCCCGGACGAAGAATGTAGACGTAGAGCGCGCTGATCAGACCGACCAGCATGACGATCGTCGCCGCCAGCTTCACGAGCAACGGCACGTCGTGCATCGCATGCATCAGATGCTCGTTGTAGAACAGGCTGCCTTTCCAGAAGCCTTCACCCGCATCGCCGCCGATGAACCAGTGGTTGAAGACATAGCCTGCGGCCACCGCCCCGACCGTCAGCACGATCAGCGGGATCAACATGACGAGCGGGCTTTCATGCGGGTGATAGCCTGCCGTGCCTTCGGCTACATCGCTCGCATGAGCGTCATGCGTCGACGGGGCATGGCCCGCATCTTCCGCCGCCGGATGCGCGTCATGGGCATGGTCGTCAGCCCCGTGATGCCCGTGCGCATCGTGCACCGCATGCTGGATATGCTCCGACCCAGCCCAGCGCGGCGCGCCGAAGAAGGTGAGGAACATCAGCCGCCACGAATAGAAGCTGGTCAGCAACGCCGCGAAGGTACCGACATAGAAGGCGCCATAGCCACGCGGCCCCGCGGCCCAGGCCGCCTCGAGGATCGCGTCCTTCGAATGGAAGCCGGCGAAACCCGCGTGCAGCCAGTAGATCCCGACACCGGTGATAGCCAGCGTACCCGCCATCATCGCCCAGAAGGTGATCGGAATATGCTTCCGCAGGCCGCCGTAAAACCGCATGTCCTGTTCATGGTGCATCGCGTGGATGACCGACCCGGCACCCAGGAACAGCAGCGCCTTGAAGAAGGCGTGGGTGAACAAGTGGAACATCGCCGTGCCATAGGCGCCGACGCCGGCCGCAAAGAACATGTAGCCGAGCTGCGAACAGGTCGAATAGGCGATGACCCGCTTGATGTCGGTCTGCACCAGCCCGATCGTCGCGGCGAACAGGCAGGTCGCGGCGCCGACGGCGGTCACCACCGCCAATGCGGTCGGCGAGGTTTCGAACATCGGCGACAGGCGACACACCATGAACACGCCGGCAGTCACCATCGTCGCGGCATGGATCAGCGCCGACACCGGGGTCGGACCCTCCATCGCGTCGGGCAACCACGTGTGCAGGCCGAGCTGCGCCGACTTGCCCATCGCGCCGACGAACAGCAGCAGGCACAGCACGGTCATCGTGTCGGCCCGGAACCACAGGAAGCCGATGGTCGAACCGGCCATCGTCGGCGCGGCTTCGAGGATCGCCGGGATCGAGATCGTTCCGAACACGAGATAAGTGCCGAAGATGCCGAGCATGAAGCCGAGATCGCCGACGCGGTTGACCACGAACGCCTTGATCGCGGCAGCGTTGGCCGAGGGTTTCTTGAACCAGAAACCGATCAGCAGATAGGACGCGAGCCCGACGCCTTCCCAGCCGAAGAACATCTGTACCAGATTGTTCGCGGTAACGAGCATCAGCATCGCGAAGGTGAACAGCGACAGATAGCTGAAGAAGCGCGGCTGGTCGGGGTCCTCGCTCATATAGCCCCAGCTATAGAGGTGGACGAGCGCCGAGACGCTGGTGATGACGACCAGCATGACCGCGGTCAGCGCGTCGACGCGCAGTTCCCACGCGATATCCATGCCGCCCGACAGGATCCACGTCGACACCGGCGCGACATTGGCCTGCGCCGTCCCGGTCAGGAACGGGATGAAGATCGACCACGACAGCCCCGCCGCAAGCAGCAGACCCGCAGTAGTGATGATCTTCGGCACGGCAATGCCGAACGCGCGGTTCGCCAGCCCCGCGACGATCGACGCCAGCAGCGGCAGGAACACGACGATATGGATGGCGCTCACGCGAGCACCCCCGAAACCCGAAAAGCCACCGGCATCACCCCTTCATCCGGTTGACGTCGTCGACCGCGATGGAACCGCGACCACGGAAATAGATGACCATGATGGCCAGCCCGATCGCGCTCTCGCCGGCGGCCACCGCCAGCACGAACATCGCGAAGATCTGGCCGACCATGTCGCCCAGCTGCGCCGAGAACGCGACGAAATTGATGTTCACCGCCAGCAGGATCAGCTCGATCGACATCAGGATGACGATCAGGTTCTTCCGGTTGAGGAAGATGCCGAGCACGCCCAGCGTGAACAGGATCGCCGCTACGACCAGGTAATGCGTCAGTCCGATCACAGCTCGACCCCCTGCCCGATTGGCTGATTGACGTTACGGATCGCATCCTTGGCGCGGCGATTGATCTGGCGGTTGATGTTCTGCGCCTTCGCATCCGCGCGCTTGCGCTGGGTCAGCACGATCGCTCCGATCATCGCGACCAGCAGGACCAGCCCGACGCCTTCGAAGACGTAGAGGTAGCGCGAATAGAGCAGCTGCCCGATCGCCTCGATATTCGGCATCACGACGTCGGTCGGCGCGATCCGCTTCGCCATGTCGATCCGGCCCGTCGTCCACGCATAGGTGCCGACGATCAGCTCGACCGCGAGCAGCACCGCCAGCGCCAGGCCGGCAGGCAAGTAGCGGACGAACCCGGCGCGCAACTCGGTGAAGTCGATGTCGAGCATCATGACCACGAACAGGAACAGCACCGCGACCGCGCCGACATAGACGATGACCAGCAGCATCGCGATGAACTCGGCGCCGCACAGCACCATCAGGCCCGCGGCGTTGAAGAAGGCGAGGATCAGCCACAGTACCGAATGGACCGGATTGCGCGACGTGATCGTCAGCGCGGCCGATGCCACCACGATCGTGGCGAACAGATAGAAGGCGAGTGTCTGGATCACGAGCGCTGCTCTTCCCCCTGCCCGCCCCGCATGCGTGTGCGGGACGATACGCTAATCGATTGGCCGGCGAAGCGGAGCATAGGGCCCCCGCCGGTACGGAACATGCGCGCCATTACCGGTAGGGCGCGTCGCTCGCAAGGTTCGCGGCGATCGCGCGTTCCCAGCGGTCACCGTTCGCGAGCAGCTTGTCCTTGTGATAGATCAGCTCTTCGCGCGTTTCGGTCGCGAACTCGAAATTCGGCCCCTCGACGATCGCATCCACCGGACATGCTTCCTGGCACAACCCGCAATAGATGCACTTGGTCATGTCGATGTCGTAGCGCGTGGTGCGGCGGCTGCCGTCCTCGCGCGGTTCGGCCTCGATCGTGATCGCCAGCGCCGGACACACCGCCTCGCAAAGCTTGCACGCGATGCAGCGCTCCTCGCCATTGGGATAGCGGCGCAACGCGTGCTCGCCGCGAAATCGGGGCGAGATCGGGTTCTTCTCATAGGGGTAGTTGATCGTCGCCTTGGCCTTGAAGAAGTACCGCAGCGTCAGCGCATGGGCCTTCACGAACTCCCACAGGGTGAACGATCGAATGGTCTGGGCGATACTCATGACGGCAATCCTACACGGTCGATCATCAGATAACCGGAGATGAGGAAGACGAAGGTCAGTGACAGCGGCAGGAATATCTTCCAGCCCAGCCGCATCAGCTGGTCGTAGCGGTAGCGCGGCACCGTCGCCTTGATCCAGCTGAAGATGAAGAAGAACGCGAAGGTCTTCACGAGGAACCAGATGATCCCCGGAATGAAGTACAGCGGCGCCCAGTCGACGATCGGCAGCCAGCCACCCCAGAAAAGCAGCGCGTTGAGCGCGCACATCAGGATGACGTTGGCATATTCGCCGAGCCAGAACAGCGCGAAGGCCATCGACGAATATTCGGTCTGATAACCCGCGACCAGTTCCGATTCCGCCTCGGTCAGATCGAACGGCGCACGCGCGGTTTCGGCGAGCGACGAGATCAGGAACACCACCGCCATCGGGAACAGCAGCGGGTTAAAGCCGAACCCGTTGAGGAAGCCGAAGATATGCGCGCGCTGTTCGAGCACGATCGTCGTCAGGTTGAACGACCCGGCCCACAGCACGACCGAGATCAGCACGAAACCGATCGCGACTTCGTAGGACACCATCTGCGCGGCCGCACGCAGCGCCGAGTAGAAGGGGTATTTCGAGTTGGACGCCCAGCCCGAGATGATGACGCCATACACGCCGAGCGACGACGCCGCGAGGATGTAGAGCAGGCCGACATTGATGTCCGCCACCACCACGCCGACGTCGAACGGGATCACCGCCCACACGATCAGCGCGACGGTGAAGGTGATGATCGGCGCCAGCAGGAACAGCCCGCGATTGGCCGACGACGGCACGATCGTTTCCTGAAGGAATACCTTCAGGCCGTCGGCGAACGACTGAAGCAGGCCCAGCGGACCGACGACGTTCGGCCCCCGGCGCAGCGCCATCGCCGCCCAGATCTTGCGATCGGCATAGATAATCATCGCCACCGCCAGCATCAGCGGCAGTGCGATGACGAGGATGCCGACCAGCGTCGCGACGGTCCACGCTACGCCGTACGGCAGACCGACGGTAGTTTCGAAGAACGAGGTCACTCGGCGGCCTCCGCGAAATCCTGGCCATGGACAAGTTCGGCCGAACAACGCTGCATCGTCGGGCTCGCCCGGCAAATCGCGTTGGTCAGGTAGAAGTCGGCAACCGGATAGGTCACCGCGCCCGCCCCCTTAGCGTCGAGTGCCGGCGGGTTCCAGTCAAACCGCACCAGTCCTTCGCGACCCAGGTCAGGCACCGCCGCCGCCATCGCCCGGCGCATGCCTGCGAAGTCGTCGAACGGTAGCGTCACGCCCAGCACTTCGCCAAGCGCGCGGAAGATCGTCCAGTCCTCGCGCGCGTCGCCTGGCGGAAACACCGCACGATCGCCGCGCTGCACGCGCCCTTCGAGGTTGACATAGGTCCCGGCCTTTTCGGCATAGCTGGCGCCCGGCAGCACGATGTCGGCGGCCGCCGCACCCTTGTCGCCATGATGGCCGACATACACCTTGGTCGCACCGGCGAACTTCGCGAAATCGACCTCGTCCGCGCCGAGGAAGAATACCAGCTTCGGATTCGCCGCGACGATGTCGGCGATGCCGCCCGCCTGCGCATAGCCGAGCATCAGCGCACCCATGCGGGCAGCTGCCAAGTGTACGACGTTAAAGCCGTTCCACTGCGTACCGTCCTCCAGCGTGCGGACGAGATTGCCGTCCTGCGCCAGCTTCAGCGCGGCGCCATGGCCGTCCTTGAGCGCGCCCGGACCGACGATGACCATCGGCCGCCTGGCAGCGTCCATCGCCTCGGCCGCGCGATCCGGCAATCCGCCGAGCAGGCCGAGGTCGTCGCCCAGCCATTCGACCTTGTAGGTCAGGTCGACCTGCGGCCCGATCGCGAAGACGCGCGCACCCTTCTTGATCGCCTTGCGGACGCGGGTGTTGATCAGCGGTGCTTCGTGGCGCAGGTCGGTGCCGACCAGCAGGATCGCATCGGCGTCCTCCACCCCGGCGATCGTCGAATTGAACGCGACCGCGCCCAGATTGGTGACGTCGTACGCCATGCCCGTCTGCCGCCCTTCGAGCAGCGACGAGCCGAGCGCGTTCACCAGTGCCTTTGCGGCGAACATCGTCTCGCAATCGAGCAGGTCGCCGGCGATCGCCGCGACCGAGCTACCGGCGCCAACTGCCGCGATTGCCGCGAACGCCTCGTCCCAGTCGGCCGCGACCAGCTTGCCGTCCTTGCGGACATAGGGCCTGTCGAGGCGACGACGGACGAGACCGTCGACGGCGTGGCGCGTCTTGTCGTGCGCCCATTCCTCGTTCACGTCCTCGTTGATGCGCGGCACGCAGCGCAGCACCTGCCGACCGCGGCTGTCGAGGCGGATATTGGTGCCGACCGCGTCCATCACGTCGATCGCGAGCGTCTTCTTGAGCTCCCACGGACGCGCTTCGAACGCATAGGGCTTCGACGTCAGCGCCCCCACCGGGCAAAGGTCGACGACATTGCCCGACAGTTCGCTCGTCACCGCCTGTTCGAGGTACGACGTGATCTGCATGTTCTCGCCGCGATAGATCGCGCCGATCTCTTCCACGCCCGCGACTTCCTCCGCGAAACGGATGCAGCGCGTGCACTGGATGCAGCGGGTCATGACCGTCTTGACGATCGGACCCATATATTTCTCGGTGACGGCGCGCTTGTTCTCGTCATAGCGCGACGAGCCGCGACCATAGGCGATCGACTGGTCCTGCAAGTCGCACTCGCCGCCCTGATCGCAGATCGGGCAGTCGAGCGGGTGGTTGATGAGCAAGAACTCCATAACGCCTTCGCGCGCGGCCTTCACCATCGCGCTGTCGGTGCGGATTTCCTGATTGTCGGCGGCGGGCAGCGCGCACGATGCCTGCGGCTTGGGCGGCCCCGGCTTCACCTCGACCAGACACATCCGGCAATTGCCGGCGATCGACAGCCGCTCGTGATAGCAGAAGCGCGGGATTTCCTTGCCCGCGGCTTCGCATGCCTGGAGGACGGTGGCACCCTGCGGTACCTCGACCTCTATCCCATCGACTTTGACCTTGGGCATCAGTTCTTCGTTCCTGCATTGCCGCCCGCATTTGCGGAAGCGGCCAGCGATAGTTTGTACAGTGCCTCGCCCACGATGCCGCGCACCATCGGGCGGCTCAGACGCAACGTGTTGTCCTTGCTGACGCATTCCGCCAGCGCGGGACGCAAGGTATTGACCGCTGCGTTCTCTGCGTCGCTGTTCGCGCGACTGAGGATGAAGGCGCGGGCACCGGCAGGCTCGCGGCGCGCAACGCAATCGCCCAACCGCCGGCTGTAGGTATCGACCGGGCTCGGCGCCCCGTCGAATTCGGACGCAACAACGAGCGGTGCGACATTGCCGAGATCGACACTCCGCTTGCCGAACTCCCGGCGATAACGCGCGTCGAACAGCGCCGCCCGCATCAGAGTCGGCGGCATCCGCATTTCGGTCTTCGCCAACGCCCTTGGCATGCACTCGCCACGCACCAGCGCCATTCCCGCAGCGTTCAGGCCCGGTCCGTCACTGGGTTGGCGCAGCAGCGTATCGACCTTCGCCCGGTCGCTCGATCGCGCGACCACGCAGTCAGCAAACATCTGCATGGTCCGGTTCGCTTCAGCCGTCTTTACCGGGCGCATGCCGTCACGATCCGGCTGACCGCCGGCAAGCGCAGCCGTAAGCAGAACCGCGGCGAACATCATTCCGCAGCCTCCTGCATCGACGACGCACCGCCGCCACGCTTCTCATGGATGCGTCGTTCGATCTCGGGACGGAAATTCTTGATGAGGCCCTGGATCGGCCACGCCGCCGCGTCGCCCAGCGCGCAGATGGTGTGGCCTTCGACCTGCTTCGTCACCTGATGCAGCGTGTCGATCTCGGAGATATCGGCATCGCCCGTGCGCAGCCGCTCCATCACCCGCCACATCCAGCCGGTGCCCTCGCGGCACGGCGTGCACTGGCCGCAGCTCTCATGCTTGTAGAAGTACGACAGCCGGCTGATCGCACGGACGACGTCGGTCGACTTGTCCATGACGATGACCGCCGCGGTGCCGAGGCCCGAACCGACCGCCTTCAACCCGTCGAAGTCCATCGGCGCGTCGATGATGTGCTCCGCCTTCACCAGCGGCACCGACGATCCGCCGGGGATGACGCACAGCAGGTTGTCCCAGCCACCGCGAATGCCGCCGCAATGCTTCTCGATCAGCTCGCGGAACGGGATGCTCATCGCTTCCTCGACCACGCAGGGCCGGTTCACGTGCCCGCTGATCTGGAAGAGCTTGGTGCCCTTGTTGTTCTCGTTGCCAAAGCTGGCGAACCATTCCGGGCTGCGGCGCAGGATCGTCGGCACGACCGCGATCGATTCGACGTTGTTGACCGTGGTCGGGCAACCATAGAGGCCCGCGCCCGCCGGGAACGGCGGCTTCAACCGCGGCTGGCCCTTCTTGCCCTCAAGGCTTTCGAGCATCGCGGTTTCTTCACCGCAGATATACGCGCCCGCGCCGCGATGCGCGAACACATCGAAGTCATAGCCCGAGCCGCAGGCGTTCTTGCCGAGCAACCCCTTGGCATAGGCTTCGGCGATCGCCGCGAACAGCGTCTCCGCCTCGCGGATATATTCGCCGCGGATGTAGATGTACGCCGCGCGCGCGCGCATCGCGAAACCCGCGACCAGCGCACCCTCGATCAGCTTGTGCGGATCGTGGCGGATGATCTCGCGATCCTTGCACGAACCGGGTTCGGATTCGTCGGCGTTGATGACGAGGAAGTTCGGCCGGTCGGGCTTGGGCGCCTTCGGCATGAACGACCATTTGGTCCCGGTCGGGAAGCCCGCGCCGCCGCGACCGCGCAGGCCCGACGCCTTGATCCGGTCGATGATCGTGTCGGGACCCAGCTGCAACAGCGCCCTGGTATTGTCCCAGTCGCCGCGCATCACGGCGGAGTCGAGATTCCACGGCTGGAACCCGTACACGTTGGTGAAGATGCGATCCTTGTCGGCCAGCATCCTTATCGTCCCTTCCCGATCGCCTTTTCGGCGATGAAATATACGGCGACCATCGCGGCGATGCCGATGGCGACGCCGACGAGCTTCAGCGCGCCGACGAACAGTTCCAGCGCGATCCACAGCACGACGATGCCGACCAGCACCGCGATCAACAGGCTGCCCAGCGCCTTCATGCGACCGAACCCTGCGCCGTACCCCATTCGGGGCGGTAGTCGTGGTTCCCGGTCATCATCGCCGCCAGATTGGTCGGCTCGCCGACCGGCTCGACGGTGTGCCGGCCCGGTTCCTGCGTGCCGGGCTTCGGCGTCTCGCCCTTGCACAGCGCCTCGAGGATCACGGTCATGCGATCGTAATCGAGGTCCTCGTAATTGTCGTCGTTGATCTGGACCATCGGCGCCGATGCGCAATTGCCCATGCATTCGACCTCGGTCAGCGTGAACAGGCCGTCGGGCGTGGTCTTGCCCTTCATCAGCCCGCGGTTCTTGCACGCCGCGAACACGTCGTCCGACCCGCGCAGCATGCACGGCGTCGTGCCGCAGACCTGCACATGATAGCGGCCGACCGGGGCGAGATTGAACATCGTGTAGAAGGTCGCGACCTCGTACACCCGCATATAGGCCATGCCCAGTTCGCGCGCGATGAACTCGATCACCGGCACCGGCAGCCAGCCCTGCGTCTGCGTTTCGCTACCCACCTGACGCTGCGCCAGGTCGAGAAACGGGATGGTGCACGACTGCTGGCGCCCTTCGGGATAGCGCGCGACGATCTCGCGCGCCCGTTCGGCGTTCGCGGCATTCCAGGTGAAATTGCCCCAGCGCGCGCGGACCTCGGCTTCGTCGGGGATGTTGGGGGCGTCGGCCATCAGCGAATGAACTCCACGCGGCCGACCTTGTCGCCGCTGAACGAATAGACGGTCATCACGTCGAACGGGGCGGCATCGGCCGAGCGGCGGACGCGTTCGTGCAGCACGACCCGCTCGCCCAGTTCGAACGATTGCAGGACTTCGGCATGGTTCTGCGGAAATTCGGCGAAGACCGCCGCCATCCCGCTCTCCACGCCCGCGCGCCCGTCGCGCACAACATCGCCGCGATACTGCGCCTCGCAGCCGTCGTCGGCGAAGAACGCAGCATAGCCCGCGGCGTCGCGCGCGTTGTAGCGCTCCATCATCGCAGTCACGGTATCGAGCCGGCTCACCGGTCGCACTCCCCGAACACGATGTCCATCGCCCCCAGGATGGCGGTGATGTCGGCGAGCATGTGGCCCTTCGTCATGAAGTCCATCGCCTGCAGGTGGCTGAAAGCCGTCGGACGGATCTTCACCCGGTACGGCTTGTTGCTGCCGTCGGACACCATGTAGATCCCGAACTCGCCCTTGGGGCTTTCGGTCGCCACATATACTTCGCCGGCGGGGACGTGATAGCCCTCGGTGTACAGCTTGAAGTGATGGATCAGCGCTTCCATCGACTGCTTCATCTCGCCGCGCTTGGGCGGCACGACCTTGCGGTCGAGCGACGCGATCGGTCCGTCGGGCATCTGCGCCAGGCACTGCTTCATGATGCGTGCCGACTGCCAGACTTCCTCGACGCGGACCATGAACCGGTCGTAGCAATCGCCGCGGGTGCCGACCGGCACGTCGAACTCGACCCGGTCATAGGCGTCATAAGGCTGGGCCTTGCGGATATCCCACGGGATGCCCGCGCCGCGGATCATCGGCCCCGAGAACCCCCAGCGCACCGCATCCTCGCGGCTGACGATCGCGATGTCGACGTTGCGCTGCTTGAAGATGCGGTTTTCCGCGACCAGGCTGATGGCATCGCCGAACAGCCGCGGCAGGCGGGTATCGAGCCATTCGGCGATGTCGGTCAGCAGCTTGAGCGGCACGTCCTGCCGGATACCGCCCGGGCGCAGGAAGTTCGCATGCATCCGCGCACCCGATGCCCGTTCGTAGAAGTTCATCGTGTCTTCGCGCAGCTCGAACATCCACAGGTTCGGCGTCATCGCGCCCACGTCCATCACGTGCGAACCCAGGTTCAGCATGTGGTTCATGATGCGGGTCAGTTCGGCGAAGAACACGCGCAGATACTGGGCGCGGAGCGGCACCTCGATATCCAGCAGCTTTTCGACCGCAAGGACGTAGCTGTGCTCCATGCACATCGGCGAACAGTAATCGAGCCGGTCCATGTACGGCAGCGCCTGCGTGTACGTCTTGTACTCGATCAGCTTTTCGGTGCCACGGTGGAGCAGGCCGACATGCGGATCGATCCGCTCGACGATCTCGCCGTCCAGTTCGGTGACGAGGCGCAGCACGCCGTGCGCCGCCGGGTGCTGCGGACCGAAATTGATCGTGTAGTTCTGGATCTCGACATCGCCGGGCGTCGGGTTGGCGGCGTCGATCTGATGGTCGTAATCGGCCATTACTTGTCCTCCACCGGCGGCTTGCCCGCATCGGGCGACGGCACGTCGGGATCGACCGGCTTCGATTCGGGCCGGTTGCCGGGATGCGGCTTGCCGGCACCGGTATCGGCCGGACTCTCGGTCACCTTCGGCTTGTCGACCTGCGCCGTCACGTCCTTGTTCCGATCATCCGCGCGCTTGACCTGATCGGCCGTCGCGGGCGACTGCGCACCGGGTGCCTGACCGACGGCGGGCCTGGGCCCGGCCGCCTTCTCGTCACCGGGCAGGACGTATTCGGCGCCCTCCCACGGGCTCATGAAGTCGAAGGTGCGGAAATCCTGCGCCAGCTGCACCGGCTCATAGACCACGCGCTTGGCCTCTTCCGAATAACGCATCTCGACATAGCCGGAGAGCGGGAAGTCCTTGCGCAGCGGATGGCCGCGAAATCCATAGTCGGTGAGGATACGACGCAGGTCGGGGTTGCCGGTGAACAGCACGCCGTACATGTCGTACACCTCGCGCTCCAACCAGCCGGCATTGTACCAGATACCCGTCACCGACGGCACCGGCGCTTCCTCGTCGGTGGTCACGCGCACGCGGATGCGGTGGTTCCGCGTCATCGACAGCAGGTGGTAGACGACGTCGAACCGCTCGGCCCGCTCGGGGTAATCGACGCCGGCAATTTCGGCCAGCATCTCGTACTTCAGGCCCGGCGTGTCGCGCAGCGCTTCCATGGCGGTGACCAGCCGGTCGCGATCGACGGTGAGCGAGACTTCGCCGACCAGATCCTGCGCATCGAGCAGCATGTCGCCCAGCGCCGCGGTCGCCGCATCGATCACGCCGTCATTGGGCGCGTAACGGGGAGCAGGCGCCCTCACCGTTCGATGCTCCCCGAACGGCGGATCTTCCGTTGCAGCTGCATGACGCCATAGAGCAGCGCCTCGGCGGTCGGCGGGCAGCCGGGGACATAGATGTCGACCGGGACCACGCGGTCGCAGCCGCGCACGACGCTGTAGCTATAATGGTAATAGCCGCCGCCATTGGCGCAGCTGCCCATCGAAATCACGTATTTCGGTTCCGACATCTGGTCGTACACGCGACGCAGCGCCGGGGCCATCTTGTTGCACAGCGTGCCGGCGACGATCATCACGTCCGACTGGCGCGGGGACGCGCGCGGGGCGGCGCCGAAGCGCTCCATGTCGTAGCGCGGCATGTTGACGTGGATCATCTCGACCGCACAGCACGCCAGACCGAAGGTCATCCACCACAGTGAACCCGTGCGCGCCCAAGTGAACAGATCCTCGGTCGTGGTGACCAGAAAGCCCTTGTCGGTCAGCTCGCCGTTCAGGTCGTTGAAGAAGCCCTGTTCGGGCGCCTGCACCGGCACGCCGGCGGCGTTCCCCGCGCCGAAGCCATGCGGCGGCGTGGTCAGTTCTACTCCCATTCGAGAGCTCCCATCTTCCAAGCATATACGAGGCCCAGCGCCAGTTCGCCGATGAAGATCATCATCGATATCCACGCGGTCCAGCCGAGGTCGAAAACCGTGACTGCCCAAGGATATAGGAACGCCGCTTCGAGATCGAAGATGATGAACAGGATCGCCACCAGATAAAAGCGGACGTCGTACTGGCTGCGCGAATCCTCGAACGCGGGAAAGCCGCATTCATATTCGGTCAGCTTTTCCGGCGTCGGCTTGTGCGCGCCGGTGAAACGCGACGCCACCATCGGCAGCACGACGAAGGCCGTCGACAGCACCAGGGCGACGCCCAGGAACATCAGGATCGGCAGATATTGCGACAGGTCGACCAAGGTGGGGTCTCTCGCGGTTGCGGTATGAATGGAGCCGGCTTTAGGACGATGCCGTTGGGGCATCAAGGGCGGAACAGGATGAGAATCACTCGCAATTCCTCGACCATCCGCGCTATGCTCCGCCCGGACCGACCGCCGGGGAATGCTGCGGTCGCCGAACAGGGGGAAATCGATGCGGATCTGGGCGACACCCGCCATCATCGCCGGCGCGATCGTCGCGCAGCCGGCCGCGGCGCAGAACGTCGACGCCACCAGGCCCGACACGGTGGTCGCGGCGCTGCGCGAGGCCGGCTACCGGGCGGTGCTGGACAAGGACAATAGCGGCGACCCGCTGGTCAAGAGCGGCGCGGCGGGCGTCGACTTCTCGGTCTATTTCTACAACTGCACCGCGAACAAGGCGTGCAAGACAGTGCAGTTCCATGCCGGGTTCGTGAAGAAGGGCGTGACGCTCGACACGATCAACACGTGGAACGCGACCCATCGCTTTGCCCGCGCCTATCTCGACGACGAGAAGGACCCGCGAATCGAGATGGACGTCGACCTCGACCATGGCGGCCTGCCGACCAAGCTGTTCCAGGCGAACCTTGCGACATGGGATTCGCTGGTCGGCGAATTTCAGAAAACGATCGACTTCTGATCCGGACGGGGGGGCGGCGCGGTGCCGTCACCCCGGTCGGTCAGCGCAGCGAGCCGGCGACCAGCTTGTGCAGGCGGGTCTGCATCTGTTCGTTGCTGGCCAGCACCTCACCCTTTTCATAGGCGCGGTCGGCGCCGCGATAGTCGGTGACGAAGCCGCCCGCCTCGCGTACCAGCAGGATGCCGGCGGCGATGTCCCATTTCTTCAGCCCCGATTCCCAGAAGCCGTCGAAACGCCCCGCCGCGACATAGGCGAGGTCGAGCGCCGCCGAACCGAAGCGGCGGATGCCGGCGACCTCGGGCGCGACCGCGCCGAAGATGCGGGTCCATTCGGCGAAGTTGCCATGGCCGAGGAACGGGATGCCGGTGGCGATCAGCGCTTCCGACAGGTCGCGACGCGACGACACGCGCAGCCGCTGTCCCTGCAACCACGCCCCCCGGCCCTTTTCGGCCCAGAAGCCTTCGTCGGTGATCGGGTTGTAGACCATCGCGCAGGTGATTTCGGGCTTGCCGCCCGCGCCGTTCGGCTCCTCGACCGCGACCGAGATCGCGAAATGCGGGATGCCGTGCAGGAAGTTGGTGGTGCCGTCGAGCGGATCGACGATCCAGCGCGGCTTGGTGGGATCGCCGGCGATCTCGCCGCCTTCCTCCAGCAGCATGCCCCAGTCGGGGCGCGCCTTGCGCAGTTCGTCGACCAGCGTCTCCTCGGCACGCTTGTCGGCCAGCGACACGAAGTCCGCCGGCCCCTTGCGGCTGACTTGGAGATGCTGGACCTCGCCGAAGTCGCGGCGCAGGCGCGGGCCGGTCTTGCGGACGGCGCGTTCGAGGACGGTGATGAGGCCGGACTGGGCGGACATGTTCTGGTTCCTGTAGTTTCTCTGGGCAGCGCCGCGGGCGAAGCCCGCGTCGTCGGTCGCGCGTTGCGCGCCGGCCGGGCTTTCGGCTTGGCGGAATAGCGTGGCTATTCCGTCCGGCCGCTACGCCTCAATCCGCCCTTCTGACATACGTCTGTTCATACACATCGACCACGATCCGCACGCCTGCGGCGATATGCGGCGGGACCATCACGCGGACGCCGTTGTCGAGCACGGCGGGCTTGTAGGACGACGATGCCGTCTGGCCCTTCACCACCGCATCGGCCTCGACGATCGTCGCCTCGATCGTGTCGGGCAGCTGGACGCTGATCGCTTCCTCGTCGTACATTTCCATGACGACATCCATGCCGTCCTGCAGGAACGCGGCGGCATCGCCCAGCAGGTCGCGGGGCAGCGTCACCTGATCGTAGGTGATCTTGTCCATGAACACGAGCGTGTCGCCTTCGGGATACAGGAACTGGAAGTCCTTGGTATCCAGCCGGATTCGCTCGACGCTTTCGGCGGAGCGGAACCGGACGTTGTTCTTGCGGCCGTCGCGCAGGTTCTTCAGTTCGACCTGCATATAGGCGCCGCCCTTGCCCGGCTGCGTATGCTGGATCTTCACCGCGCGCCAGATGCCGCCTTCATATTCGATGATGTTGCCGGGGCGAATGTCGACGCCGCTGATCTTCATGACGAACCATACCTGTTGGAAAGAGCGAAGCTGCGCCCTTACCGCTGCGACCGTCCGCGGGCAAGCAGGGGATAGGGGTTGATCGCGCGGCCGCGATACCACGGTTCGTCGGGATTCAGCCGCTCGATCCCGAAATGCAGGTGGAAATTGCCCGCCCCTGCATTGCCGGTATCCCCGACCGCGCCGATCGGATCGCCCGCGCGGACCCGCGCACCCTCGCGCAGGGTCGGAGCATAGGCGGCGAGGTGGGCGTAGTAATAGGACAGCCGCCGGTCGGGGGAGCGGACATAGGCGGTGACGCCCCCGCCGCCCTCGCTGTAGAACAGCTTCTCGACCGTGCCCGGCGCCGCCGCGACGACCGGGATGCCGGCGGGGGCCATGATATCGACGCCGGTATGGCGCCGCTCTCCCCCTGCCCGTTCCTCGCCATAGCTGTCGCGGATGTAGGACCAGCCGACGCCGCGGACCGGCAGGGTCAGCATGCCGGGCGGCAGCGGATCGGCAGGCGGCGGCGCTTCGGCGGGGCTGCGCGGGCGCGATGCAGGCGCGCTGCCGAAATCGACCAGCAGCGCGACCAGTCCCGCCGCCAGCAGGAACAGGGCAAGGAACGCCCAGCCGATCCGGTTCATCGCCGCTGCCTCAGGGCTGGAAGATCGCCGGCGTGCCGGGCTTCACCATCAGCGACAGCCGCGCCGCGTCCCAGTTGGTCAGGCGGATGCAGCCATTGCTTTCGGTCTTGCCGATATTGTCGGGCTCGGGCGTGCCATGGATGCCGTAATGCTCCTTCGACAGGTCAATCCATACGACGCCGACCGGATTGTTGGGGCCGGGCGGCACGATCTCCTTGCTGTCCGACTTGTCGGCATGGCGCAGGATCGCCGGATTATACTGCCAGTCGGGATTGGCCGCGACGCCCTGTATCTTCCATTCGCCGATCGGCAGCGGGTCGTGCGACGACCCCATGGTCGCCGGGAACTGAGCCAGAATCTTGTCGCCGGCATAGGCGCGCAGCCAGCCCTCCGACTTGTCGACCACCACGCGGTCGGCCTGTGGCTGGTTCGCGTCGACGTTCAGGTTGGCCAGAGTCTGGCGATAGTCGCCCGACCAGCTGTCGGCATAGCTGCGCGACGTGGGCAGGACGTTCGGAAACACGACGCGGGTGCCGGGCCGCAACATCGTCTCGCGGCTGTTCAGCGCGACCAGCGTGGCGGGGGTGGTGTGGAACATCTCGGCCAGCTTTTCGAGCGCCGAGCGATAGCCGAGCGTCGTCAGCTTCGCTTGGTCGGCATAGTCCTTCGGAATCGGGTTGGTGTACGGGCCGGCGAGTGCGCGTTCGGACAGGGTCAGCGTGACCGTCGCCGGGCGCATCCCCGGGTTCAGCGCGCGCTTCGTCGCGGCGTCGAGCTTACCGGTGACCGGCAGGTCGCGCGCGGTCTGGAACCCGCGCAGCGCCTGCCGGAACAGTGCGCTGTTGCGGCCGTCGATCACGCCGGTGGTGAAGCCGTGCCGGTCGAGCAGCACCTGCGCATGGAGGATCGTCGCGTCGATCGCGGACGCCGGTCGTGGCGCGGGCGCCTGTGCCGCCGCGACGCCGCCAACCAGAAGTGCGGCCCATACCAGTCGCTTCATACGCCAATCCCCAAACATCGTTGAGGTTGGATAACGACCGGGCGGGGCAGAGTTTCCTAGCCCTTGAGCACCGCGTCGAACGCGCGGATCGCGTCGGCCTCGTCGCCGTTCCACACCGCGCCCGATACGGCGAGGAAATCGGCCCCCGCGGCGATCAGCGGCGCGGCGTTGGCGGGCGTGATCCCGCCGATCGCGACGCTGGGCAGTTCGAACAGCGCCGACCACCATGACAGGATGACCGGTTCGGGGACGTGGCGCACATCCTTGGTCGTGGTCGGATAGAAGGCTCCGAAGGCGACGTAATCCGCGCCGGCCTCGCCCGCCTCCATCGCCAGATGGCGGCTGTCATGCGCGGTCACGCCGATCTGCGCATTGGGGCCGAGCACGTCGCGCGCCTCGCGCGGGTCGCCATCGTCCTGCCCCAGATGGACGCCATCGGCACCGAGGCGCTTGGCGAGGCTGATGCTGTCGTTGACGAGGAAGGCGACGTCATGGTCGGCGCAGATGCGCTGGAGTGGCTCGGCCAGTCGCGCGGCGGCATGCTGGTCGATGTCCTTCACGCGAAACTGGAACGCGGCGACCGGGCCGGCATCCAGCGCGCGCGCGAGCCGATCGGGGAACGCCCCGGTCACGTCGAGCGGCGAGACCAGATAGAGCTGGCAGGGCGGCCGGCGCACGTCGCGGACGAACTGCTTCGCGAAATCGGGGGACAGCGGGCCGAGCGGATCTTCGTTCAGGGTCATCGGACCTCCCTGCCCCAGCGGCGGCAGCGACGGAAGGGCGCGCGAGGGCCAAAGGTCACAAAAGTCACACTAGCCACGCTTTGTGCGCACTGTTGCGAAACATTCGCATTCCGGAGCTACTTCGGACCGGAGCCAGCATTCCGCCATCTTCGAAACCGTGGAACAAGCGGGACCCCGGATCAGGTCGAGACCTCTGCGAAAGTCTCCAATCCGTACCCCAGCGAAGGCGAGACCTCTGCAGAAGTCTCGAACCTATCCATAAAATGCACCGTACCTCCGCGCAGGCGGGGGGCCAGAGCCAAGCATAACAACGGCTTGCGCTCGTGACCCTGGACCCCCGCCTGCGCGGGGGTACGGGAGAAGGCGAGGAATCGAGACTTATGCAAGGGTCTCACGAAGGCCGAGGCCCGGTTGGGGGGCCACTGGCAAGATACGGAAAAGCCTTTCCAACTGGACCCCGGCCTTCGCCGGGGTACGGATCGAGGACTTTCGCGGAGGTCTCGATCAGGTCCGGGACAACGACGTGGGGCGGCGCGTCGAACGGCAACGCCTTTCCCCGGGGTGCGGGTTTCGCGTCGATCATCGTGACGATGGCAAAGAGCACCGAACGCGCGAACGTCCGATGCCCTTTTGTCACGACCGGCGGTCTGTAGGAAAGCGTTACGCCGCGATCAGCGACTTCTCGGTCGAGGCGCAGTGGATCTCGTCGATCGCCTCGCCCAGCGCCCGATCGAAATCGGCGTCGCTCATCTGGTGGCGCAGGTCGGACAGCAGCGCTCGGCTGAAGCTGGCGATGATGCCGGGGTTCTTCGCCAGTTCGGCGCAGGCCTCGGTCCGGCTGAACCCGCCCGACAGCGCCACGACGCGCAGCACGCGCGGATGGTCGACCAGCGGCTGGAACAGGCCGGGCTTCGCCGGCAGCGACAGCTTGAGCATGACCTTGTCGTCGCCGGTCATCGCGTCGAGCGCCGTCAGCGTTTCGTCGAGCAGGATCCGGTCCGCCTCGGCGCGCTCGGCGCTCTTGATGTTCACTTCGGGTTCGATGATCGGCATCAGGCCGTGCGAAAGGACCTGATCGGCGATCTCGAACTGCTGCGCGACGATCGCGGCGATGCCTTCGGCGTTGGCGAGGTTGATTACCGAGCGTTCCTTGGTGCCGAAGATGCCGAGCTTCGCGGCGCGCGCCAGCAGCGTGTCAAGCTCCGGCATTGGCTTCATCAACTGTACGCCGTCGGCTTCTTCCTCGAGCCCCTTGTCGATCTTGAGGAACGGCACGACGCCCTTGTCGGCCAGCGCCTGCGGCACGGGCCTGCCGCCCGCCTGCCCGTCCATGGTGCGTTCGAACAGGATCGCGCCGATCACCTTGTCACCCGTGAAGGTGGGCGAGAGGATGATGCGCGCGCGCATGTCGTGGATCAGGCCGAACATTTCCTCGTCCGAGTTCCACGCGCCATCCTCTACGCCATAGCCCTTCAGCGCCTTGGGCGTCGAACCGCCGCTCTGGTCGAGCGCGGCGATGAAACCCTGTCCGTCGGCAATCTTCGCAGTCATGTCAGCGGTATTCATGGCGTCTCCCCGTACGTTCAAAATGCGCGTCAGAGCGCGAGCCAGCGCCGCAGCGCCTGGTCCACCTGCTCCATCGATGTCGCGGTCGCCTGCCCCAGCACCCGCACGATACGGCTGCGACGCAGCGTCTTGATCTTGTCGACCTGCGCCTCGCTTTCGACCGAGATGCCGGTCGTGTCGGACGGCGCGAAGGGGACGCGGAACAGCGTCTCGCCGCCGGTCAGGCTGGTCATCGGGATCAGCGTCGCCGATGCGTGCGCTTCGTTGAACAGGTCGGATTGCACGACCAAAAACGGGCGGCGCTTGACCGCCAGCCCCTCCGGGCCTTCGACCAGCACGATCATGCCGCGCCTTATCTCCACCGGCCGTCCTCCGCTTCCACCCGGTCGAAGAACGCCCAGTCGGCCCCGTCGTCGCGGGCGGCGGCGCGTTCGGACTGGCGGCGGGCTTCGGCGCGAAAGGCTTCGTCGTGCAACTCGACATAGCGGCGCACGGCATCGCGCGCGATGTCGCTCTTCGAGCGCCCCTGCGACCGGGCGACGTTGGCGAGCCGCTCCTCCAGTTCGGTGTCGAGTCGTACCCCTAGCAACCTGCTACCCTTCGTTTAACGTGTTGAACGGGTAGTCGCGGTTGACGGCGGGATCAAGCGGGATGTTGGGCATTAGGACGTTAAAAACGCAGTACCCCCGCGCAGGCGGGGGTCCAGGGCCAGACAACGCAGCGTCGCGTTCGGCGCTCTGGACCCCCGCCTGCGCGGGGGTACGGTTGCGGGCTGGTGAGCCTTCAGCGTGCCAGTGCGGCGACGCCGGGGAGTTCCTTGCCTTCCATCCATTCGAGGAAGGCACCGCCGGCGGTCGAGACGAAGCTGAACTGGTCGGCGACGCCGGCCTGGTTGAGCGCGGCGACGGTGTCGCCGCCGCCCGCGACCGACACCAGCGAGCCATCGGCGGTGAGCGCCGCGGCGGTGCGGGCGAGCGCGACGGTGGCGACGTCGAACGGCGGGGTCTCGAACGCGCCCATCGGCCCGTTCCACACCAGCGTGCGGCAGTTCTTGAGCACGTCGCCCAGCGCCTCGGTCGCCGCCGGCCCCACGTCGAGGATCATCTCGTTGGCGGCGACTTCGTGGACGTTGACGGTGCGGGTCGCCGGATTCGGCCTGAACTCGGTCGCGACCACCACGTCATACGGCAGGTGGATGGTGCAGCCGGCCTTCTCCGCCGCTTCGAAGATCGCGTCCGCCGTGCCGGTCAGGTCGTGCTCGCACAGCGACTTGCCGACGTTGACGCCGCGCGCGGCGAGGAAGGTGTTGGCCATGCCGCCGCCGATGATGAGGTGATCGACGCGGGTGACGAGGTGGCGCAATACGTCGAGCTTCGACGACACCTTCGCGCCGCCGACGACGGCCGCGACCGGGTGTTGCGGGTTACCCAGCGCCTTGTCGAGCGCGTCGAGTTCGGCCTCCATCTGCCGCCCGGCGAAGGCGGGGAGCCTGTGCGCGAGCCCCTCGGTCGAGGCATGGGCGCGGTGCGCGGCGGAGAAGGCGTCGTTGACGTAATAGTCGCCCAGAGCGGCGAAGCGATCGATCACCGCCGGATCGTTCTTTTCCTCGCCGCCGAAGAAGCGGGTGTTTTCGAGGACGGCGATGTCGCCGGGGTTGAGCGTCGCGACATTCGCCTCGGCCCCTTCCCAATCGACATAGCGGACTTCGCGGCCCAGCACCGACGACAGCGGCCGGACGACCTGCGACAGCGAGAATTCGGGGCTCGGCTGGCCCTTGGGACGGCCGAAATGGGCGAGGATCAGGACAATCGCACCGCGATCGGCGAGGTCGGTCACGGTGCCGATCGTGGCGCGCAGGCGCGTGTCGTCGGTAACGGCGCCGTCGGCCATCGGCACGTTCAGGTCCTCGCGGACCAGCACGCGCTTGCCGGTGAGGTCGCCCATGTCGTCCAGCGTCTTGAAATTGCGGCTCATATGTTCGCTCCCAAATGCCGTTCGGTTCGAGCAGCATCGAGCGAAGTCGAGATGCGTCGGTCGAGAACAGTTCTCGACAAGCTCGAACCTAACGGGTGTGTTCGATTCGTATCGTGTCGCCGACGCTGATCTGCCCGCCCTCGATCACCTGCGCCAGCGCGCCGCCGCGCCAGTCGGGGGTAAGTGCGGCTCGCAGCCCTTCGGCGATCGTCTCCATGCGGCTGCACGGATCGCATTCCTTGGTGATTTCGAGCAGCACCGCGCCGACGCGAAGCCGCACACCGACCGTCTGCGGCAGGTCGAAATCCTCGATCAGCAGGTTCGCGCGGCGTTCCCACCATGGCAGTTCGTGGCCGATCAGGCGCATCGCGGTCGCCCAGTCGCCGACTTCCATCAGCGACACCTGCCGCTTGTTGCGGCCGGGTTTCAGCGCGCCGCGGAAATCGCCGTCAAGGCCGGTTTCGACGGTGACGCGCACCGTCTGCACCAGTTCGATCGGCCCGCGCGAAAAGGCGTGGCGGGCGATGCCCTTGAGGATACCACCCGCCATCGGGCTTACCCCAGCTTCGCCATCGCGGTCGCGGTGTCGACCATGCGGTTCGAGAAGCCCCATTCATTGTCGTACCACGACACGACGCGGACCAGCTTGCCGTCCAATACGGCGGTCTCGAGGCTGTCGACGGTCGACGATGCCGGGGTGTGGACGATGTCGATCGACACCAGCGGTTCGTCCGAGAACACCAGCACGCCCTTGAGCGGACCCGATTCCGACGCCGCCTTCAGGATCGCGTTGACCTCGTCCTTCGTCGTGTCGCGCTTGGGCGTGAAGGTCAGGTCGACGAGGCTGCCGTCCGGCACCGGCACGCGGACCGCAGAACCATCGAGACGGCCCTTGAGTTCAGGCAGCACTTCGCCGACCGCGCGGGCGGCGCCGGTGGTGGTCGGGATCATCGACATCGCGGCGGCACGGGCGCGACGCAGATCGGGGTGGATCTGGTCGAGGATCTTCTGGTCGTTGGTATAGGCGTGGATCGTGGTCATCAGGCCGCGTTCGATGCCGATCGAATCGTTCAGCACCTTGGCGACGGGCGCGAGGCAGTTGGTGGTGCACGACGCGTTCGACACGATCGTGTGGCCGGCTTCCAGCTTGTCGTGGTTGACGCCGTAGACGACGGTCAGGTCGACATTCTTGCCGGGCGCCGAGATCAGCACGCGCTTCGCACCCGCATCGATATGCTTCTGGCACGACGTGCGGTCCGTGAAGAAGCCGGTGCATTCGAGCACCAGCTCGACGCCCAGTTCCTTGTGCGGCAGGTTGGCGGGGTCACGCTCGGCAGTGACGCGGATGCGCTTGCCGTCGATGACCAGATCGTCGCCCTCGGCGGCAACCTCGCCCGGATACTTGCCGTGGACCGAATCGCGGCTGAACAGCCATGCGTTCGACTTGGCATCGGCGAGGTCGTTGATCGTGACCAGTTCGAGGCCGCTGTCGGGGCGCTCGAGGATCGCGCGCGCCACCAGACGGCCGATGCGTCCGAACCCGTTGATCGCTACTTTCGTCATATCCGCGTCTCCTCAGTTGCCAAGCCGCGCCAGCACCTTCGCGGTGATGGCGTCGGCGGTCAGTCCGAAATATTCGTAGAGCTTGTCCGCCGGGGCCGACGCCCCGAACCGGTCGATGCCGAAGCGCAGGCCGTCGACCATCGTGTAGCGTTCCCAGCCGATCGTCGTCCCCGCCTCGATCGACACACGCAGAATCTCGTCCGGGCGGGCGTGGGGCAGCACGTCCTCGCGATACGCGGCATCCTGCGCATCGAAGCGCGACCAGCACGGCATCGACACGACGTCGGCACCGATCCCGTGCGATTCGAGCTGCTGCGCGACGCCGACCGCGATCTCCACTTCCGAACCGGTCGCGATCAGGATGACGCGGCGGTCGGCATCGGCGGCCTTGAGCCGGTACGCGCCCTTCGCGCTGCGATTCTCGCTCGCCTCGCTGCGCAGCTGCGGCAGGTTCTGACGCGACAGCGCCAGCAGCGACGGACCGTCGCGGCGCTGCACCGCCAGTTCCCAGCATTCCGCCGTCTCGACCGCATCGGCGGGGCGATAGACGTCGAGGCCGGGGATGATCCGCAGGCTCATGACATGCTCGATCGGCTGGTGGGTCGGGCCGTCCTCGCCCAGACCGATCGAGTCATGGGTCATGACATAGACGACGCCGGCATTCTGCAGCGCCGACAGCCGGATCGCGGGCCGTGCATAGTCGGCGAACACCAGGAAGGTGCCGCCATAGGCCAGCACGCCGCCGTGCAGCGCCATGCCGTTCATCGCCGCCGACATGCCGAACTCGCGGATGCCGTAATGGATGTAGCGCCCCGAATAATCCTGTGCCGTCAGCGCGACCTGCGCCTTCGTCTGGGTATTGTTCGACGGCGTCAGGTCGGCCGAACCGCCGATCGTCTCGGGCAGCGAGGCGTTGATGGCTTCGAGCGCCAGCGACGATGCGACGCGGGTCGCGATCTTCTTCGGCTCGGCGATCAGGCCGTCGACATGCCCCTTCAGCGACCAGCCGTCGGGCAGCCTGTTCGCCATGCGGCGTTCGAACTCGGCGCGATCGGCATGGGCCGACAGCCGGTCGTTCCACTCGGCATGGACCGGAGCGCCGCGCGCGCCGACAGCCTTCCACGCATCGGTCAGCGGCTCGGGCAGGTGGAATGCGTCATGTTCCCACAGCAGGGCAGCGCGGGTGGCGAGGATTTCGTCGGCACCCAGCGGCGAACCGTGGACCTTGTGGCTGCCGCCCTTGTTCGGCGCGCCCTTTCCGATCACCGTGCGGCAGCGGACCAGCGAAGGGCGCGGGTCGGCGGCGGCTTGCGCCAGCGCGCGTTCGATGTCGGCGAAGTCGTGGCCGTCGCAAGCGACGACGTGCCAGCCGGTCGCTTCGTAGCGGGCCGACACATCCTCGCTGGTCGACAGGTCGGTCGATCCGTCGATGGTGATGCGGTTGTCGTCCCACAGCACGTTCAGGCGGCCGAGCTTCAGATGGCCGGCCAGGCCGATCGCCTCGTGGTTGATCCCTTCCATCAGGCAGCCGTCGCCGGCGACCACCCAGGTGCGGTGATCGACGAGCTCGTCGCCGAACACGGTGTTCAGGTGCCGCTCGGCAGTCGCCATGCCGACCGCCATCGCAAGGCCCTGCCCCAACGGGCCGGTGGTGCATTCGATGCCGGGCAGCTCGAAATTCTCCGGATGGCCCGCGCACGGGCTGCCCAGCTTGCGGAAGTCCGCAATGTCCTGAATGGTGGGCTTCGCATAACCGGTCAGGTGGAGGAGCGAATAGATCAGCATCGATCCATGGCCCGCCGACAGGACGAAGCGGTCTCGATCGGCCCAATGCGGGTCGGCGGGATCGAATTTGAGGAATTTCGACCACAGGACCGTCGCGACGTCGGCCATGCCCATCGGCATGCCGGGGTGCCCCGAGTTGGCGGCCTCCACCGCGTCCATCGACAAAACGCGGATGGCGTTGGCGAGTTCGAGCTGGGATATGGTCACGCGCACTCCTGTTGGGCGCTACTAGGGTTGCGCGAGCCTTTGGAACCGTCACGCGGTTCAGTCAACCGCCAAACCCAAGGGTTGTTTAACATGTATAGCAGGGATAGTTTCATCGGATGAACGACGACCCCCATGCAGCCGCCGTCGCGCGGATCGAACAGGCGTTGTCGCGGATCGAACGCGCCGCCCATGCGCGGGGCGAGGCGAATCGGGTGCTGGCCGCGCGACATGCCGCGCTCAAGGCGCGGATCGGCGATGCGATCGGCGCGCTGGACGCGGTGATCGCGCGCGAAGCGGACGCCGACTGATGGGCCAGATCACGCTGAACATCGCCGGACGCAGCCACCAGGTCGGCTGTCGCGACGGCGAGGAACCCAAGCTGCGGGCGCTGGGCGCGCTGCTGGAACGCCATGCCGCGGCGGCACAGCGCGCGTCGGGCGGATCGTCGGAGCGGACGTTGCTCTACATCGCGCTGATTCTGGCCGACCAGTTGAGCGAGGGAACGGCGGACACGCCCGCCGATCCGTCCGCTGCGGTGCTGGAACGGATCGCCGGGCGGCTGGAGGCGATCGCTTCGGCCCTTGAGGTACGGGGTCCGGACGCCTAGATAGGAGATGGCGGGACTGCCCGGTGCGAGCCTTGCATAATCCCTGAGGCTATTTCTTCATCCATGGGGGTTGTCCCTGCGCAGATCCTGGTCTGACGTACATGATCCCCACCTGACGTACCGTGCGTCAGTGGATAACGCGGCAAACGGCCCATGGTGGTTCCGCCACACCCCCGATCGATGATCGACAAGGCCGCCCTGCGTGCCGGATTGCGCGCCCGGCGACGGACGTTCGCGGCAGGCGGTCCGGCGCCCCCTGCCCCGCCGCCGCTGTTCCTGCGCGCGCTGCGGCCCGGCATGATCGTCGCCAGCTATGTCCCGGTAGGCGGCGAAGCCGATCCGGCCGCGTTCGATCGCATGGCGGTGGCCGCGGGCGCGGTGCTGGCGTGGCCGGTCGTGATCGACCGGAAATCGCCGATCGCCTTCCACGCCGGCGACCGGCTGCACGACGGACCGTTCGGGTTGCGCCAGCCCGCCGCCGATACGCCGCCGGTCGCCCCGGCGATCATCCTGACGCCGCTGGTCGGGTTCGATTCGGCGTGCAACCGGCTGGGCCAGGGCGCTGGGCATTACGACCGGGCGTTTGCGGCATTGCCCGACGCGCTCAAGATCGGCATCGCATGGTCGGTGCAGCAGGTCGATCGCCTGCCGTGCGATCCGTGGGACGTCGCGCTGGATGCGATCGTCACCGAAACCGACCTGTTCCTGCCGGGAGAATGATTGTGAACGAACCGACCTGGCGCAAACCGGCCGGGGTCCTGGCGATCCTGGTCATGCTGACCGTGTGGGCGGTGGCAGTCGCGATGCTGTCGGCGGTGGTCGGTGGCTGGCACTGGGTGCTGCAGCTCGCATTCTACCTTGTCGCCGGCATCGCGTGGCTGTGGGTGCTGCCGATGCGACGCATGCTTCTGTGGATGGAAACCGGCCGCTGGCGGTAGCGCCGATCCTCCGCGACGGGCGGGAGGATGGCGCGAGTGACGGGGCTCGAACCCGCGACCTCCGGCGTGACAGGCCGGCGCTCTAACCAACTGAGCTACACCCGCTCTCAAGCGAGGAGGCGGCCTGTAGGATAGCCGACCGGCGGTGTAAAGCGTGTTCTTCGCGCCCGTCGGCAAAAAGCAGCGGCGGCGGGTGGTTGACCGGGATGCGACGGCGGCGGCAAGCTGGCGCTTTCTCAGGGACCGCCATGACCCAGCATTTTGCCGAGATCGTCGATGCCGTGACCGCGATCCGGCACGATCTCCACGCCCATCCCGAACTGGCCTTTGCCGAGCATCGCACCGCGGGAATCGTCGCCGAACAGCTGCGCGCGGCGGGCCTTGCCGTCACGACCGGCATCGGCGGGACCGGGGTGGTGGCGACGCTGACCCATGGGCGGCCGGGAACGACGCTGGGGCTGCGTGCCGACATGGATGCGCTGCCATTCCAAGAACAGGGCACGCCGCGCCATGCCAGCACGGTGCCCGGCGTGTTCCACGGCTGCGGCCATGACGGACATACCGCGATCCTGATCGGCGCGGCGCGGCATCTCGCCACCCTGCCGCCGTTCGACGGCACGATCCATTTCCTGTTCCAGCCGGCCGAAGAGGGACAGGCCGGCGCGCGGGCGATGATCGAGGACGGGTTGTTCGATCGATTCCCGTGCGACCATGTCTTCGCGCTCCACAACTGGCCAGACCTGCCCGCCGGCGAGCTTCGGACGCGTGCCGGGCCGATCATGGCGGCGGCGGACAAGTTCGCGATCGCGATCCACGGCAGGGGCGGCCACGCCGCGATGCCCCATGGCACGCCCGATGCCATATTGGCGGCGGCGCAGCTGGTGACGCAGCTCAACACCATCGTCGCGCGGCGAATCGCACCGACCGACCAGGCGGTGCTGTCGGTCACGCAGATCAATGGCGGCGACACGCACAATGTCCTGCCCGCAGCGGTGACGCTGGTCGGTACCGTGCGCAGCTTCGACCCGGCCGTGCAGGCGCGGATCGAGGCGGCGATCGGCGCGATGGCGGCGGGGATCGGCATCGCCACCGACACGCGGGTCGAGCTGACCTATACCCGCATGTATCCGCCGACGATCAACGATCCGCGCGCGGCGACGATCGCGCTGGACGCGGCGGCGGCCGCCGGGCTGGTCCATGGCGAGGCACCCGATCCGGCGCTGACCGCCGAGGATTTCGCGTTCATGCTACAGGCCTGTCCGGGCGCCTATGTCTGGCTGGGACAGGCGCGGGCGGAGGGCGAGAACCCGGCGCTCCATCATCCGCGCTACGACTTCAACGATGCGATCATCGGCCCCGGAATCGCCTGGATCGCGGCGCTGGCCGAACGGCTGGTCGGTGCGCGCCAGGGCTAGAGATATTTGAGCCACGGGATGTCGCGGCGGCGTTGCTTGAACTGCGCGAACCGGCGGGTCGGCGGATAAAGCAGCGCGAGCAGTACCGCGTACAGCGCCCAGACGCCGATGATGTGATCGAACCCGTACACCTCGCCATGGTTCGGCCCGTACAACGCGAGGACCCCGAGATAGATGGCGCGCAACACATAGAGGTGGAGCAGGTAGAAGAACATCGGCGCGGCGCCGAAGATCGCCAGCGCCGGCAGCCAGCGCGACCCCTGCCCCGACTCGAGCGCCGCCAGCAGCAGCGCGCCGAGCCCTAGCGTCGGCATCAGGTACAGCAGCGACGGCGGATATTTGGTGAGCGCAAGGAAGCTGATCGCGATGCGCAGCGGCGTGCCCGCATCGAACCATGGCCGGTCGCCATACAGGTCGAGCGCGCGCAATATCACGAAGCCGGCGAGCAGCAGCACCCCGAGCAGCACCAGCCGCCGCTGTCGCACTGCGGGCGCGGTGGCGGTCGCGAACCACGGGCCGATGCCGTAGCCGAGCAGGATCACCCCGATCCATGGCAATGCCGGATAGGTCGTCTTCCACGTGATGCCGAGGAATTCGAAGGCGGCGCGCTGGTGCAGCAGCGCCCATGGCACGAAAAAGGCGTCGCCCGGCGCCAGCACGATGCCGTCGAGCAGGTTATGGCCGCCGACGATCGCCAGCCCGAGCGCCACGATCACCCCCCGCGACAGATGCACCGCCCCGGCGAGGACGATCATGCTCGCGCCGATCGCCCAGATGACCTGCAACCACAGCGTCTGCGGCGGAAACTTCGCGCTCCATGCGAACGAGACGAAGGTTATTTCGAGGACCAGCAGGAATGCCCCGCGCCGCAGCAGGAAGCCGGAAACCTCGGCCCGCGAATGCTTCTGGCCGTATAGCCATGCCGACAGCCCGGTCAGCGCGACGAATACCGGTGCGCAGATCGAACTGAGCAGCCGGGTGAAGAACAGCGCGGGCATGACGCTGCGCGCATCGACGGGATCAGCGACCTGCAAATGCACGAAGAACGTCTCGCGCACATGGTCGAGCAGCATCACGACCATGACCAGCCCGCGCAACGCGTCGATCGATTGCAGGCGGATGGTCGGACGCTTCGCTGGTTCGGTCATCGGCGGCGCTTTCAACGTAATAACATATCACTGTCAACCCGATGCGCGCTTGACCGGCCGTTCGACGATGCGGCACGGCTGCCGCAGTTTCGCACAGGGAGGCGATCGATGGCATTGCTCTATACCGCGCAATTGGCGCGGGGCGCGGTTTGGGCGGCGATGTTCGCGCAGGCGATGCCCGAACTCGACGTCCGGCTGGCGCCCGATATCGGCGATCCGGAGGACATCCGCTACCTGGCGGCGTGGACGCTGCCGCCGGGGCTGATCGAGACGCTGCCCCGTCTGGAGGTGTTGTTCTCGATCGGTGCGGGGGTCGATCAGCTCGACCTGTCGCAGGTGCCGCCGCACGTCGCCGTGGTGCGGCTGGTCGAACCGAACCTCGCCGCGGCGATGGCCGAATATGTCGCGATGTCGGTGCTGGCGCTGCACCGCGACCTGTACGCCTATGCCGACCAGCAGCGGGACGCGGTGTGGCGTCAGTTGCCGCAGGTACCGGCGGGGGAGCGTCGCGTCGGTATCGCAGGACTGGGGCAGATGGGTTCGGCGGCGATCGCGGCGCTGGCGCCGTTCGGGTTCGCGCTGTCGGGGTGGAGCCGGTCGCCGCGCAGCATGACCGGGGTGACGTGCTTTCACGGGGAACGGGGCCTGCACGCCTTTGCGGCGCAGACGGATATTCTGGTCAACCTGCTGCCGCTGACGCCCGAAACGCGCGGGTTTCTGGGAAGAGCGCTGTTCGAGGCGATGCCGCCGGGGGCGGCGGTCGTCAGTGCGGGACGTGGCGGGCATCTCGATGCCGAAGCGCTGGTCGCGGCGCTGGATGCGGGACGACTGTCGCGTGCGATCCTCGACGTGACGCCGGTCGAGCCGTTGCCGGCCGGCGACCCGCTATGGCGGCACCCGCGGGTGGTCGTGACGCCGCACGTTGCCGCGACGACGGACCATGAGGGATCGGGCAAGGCCGTCCTCGCCAACATCCGGCGGCATCGTGCCGGCGAGCCGCTGGTCGGCGTCGTCACGCGCGATCGGGGATATTGAGGGTCCGCGAGCGGCGCATCCTGTGATGCGCCGTGGCGCGAGTGACGGGGCTCGAACCCGCGACCTCCGGCGTGACAGGCCGGCGCTCTAACCAACTGAGCTACACCCGCTCTCTAGCGAGGAGGCGGCCTTTACGGAGCGCTGCCGGGGCTGTCAACGGCTCCCGGCGGATTTCGCGACGGCGGCGGCACATCCTGTACCAGCGTGCCGTGTTCGAACAGGAAGCCGGCGATGTCGGGCTTGCCCGCGCCCTTCAGCACCGTCTGGATGATGATGAGCAGCGGCACCGCCAGCAACGCACCGGGCGTGCCCCAGACCCAGCCCCAGAAGCTGAGTGTGATGAGGATCATCAACGGATTGATCGTCAGGCGGTGGCCGACGACCAGCGGGGTTATCACGTTCGCTTCCACCAGATGCGCGCCGACCATGATCGCGGCGGGCAGCAGCGCCCACCAGATATCGGTAAAGGTCATCAGCCCGCCCAGCGCCAGCAGCAGCGCGGCAAAGATGGGGCCAAGATAGGGCACGTAGTTCAGCAGCGCGACGATCCCGCCCCACATCAGGGGCGTCGGCATGCCGATATACCACAGCGCCAGCGCGACGATGACGCCCAGCATCAGGTTGATGAGCGTGATCGTGCCGAGATAGGCCGAGGTGTCGTCGACGACGTTCTGGATCACCCGCGCCGTCGCCATCGCCCCGCCGAAGCTGCTGCGTCCGGTAATCGCCGCGCGGCGCAGGTCGGTCCAGCCGGCCAGGAAGAAGTAGATCACGAGGATCGCGAAGAACATCTCCAGCAGCGCCGACGGCGCCGAGGTGGTGACGAGGTCGAGCAGCGACTGCGGCGGGGCGACGCTGCTGGCGGTCTGCTTGGCGGGCGCGGTCGCGACATTGGCGATCAGGCCGTTCACGAACCTTTCGAGACTGGCGTAGAAATCGATCAGCGGCGCGACGTTTTCCTGCACCCGGTCGATCCGGTCGGGCAGGATCTGGGCCCAGCCCCATGCCGGCACGACGATCGACGCCAGTGCGCCATTGGCGACCAGCAGGAACAGCAGGACGCAGAACAGCGCGGCGAGCGGGGCCGGCACGCGGTGCCGTTCCTGCCATTCGAGCAGCGGGACAAGCGCGATGGCGATCACGATCGCGGCGGTCAGCGGCAGGAAGAAGCGCGCGCCCGCCTGCAACGCGAACGGCAGCGCCAGCACCAGACCGATCCCGGCGATCAGCGTCAGCGCGGCGAGCAGCCGGTCGCGGCGCAGTTCCTCGGTCGGGGCATCGACCAGCGCATCGACCGGGTCGGCCGGCGGCGTCGCCGCCGTCCCGCTCGCCCCCGTCCGGTCGACGGGGGGCCGGGACGGATCGGATTGAGGTGCGGTTTCTGCCATGTATCGAGCCTAGTCCTTATCCGTGGTCCGCGCCATTGGCGGCGTAACGCGCGGCGACCCAGATTTGCGCCACGCCGGGCCGGACGATATGGGCGTCGCCCCGGCACCCGGCCGGCGGAGGCGCCATGACCGACCAGCGACAGCCTGCCAGCCCCCTGCCCCCGGCGCTGCGCCCGATCGCCGCCGATCTGGCGCGACTGTCGGCGATCGACCGGCGGCGGTCGCTGATGCCGATCGCGGGCCGCGATTTCGCGTCGAACGATTATCTGGGGCTGGCGGGGTCGGCGGTGCTGCGCGACGCCGTGGCCGAAGCGATCGCGCGCGGCGTGCCGGTGGGGTCGGGCGGCTCGCGGCTGCTGCGCGGCAACCATGCCGAACACGAGGCGCTGGAGGACGAGGCGGCCGCGTTCTTCGGCAGCGAGCGTGCATTGTGGTTCTCCAGCGGCTTCGCGGCGAATGCGGCGCTGCTGGCGACGCTGCCGCAGCGCGGCGACCTGATCGTCCACGACACGCTGATCCATGCCAGCGCGCATGAGGGGATGCGGCTGGCGCGCGCGCCTGCGGTCGCAGCGGGGCACAATGATCCGCAGGCGATCGACGACGCGATCCGCGACTGGCGGCGGCAGGGCGGCACGGGCAGTCCGTGGATCGCGGTCGAGAGCCTCTACAGCATGGACGGCGACCGCGCGCCGCTGGATGCGCTGGCGGCGGTCGCGGCGCGGCACGATGCGATGCTGCTGATCGACGAGGCACATGCGACCGGGGTGTTCGGGCCGCAGGGGCGCGGCCTTGCCGCCGCGCTGGAGGGGCAGTCGAACGTCGTCACCCTGCGCACCTGTGGCAAGGCGCTGGGCAGCGAGGGCGCGCTGGTGTGCGGACCGGCGGTCGTCATCGACTTTCTGGTCAACCGGGCACGCGGGTTCATCTTCTCGACCGCGCCGTCGCCGGTGATGGCGGCGGCGGTGCGTGCGGGGCTGCGGGTGCTGGCGCAGCAGCCCGCGCGGCGCGAGCGGCTCGCGGCGCTGGTAGCCCATGCCGGATCACGGCTGGGGCCGCTCGGCGCGAACGTGACGGGGACGCAGATCCTGCCGCTGATCGTCGGCGACGACGGCCGGGCGATGCGCCTGGCGCAGGCGGTGCAGGCCGCCGGATTCGACCTGCGCGGTATCCGCCCGCCGACCGTACCGGCGGGGACCGCGCGGCTGCGCATTTCGGTGACGCTGAACGTCGACGAAGCCGATATCGACGCGCTGGGCGAGGTTCTGGAGCAGTTCGCATGACCGTGATCGTCGTTACCGGGACCGATACCGATGTCGGCAAGACGGTGTTCGCCGCCGCGCTGACCGCGGCGCTCGGCGCGCATTACTGGAAACCGGTACAGGCCGGGACCGACGACGGGACCGACCGGCAACGGGTCGCGCGGCTGGCGGGGGTAGCACCCGGGCGCATCCTGCCGGAAGCCTATGCGCTGGCTACCCCCTGTTCCCCCCACCGCGCGGCGGCGATCGACGGGGTGACGATCGACCTCGACCGGCTGGCGTTGCCGCAGGTCGCCGGGCCGCTGGTGGTGGAGGGGGCCGGCGGAGTGCTGGTGCCGATCGTCGGGACCACGACCTTTGCCGACCTGTTCGCGCGCTGGCGGCGGCCGGTGGTGCTGGTCGCGCGCACCGCGCTCGGCACGATCAACCACAGCCTGTTGTCGATCGAGGCGTTGCGCGCGCGCGGCGTGCCGCTGCTGGGCGTCGCGTTCGTCGGCGATGCGGTGCCCGACAGCGAGGAAACGATCGTCCGTTTGGGCGCGACGCGGCGGCTGGGTCGGTTGCCCTGTCTCTCCGAACTGACCCCCCACAGTCTGGCGCGCGCCTTTGCCGAAGGGTTCGCGGTGGAGGATTTCCGATGAGTGCGGTGTGGCATCCCTTCACCCAGCACGGGCTGAACGAACCGATCCCGCAGATCGTGCGCGGCGACGGTGCGGCGCTGTGGAGCGCGGACGGGCGGCGGATCGTCGATGCGATCTCGTCATGGTGGGTGACGACCCACGGCCACAACCACCCGCGCATCGCCGCCGCGATCGCCGAACAGGCGGGGCGGCTGGACCAGATCATCTTCGCCGGATACACCCACGAGCCCGCCGAAACGTTGGCCGCCGGGTTGCGCGCGATACTGCCGAACGCGTTGACCCGCGTGTTCTTTTCCGATTCGGGATCTACCAGCGTCGAGGTCGCGCTGAAGATGGCGCTGGGGTACTGGCGCAACCGGGGCGAGGCGCGCGACCGCATCCTCGTGCTCGATCACGGCTATCACGGCGATACCATCGGCGCGATGTCGGTCGGCGCGCGCGGCGTGTTCAACCGTGCCTATGCGCCGCTGCTGTTCGATGTCGGATCGATCCCCTTCCCCGACGCGGGGCGCGAGCAGGCGACCTACGACGCGCTGGAGGCAGCGGCGCGGGCGGGTGCGGCGGCGTTCATCGTCGAGCCGCTGGTGCTGGGCGCGGGCGGCATGCGGATGTACCCGCCGGCGGTGCTGGCAGAGATGCACCGCATCTGCGCGAGCCACGGCGTGCTGTTCATCGCCGACGAGGTGATGACCGGCTGGGGTCGCACCGGCACGCTGACCGCGTGCGAACAGGCCGGAATCGTGCCCGACCTGATGTGCCTGTCGAAGGGGCTGACCGGCGGGGCGATCCCGCTGGCGGTGACGATGGCGAGCGAGGCGATCTATCAGGCGCATTACGGGCCGGACCGGGCGACGATGTTCTTCCATTCGTCGAGCTACACCGCCAATCCGGTCGCGTGCGCCGCGGCAAACGCCAATCTGGCGATCTGGCGCGAGGAACCGGTGGCGGCGCGGGTCGCGGCGCTGGGGGAACGGCAGGCGGTGCGGCTGGCGGCGCTGGCGACGCATCGACGGGTGGCCAATCCGCGACGGCTGGGGACGATCGCGGCGTTCGAGCTGGATGGTGACGAGGGCTATCTGTCCGACCGTGCGCCCAGACTGATGGCGCGGTTCCGCGAGGCGGGGGTGCTGCTGCGGCCGCTGGGGTCGACGCTGTACGTGATGCCGCCCTACTGCATCGACGATGCCGATCTGGACGCGATCTATGCCGCGTTGGGCGAGGCGTGCGACGCCGCCTGATCGGTTTAATCATGCCCCCCCTTCCGAACCTGGTGTTCGAACAGCAAGGGCAGGTTTGATCGAGATTTCTGCAAACGTGGCCAATCCGTACCCCGGCTTAGGCCGGGGTCCAGTTGGAAAGGCTCTTCCATCCGTCACCGCCGTCCCCCAACTGGGCCCCGGCCTTCGCCGGGGTACGGTCCGTGCGTGGCTCCGTTGCCGATCGTTGCGAAAGGTCCGAGGCGACGTTCCGTTTGGCCGGGTCAGCCGCCGTGCGACCTCAGCCGCCGAGGATCGACCGGTACAGCGCGTGATAGCGCTCCGCCATCGCCTCGACCGAGAAGCGTTCGGCGACGATCCGGCGGCAGTCGGCACGGTCGATCTCCCCTACCCCCTCGATCGCGGCGACGGCTTCATCGAGCGTGTCGACGAGGAAGCCGTTGACGCCGTGTTCGATCAGTTCGGGCATCGATCCGCGGTTGTACGCGATAACCGGGGTGCCGCACGCCATCGCCTCGATGACCGACAGGCCGAAGGGTTCGTCGAAGCCGATCAGGTGGAGCAACGCGCGCGACCGGCCCAGCAGGTCGGTGCGGGCGGTGCCGCCGACCGCGCCGTGATAGACGATGCGCTCGCCGTCGACATGCGGCTCGACCTCCTCGCGCCAGTAGCGGTCGTCCTGCACGATGCCCGCCATGTGCAGCCGGCGTCCGCTGGCCTGTGCCGCGGCGACCGCTGCCGCCGCGCCCTTGTCGGGGTGCATCCGGCCGAAGAACAGCAGGTCGTCGCTGCCCTCCGCATCGAACGGAAAGTCGTCGAGCGGGATGCCGTGATGGATCGTCGCGGCATAGCGCAGCGACGGGTGGCGGTCGGCATCGCTGATCGCGACATAGCGCACCCGGTCCTGATAAGGCGCGTACATCGGCAGGATGCGGTCGGACGAGAACCCGTGGATGGTGGTGACCATCGGCGTGTCGACAAGGCCCGAAAAGGCGTGGGCGGGGAAATCGGCCTGGTTGTGGATCAGGTCGAATTCGCCGGCGCGTTCGAACACATGGGCGAGGTGCGCGAACTCCCATACCTTCGCGTCGATCGACGGGTCCTCGCTATAAGGCGCAGGCACCACCCCGGCGAGGGTCGCGGCGGTCAGGCTGTCCTGCGTCGCGAACAGCGTGACGTCGAGCCCGCGTGCGACCAGCGCCTCGGTCAGCAGGCTGGTGACCAGTTCCCATGGGCCATAGTGGCGCGGCGGGGTGCGCCACGCGATCGGGGCGATCATCGCGATGCGCATCAGTCGACTTTCAGGATACGGCCCTCAGCGGGGCGCAGGGTAGGATCGGTGTCGTCATGGGTCGACAGGATGACCCGGCCGGGTTCGATGGGGGCCGGCCGGTCGCCGAGGTTCAGCACGATGCGGTAGCGGTCGGTGCCGTCGCTGCGGATGTAGCTGAGCACGTCGCCGTCGGCGCGTACCTCGCCGATCGCGCCGGTGGCCAGCGCAGGCGTGGCGCGGCGCAGCGCCAGCAGACGGCGATAGAGCGACAGCATCGATGCGGGGTCGCCCGCCTGCACCTGCGCATTGCGCGGCAGGTGCGCCGGATCGATCGGCAGCCACGGATCACCGGTGGTGAAGCCGCCCTCCGCCGTCCATGGCAGCGGGGTGCGCACCGGATCGCGACCGAGCCCCAGCCCCGGCTCGCGCAGTTCGCGCGGGTCCTGTACCTTGTCGGCGGGCACCTGCGCATCGCCCAGTCCCAGTTCGTCGCCCTGATACAGCGTCGGCGTGCCCCGCAGCGTCAGCAGCAGCATCGCCGCCACCCGCGCCTGCGCCGCGCCGACGCGGGTCGCGATGCGCGGGCGGTCGTGGTTGCCGAGTACCCAGTTGGGCCAGCCGCCGTCCGGCAGCGCCGCTTCGTACTCGACGATGCGCTTTGCCAGTTCGGCGGCATTCCAGTTCGCCTCGATCAGCTGGAAATTGAACGGCAGGTGGACGCCGGGGGCTTGCGGCGTGCCGTAATAGGTCATCAGCCTGGGGATCGGCAGATAGATTTCGCCGACCAGCACCGCGCCGAATTCGTCCGCCTGTCGCCGCATCGCGGTGGCGATGGCGTGGACCTCCGGCTGGTCGGTCGAATGGTGCTGCAACACGCGGTGCATGTCGCCCATCCCCTCGCGATAGTCGGGATTGGGCGGGTTGTCGGGGAAGTCGGCGTGCTTGACCATGTGCCACTGCACGTCGATGCGGAACCCGTCGACGCCGCGGTCGAACCAGAAGCGCATCGCGGCCAGCATCGCCGACTGCACGTCGGGGTTGCGCCAGTTCAGGTCGGGCTGTTCGGGCAGGAAGGCGCGCGAATAATATTGGCCGGTGGCGGGATCGAAGCTCCATGCCGGCCCGCCGAAATCGCTGATCCAGTTGTTGGGCGGCCCGCCGTCCGCCGCCGGATCGCGCCAGATATACCAGTCACGCTTCGGATTGTCGCGCGACGACCGGCTCTCGACGAACCAGTCGTGCCGGTCCGAGCTGTGGTTCGGCACGAAGTCGAGCAGCACGCGGATGCCGCGCCCATGCGCCTTTTCCAGCAGCGCATCGAAATCGGCCAATGTGCCGAAGCGCGGGTCGATGCCGGTATAGTCGGCGACGTCATAGCCGAAATCGGCCATCGGCGACGGATAGATCGGCGAGATCCACACGCAATCGATGCCGAGATCGACCAGATAGTCGAGCCGGTCGGCGATGCCGTTCAGGTCACCGATCCCGTCGCCGTCGCTGTCGGCGAAGGAGCGCGGATAGATCTGATAGATGGTGGCGGCCTGCCACCATGGTTGCGCTGATGAAACGATCACCCGCCGACAAGCCGCCAGCGGGCAAATCGTTCCGCCTATTCGAATTCCATGATGACCGCATCGACCGCCAGGCTGTCGCCCGCGGCATGGGCGATGCGCGCGACGGTGCCGGGGCGTTCTGCGCGCAGGATATTCTCCATCTTCATCGCCTCGACCACCGCCAGCGGTTGCCCGGCCTCGACCTTCTGCCCCTCTGCCACCTCGACACGGGTCAGCAGGCCCGGCATCGGGCACAGCAGGAAACGCGACAGGTCGGGCGGGACCTTCTCGATCATGTGCCGGGTCAGCGCCGCGACATGGGGGGGCAGGACGCGGACGACGTGGCTCGCGCCGCGCGCGGTCAGCTTCCAGCCGCCGATGGTGCGGGCGACGCGCGCGGTCAGCTCGGTGCCGTCGATCCGCGCGGTGACGACGCGCTGCGACGGGCGCCAGTGCAACACGACGTCGAGCGGCACGTCGCCGTCGATATTGACCAGCAGGCCCCCGTCATACCCGTCGACGCTGATGTCGAAGCGATGCTCGCCGATGGTGACGACGCGTTCGGTCGAGGGCGGCGCCTGCTTGCCCAGTTGCCCGTCGATCGAGCGGGCGCGGTACGATTGTTCGAGATCGACGACGACGGCGATCGCCGCCAGTTGCCGCAGCAACGCCGCGTCGGCCGGCGCGCCGTGGAAACCTTCGGGATATTCCTCTGCGATGAAACCGGTGGTCAGCGCCCCCGCACGGAAGCGGGGGTGCTGCATGATCGCCGACAGGAAATCGATGTTGTTGCCGACCCCGGCCAGTTCGAACCGGTCGAGCGCGGCGACCTGCGCATCGATCGCCGCTTCGCGGGTCGGGGCCCAGGTGATGAGCTTGGCGATCATCGGGTCGTAGAACATGCTGACCTCACCACCTTCGACGACACCGTCGTCGACGCGGGTGCGGACGCCATCGTTGTCCCCGGTCCGGGCAGGATCGTAGCGGGTCAGCCGCCCCGTGCTGGGCAGGAAGCCGCGATACGGGTCTTCGGCATAAACGCGGTTCTCGATCGACCAGCCGGTCAGCTTCACGTCATCCTGCGTGAAGGCGAGCGGTTCGCCCGCCGCGACGCGCAGCATCTGCTCGACGAGGTCGAGGCCGGTAATCTCCTCGGTCACCGGATGTTCGACCTGCAGGCGGGTATTCATTTCGAGGAAGTAGAAACTCTCCCCCGTCACGTCCGCGCCGGAGACGATCAGTTCGACGGTGCCGGCCGAATGATAGCCGACCGCGCGGGCCAGCGCGACCGCCTGTTCGCCCATCGCCTTGCGCATCGCGGGCGTGACGAAGGGCGACGGCGCTTCCTCCACGACCTTCTGGTGGCGGCGCTGGATCGAGCATTCGCGCTCGCCGAGATAGACGATGTTGCCGTGCCGGTCGCCCAGCACCTGGATCTCGATATGCCGCGGGCTCTCGATAAACTTTTCGATAAAGACGCGGTCGTCGCCAAAACTCGCCAACCCCTCCCGCTTCGTCGCCTCGAAGCCTTCACGGACGTCCTGCTCGCTCCACGCGAGGCGCATCCCCTTGCCGCCGCCGCCGGCCGATGCCTTCATCATCACCGGGTAGCCGATGTCGCTGGCGATGCGGACGGCGTGTTCGGTATCGGCGATCTCCCCCAGAAAGCCGGGGACGACGTTGACGCCGGCGGCCTGCGCCAGCTTCTTCGATTCGATCTTGTCGCCCATCGCCGCGATCGCATTCGGCGGCGGCCCGACAAAGGCGATGCCGGCATCGGCACAGGCGCGCGCGAAGCTCTCCCGCTCAGACAGGAAACCATAGCCCGGATGGATACAGTCCGCGCCGGTCGCCCGTGCCGCGGTCAGGATCAGTTCGGGGTCGAGATAGCTCTGCGCGGCAGGCGCCGGCCCCAGCCGGACGCTTTCGTCGGCCATCATGACGTGCGGCGCGCGCGCATCAGCGTCGGAATAGACCGCGACGGTCGCGATCCCCATCCGCTTGGCCGTCCGCATCACCCGGCAGGCGATTTCACCGCGATTGGCGACCAGAATCTTCTTGAACAAATCGCTCTCCCTATCCGCCCCGTGCTTTCGGGGTCAGCGTCAACCCCCGCGCAAATGGCGCAATGCCTGCGTCCGCGCGATCGTCATACGTTCCATGCACGAAAAGCGCACCAATGCCCGGGCATCGCTGCCATCGCCGTTCCGGCCATCAATTCCTCCTTCGAGGACGCATTGCGTGTCGCGAAACTTAAGCCATGCCCGCTGGCTATCCAGCAGCGCGGCAGCATAGCCGAACCCGCCGCCGCGGGTCGGGTCGCGGGCGTCGCGTGCCTGCATCGTCGACCGCGCCGCCCGCCATTCGCGGTTCATGTCCCTGTCGGCGGCCTGCCAGCCCAATTCGGCGCAGCGGTTCGCTGCGGCCTGCGTCGGAGCCTTGGCGCAGTTGCCACCCACCGCATCGGCAAGGAGGAGCAGGGTCAGCAGCACGAGGATTTTCGCATCGGTTCCTCCCCGACCATCGGCGTCATACCCAGCTTCGCCAGCAGCGCCGCATCGGCATCGTCGCCCGCGTTGCCGGTCGTCAGCAGCCGGTCGCCGGTGAAGATCGAGTTCGCGCCGGCCATGAAGCACAGCGCCTGCGTCGCGTCCGACATGCTCTCGCGCCCGGCCGACAGGCGGACCATGCTCATCGGCATGGTGATGCGTGCGACCGCGACGGTGCGGACGAACTCGATATCGTCGAGCTTCGCCAGCGGCGTGTCGGCCAGCATGTTGCCGAGCACGGTGCCCTTGACCGGGACCAGCGCGTTGACCGGCACGCTTTCGGGATGGCGCGGCAGGGTGGCCAGCGCGTGGACGAAGCCGACGCGGTCGGCGCGGGTCTCACCCATGCCGACGATGCCGCCGCAGCACACGTTGATCCCGGCGTCGCGGACATGCGCCAGCGTATCGAGCCGGTCGTCGAAGCTCCGCGTGGTGATGACGTTGGCGTAATTCTCAGGCGAGGTGTCGATATTGTGGTTGTAATAGTCGAGGCCCGCCTGCCCCAGCCGCTGCGCCTGATCCGGAGTCAGCATGCCGAGCGTCATGCAGGTTTCCATGCCCATCGCGCGGACGCCCTCAACCATCGCGACCACCTTGTCCATGTCGCGGTCCTTGGGGTTGCGCCATGCCGCACCCATGCAGAAGCGCTGCGATCCCGCCGCCTTCGCCTGCGCCGCGCTGGCGAGGACGGCGTCGACGTCCATCAGCTTTTCGGCCTTGAGCTGCGTGTCGGCGCTGGCGGATTGCGAACAATAGCCGCAATCCTCCGGACAGCCGCCGGTCTTGATCGACAGGAGCGTGCAGAGCTGGACCTGCCCGACGGCGTGGTGCGCGCGGTGGACGGTCTGCGCGCGGTACATCAGTTCGTCGAAGGGCAGGTCGAAGAGGTCGGCGATCTCGGCGCGGGTCCAGTCGGTGCGGACCGGATTACCGGCGTCGCGCCCGTTGCCCTGGGCCCCCTCCTGCGCGGGGGTACGTCCATCGACCGGGGCAAGCGAAGCAGTCATCACGTTCATTCCACAGTCTCTCCAACCGGCGGCAGGTTGTGGCCGAGCAGTTTCAGTACCTCCGCCGCCGCATGGACCAGGTTGGTACCCGGTCCGAAAATCGCAGCCACCCCGGCTTCGCGGAGCAGCGCATAATCCTGTGGCGGGATCACCCCGCCGGCGATGACGCGGATATCCGCACGGTCCGCCGCCGCCAACCGTTCGATCAGTTCGGGGATCAGCGTGTTGTGCCCGGCGGCGAGGCTGGAGGCGCCGACCACGTCGACCCCTTGCGCGATCGCCAGTTGCGCGGTTTCCTCAGGCGTCTGGAACAGCGGACCGGAGACGATGTCGAAGCCGAGGTCGGCAAAGGCGCTGGCGACGACGTTGGCGCCGCGGTCATGCCCGTCCTGCCCCATCTTGGCAACCAGCATCCGGGGTTTCCGTCCCAACCGCCGCTCGACCGCCGCGACGCCCTCGCCGGCGCGCAGCCAGCCGCTGTCGTTGGCATGGGCGGGGCCGTAGATGCCCTTGACCGGCGTGACCGAGACGGCGTGGCGGCCGAAGGCGACCTCCATCGCCGCCGACATCTCGCCCAGCGTCGCGCGGGCGCGGGCGGCGGCGACGCAAAGCGCCAGCAGGTTGCCGTCGCTGCACGCGCCGTCCTGCAACGCGGTCAGCGCGGCCTGGGCGGCCGCTTCGTCGCGGGTCGCCTTCACCCGGTCGATACGGCGGATCTGGTCGGCGCGGACCTTGGCATTGTCGATCGAGAGGATGTCGATCGGGTCCTCCTGCGCCAGCCGATATTTGTTGACGCCGACGATGACGTCCTCGGCGCGGTCGACCCGTGCCTGGCGCGCGGCGGCGGCACGTTCGATATGTTCCTTGGGCAGCCCCGAATTGACGGCATCGATCATGCCGCCCGCCGCCTCAACCTCCTCGATCAGCGCCCATGCCTTGTCGGCGAGTTCCTTCGTCAGCGCCTCGACATAATAGCTGCCGCCCAGCGGATCGACGACATGGGTCATGCCGGTCTCTTCTGCCAAGATCAGCTGGGTATTGCGGGCGATGCGGGCGGAGAAATCGGTCGGCAGCGCGACGGCTTCGTCGAGGCTGTTGGTGTGCAGCGACTGGGTGCCGCCGAAGGTCGCGGCCATCGCCTCCACGGTCGTGCGGATGACGTTGTTGTACGGGTCCTGCTCGGTCAGCGACACGCCGCTGGTCTGGCAATGGGTGCGCAGCGTCTGGCTGCGGGGCGAGCCGCCGAAATCGGCGATGATCCGGCTCCACAGCGTGCGTGCCGCGCGCAGCTTCGCGATTTCCATGAAGAAGTTCATGCCGATGCCGAAGAAGAACGACAGCCGCCCGGCGAACGCGTCGATGTCGAGCCCGCGGTCCAGCGCCGCGCGGACATAGGCCATGCCGTCGGCCAGCGTGAACGCCAGTTCCTGCACCGCCGTCGCGCCGGCTTCGTGCATGTGATAGCCGCTGATCGAGATGCTGTTGAAACGCGGCATGTGCTGCGCGGTATAGGCGATGATGTCCGACACGATCCGCATCGATGGCTCGGGCGGATAGATGTACGTGTTGCGGACCATGAACTCCTTGAGAATGTCGTTCTGGATCGTGCCCGACAGCTTCTCCGGGCCGACGCCCTGTTCCTCGGCCGCGACGATGTAGAAAGCGAGGCACGGCAGCACCGCGCCGTTCATCGTCATGCTGACCGACATGGTGTCGAGCGGGATGCCGTCGAACAGGATCTTCATGTCGTCGATCGTGTCGATCGCGACCCCGGCTTTGCCGACATCGCCCGCGACGCGGGGATGGTCGCTGTCGTATCCGCGATGCGTGGCGAGGTCGAAGGCGACCGACAGCCCCTTCTGCCCCGCCGCAAGGTTGCGCCGGTAGAAGGCGTTCGATTCCTCGGCGGTCGAGAAGCCGGCGTACTGGCGGATCGTCCACGGACGTCCGGCATACATCGACGCCTTCACCCCGCGCGTGAACGGCGCGAAGCCGGGCAGGCCGGGATCGGGCGCGTCGGCGGCGGTGTAGAGCGGCTTGACCGCGATACCCTCCGGCGTGGTCCAGGTGAGGTCGGCGTCCTTCACCTCGCGTGCGGCGAGCTTCTGCCAGTCTTCGATCGTGGGACCTGTCATCGCACGGCCCCTACCGCCGGACGGGGGGTCAAGTCGAGCCGGGTCATGTCACGCTCCCGCAAAGCGCGGTGCGCGCCTGGTCAGGAAGGCGGTGCCGCCTTCCACCGCGTCGGCCGTGGCGCGGGCGGTGCGCTGCGCCTCCGCCTCGCGCGCCATCGCTGCGTGGTAATCATGGTCGAGCGCATAGGCGAGGTTGCGGCGCATCAGCCCCAGCGCGACCGTCGGCCCCGCCGCCAGCCGCCGGGCGAGCGCCATCGCCTCGTCCTCCAGCGCCGCACCATCGACGACGGCGTGGATCATGCCCCAGTCGAGCGCGGTGATCGCCGGCACCCGTTCGCCGAGCAGCATCATCCGCGTGGCCCGGGCGCGACCGATCAGGCGCGGCAGCATCCAGCTGGCCCCGCCATCGGGGACGAGGCCGATATTGACGAACGCCTGGAGGAAATAGGCGTCGTCGGCCGCGACGCAGAAATCGGCGGCGAGCGCGAGGCTGCACCCGATGCCTGCCGCGGCGCCCCGCACCGCACTGACGACGGGCACGTCGAGATCGGCGATCGCCTGCACTGTCGGGTTATAGTGATCGGTGAGCGCCGCGTGGGTCGCGGCCGGGGCGTCCTCCCCACCCAACGCCGCCATCACGTCCGCGCCCGAGCAGAATGCCCGCCCCGCCCCGGTCAGCAGCACCGCCCGCGCACTGCCCAGATCGGCCAGCGCGTCGCGGATCGCATCGAACATCGCCGGTGGGGCGGCATTCAGCCGATCGGGCCGGTCGAGGACGATGCGGAGCACATCGCCGTCCCGTTCCACCCGGATATCGCCTGCCATCGAATCGCTCTCCCGTATCTTTTGATACGGTTTGCGGAAAGGATGGCGCGAACGCCAGCGCAAACGCGATTGCGGCGGAGGCGCCCCCCGCCGCACCGGCTTACCAGAAGATGTCGTACTCCACGTCGACGACCTGTCCGGAGCGGACATCGACCAGCAGCGCGTCATTGTAATAGCGCACCCAGCGATACGGTCCCCACACCTCCGGCAGGCGATAGGAATAGGGGTCGTTGATCCAGTAGTTCGATCCGAACAGGAACGAATTGAGCGTGACGCCGACCCCGAAGCGGCGATAGCCATAGCCCCAGCCCTGCGGCGCATAGTAGCGCGGCAGCCGGTACAGGTTGCGGTTCTGCTGGCGATAGCGGTTCCAGTCATAGCGGTCGTCACGTCGCCAGCCGCGATCCCATTGCCCGCCGCCGCGGTTGCGGTCCCAGCCGCCGCGGTTGCGGTCCCAGCCGCCGCGATTGCCGTCGCGGTCGCCACGGTTCCAGTCGCCGCCGCGGTTCCAGTCGCGATTGCCCCGGTCCCATTCGGTGCCGCGATCCCAGCGGTCGCGTTCGCCCTGTTCGCGGCGCCATTGTTCCCGACGCCATTGTTCGCGGCGTTCCTGCACGCCGCGCCCGTCGGCCCGCGGCCAGTCGCGCCGCAGCGCCTCGCGGTCGATCTGTCCCTGCGCATCGCGGGGCGGATCGCGCCGTTCGACGCGGTCGGGCCGATCCGGGCGCTGCCACCCGCGATCGGGGCGGTCGCCCTGCGGCCGGTCGCGGCGCAGCGATTCGCGGTCGATCTGCCCCCGCGTGTCGCGCGGCGGGTCGCGACGGTCGAAGCCGCCGCGGTCGCCGCGGTCGCCGCGCCCCTGCCAGCGCGGCGCATCGCCGCCCGGCTGCGGTTCGCTGCGACGCTCCTCGATCCGAGGGCGCTCGGGACGCGGCTGTGGCGCTTCGACACGGATGTCGTTGCGGAACTCGGCACGCGCACCCGGCGTCTCGCCACCCGGCGACCGCTCGATCCGCTCGCGTCCGCGCGGACCGCGCTGCTCCGGATCGGATTGCGCCATGGCCGCCGTCGGCACCAGCGCCGACACGCTCAACAATGCCAGCAGGAAACGGCTCTTCATTCCATCCTCCACCGCCGGGGGTCGCCGGCGTCGATGGATGTGGTTTATTACGCGTGCGATCAACCGTTGCTGAATGGCGATGACAGCCGATTGAAAGGAACGACGCTATCGGGCGGGCGGGGTCAGCGCCGGGGTTTCGCGCGCCGCTTCCTCGCGGTCGATGCCGGGGCGCGGCGGGGGTGCCAGCGCCGCGTCGCCGCGGGCCGCCGCCGCGGCCTGTCGCACGGCATCGATCAGCCGGGGATAGATGCCGCAACGACACAGCTGGTTGAGCGCGGCGACGATCTCCGCCTCGCTCGGGTTCCGGTTCTGCCGCAGCAGCGCGACCGTCGCCATGACGAAGCCGGGGATGCAGAAGCCGCATTGCACGACCTGCGCGGCAAGGAACGCGGCCTGCACCGGATGGCTGCGATCGCGCGCCAGCCCCTCGATCGTGGTGACGAACGTCCCCTCGAGGCTGCCGATCGCGACCTGGCACGATTTCACCGCGCGCCCGTCGATATCGACGGTGCACGCGCCGCAATGCCCGGTGCCGCAGCCATATTTGGTACCGGTCAGGTTCGACACGTCGCGCAACGCCCAGAGCAGCGGCGTGTCGGGATCGAGCCGATATTCCTGCGGCAGGTTGTTGACGGTGAAACGGGTCATGCGGGCGACCTTGTAGGGGGGTTGCCCGTACAACGCCAACCCCCGCGAAACGGGCCGTTTCCGGATGCGGGCTTGAGCGCGGCGGCGGTGCGACCGATCTTTCGGCCATGACCCTCCCCACCCTGTTCGTGCCGCATGGCGGCGGCCCCTGCTTCTTCCTGAACCCCGGCGCGGCGCCCGATCCGATGTGGCGGCCGATGCAGGCCTACCTGGCCGGGCTGGTCGCGTCGCTGCCCGAACGACCACGTGCGATCCTGATGGTGTCGGGCCATTGGGAGGCGGCGCGGCCGACGGTGCATGTCGGTGAGCGGCCGGCGCTGCTGTTCGACTATTACGGCTTTCCCGAACATACCTATCGCCTGCGCTGGGACGCGGGCGGTGCGCCCGACGTAGCGCGGCGGGCGGCGGCGTTGCTGCGGGGTGCCGGCTTCGCGACGGACGAGGAGGCGGCGCGCGGTTGGGATCATGGCGTCTTCGTGCCGATGATGGTCGCGATGCCGGCAGCCGATATCCCGCTGGTACAGCTGTCGCTCGACCGCTCGCTCGACCCGGCGGGGCATATCGCGATGGGGCGGGCGCTGGCGCCGCTCCGCGACGAGGGCGTGCTGATCGTCGGATCGGGCATGAGCTTCCACAACCTGCGCGCCCGCGGGCCGTCGGTGACGCCGGTCGCCGAGGCATGGGACGATGCGCTGGGCGCGGCGGTGACCGATCCCGATCCGGCCCGGCGGGCCGAACGGGTGACGGCATGGGAAAGCCTGCCCCATGCCCGCTTCGCGCATCCGGAGGCCGAACACCTCCTGCCGCTGATGGTCGCATTGGGCGCGGGGAGCGACGACGCGGCGGTGCGCGAGTATCGCGACGTGGTGATGGGCTGGGTCGTGTCGGGATATCGCTTCGGCTGATACAGCGGGATGGCGCAAGAATATTGCGCTTGGCCCCCGCCTGCTGGCACAAGGGCGGAAATGCCCGACCGACGGGCCAAGGAGAGACGATGCTCGAAGCACTCGAAGCGCTGGAAAAGCGGCGTGTGGCGGCGCGGGCCGGCGGCGGTGAGAAGCGGGTCGCCGCGCAGCACGCCAAGGGCAAGCTGACCGCGCGCGAACGGCTGGACGTGTTCCTCGACGAAGGCAGCTTCGAGGAACTCGACATGTATGTCGAACATAATTGCGTCGATTTCGGCATGCCGGAGCAGGTGATCCCCGGCGACGGCGTGGTGACCGGATCGGGCACGGTCAACGGCCGCCTCGTCTATGTCTTCAGCCAAGACTTCACCGTGTTCGGCGGGTCGCTGTCCGAACGCCATGCGCAGAAAATCTGCAAGATCATGGACATGGCGATGAGGGTCGGCGCGCCGGTCATCGGGCTGAACGATTCGGGCGGCGCGCGCATTCAGGAGGGTGTCGCGTCGCTGGGCGGCTATGCCGAGGTGTTCCAGCGAAACGTGCTGGCGTCGGGCGTGGTGCCGCAGCTCTCGCTCATCATGGGGCCGTGCGCAGGCGGCGCGGTGTATTCGCCCGCCATGACCGACTTCATCTTCATGGTGAAGGATTCGTCGTACATGTTCGTGACGGGGCCGGACGTGGTCAAGACGGTGACGAACGAGGTCGTGACGCAGGAGGAGCTGGGCGGCGCGATCACGCATACGACCAAATCGTCGGTCGCCGATTGCGCGTTCGAGAACGATATCGATGCGCTGCTGGCGGCGCGCGACTTCGTCGACTTCCTGCCTGCCAACAATCGCAGCGGCGTGCCCGGGCGGCCGAGCGACGATCCGTGGGACCGGACCGAGCCCAGCCTCGACACGCTGATCCCGCCGAGCGCCAACCAGCCCTACGACATGCACGAGCTGATCGTCCGCACGCTCGACGACGGCGCGTTCTTCGAACTGCAACCGGCGCATGCGGGCAACATCATCATCGGCTTCGGCCGGATCGAGGGGCGCACCGTCGGCATCGTCGCCAACCAACCGATGGTGCTGGCCGGGTGTCTCGACATCAATTCATCGAAGAAGGCGGCGCGGTTCGTGCGCTTCTGCGACGCGTTCGAGATCCCGATCGTGACGTTCGTCGACGTGCCGGGCTTCCTGCCCGGCGTCGGGCAGGAGCATTCGGGGATCATCAAGCATGGCGCGAAGCTGCTGTTCGCCTATGCCGAGGCGACGGTGCCCAAGATCACGGTCATCACCCGCAAGGCCTATGGCGGGGCGTATGACGTGATGGCGTCGAAGCATCTGCGCGGCGATCTGAACTATGCGTGGCCGACCGCAGAGATCGCGGTGATGGGGGCGAAGGGCGCGGTGGAGATCATCTTCCGGTCGAAGGACCCGGTCGAGGTCGCGGCGCGGACGGCGGAGTACGAGGCGCGCTTCGCCAACCCGTTCGTCGCGGCGAGCAAGGGGTTCATCGACGAGGTGATCCTGCCGCACTCCACCCGGCGGCGGGTGGCGCTGGGGTTGCGCAAGCTCCGGAACAAGAAGCTCGAGAACCCGTGGAAGAAGCATGACAATATCCCGCTGTGAAATTTTCCGCGGCAGGGGAAACGGGACCATCCGCAGGATGGCGAAGGGGGGCGTCCTGTTCCACCACGGTTGCGCTGCGGGGCACGCCCCCTCCACCAGCTTCGCTGGTCCCCCTCCCCGTGCCGGGGAGGATCTATGAGCCTCGGTCGTTTGAACCATGTCGGCGTCGCGACGCCATCGATCGCGGCGTCGATCAAGATGTACCGCACCCTGCTGGGCGCGGAGGCGATCGGGGAGCCGTTCGACCTGCCGGCGCAGGGGGTGAAGGTGTGCTTCATCGATGCGCCCAATACGCAGATCGAGCTGATCGAGCCGTATGACGCCAGTTCGCCGATCGCGGGGTTTCTGGCGAAGAACCCGGCCGGTGGACAGCATCACCTGTGCTTCGAGGTGGCGGACATCGCCGAGGCGGTCGCCGGGCTGGTTGCCAAGGGCGCGCGGGTGCTGGGCAAACCGCGGATCGGGGCGCATGGGACGCCGATCGTCTTCGTCCATCCACGCGACATGGGCGGGGTGCTGATCGAGTTGATGGAGACGCCGGAGCATTGATCGTCATCCCGGCGCAGGCCGGGATCCATGGTCGCTGAGTAGTCCGATGGAGTCGAGGGCGCCCGACACAATGGATTCCGGCCTTCGCCGGAATGACGATGGACTGCCGGATAGAGCAGCCCCCTCGACACCCCCACCCCTATCTGGTTGAACGCGTTGCATGAACAGTCCCGTCCGCAAGGCTCCCGGCGGCCCCTCCCCCGTTCGGGCGGAATGGGGCCGGTCGGTCGAGGCGACCCTGTCCGCCGTGCCCGGCATCCGCCGCGCCAAGACCGACGCCGCCGTCCTGTTCGCGCTGACCGATTTCCTGTCGGAGGCCGAATGCCACCTGCTGATGGCGACGATCGACCATGGCAGTCGCAAGTCGACGTTGCTGACCGAAAGCAACGATCCCAATTTCCGGACGTCGGACAGCTGCGACCTCGACCGCTGGCACCCGCTGCTCCAGCCGATCGACGAGAAGATCGCGCACCTGCTGGGCATCCCCCCCGAACATGGCGAGACGATGCAAGGGCAGCGCTATGCGCCCGGGCAGCAGTTTCGCGCACATAACGATTACTTCAACGAGAACGAGCCCTATTGGGCGTTGATGGCGGTACAGGGCGGGCAGCGGACCTGGACGGCGATGGTGTATCTGAACGAGGTCGAACAGGGGGGCGCGACGTGGTTCCCGCAGGCGGGCGTGCGGTTCAATCCGCGGCCCGGCATGCTGGTCGCGTGGAACAACATGCATGCGGACGGCAGCCCCAACCTCGCCACGCTGCACGAGGGGATGGCAGTGGTCGAGGGGACCAAATACATCATCACCAAGTGGTTCCGCGAGCGGCCGTGGACCCCGACGATCGAGCCCTGAGCGGCCAAAGGTCACAAAGGTCACACTCACCACGTTTTCGGCGCAGTCGCCGTCTTTGAATATTCTTGCTCATATTCAATGTTATATCGGCGATAATTAGAAGTTTTTGTAACGGACCGTGCGCCTCGCCGCGGGAGGCCCCAGCCTTCGCTGGGGCGACGTTCTCCTTCGATACATCCAGCTTTGAACTCGTCGCCCCCGACTTGATCGAGAGTTCTGCGAAAGTCTCGAACCTATCCATAATGTGCACCGTACCCCCGCGCAGGCGGGGGGCCAGAGCCAAGTATAACGACGGCTTCCTCTTGTGACCCTGGACCCCCGCCTGCGCGGGGGTACGGGAGAAGGCGAGGAATCTAGACTTTCGCAGAGGTCTCGACTTGATCCGGCGTGACGATGATGCCGGGCGCTTGCGCTGTAGGAAAGGGGAAAGCGGAGCGTGGCGGGCGATCCGGAGACTTCCCGCCACCCTGCCGCTTACGCCTTCCTGCGCGCCCGCTTCGGGGCGGCGGCGGCGGCGGCGTCTTCTTCCTCGTCGGGCGATTCCTCGCCCGCTTCGGTCAGCGCCTCGCCCAGCGCGCGCAGCTTGTCCTGCGACTTGTCGGACTTCTCCGCGATCTTCGTCGTGGCGGCACCGAGGCGGTGGAGCAGGTCGTGGACCCGGTCCCCGTCGGGCGCGTCCTTTTCCAGCTGCTTGCGCAGCGAGGCGAGGTCGCGCAGGATGCCTTTCGCGCCCGGCACGTCGACATCGGCGAGGGCGGCTTCCCAATCCTCGATCATCGTCGCGCCCCTGGCGGGCTTCGTTTCGTCCAGTCCGCGATTGATCGCGTTCATCGTTCCGGCGAATTTGACGGCCATGTTCAGGCTCCTCGAACGGCTCGCTGCACACGCAGCGGCCGGTCAACGAGCGGGCAGCACCCTGGGCCCGGTAAACACCAACTATTTGTTTTTGCTGGCGTTCGGAACCTTCGTCAGTCGACGCGGATGCGGGTTCCAGTGTCAAAGCCGTCGGCCATCAGCCCGACGATCGCTTCGGCGACCCGCTCGGGCGGTTTCACCCGCTGCGGGTCCTCGCCCGGATAGGCGCGTTCGCGCATCTTCGTCCGGGTGGCGCCGGGATCGACGATCGCGGTGCGGACCGGCGAGATGTTCGCCATTTCGAGGCCGTAGCTGGCGACGAGGTTGTCGAACGCCGCCTTCGACGCGCCATACATGCCCCAATAGGCGCGCGGGGCAGCGCCGACCGACGAGGTGACGCCGACGACCCGGCCGGCCCGCGCGAGGCGCAGCATCGGCGAGAAGGCGGCGATCAGCGCGGCATTGGCGGTGACGTTGAGCGCCATCACCTTGTCGAATTCCTTGAGGTCGAACGACGGCACCGGCCCCAGCGTGCCGAGCGCGCCGGCGTTGAGCACCAGCATGTCGAGCGCGCGCCAGCGTTCGGCGATCGCCGACACCAGCTGCGGAATGGCGGTACGATCATACAGGTCGATCGGCGCGATCGTCGCCGATCCGCCCGCGGCATGGATCGCGTCCTCGACATCCTCCAGCCCGCCCGTCGTCCGGGCGGTGAGGATAATGTGCGCGCCCTCCCCCGCCAGCGCGACGGCGGTGGCCGCACCGATCCCGCGGCTGGCACCCGTGACCAGCGCCAGCTGCCCCTTCAACCGGTCGCTCATCCGACGCGTTCGGCCAGCATCGCCAGCTGGTCAACCGAGCTGGTCTCGTCCTGGTCGGTCAGCGGGGTGGGATAGTCGCCGGTGAAGCAGGCGTCGCAATATTTCGGGCGGACCGGCGCGCGGTTCGCTTCACCGAGCGCGCGGTACAGCCCGTCGATCGACACGAAGGCGAGGCTGTCGGCCTGGATATAGTCGGTCATGCCCGACAGGTCGAACTTGGCGGCGAGCAGCTTGGCCCGTTCGGGGGTATCGACGCCGTAGAAGCAGCTGTGCCGGGTGGGCGGCGACGCGATGCGCATATGCACCTCCGCCGCGCCGGCATCGCGCATCATCTGCACGATCTTGAGCGAGGTGGTGCCGCGAACGATCGAATCGTCGATCAGGACGATGCGCTTGCCCTCGATCAGCTTGCGGTTGGCGTTGTGCTTGAGCTTGACGCCGAGGTGACGGACCTTGTCGCCCGGCTGGATGAAGGTGCGCCCGACATAGTGCGAGCGGATGATGCCCAGTTCGAACGGGATGCCCGATGCCTGCGCATAGCCGATCGCGGCGGGAACGCCCGAATCGGGGACCGGGATGACGAGGTCGGCGTCGACGCCGTTTTCTTGCGCCAGTTCGGCCCCGATCGCCTTGCGCACCGAATAGATCGAGCGGTCCTCGGAAATCGAATCGGGGCGCGAGAAATAGACCCATTCGAAGATACAGGGGCGTGGGGACAGCGGCGCGAACGGGCGGATCGAGCGCAGTTCGCCGTTCTTGACGATGACTAGTTCGCCGGGGTCGACCTCGCGGACGAACTCCGCGCCGACCACGTCGAGCGCGACGGTTTCCGATGCGAAGATGTACGCACCGTCGCCGAGGCGGCCCATCACCAGCGGCCGGATGCCCAGCGGATCGCGGCAGGCGATCATGCCTTCGGGCGTCATGCAGATCAGCGAATAGGCACCCTCGACCTGCTTCAGCGCATCGATGAACCGGTCGAGCAGCGTCCGGTAGTTGGACGTGGCGACGAGGTGGATGATGACTTCGGTATCGCTGGTCGACTGGAAGATCGATCCGGTGCGGACCAGATCCTTGCGCAGCCGCATCGCGTTGGAAAGATTGCCGTTATGCGCCACCGCGAACCCGCCCGACGCCAGTTCGGCATAGAGCGGCTGGATGTTGCGGTTCGACGTCTCGCCGGTGGTCGAATAGCGGACATGGCCGCAGGCCGTCGCGCCGGGCAGCGATTCGATGATCTCCGGCCGGTCGAAATTGCCCGCGACATGGCCCTGCGCGCGCTGGGTATGGAACATCGCCCCGTCCCAGCTGCAGATGCCTGCCGCTTCCTGCCCGCGATGCTGGAGCGCGTGGAGGCCGAGGGCCACCAGCGCCGCCGCGCCGTCCGCGCCGGAAACACCGAAGATGCCGCACTCTTCGCGCAGCTTGTCGTCATCGAATGGGTGGGTGGTGAACATAGGCCCTTCCGGGGATAAGCGTGTCACGCGGCTGCCATATAGGGAGGCGTAATCGGTTTGTCGCCCTTTGATCGTCGATTGCGGCGGAACCATGATCGGCGATAGGGGTTGCGCATGACCCAGCGCGATACCGGCCTGACCCTGAATCCCAAGTTCGACGCCGACGGATTGCTGACCGCGGTGTGCGTGGACGCCGCCACCGGGGGGCCGTTGATGGTCGCGCACATGAACGCCGACGCGCTGCGGATGACGATCGACAGCGGCGAGGCGACCTTCTGGTCGCGGAGTCGGGGGGCTTTGTGGCGGAAGGGCGAGACGTCGGGGAATGTGTTGCGCGTGGTCGAGATACGGATCGATTGCGATCAGGACGCGCTGTGGCTGCGCTGCGAGCCGGCCGGGCCGGCGTGCCATACCGGGGCCGACAGCTGCTTCTTTCGCCGGATCGCAGGCGATCGGCTGGTGCCCGTGGCATGAGGTGGATCGCCGTGGCGCTGCTCCTGGCGGGATGTTCGCAAGGCGGTTCTGCGCCCGAGACGGTCGAAGGCGCGGCGCTGGAGCAGGCAGCGATCGCGCGCGACGTGGTGCGTGATTCCGCAGGCGCGACTCCGGTCGGGCTGTACGCGCGCGAGGGCGACCGGATGTGCGTCACCGATCGCCGCATCGGCATGTTCATCGATTATGGCGACGGCATCGGGTGCAGCGGACGGGGTGGCTTTGTCCGCGAGGGCGAACAGCTGCGGGTCGACCTCGGCCGGGATTGCACGTTCGCGGCGGCGTTCGACGGTGATCGCATCCGCCTGCCCGGGAAACTGCCGGAGGCGTGCGAGGCGCTGTGCACGAAGCGGGCGTCGCTCAGCGGATTGCAGGTCGACCGGCTGAGCGACAGCGCGTCGGAAGCGGCGGCGCTGCGCGATCCGGCCGGGCGGGGGTTGTGCGGGTAGGCGCACGCAAACCGTACCCCCGCGCAGGCGGGGGTCCAGAGCGGCAGGAACTGCCGTCTCGCTTCTGGCTCTGGATCCCCGCCTCCGCGGGGATACGGTTTCCGCAGGTTAGATTCCCCGCGCCGCCGCCAGCGCGCGTTCGCGCGCTTCGCGGTGGTCGATGATCTTTTCCGGATAATCCTTCGGCCGACAGCCTGAAGCATCGGGGTCGTGGATCGTGGCGTCCGACAGCTTCGCCAGTTCGGGCACCCAGCGGCGGATATAGTCGGCGGCGTCGAATTTCTCCGACTGTGTCAACGGCGCCATGATCCGCCCGAACATGTTCGAATCGACCCCGGTGCCCGCGACCCATTGCCAGTTCACCGAATTGTTGCCGTAATCGGCATCGACCAGACAGTCCCAATACCAGCGCTCGCCCTCGCGCCAGTCGATCAGCAGGTGCTTGACGAGGAACGATGCGGCGATCATCCGCACGCGGTTGTGCATCCAGCCGACCTGCCACAGCTGGCGCATCCCGGCATCGACGATCGGATAGCCGGTGCGGCCCTGCTGCCATGCCTTCAGATCGCGCTTCGCCGCGGCGTCGCTGCGCCATTTGAGCTTGTCGTAGCGCGGGCGGCCATTGGCGTCGGCATAGTCGGGCATCGACAGGATGACGCCGCTGGTGAAGTCGCGCCACGCCAGTTCCTTGCGGAAGGTGGTCAGGCTGTCGCCCCGCCCGCCCAGCGCCGCCCAGATTTGCCGCGGCGTGATCTCGCCATGGTGCAGGTGCGGCGACAGGTTCGAGCTGCCGTCGATCGAGGGCAGGTTGCGCGCCTCGCCATAGTCGTCGACGCGGGTCGCGAAGGATTTCAGCGCCTTGTACCCGCCGTCCTCGCCGGGGTGCCATGCCTTGCCGAAGGCGGTCGACCAGTCGGGCCCGGTCGGCAGCAGGCCCCAGTCGGCGAGCTTGTCCGACTTCGGCCATGAGGACGGCGACGGAATGGCACGCGGCATCGGTGCCGGATCCTCGGGCGGCAGCATCTGGTTCAGCGCCTTCCAGAAGGACGAATAAATCTTGAACATGCCACCCGAACCGGTGCGGACGCTGTCGGGCGGGCGCAGGTGGTTGCCGTCGTGGAGGGTGAGCGCGTCGCCCAGCGCGTCCTGCGCCTTCACCCACCATGGTTCGTAATGGCGCATCGCGTGGATACGGGTCGCGCCGGTTTCCTCGCACAGCTTGCGCAGTTCGGCGGCGGCATCGCCGCGGCGCAGGATCAGGCGCGAATCCTTTGCCTTCAATGCCGCGGCGAAGGCGGCGAGGCTGTGGTGCAGCCACCAGCGCTGTGCGCCGCCGATCGCCCAGTCGCCGGGTGCCTTGTCGTCCAGAACATAGACCGGGATGACGTCGCCGTCCTCGATCGCGGCGAGGAGCGCGGGCTGATCGCGCAGGCGGAGGTCCTGGCGGAGCCAGAGCAGGACAGGGTCGGTCATCCCCGGGGTTACGCGTACGGCGCGATCCCGGTTCCCTGCGCCACCGCGACGATCGACGCGACGTGGCGGCGCGACACTTCGAGCAGGTCGCCATAGCCGCCGCCCAGCGCGCTGGCGATCGGCAGGCCACGCGCCCTCGCCAACCGTCCGATCCAGCGGTCGCGTTCGTCGAGACCCGCCTGCGTCAGCGCCAGCCGGCCCAGCCGGTCGTCGGCGAACGGATCGACACCGGCCTGATAGAGCAGCAGCGTGGGGCCGAAGCCGTCGATCAGCGGCACGAGCGTCGCTTCGAGCGTCGTCAGATATTCGTCGTCGCCGACGCCGTCGGGCAGGGGCACGTCGAGCGTCGACACGGCCTTGCGCGCCGGGAAATTCTTGTCGGCATGGATCGAATAGGTGGCAAGCCCGGTGCGTCCCGCGAGCAGCGAGGCGGTGCCGTCGCCCTGATGGACGTCGACATCGACCACCAGCACGCGCTCGCACGTCCCCTCGTCGACCAACCGGTTGGCGGCGATGGCGAGGTCGTTGAACACGCAATAGCCCGCCCCCGTGTCCGCCAGCGCATGGTGGCTGCCGCCGGCGGTGTTGGCGGCATAGCCGCGCTCCATCGCAACGCGCGCGGCGGCATAGGTCCCGCCGGGCACCGCCTGTGCGCGCAGCGCCATCGGCGGGGTGACGGCAAAACCGATGCGGCGTTCCTTGTGCGGCGGCACGCGGGCCTCGATCACCTCCGCGACGTAGCTGTCGTCGTGCACCGCCTCGATCCACCCGCGCGGCATGGGATCGCAGCCATGCCAGTCGATCGCCGGCCCCAAGTCGAGCAGCAGGTCGCGGACGAGTCCGTTCTTGCCCCAGCGATAGCGGCTACCCGGCGGGCTTTCGGCGACATAGTGCGGATGGTGGACGACGGGGATCACCCGAACACAGATAAGGTGCCGATGCGCCTCGCAAAAGCGGTGCGCGGTGGGTAGGAAGCGGACATGGACAAGACCACCCTTCCCTATCGCCCGTGCGCGGGCGTCATGCTGCTGAACCGCGATCGCCGGGTGTTCGTCGGCCAGCGGCTCGATTCGACGCTGGAGGCGTGGCAGATGCCGCAGGGCGGGATCGATCCGGGCGAGGCGCCGATCGACGCGGCGGTGCGCGAACTGCGCGAGGAAACCGGCGTACAGGCCGACAAGGTGCGGCTGATCGCGGAACGCCCCGAAGAGCTGTTCTACGACCTGCCCGATGGCATGATCGGCAGGATATGGAGAGGGAAATGGCGCGGACAGCGGCAGCGCTGGTTCCTGTTCGCGTTCGAGGGCGAGGATGGCGATATCGACATCCGGACGCCCGAGCCCGAGTTCCGCGCATGGCGCTGGGCCGACCCGGCCGACCTGCCGACGATGATCGTGCCGTTCAAGAAGGCGCTGTACGAACAGGTGATTGCCGGATTTGCCGATCATTTGCATCGGTGAACTGCCCGATCGGCGGGACGAGCCGTTCAGCCCCGGTCCATCGGATCGGCTATAGCGGGCGGTGATGCTCAACCCCGCATTCCTCCTGCCGCTCGGCGCCTATTATGCCGAGCCGCCGCCCGAGCCCGATCTGCCGATCGAGATCCGGACGATGCTGGAGGAGGCGATGGCGTCGGGCAACGACAACGATGTCGCAACGATCGTGCGCTATGCGCGCAAGGCGGCGCCGAAACATTCGCAGAAGATCGCCGAACTGGCGTCGCACTATACGTTCGAACGGTCGGAAAAGACCGAGAAGCGGCTGCGCACCGCATCGTTCGGCGCGCTGGTCAAGGGGCGGGCGGAAGTCGGCGGGTGGATCAACGGCGGCAATTCGGACAGCCTGGGCGTGACCGCGATCCTCGATCTGTCGCGCGAGGGATATCGCTGGCGCCACAAGCTGAAATTGCAGGCGGATTACCAGGAAACCAACAACATCCCGACGCGGGAACATTATCTCGCCGCGTTCGAACCGAACTACAAGGTCGACGACCGGCTGTATGTCTATGGCGCGGCGCAGTATGAATCGGACAAGTTCTTCGGCTATTACGACCGGTATTCGGCGTCGAGCGGCGCGGGCTATACCGTGGTCGCCAAGGGGCCGGTGACGCTCGACCTCGAACTGGGTCCGGCATTCCGCTATACGTCGTTCACCACCGGCGAGGCCGAGCGCAATCTGGCGGCGCGCGGGTCGGTCGATTTCGACTGGCGGATGACGCCGGCGCTGACGCTGCGGCAGGATACCTCCGCCTATCTGCAGGATGCGAACAGCACCGTCACCAGCATGACCGCGGTCGATGCCAAGCTGCTGGGGCCGCTGTCGGCGCGGCTGTCGTACAACATCCAGTTCGAAAGCCGCCCGCCGGTCGGGCGGGTCAACACCGATACCACCGGGCGGGCGTCGCTGGTGTACGCGTTCTAGGACCGATCGACATTCAGCGAACTGGAGCGCCATTCAGCAGGATCAGGAGCCTTTCTGGTTCACGTACCCCCGCGCAGGCGGGGGTCCAGAGCCACGAATGTCGTCCTGCCGTTACTCTGGACCCCCGCCTGCGCGGGGGTACGGCCTGAATGTCGATCGGCCCTATAGCCTGGGCGATCTGCCTCGAAACGTCGCCCCAGCAAAGGCTGGGGCCTCGCGCGGCTCCTGCAGCGCGTTTCAACCGGGAGATCCCAGCCTTCGCTGGGATAACGTCTGGTTCAAACGAGGTGGGTCATGCTCGACGACAGCGCACGACTCACTCCTCGCCATCCACAAGAGGTTCCGTTTGATACCATATCCCTCTAGGACAGGGCGATGGACAGGATAGACGGGCACGAACGCCGGGCGATCGACAGGATCGACGGCACGGCCATGCTGACGCAGGTCGAACGATGGGTGGCGGTGAACAGCGGGACGCGCAACGTCGCCGGGCTGGACGCCATGGCCGCGCTGCTGGCGGATGCGTTCGCCGCGTTGCCGGGCGAGGTGACGCTGGTCGATCCCGATCCGGTGGAGGCGGTCGATGCCGACGGCACGGTGCGCGCGATCGACCATGGACGGCACCTGCTGGTGCGGGTCCGGCCGGACGCGCCGGTGCGGATGCTGTTCACCGGGCATATGGACACGGTGTACGGCGCCGACCACGCCTTCCAGACGATGCGCTATGTCGATGCCAGCACGCTGAACGGTCCGGGCGCGGCCGACATGAAGGGCGGGCTGGCGGTGATGCTCGCCGCGCTGAAGGCGGTCGAGGCGGGCGGGATCGGCGATCGCTTCGGCTATGACGTGATGATCAACTCGGACGAGGAGACGGGGTCGTTTTCCTCCGCGCGGCTGATCGAGCGGGTGGCGCAGGACAAGGTCGCCGCCTTCACCTACGAACCCGCCTTGCCCGACGGCACGCTGGCAGGCGCGCGGGGCGGCACCGGCAATTTCTCGATCGTGGTCACCGGGCGCAGCGCCCATGCCGGGCGCAATCCGGAGGAAGGGCGCAACGCGATCGTCGCCGCCGCCGATATCGCGCTGCGCCTGAACGCGGCGCGGGGACCGCGACTGGCGGTCAATCCGGCGCGGATCGATGGCGGCGGGCCGAACAACGTCGTGCCCGATCATGCCGTGCTGCGCGTCAATTTCCGCCCGCACGGGGCGGACGAGATCGCGCGCGCCCGGTCGCAGATCGACGCGGCGGTGGCGATGGTCGCGGCGTCCCATGAGGTCGAGATCGCGGTGCATGGCAGCTTCAACCGCCCGCCCAAGCCGATCGACGCCGGCGCGGCGAAACTGTTCGCGCTGGTCCGGCAGGTCGGCGCCGACCTGTCGATCCCGATCGCGTGGCGCGATACCGGCGGGGTATGCGACGGCAACAACATCGCCGCATGCGGCGTGCCGGTGATCGACACGATGGGGGTGCGCGGCGGCGCGATCCATTCGGCGCAGGAATATATGATCGTCGACAGCCTGGCCGAACGCGCCGGCCTGTCGGCACTGGCGATTGCCCGTATTGCGGGCCAGGGGGGATTGTGACGTTTCGAATCCGTGCGGCGCGCGAAAGCGACCTGAAATATCTGTACGAAATGGCCAAGCTGACCGGCGGGGGCTTCACCAACCTGCCGCCCGATCGCAGCGCGCTGACGACCCGGCTGGAACGCAGCGCGGTGGCGTTCAGCCATGAGGAGGATAGCCCACGTGACGAAGTGTTCGTGCTGGTGCTGGAGAATATCGACACTGGCGAGGTGCGCGGCACGTGCCAGGTGTTCACCAAGGTCGGGCAGCGCTGGCCCTTCTATTCCTATCGCGTCGCGACGCTGACCAAGCATAGCGAGGCGCTGGGCCGTACCTTCCGCGCCGACATCCTCAATCTCGTCAACGATCTGGAGGGGGCGAGCGAGGTCGGCGGACTGTTCCTGCATCCCGGCGAACGGGCCGGCGGGCTGGGACTGCTGCTCGCGCGGTCGCGCTACCTGTTCATCGCACGGCACCGCGGGCGCTTTGCCGACCGGGTGCTGGCCGAGTTGCGCGGGATCATCGACGAGGCGGGCGGTTCGCCGTTCTGGGACGGGGTCGCGGGCAGATTCTTCGGCATGACGTTCCAGGACGCCGACCAGTTCAATGCGATCCACGGCAACCAGTTCATCGCCGACCTGATGCCGCGCCACCCGGTCTATATCGCGATGCTGCCCGAGGCGGCGCGCGGGGTCATCGGCCTGCCCCACCCCACCGGCCGCGCGGCGATGCGGATGCTGGAGAACGAAGGCTTCGCGTACGAGAATTACGTCGACATCTTCGACGGGGGGCCGACGATGACTGCGCGCACCGACCAGATCGCGACGGTGCGCGACCGCCGCGACCGGCAGGTGGTGGCGATCGGCGAAGGCGGCACGCCATCGCTGCTGGCGACCGGACGGCTGGCCGAGTTCCGCGCGTGTCTGGCGGAGACGACGGTGCGCGACGACGGCATCGTGATCGATGCGGCGGCGGCACGGGCATTGGGCGTGGATGTCGGTGATACAGTGTCGCAGGTGGGACGGTGAGCATGCGCGAGATCAATTTCGACGGGATCATCGGTCCCAGTCATAATTATGCGGGACTGAGCCACGGCAACCTCGCCGCGACGCGCAACGCGGGCGAGACGTCGCGACCGCGCGCGGCGGCGTTGCAAGGGATCGCGAAGATGCGCGCGAACCTCGCGCTGGGGCTGACCCAGGGCATCCTGCTGCCGCATCCGCGGCCGGATCACGCATGGCTGGCGGCACTGGCGAGCGATTATGCCGCCGCCCCGCCCCATCTGCAGGCGCAGGCGCTGTCGGCGTCGGCGATGTGGGCGGCCAATGCCGCGACCGTCTCCCCCGCCGCCGATTGCGGCGACGGGCGCTGCCACCTGACCGTCGCCAACCTCGTGACGATGGCGCATCGCAGCCACGAATGGCCCGCGACGTTGCAGCAGTTGCGCACCGCCTTCGCCGATCCGGCGTTCGCGGTGCATGGCCCGGTCCCCGCGCCGTTCGGTGACGAGGGCGCGGCCAATCACATGCGGCTGTGCGAGACGCACGGCGCGCCGGGTGTCGAGGTGTTCGTCTATGGCGTGGCCGGCGGTCCCTTCCCCGCCCGCCAGCACCGCGACGCCAGCGCGGCCATCGCGCGGGGGCATGCGCTCGACCCGGCGCGGACGCTGTTCGTGCGCCAGTCGGACGAGGCGATCGCGGCGGGGGCGTTCCACAACGACGTCGTGGCGGTCGCCAACGAGCGCGTGCTGTTCGCGCACGAGCAGGCGTTCCACGATCGCGACGGCTTCTTCGCCGACCTGCGCGGCGCGATTCCGTCGGTCGAGATCGTCGAGGTGCCCGCCGACCGGGTCAGCCTGACCGATGCCATCGCGTCCTACCTGTTCAACGCGCAGCTGGTGACGCTGCCGGACGGCGGCGGCATGGCGCTGATCCTGCCGGCCGAAGCGCGCGAGACGGCGGGCGTGTGGGAATGGTTGCAGGAACTGGTCGCGGGCAACGGGCCGATCCGGCGGCTGGAGGTGGTCGATGTGCGCGAATCGATGGCCAATGGCGGCGGGCCGGCGTGCCTGCGGCTGCGGGTCGTGGCCGATCCGGCGACGATCGACCCGCGCTTCCTGGCCGACGCGGCCAGGCTCGACCGGATCGCGGCGGTGGTCGAGGCGCATTGGCCGGAGCGGATCGCGCCGGGAGAGCTTGGCGATCCGGCGCTGACCGCGCGGATCGAGGCGGCGCGGCGCACGCTGCTCGAAGCGCTCGACCTTGTCGGGTTAATTGACAGGTAACCATGTTCCGGGCGGCAGGAACCGCCGAAAACCGCCAATGGTACGTATTTTGCGTGTTTTCGGACCATGCTGACCCGGATCAAGAACCTGTTCACGATCAAGTCGAAGTTCGAGGCGTATCTGGTCATCTATGGCCTGGGCGTCGGGGCGGTCGAACGCGGGTTTCATTACATCGAGCAATTTCCGGGGATCGGCGGCCAGTTGCTGTTCGCCGTCTGCCCGATCGCGGTGTTCATGGCGGGCACGCGCATCCTCGACTCCATCGACGCGGAGCGTGCGGAGCGCTAGGGCGACCCATGCCTCGCGAAATTACCGCCTATTCGAACCCGATGGTGAAGGCCGCCCGAACCTTACGGGAAAAGCGCCATCGCCGCGACCAGCGCCGCTTCCTGGCCGAGGGGCTGCGCATCCTGACCGAGGCGCGCGAGGCAGGGTGGCTGCCCGCCGAACTCTATTTCGCGAGCGATGCGCCGCATCCGCTGCTCGAAACGCTGATCGACGAGACCGAGGCGTCGGGCGGCATCGCCATCGCGACGACGGTCGACATCCTGTCGAAGCTGTCGGGCAAGGACAATCCCGGGTCGGTGGTCGGCGTCTATGACGAATTTTCGACCGACCTTGCCGGGATCGACCGGCGCAACGCATCGCTCTGGCTGGTCGCCGAACGGCTGCGCGATCCGGGCAATCTCGGCACGATCCTGCGCACCGCCGATGCGACCGGGGCCGGCGGGCTGATCCTGATCGACGAATGCGTCGATCCGTTCTCGGTCGAGGCGGTCCGGGCGAGCATGGGGGCGATCTTCACGGTCGCCGTGGCGCGGGCCGACTGGGCGACGTTCCGGGACTGGCTGCGCGCCGGGCCGGGGACGCTCGTCGGGCTCAGCCTCGATACCGAACAGGATTATCGCGCGGCGACCTATCCCGACCCGACCTTCCTGCTGACGGGTAACGAGGCGCAGGGAATGCCGGACCATATGGCCGCCGAATGCGACCTGCTGGTCAAGATCCCGATGCTGGGCAAGGCCGACAGCCTGAACGCGGCGGTCGCGACGGCGGTGATGGCGTACACCGTGTTGGGGCAGCACCGGCCCTGAACCTTTGCCGGCGCGAGGAATTGAGCGGGCATGAGCCGACCGACCTTCGCCGCCCTGCCCGCCGCCGAACCGGAGGCGCTGGAGCACCCCAGCATCGTGCTGTTCGGGGCGGGCGAGGCGACGCCCTATGACGATGGCGAGCCGAGCCATTCGGCCGATGCGCCCGCCGCGATCCGGGCGGCGTCGCTGGCGTTCGCGCGGCAATTGTCGCAGATCGATTTCGACCTGGGGTTCACGCCCTTTCCGGACCCGCACGACACGCGCGGCGTGGTCGATATCGGCGATATCGACACCCGACCCGAGGATGCGGCCGGCAATCGTGCGCGGATCGAGGCGGCGACGCGGGCGGTGCTGGCGGCGGGGGCGGTCCCGATCGTGCTGGGCGGCGACGATTCGGTGCCGATCCCGTTCACGGCCGGGTTCGACGGGCACGGACCGCTGACCGTCGTACAGATCGACGCGCATGTCGACTGGGGCGACGATATCCGCGGCGAGCCGCTGGGATACGGATCGCCGATGCGGCGGCTGGCGGAGATGCCGCACGTCACGGGCATGGTGCAGGTCGGCGTGCGCGGGCTGGGCAGCGGCGGCGCGTGGCAGATCGAGGATGCGCGGAACTGGGGCAGCCGGATCGTCACCGCCTACGACCTGATCCGCGGCGGGATCGCTGCGGCGATCGATGCGGTGCCGGCGGGCGGGCGGTATCTGGTGTCGATCGACTGCGACGGGATCGATCCGGCGGTGTTCCCGGCGGTCGCGATGCCGACGCCCGGCGGATTGCGGTATGAGGAGGTCGTGCTGCTGCTGACCGCACTGGCGGCGAAGGGCGCGATCGCCGGGCTGGTGCTGGCGGAATATGTGCCGGCACGGGATGATCCGCAGCGGCTGTGCGCGGGGATGGCCGCGCGGATCGTCGCGGTGACGATGGGGCTGGTGTTGGGCGATAGCGGGCGGACTCCGCCGCGGCCAAGCAAATCGCAGAAGAAGAGCGGAACCGCACCCATCGAGCGTGGCGTACCCCGGCGAAGGCCGGGGTCCAGTTACGGTACTGATTGCGTTTTTGGCACCGGTGTTACCCAACTGGGCCCCGGCCTTCGCCGGGGTACATCCAGCGTTCGGGGAAGCGTGACATCACGACACAGCGCTACTCGGCCGCCGTTTCCTCTGCCGCCGCCGCATCATCCGCCTCGGTCCGATCCTCGACCGCCTCTTCGGCCGCGGCGATGGCAACCGCCAGCTTGGTCAGCGGGCGCGGCGACTGTTCAACGACGGGCAGCGGGTCGATCGACTTGCCGCCGGTGTCGATGTTGAGCGCCTCGAACCGCTTGGCCGAAGTCATCACCTGTGATTCGAGGCTGCCGACGAAGGCGTTGTAGGCGGTATTCGCCCCTTCGAGGTTCTTGCCGAGCTTGGCGACATGGTCGCCCATCTTCGCCAGCCGGGCGTGCAGTTCGCGACCCAACTGGCCGATCTGGCGCGCCTCGCCGGCCAGCTTTTCCTGCCGCCACACCGCCGCGACGGTGCGGGCGATGGCGATCAGGTTGGTCGGGGTCGCGATCAGCACGCGGCGGTCGAAGGCATAGTCCCACATCGTCGGATCATGTTCGAGCGCGGCGGCGAGAAAATGTTCGCCCGGCACGAACATCACCACGTAATCGGGCGTATCCTCGAACTGCGACTGGTAGCTCTTGGCACCCAGCGCGTTGACGTGGTTCTTCATCGACGCGACGTGGGCGGTCATGAACGCGGCGCGCTCGACCTCGTCGACCGCGCCGTGCGCGTCCTGATAGGCGTTGAGCGACACCTTGGCATCGATCACCAGGCTCTTGCCGCCGGGCACCTTGACGATCGCATCGGGGCGCAGCCGGCCCTCGCCATGGTCGACCGACACCTCCATCTGGAAATCGGTATGTTCGGCAAGGCCGCAGGTTTCGAGCACGTTGCGCAGCTGCTGCTCGCCCCAGCGGCCGCGCGCCTTGGGCGCGGAGCGGAGCGCATTGACGAGCTTGGCCGCCTCGCTCTTCACCGATTCCTGCCCGATGCGCATCGCGTCCATCAGGCCCTTCAGCGTGCCATACGCCTCCTGCCGCTCGCCCTCGACCTTGGTCATGCTGGTTTCGTAGCGCTTCAGCGTCGCTTCGACAGGCGCGAGCAGCGCCTTGAGCTTCATCTCGTTGGTGTCGCCGGCCTGCGCGAAGCGTTCGTTGGCGCGTTGCAGGAACGCCTTTTGCGCGCCATCGAGCATGACCTGCGCGGTTTCGCGGAACTGGCCGGCCATCGCCTCGCGCGCGTCCTTGAACTCGGCCAGCCGCTCCTCGAACGCGGCGGCGTTGGCTTTCAGCGCGGCGTGATCGAGCAGCAGCGCGTCGCGATCGCCGCGGATTTCGGCCAGTTCCTCGCGCAGCGCCGGCACTTCCTTGGCGCGTTCCGTGGCGAGCGCGAGGTCGGCGATCGCCTGCTTGAAATCGCCCTCGCGGCTGTCGCGTTCCTCGCGCAGCATCTGGACCTGCCGGCTGCCCATCAGCCAGCCAACCGCCAGCCCCGCGAGCAGAACGGCGGCGACGATGACGATGACGAGCGGGTCCATGCGATACTCCGGGAGGAACGGACCCGGAACCTACCCCCGGCCTTTCCGACGGGCAAGGTGACGGGGGTTCGGTTCGTCGCGTTGGGAGCGGGGTGCCACGCTATGGGGCGTCACCCCGGCGCAGGCCGGGGTCTCTCGCGGTTGGCGTTACGTGCTGTCACCGGGAGACCCCAGCCTGCGCCGGGGTGACGCTTGTTGCGGCGGCCGTTACGCCGCCTTGCGCGCCTTGTTCAGCTTCTTGATGACCATGTCGCGCTTCAACCGCGACAGGTGGTCGATGAACAGCACGCCGTTCAGATGGTCCATCTCGTGCTGGAGGCAGGTCGCCATCAGCCCGTCGAGCCATTCGTCGTGCGCCGCGCCGTGCTCGTCCAGCCACGTCACGCGGCAGCGCGCCGGGCGGACGACGTCGGCATATTGTTCGGGGATCGACAGGCAGCCTTCCTGATAGGTCGACAGTTCCTCCGACACTTCCTCGATCACCGGGTTGACGAAGGCGTGCGGCGCCTTGACCGGCTTGCCCTCTTCATCCTCCTCGTCCTGCAGGTCGATGACCAGCACGCGGCTGGGCACGGCGACCTGGATCGCGGCGAGGCCGATGCCGGGCGCGTCGTACATCGTCTCGAACATGTCGGCGATGAGGGTCTTTACCTCGTCCGTCACGCCCTCGACGGGTTCGGAGACGAGGCGGAGGCGGGGATCGGGAATTTCGATGATCGGAAGAATAGCCATAGCGGCTGGGTAGGTAGCATATTTTGGCCGGTCAAGCGACCGGGCGTCGCGCGCGCAGCGCCTGCGCCAGCGTCCCCTCGTCGAGATAGTCGAGTTCGCCGCCGACCGGCAGGCCGTGGGCGAGCTGGGTCAGGCGCACCGGATATTTCTCGATCCGCTCGGCGATGTAATGCGCGGTCGTCTGCCCCTCCAGCGTGGCGTTCATCGCCAGCACGACCTCGTCGATGCCGCCCGCCGCGACGCGGGCGACGAGCGAATCGATGGCGAGGTCGTCGGGGCGCACCCCTTCCAGTGCCGACAGCCGGCCGCCGAGCACGTGGAAGCGGCCGGGGAACAGCCGCGCGCGATCGAGCGCCCACAGGTCGGCGACCTCCTCCACGACGCACAGCGCGCGGTCGTCGCGGCGCGGATCGGTGCAGATCGCACACGGATCGGTGGTGTCGACATTGCCGCAGGTCGAACAGGTCGCCAGCGTCCGCGCCACCCGGTCGAGCGCGATCAGCAGCGGGTCGAGCGCGGTCTCGCGCTTCTTGACCAGATGCAGCACCGCGCGCCGGGCCGAACGGGGGCCGAGACCGGGGAGGCGGGAGAGCGCCTGGGTCAGCGCGTCGATTTCGGGAGAGGCCATCGCCACCCAAGATAGGGGGTTGCGCGCGCCGACGCCACGGTGTCGAGAGGGGCGATGCGGATCATCTTCATGGGCACCCCCGACTTCGCGGTGCCGATCTTACAGGCGCTGGTCGATGCCGGGCACGACGTCGTCGCATCCTACAGCCAGCCGCCCCGCCGCGCGGGCCGGGGCAAGGCGCTGACCCCCTCCCCCGTCCAGCGGCTGGCCGAATCGCTCGGGATCGAGGTGCGCACGCCCGAGCGGCTGCGCGACCCGGCGGTGCAGGCGGACTTCGCCGCGCTGGACGCGGATGTGGCGGTGGTCGCGGCGTACGGGCTGCTGTTGCCGCAGGTGGTGCTGGATGCGCCGCGACTGGGGTGCCTGAACGTCCATGGATCGCTGTTGCCGCGCTGGCGCGGGGCGGCACCGATCCAGCGCGCGATCCTCGCCAGCGACGCAGAAACCGGCGTCGGCATCATGCAGATGGCGGCGGGGATGGATACCGGTCCGGTGCGGCTGGAAGGGCGGACGCCGGTTGGCGCGAAGACCGCAGGCGAACTGGCGCAGGAGTTGAGCGCGATGGGCGCGCGGTTGATGTTGCAGGTGCTGGCCGACCCCGAGGCCCATCCGCCGGTCGAACAGTCGCACGACGGCGTGACCCATGCCCCCAAGATCGACAAGGCCGAGGCGCGGCTGCACTTCGATGGCGGCGCGGTCGATGCCGAGCGGCAGGTGCGTGCGTTCCATCCTGCGCCGGGCGCGTTCTTCGAGTTGAACGGCGAGCGGGTGCGCGTGCTGGCGGCCGAGGTGGTCGACGGCGTTGGCGGGCCGGGCGACGTGATCGACGATGCGCTGACCATCGCCTGTGGCGAACGGGCGCTGCGCCCGACGCTGGTGCAGCGGGCCGGGCGCGGGGCGATGACGCCGGCCGAATTGCTGCGCGGCTTCCCGATCCCGGCGGGGTCGCGGCTGGCATGACGCGGTTCGCGTTGCTGGTCGAATATGACGGACGACCGTTCGTCGGCTGGCAGCGCCAGTCCGAGGGCGCAAGCGTGCAGGGCGCGATCGAGCGCGCGCTGTTCGAGGTCACCGGCGAGACCGCGGCGGTCCATGCCGCCGGGCGGACCGATGCCGGGGTTCATGCCACGGGGATGCGGGCACATGTCGACGTCGCGAAGGCGATCGCGCCGTTCCGGTTGATGGAGGCACTGAACGCGCGGTTGCGGCCCGATCCGGTGGCGATCCTCGATTGCGTCGCGGTGGCGGACGACTGGCATGCGCGCTTCTCGTGCGTGCGGCGGGCGTATGCGTATCGCATCGTGTGCCGACGGGCGCCGTTGACGCACGAGCGGGGGCTGGCGTGGCGGGTGCCGCAGCCGCTGGGTACCGACGCGATGGCGGCGGGCGCGGCGCGGCTGGTCGGGCGGCACGACTTCACCACGTTCCGGTCGGCGCATTGCCAGGCGGACAGCCCGCTGCGCACGCTCGACCGGCTGGACGTCGTCGCCGATGGCGAGCGGATCACCATCCATGCCGCCGCGCGGTCGTTCCTGCACCATCAGGTGCGCTCGATGGTCGGCTGCCTCGCGACGGTCGGGCTGGGCAAGCGGACGCCGGATGAGCTGGCCGGCATTCTCGCCGCACGCGACCGGGCCGCATTGTGGCTGAATGCGCCGCCCGACGGGCTGTTCTTCGTGGGGGCGGAGTACCCGGTCTGAGCGCCAAAGGTCACAAAAGTCACACTCGTGCGCAATCGGCGCATAACGCGGTCTGCTCCGTTCCCCGCGTCGCACCGGCATGGCAGAGTGGCCGGCTGTAGGAAAGTCAGCGCACCAGCCGCGCGACCAGTTCGACATGGGTCGACCAGCGGAATTGCCCGACCGGCTGGACCCAGTCGATGCGATATCCGGCCTGACACAATGTCTTCGCATCGCGCGCGAAGCTGCTGGGATTGCAAGAAACATAGGCGATCACCGGCACCTTCGCCGCCGCCAGCGCCGCCGCCTGTTCGCGCGCGCCCGCGCGCGGCGGGTCGAGGATCACCGCGTCGAACCGGTCGAGTTCGGCGGGCGTCAGCGGTCGGCGGAACAGGTCGCGGTGATCGGCGACGACCGGGCGACCGGCACGCGCCGCGGCAAGCTTCAGCGCCATGATCGCCTCGCGTCCCGCCTCACCGGCATAGGTGCGCGTGCGGCTCCCGCGCGACAGGGTGAAGGTGCCGAGGCCGGCGAACAGGTCGGCGACGATGCCCGCGCCTGCAACCGCCTCGTCGACCGCCGCGATCAGCGCGGCTTCGCCGTCGCCGGTCGCCTGCAGGAAGCTGCCCGGCGGGAACGGTACGGGCACGCCGCCCAGCGTGATCGTGACGGGCTCGGGTTCCCAGCGCGCCTCCGCGCCCATGCCGTCGTCGATCGACAGGCGGGCGAGGCGCTGATCCTGCGCAAAGGTCGTCAGCGCCTCGGCAGCGGCGAGGCCTTCGGCGATCTGGCCGATCAGCAGGACGTCGACGCCCTGATCGACCCGCGCGAGGTGGATGTCGGCGCGGGTGCGGTCCTTCAGCGCGGTCGCCAGCAGCCAGCGCAACGGCGCGATCGCCGCGAACAGGTCGGGCAGCAGGACATGGCATTCGCGCACGTCGACGATGCGGTGGGTGCCGCTTTCGGTGAAGCCCAGCGTCACCTGCCTGCCCCGACGGTCGGCATGCAGCGTCGCGCGACGGCGGGTCTGCGGTGCGGACAGGATCGCGGGGCGAACCGGAGCGTCGAGCGATTGCGACGCCAGCGCGCCGCGCACGCGATCGGCGACGAAATCGGCTTCGCTGGACAGATCGAGATGCTGGAGCTGGCACCCGCCGCATTCGGGGAAATGGCGGCAGGGCGGCGCTGCGTGGTGCGGGCCGTGCTCGATCGAACCATCGGGCAGCAGCCGGTCGCCCGGCGCGGCGAGCGGCACGTGGACGCCATCGCCGGTCACGCCTTCGCCCCGCGCCGCCACGCGGACGATCACGTCGTCGTCGGTCAGCGACATTCGGCGATCGCCGGTCCGAGGTGATCGATCAGCGCATCGGCGACGAACGCCGGCCCGGCGAGATGGGCCGCGCGGCCGGGGAGCCACACCGCCTGGCGGGCGGCATCGGCCCCGCCGGGGCGCAGCCGTGCGGCGAGAATGCCGGCCAGCACGTCGCCGGTGCCGGCGGTCGACAGCCATGACGATGCATGGGGGGCGACGGTAACGGTGCCGTCGGGAGAAGCGATCACGGTATCGGGGCCTTTGTGGACGATGGTCGCGCGCGCCTGTAGCGCAGCTTGCACCGTCCGGTCGATCTTGTTGCCGTCGCGCTCGCCGAACATCCGGGCGAACTCGCCGCCATGGGGTGTGAGGAAGGTCGCCGCAGTGCGGGCGGCGACGCGGTCGATGCCGGCGGGGCCGAGCAGCGAGAGCGCGTCGCCATCGATCACCAGCGGCGCCGCGCAGGCAAGGGCTGCGGCGATCGTGCGGGCGGCGTGGTCGTCGCGGCCAAGGCCCGGACCGACCAGCACCGCCGCGAGCCGTTCGTCGGCGAGCAGCGTGGGCAGCTCGTCCGCCGCGCGGTGGACGAGCGCGTCGGGGCCGCCCTGCGCCGCGTCGCCGGCCAGCACGACATAGCCGGCCCCTGCCGACAGCGCAGCGCGGGCGGCGAGGCGTGCCGCGCCGGGCATCGCGCCCGACACGATCGTCACCAGACCCCGGCTGTACTTATGCGCGGCATGGGCCGGGGCGGCGATGCGGGGCCGCGCGATGGTGCGGGGCGCTTCGGGCAAGGGAAGGTCGAGGTCGGCGAGCAGGACGTGGCCGCAACGCGCCACCATGTCACCGACGACATGCGCGGGCTTGAGCGCACCGAGCGCGACCGTCAGGTCGGCGCGTCCGGCACCGGCGAAGCGGTGGACCGCGTCGCTGTCGAACCCGCTCGGCATGTCGATGGCGATGGTGAAGGCATCGTGGGACAGCTGCGCGAGCCGGGCAGCGATGGCCGGGTCGAGCGGGCGGGACAGGCCGATGCCGAACAGGCCGTCGACGAGGATCGGACGGGGTTCGACGGTGTCGAAATGCTCGATCGGCCGGCCCCATGCGGCGCGCATTCGTTCGGCCACGCCATGGCTCCGCACCGGCAAGGCCGCGACCGCGACGTCGAGGCCCCACTCGCACAAAAGCCGTGCGATGACAAAGGCATCGCCGCCATTGTTACCGGGGCCTGCGAGCACCAGTACCGGCCGGCCGAAGGCGATCCGGCGCGCTTCGCGGGCAACCGCCAACCCGGCGCGTTCCATCAGCGCGGCCTGATCGACGCCGCTCGCAAATGCGGCGGCCTCTGCCGCGCGCATCTGTTCGGCGCGCAGGATCGGCGCGTCGCCGGGGAATACCGTCATCGTGCGACGGGACCGACCGTCGCGGGCAGGCGATAGCGCGCGCCGCCGATCGCGACCTCGATCCGGCTGTCTCCGATCACGGTGACCTGCGCCGCCTCCGATCCGTCGGCGGCGACTACGCCGCGACCGTCGCGGGTGATACGCAACCGGTGAAAGCCGCCGCTCGGCTGGCGCAGCGTCAGAACGGTTTCGGCGCCGTCCGCCATGCGTTCGATCGTGCAGTCGGCGGCAAAGGGCGCGGCGGGATCGGCCGCGCATTCGATCCGGCCGGCATCATCGGCGGCGGCGCGTTGCTCCGCCTCGACATTGGCGAGGACGTCGGGATCGGGACTGCGGTCGCAACCGGCGAGCAGGAGCGCGGGGAGGAGGAGCAGGCGGGGGGCGAATCCGGTCATCAGGGGGCGATACCACAGCCGCTCGCTATCGTATCCCCGCCTGCGCGGGAATACGGCAAAGGGCGAGCGGTCCTCAGATATCGGCGTAGACGTGCCGCTCGGCCCTGGCACCCGGATGGGTTACCGCACCCTGCCACGCCGGGCCGACCGTCTGCGAATAGCGCCACAGCGCGCCCGCCTGATAGTCGTTGACGCGCGGCTGCCACTGCGCGCGGCGGTCGGCCAGCACGTCGGCAGGTACGTCGAGGTCGATCGTGCCGGCTTCGGCGTCGATGGTGATGATGTCGCCATCCTCGACCAAGGCGATCGGGCCGCCTTCGGCCGCTTCGGGACCGACATGGCCGATGCAGAAGCCGCGCGTGCCGCCCGAGAACCGGCCATCGGTGATGAGCGCGACGGTTTCCCCCATGCCGAGGCCGTAGAGCGCGGCGGTGGTCGACAGCATCTCGCGCATCCCCGGACCGCCCTTCGGCCCTTCGTAGCGGATGACGAGGACGGTGCCGTCCCTGATCTCACGCTTCTCGACCGCGGCGAAGGCGTCTTCCTCGCAATCGAACACGCGTGCCGTTCCGGTGAATTGCAGCCGCTTCATGCCGGCGACCTTCACGATCGCGCCATCGGGGGCGAGTGTACCGCGCAGGCCGACGACGCCACCGGTCGAGGTGATCGGCGTCTTCACGTCGTAGATCACCTTCTGGTCGGGGTTCCACGTCACCTCGTCGATGTTCTCGCCCAGCGTCTTGCCGGTGACGGTCATGCAGCTGCCATCGAGCAGGTCGTTCGCGAGCATCGTCTTCATCAGCATGTAGACGCCACCGGCCTCGTACATGTCCTTGGCGACGTACTTGCCGCCGGGCTTGAGGTCCGCAACGTAAGGCGTTGACTTGAAAGCCTCCGCCACGTCGAACAGATCGAAATCGATCCCCGCCTCGTTCGCCATCGACGGCAGGTGCAGCGCGGCGTTGGTCGAGCCGCCAGTCGCCGCCACGACGCGCGCGGCGTTGATGAACGCGGCGCGGGTGGCGATGTCGCGCGGACGCAGGTTCAGGCGGACCAGTTCCATCACCTGCCTGCCCGCCGCGATCGCGATCTCCTCGCGACTGCGATAGGGCGCGGGCACCATGTTCGAATTGGGCAGCGACAGGCCGATCGCCTCGCCGACGCACGCCATGGTGTTGGCGGTGAACTGGCCGCCGCAGGCGCCATGGCCGGGACAGGCGACCTTTTCGAGCGCGGTCAGGTCGTGCAGCGGACAGGTGCCGGCGGCGTAGCGGCCGACCGCCTCGAACACGTCGACGACGGTCACGTCGCGATCCTCGAACCGGCCGGGCAGGATCGACCCGCCATAGACGAAGATCGACGGCACGTTGAGGCGCAGCATCGCCATCATCATGCCGGGCAGCGACTTGTCGCACCCGGCAAAGCCGACCAGCGCGTCGTAGCAATGGCCGCGCACCGACAGTTCGACCGAATCGGCAATGACCTCGCGGCTGACCAGCGAGGATTTCATCCCCTGATGCCCCATCGCGATGCCGTCGGTCACGGTGATGGTGTTGAACCGGCGCGGCATGCCGCCACCCGCCACCACGCCTTCGCGCGCGGCATCCGCCTGGAAATCCAGCGTGGTGTTGCACGGCGCGCTGTCGTTGCCGGCGGACGCCAGCGCCACGAACGGCCTGGCGATATCCTCCTCGGCGATGCCCATCGCGTAATAATAGGAGCGATGCGGCGCGCGTTCGGGGCCGACGGACACGTGGCGGCTGGGCAGCCGCGATTTGTCGAAAGTCTGGGTCATGGCGACAGCCTATTGCGCAGGCGAGGCTTCCAACGCAAGTCCGTTGCGCACTGCGGCAATCATCATGGTCAGGACACCACACCAGCGCGCCACGCCCGCCACGTCGCCGATCAGGTCGTTGCGGATTTCGACCGACAGCGATGGAATGCCCTGCCCCTCGGCATGGCGGTCCAGCGTCGCGTTGAGGATGCGGCCGGAATACGGCTCCTGATCGCCCGTCACGATCTCCTGCGTACGGAGCCAGTCGATGGCGAGGCGGGCGGCGCGGTCGTCGCGGCCGTAGAGGATGCCGGCCTCCCATGGCCGCGCGATGCCGTCGGTTTCGAGTGCGGGCGTGAAGCTGTGGATCGCGACGATCAGCCGCGGGCGGTCGCGGCGGACCTGTGCGCGGATCGCGGCATGATAGGGCGCGTGGAACCGGGCGATGCGCGCTGCCCGGTCGGCGCCGACATTGGCGGGGATGGCGTGGCCGTCCGATAGCTCCGGAATCAGCCCCGGATGATCGCTCTGGCGATGCAGGTCGATCACCAGCCGCGATACGGTGCCGAGGATCGCCGGGGCATCGAGCGCCTGCGACAGCGCGCGGGTCAGCAGCCCGGCGCCGATATCGACGCCAACATGGAGGGTCAGCAGGTGCGGCGGGATGGCGATATCGTCCGGCACCCACGCCGACGCATGGTCGCATAACAGCAGCAGGCCGGTGTCGCCGCCGGGGAGATGGTTGGCGCTCACCGGAACACCGGCGGACGGCGCTCGCGGAACGCCGCAAGCCCTTCGCGCAATTCCGCGCCGTCGAACGCGGCGTCGAAGCGCGCTTCGCCGCCGGGAACGCCGTCGATCGCCTGTTTCAGGCCGCGCACTGCCTGCGGAGCGTTGGCGGCGATCCGCGTCGCCAGCGTGCGGGCATCGGCCAGCGGGTCGCCGCTGCGCTGGTGGACCAGCCCGAGGGCGAGCGCGGCATCGGCATCGATCGTATCGCCGCCGTAGAGCAGCCGCGCGGCATGGCCCCGCCCGACCGCCGCGACCAGCCGGGCGACGTCGGCGGGGGGATAGAGGATGCCGAGCCGCGCCGGCGGGACTGCGAAATGCGCGCCATCGCCGGCGATGGCGATATCGCAGGCGAGCATCAGCGCAACGCCCGCGCCGAAGCATCCGCCATCGACGGCGGCGACGACCGGCATCGGCAGCGCGGCGATCCCCTCGATCGCGGCGGAAAGCTGCGCGCGAAACGCGGTGCGGCGCGCAGGGTCGCGTTGCAGGTCGGCGAATTCGGCAATATCGGCACCGGCGCAGAAGATGCCGCCCTCGCGCGAGGCGAGGATGACGGCGCGGACGTCGGCGACGGCGAGACCGGCGACCCGGTCGGCCAGCGCGCCCCAGCCGCCGGTGGGCAGGGCATTGCGCGCCGAACCCCGCGCCAGCCATACGGTCGCGATATCGCCATCGACGGTGCAGTCGGTCATGGCAGCGGAGTGGGCGGCGTCCGAAGAGACCGCCCACGGACGATCCGCTCCCGGCGTATGATCCGCTGATGATCCTCTACAAGAACCATGCCGTCCGCCCTGTACAGAGGGCGCGGCACCGACCTGTTCCGCATCGGGACGCGCGCCTGTCACGCGAGTGCCGTTTCGAGACACCACCAGCCGGGCTGCGTGGCGTGGAGGGTGGCGGCCGCGGCGGCGCGGTCCTCGACCCGGTCGAACAGCGCGAAGCAGGTCGCACCCGATCCCGACATGCGGGCAAGCGTCACGCCATCGGCCGATGCCAGCGACGCCAGCACCGCGTCGATCTCCGGCGCGAGCGACCGTGCGGGCGGTTCGAGGTCGTTACGCCCGGCGAGCGCGATCGCCAGCGCATCGCCATCGGGCAACGCGCCACGATCGATCCGGTCCCATGCGGCAAAGACCGCGGCGGTCGACACGCCGACGCCGGGGTTGACCAGCAGCACCGGCAGGCCGGGCGCGTCGATCGGCGTCAGCCGCTCGCCGCGCCCGCGCCCGATCATCGTGCGCCCGGCGAGGCAGGCGGGCACGTCCGATCCCAGCCGCGCGGCGATCGCGAACAGCTCCGGGTGGTCGGGCGCTATTCCCGTCAGCCGCGCCAGTCCGCGGAGCGTCGCGGCGGCATCGGCCGATCCGCCACCGATGCCGGAGGCGACCGGAAGGTGCTTGTCGAGCACGATCGACAACGGTTCGCCCGGACCGAACGCGGCACGAAACGCGTCACGCGCACGGGTGACCAGATTGTCGCCCTCGCCGCTCAGTCCGCCGGCGAACGGACCGATGATGGCGAAGCCGTCGCGCTCCGCCGGGGTAAGGCGCACCGTGTCGCCGTCGCGGACGAAAGCGAACAGCGTCTCCAGTTCGTGATAGCCGTCGTCGCGCCGCGCACGGACGTGCAGCGCGAGGTTCAGCTTGGCGGGGGCGGGTTCGACGATCATCGCGTTCAGCGATGCGACGAAGCGGGACCGTTCGCAAGCTTGCTCGCCAGCCGTTGTGCCACGGCGCCCTCCGCCGCGACCGATGCCGCCGCCCAGGCATAGCGTGCCTCGACCCGGCGACCGGCGGCCCAATATACGTCGCCGAGATGCTCGTTGATCTCGACATCGTCGGGCGCCCTTCGCACCGCGCCCTCGATCAGCGGCAGCGCGGCGGCGATGTTGCCGGCACGAAAGCGCGCCCAGCCGAGCGAATCGGCGATCGCCGGGTCCCTGGGTGCCAGCGCATGGGCGCGTTCGAGCATCCGCGTCGCTTCCGGCACATTTTCGCCATGATCGACCTGTGCGTAGCCCAGATAGTTGAGCGCGACCGGTTCCTGCGGCCCCAGTTCGACCGCACGGCGCAGCATCGGCAGCGCGCCGGCCCAGTCGCCCGACTGGTCGAGTGCTGCGCCGCGTTGCAGGTACAGCGTCCAGTCCGCCCCCTGCCCCGCCTGCGCCAGCGCACGGGCATAGGTCTGCGCGGCGGCGGCTGCCTCGCCGGTTTCGAGCTGGAGGTCGGCATAGCGGCGCAGCGTCGCGGTCGCAGCACCGGGGCGTTCGGCCTGGGTGCGCGCCAATGCCAGCGCACCGGGCAGGTCGCCGGCACGTTGCAGGATGACGATGCCCAGCGCGTTGGCGCTGCCGGCGAACGGATCGCCTGGCCGGATCGCCGCCAGCACCGCCTTCGCCGCCGCGATCGCATCGTCGCGGGCGAGCGCGTCGGCCAGCGCGATGCGCGCGCGCGAATAGGTCGGGTCGAGCAGCAGCGCCGAGCGGGCGAGCATGATCGCAAGCGATTCGGTACCCTGCGCCGACAGGTCGCCGGCCATGCGGGCGAACAGGCGCGACACGCCGAACCGCGCGTCGCCCTTGCTGCCGCGGCCCAGCGTCTCGGCGGCACGGGCGAGCACCGGGTCGTCGCCCGCCAGCAGCGCACGGGCGGTATCGCGCTCACCGGCACGGACGAGCAGCTGCGCGGCGTTCAGCCGGAAATCGGCGTCGCCGCCGGTCGCGGTCAGCAGCGTGCGGGTGGCGGCGATACCCTCGCGCGTCTGCCCGGTCGCCAGCAGGCGCAGCGCGGCGTTCTCGGCGGCATAGCGGCGCGGGATCGGGCCACCATCGACCGCGACCGGCGGCGCGGGCAGGTCGACCCAGCTCGCCAGCAACGGGCCGAGAAACCCCAGCGGCGATTCCGCCAGCCGCGCGAGCGCCGCGCGCTGCGCCGCCGTGTCGCGCGCGATCACCGCGTCGCTGAAGGCGAGGATGTCGAGGTCGGGCGGCGCGACGTCGGCCGCGCGCAGGACCGCGCCGGCCCGCCGTGCGAGCGGCAGGTCGCCGCTGGCCAGCGCCTGTCGCAGCGCGCGGACGGCGATGACCGGATCGGCGGGTTGCGCCGCCAGCGCCTCGGCATAGCCCTGTGCCGCAACGGTGACCGCGCCATCGGCGTCGGCGGCACGGGCCCGGACATAGGCGGCCAATGGGGTGGCAGGCAGGGTGGCAGCTGCCGACGCCGGTGCCACCACCAGCGTCGCCACGATCGTTCCCAGGCTACATATTCGGATAATTCGGTCCTCCGCCGCCTTCCGGCACGACCCAGTTGATGTTCTGAGTCGGGTCCTTGATGTCGCACGTCTTGCAGTGGACGCAGTTCTGCGCGTTGATGACGAATTTCGGGCTATCCGTCTCTGCCCCCACGATTTCATATACGCCCGCCGGACAATATCGTTGCGCGGGCTCGTCGTAGAGCGGCAGGTCGTATTCGACCGGGACGTTCGGGTCCTTCAGCGTCAGGTGGACCGGCTGGTCCTCCTCGTGATTGGTGTTCGACAGGAACACCGACGACAGCCGGTCGAAGCTCAGCACGCCGTCGGGCTTGGGATAGGCGATCGGCTGCACCTGATCCTTGCGCCACAGGCTTTCGTGATCGGGATGGTGGCCCATGGTGAACGGCATGCGCACCCCCCAATGTTCCGCCCACATCGTCGCATTGGCGATGCCCGAGCCGACGAAATCGCCGAATTTCTTGACCAGCGGCACGACGTTGCGGACCGTGCGCAGCTCTTCATATACCCAGCTCGCCTCGTACGCGGCGCTATAGGCGGTGAGTTCGTCGCCGGTCCGCCCGTCGCGGACCGCGGCGAACGCGGCTTCGGCGGCCATCATCCCCGATTTCATCGCGGTATGGATGCCCTTGATCCGCGGCACGTTCAGGAACCCGGCCGAACAGCCGACCAGCACCCCGCCGGGGAAGGTCAGTTTCGGCACCGACTGCCACCCGCCGTCGTTGATCGCGCGCGCGCCGTACGACACGCGCTTGCCGCCCTTCAGGATCGCGGCGATCGCTGGATGCGTCTTCCACCGCTGCATCTCGTGGAACGGCGACAGATACGGGTTGGAATAGTTCAGCCACGTCACGAAACCCAGCGCGACCTGCCCGTTCGCCTGATGGTACAGGAACCCGCCGCCGTTGCTCCCACGCGTTTCGCTCAGTGGCCAGCCCTGGGTATGGATCACGCGGCCGGGCACGTGGTTTTCGGCGGGTATGTCCCACAATTCCTTGATACCCAGCCCATAGACCTGCGGCTGGCTGTCCTTTGCCAAATCGAAGGTGCGGATGATCTGCTTCGACAGGTGCCCGCGCACCCCTTCGGCAAAGAAGGTATACTTGGCGTGGAGTTCCAGCCCCGGCTGCCAGTCGGGCTTGTGCGTGCCGTCGCGTGCCACGCCCATGTCGCCGGTCGCGACGCCCTTCACCGAACCGTCGTCGTGATAGAGGATCTCGGCGGCGGCGAAGCCGGGAAATATCTCGACGCCCAGCCCCTCTGCCTGTTCGGCCAGCCAGCGGCACATATTGCCCAGCGACCCGGTATAGGTGCCGGTATTCTGCATGAACGGCGGCAGGACGCGGTGCGACACCTCGCTGCTGCCGGCTTCCGACAACAGCCAGTGGTGGTTCTCGGTCACCGGAACCTCGGCCATCGGGCAGCCCATGGTCCGCCATTCGGGCAGCAGCTCGTCCATCGCCCGCGGATCGAACACCGCGCCCGACAGGATATGGGCGCCGACCTCCGACCCCTTTTCCAGCACGCAGACGGCCAGTTCGCCGCCCGTCTCGGCCGCCATCTGCTTCAGCCGGATCGCCGCGGACAGGCCGGCAGGCCCTGCGCCGACGATCACGACGTCATAGGGCATCGATTCCCGTTCGCTCATTCGTCCATCCTCATCCCGCCATCCTCATCCCGGGCGTCGCTCGGCCATACTCGTCGCGTGGGCGACACGCCCTGTCCCCGGGAGTGATTTGGGCAGATTGACGGGGAGGTCAAGGCAGTGGCTTAAAGGCGCCATGGGGGCGGACCAGCATATCCAGTGGCATGATGCGGCGGCCAGCGCGCTCGAATGGTGGCAGGATGCCGGCGTCGACACGCTGGTCGAGGACGAACTGCGCGACTGGTTCGCGACCCCCGCCCCGCC
>RPSH01000015.1 GCA_003946805.1 Bacillus sp. 2B10 | reverse complement strand
CTTCTGGTGCCGCGACCCCGCCCCCGCCCGGATCGGTGCCGCCTATCGCAGCGACGCGTCGCCCGACAGCTACCTGCTGGCGATCAGCGACAGCGCGCGCGGCGCGTGGATCAGCCCCGACGTCATCGCGCGCGACGCGGGCGAATCGAAGGGGCAGACCGTGCGCCAATGGACGGTCGCGTTCTACGATCCCGGCTCGATCGCCACCTACGCCCCAATGACCGGGTTGCCTGCGCCCGATACCGTGCTGGCCGCGCTGGGCCGCCCGATGATCGCCCGGACGAACAGCTGGGGCAAGAAGCTCAAGATCGATATCAATGCCGCGGCGACGAAGTAGCAGTCATGGCGCGGCGGAAGCACTTTCCTACACACCGCCGCGCCGCCATGCTCCCCCAAAGCTCTTTGACATCGCGAACACCCTCGCCATCGCAAGACCCGGCGGCTGCGAACATGTGGCAAGTGTGACTTTCGTGACCTTTGGCGGATTTACGTGGGTTTCGGCAGCACCCGCGCGACGATCGCCTCCGCCGCCCAGCCGATGACCGCGCCCGCCACGACGTCGATCGGGAAATGCGTCCCACGCGGAATCTGGATCGCCGCGATGCCGGTCGCGGCTACCTGCGCCGGCACCGCCATGCCCGGATATTCGCGCGCCACCGCCCGCGCGACCGCCACCGCGCCGGCGGTATGGCCGGAGGGAAACGAGTTCTGCGGCCCCTCGTCGGTATCGCCGGGCTTAGGCCGATGGTCGTCGCGATCGCTGAACTGGTTCGGCCGCGCCCGGTCGACCCGATGCTTGATGACCGCCTTCGCCAGCGTCGCCAGCCCGTGTGCCGCCAGCATCCGTACGCCGGTCCGCGCCAGCTTCGCGTCCTTCGCCAGCAGCGCGACCGCGATCGTCGCGACGTTGATCGCCACCATCGGCGGCTGGTCGGCGACCTCGCTCAGCGCGCCAGCCACCCGCACCACCGGATGATGCCGCAGTTCGCGCGCGACGCCGTGCCCGGCATCGATATCCGCATCGACCACGTGCCGCGCCGTCCGTTTCGCCTGCTTTTTCTTGCCCATGCCGATCCAACCCCCGGCAACCGCCGAAGCTCCCGCCGAAGCGCCTTGTCCCCAGGGCGTATCGCCGGGTAGGAGCGCCGCGATGAACGATCCCACCACCATCCGCCGCCTCTATGGCCGTCGACAGGGCCACAAGCTGCGCCAGGGCCAGGCCGCGCTGGTCGAGGAACTGTTGCCCCGCGTCTCCGTCCCCGACACCGGCCCGCTCGATTCCCGCGTCCTGTTCGGCGACGACCGCCCGGTCGAGGTTGAGATCGGCTTCGGCGCGGGCGAGCATCTGGCGGGACAGGCGACGGCGCGTCCCGGCCACGGCTTCGTCGGCTGCGAACCGTTCCTCAACGGCGTGGTCGGCGCGCTGAACCATATCCGCGACGGCGACCTCGCCAATGTCCGCCTGCACATGGGCGACGCGCTGGAGGTGATCGAACGCTTCCCCGACGCCACGCTCGAACGCGTCTACCTGCTCCACCCCGATCCATGGCCCAAGGCGCGCCATGCCAAGCGGCGGATGATGAACCACGGCCCGATGGACCTGATCGCGGCCAAGCTGCGCCCCGGCGGCGAATTCCGCCTCGGCACCGACGATCCGACATATTGCCGCTGGGCGATGATGGTGATGGACCAGCGCCGCGACTTCGACTGGCAGGCCCGGACCCCCGCCGACTTCCTGACCCGCCCCGCTGACTGGCCCGAAACCCGCTACGAACGGAAGGCCCGGCGACAAGGCCACGAGGTCTGGTATTTCCGCTACGTGCGGCGGTAGCACGCCCGACACGGCGTTTGTGCGCAGCGTACAATTCGCCGACGCTCCGTAAACCGGCCGAAATTTAACAATACGCTGCCAACGACTGTCTGTTATCGCTAACGCCTACCCGAAACATCGGGAACGGGGGAGGCAATGCAGATGGTCGATAGTGCTATCGTCGGATCGATCGGGCGCAAGCGGATCTGCTTTGCCCTGACCGGTGCCGATGGAACGATCCGGTCCGAAACGGTCCGCAGCTACGGCGCGGCAACGACCCAGGGCGTGTCGGCCGCCCTGATCGGGTTTCAGCGCGACCTGGGGCTGCCGGCGCTGCCCCGCCATTCGGCGTTCGCCGTGCCCGGTCTGGTGCGCGGCGACGCGATCTCGATCACGCGGACGCACTGGTTCCTGTCGCGTTCCGGGCTGGAGGCGATGCTGGGCGAACCACCGCTGGTGCTGAACGATTTCGCCGCAGAGGCGTGGGCGCTGTGCGTCGCGGGCGGTCATGTCCGGGAATCCTTTGCCGGAACCCTCGCATGGCCGATCGTCGGACCGGGATGCTACCTGATCGTCGGCATCACGTCCGGCCTTGGCATGGCCGCCGTGCATCGCTGCCCGAACGGCACGGTCACCGTCCTGTCGACCGAGGCGGGCCATGCCGGCTTTACCGGTCCGACGCCGGAACTGGCCGGCCTCGCCGCAGAGATGTTCGCCGGCCGGCATCCGGTCGCGATCGAGGAAGTCATCTCGGCCAGTGGCCTGCTCGCCATCTATACCATGCTGGCACGTCGCGCCGGTGTCGCCCCCCGTGCCCGCACTCCGGAAGACGTCACGCGGACGGCGACGACCGATCCGATCGCCCGTTCGGCGTGCGAAATGCTCGCCCGTGCCTTCTGGGCGCAGGCCGGCGATATGGTGCTGACCGTGGGAGCATGGGACGGGTTGCTGGTGACCGGGCCGGTCGCGACCGCGATCCTGCCCTATCTTCGCCAGCCCGAGACACAGGCGTTGTTCGGCAGCTCGACCAAGTTCGCCCGGATGCTGGCACAGGTTCCGCGGGCGTTGGTATCGTTCGAGAATGCCGAACTGGTCGGGCTGGCCGAGGCGCTTCGCCACAACCGGTCGGCGACCGCCCCGGCGACGGCCGCGATCAACTGACGTCCGGCTATACCGCGACCGGGCTCGCCACCCGGCCGCCGTCGCCGAAGATGCGCAGGTAGCGCGCGACATCCCCGGGCCTGCCGGTCGCCTTGGCCGGATTGTCCGACAGCTTGACTGCCGGGCGGCCGTTTGCGCCGATGACCTTGCAAACCAGCGAGATCGGCTCCAGCCCCTCGCCCCCCAGCGGGTCGCAGCCACGGAAATCGTTGGTCAGGTTGGTGCCCCAGCCGAAGCTCATCCGGACCCGACCGTGGAAATGGCGATAGGTGTCCAGGATGCTGTCGACGTCCATCCCGTCGGAAAAGATCAGCAGCTTAGACCGGGGATCGACGCCCTGTTCCTGCCACCAGCGCAATATCTGCTCGCCCCCCTCGATCGGCGGCATGCTATCGGGGCGGAAGCCGGTCCAGTCGGCCAGCCAGCCAGGCGCATTGCGCAGGAACGCGGTGGTGCCGAACGCATCGGGCAGTGCGATCAGCAGGTTGCCGCCATAATGCCGCCGCCATTCCGCCAGCACGCGGTACGGCGCAGCGGCGATGCCGGCATCGTCCTCGGCCAGCGCCGCCTCGACCATCGGCAGCTCGTGCGCGTTGGTGCCGATCGCCTCGACCCCGGCCTGCATCGCCAGCAGCACGTTCGACGTACCGACGAAGCGATCGCCCAGCCCCTCCTGCAACGCCTCCACGCACCAGCGCTGCCACAGAAAGCCATGCCGCCGCCGCGTGCCGAAGTCGGACAGGACCAGGTCGGGCAGGTCGCGCAGCCGCTCGACCTTGTCCCACAGCCGCGCCTTTGCCCGCGCATAGGTCACGTCGAGCGCGAAGCGCCCATGATCGCGCAGCGCCGCGCGGGCGCGCAGTTCGTTCAGGATGGTCAGCGCCGGGATTTCCCACAGCGAGGTTTCGGCCCACGGGCCGTCGAAGTGCAACTCGTACTGGCCGTCGCGGATCGACAGGTCGTATTCGGGCAGGCGGAAACCGCCGAGCCAGTCGATGAAACCGGGCGCGAACATCCGCTTCACCCCGTAGAAGCTGTTGCCGGCCAGCCAGATCAGTTCCTGTTTCGAAAAGGCGACCGTACGGGCATGGTCGAGTTGCGCGCGCAATTCGCCCTCGTCGATGACCTCGGCCAGCCGCACCGACGTGCTGCGGTTGATGACGGCGAAGGTCGCGCGGACGTCCGGGTGCACCTCGCGGATCATCTGTACCATCAGCAGCTTGTAGAAATCGGTGTCGAGCAGGCTGCGCACCACCGGGTCCAGCCGCCAGCCATGGTTCCACACCCGGGTCGCGATATCGGTCATCACCATTGGTCAGTCCTTCGGAAGCTGGACATAGAGTTCGGCCGGACGGAACGCCCGTCCGCCTTCGAAATCGCCGGTGCCGCGCAGCCCGCCGCGTTCGAGCATCCGGCGGCGGAATGCGGGCTTGTTGAGCGGCTGGCCCAGCACCGCCTCGTGCACCTGCTGGAGTTCGCGCAGGGTGAAACGACAGGGAACCAGCGCGAAGGCGGCATCGTCGATCGCATCGCGCAACCGGGCGAGCGTATGCGCCACGATGACGTCGTGATCGAACGCCAGCGCGATCGGCTGTCCGTCGTGGTACAGCCGGCCGTCGGCGCCGATCCGCGCGAGACATTCGCCGACGGTCAGCCGCAGCGCCCGGGTGCGTACCGGCGACAGCAGCGCGCGATACGCGATGGCGATGATCCGCATGCGCGGGTCGCGATCGACCGCGCCGAAGCAATGCACCTGTTCCACCGGCATGTCGCCGATCTTCGCCTTGTCCCGCAGCACCCGCACCGCCGCCGCCTCAAGCGACTCGTCGATCGCCACGAACCCGCCGGGCAAGGCCCAGTGCCCGGCGAACGGAGGCTGGTCGCGCCGGATCAGCAGCACCGCCGGTTCCCCGTCGACGATGCCGATCGCGACGCAATCGACCGCGACGGAGGGCCGGTCATAGGCACCCGGATCGTAACCGGACGGGTCGAAGTCCTGTTCCATGCCCTTTACATATATCTACATTGCACATATGTAAAGCGGGTAGAAGGAGACAGGTCATGTCCAATCTCGTGCTCGTCATCGACACCCAAGCCGACTTCATCCTGCCCGACGGCGCGCTGCCGGTTGCCGGCGCCACCGACCTCGTCGAACCGCTCCGCGCGTGGCTGGCGGACCGGACCGCGACGGATACGGCGGCGATGGTATTTACCTTCGACACCCACTTCGCCGACACCTATCCGCAAAGCGCCGAGGCCGCGCTGTTCCCGATCCATTGCGTGAAGGGGACACCGGGCTGGCGCAACCTGTTCGATCCGCAGGCGATCGACCCGGCGATCCCGTGCCGCACGCTGGAAAAGGGTGTGTTCGACATGTGGGCGGAGCCGGACCTGACGCTGCGTGATCCGCGCGGCGATGCACCCGTGCAGGCGCGCGACGCGTTCTTCGGCGAATTGTCGGACCACGGTGTTCGCCATGCGATCGTCGTCGGGGTCGCTGCCGATTACTGCGTCCGCTGGGCAGTGGACGGTCTGGTCGCGCGCGGCTTCTCGGTCGAGGTTCCCGCCGACCTGACCCGCGGGATCGAGCGGCAGATCGACCGCGTCGTCGCGGAGGACTTTGCCGGGCAACCCGTTGCGATATTCCGCAACGCTACGCAAAGCTGCTTTAACGCATTTTCACCAACTACTTGGTAGGATTCCCTGGTGCGCTTGTAGTAGGAGTAAACGATCCCTACGATGCCCATGTCGGAAAGAGGGTCCTTTGATGCCGCATATTCTCGTCGCCGACGATCATCCGATGTGCGCGACGGCACTCGGCATGGCGGCACAAGCGACCGATCCGACGATCACCAGGGACAGTGCGACGACGCTGGCCGAGGCGGAAGCGCTGGTCCGGACGAAGGACTACGACCTGATCCTGCTCGACCTGATGCTGCCCGACGTGCAGGGCTTTGCCGGACTGGCGCTGCTGCGTGCGATCCGCCCGTCGGCGCGGATCGCGATCGTGTCGGGCCGGGAGGAACCGGCGGTGGTGGCGCAGGCGCATGCACTGGGCGCCCATGGCTTCATTCCGAAATCGTCGACGATCGACCAGATGATGGAGGCGCTGCGCACCCTGCTCGCCGGCCGGACATGGGTGCCCGAGGGTCTGGGGGGGGGCGCCCCCGACGACCGGCGGGTCGACATGGCGGAGCGGATGGGAACGCTGTCGATCGCGCAGTTGCGGGTGCTGCGCGCGATCGTCAACGGGCATCAGAACAAACAGATCGCCTATGACCTGCAACTTGCCGAACCGACGGTGAAATCGCACCTCTCGGCGATCTTTCGCAAGCTGGGCGTCAGCAACCGGACCCAGGCGGTACTGGCGCTACAGGCGTTCGACGCGGAGGCGTAGGACGGCGCGCCTCACGGCGCCGCCATCGCCGCCCGCGCGGCATCGATCACCGATTGCGCCGATCGATCGACCCGATCGATGATGGCGGGATCGGCCTGCGCCCCGTCGGGGATGCTCTCTACCGCGCGCAACGCCGCGACCAGATCGGCCGCGCCCATGCTGACGGCGGCACCGTGCAGCGCATGCGCCTCGCGTCGCGCGAGGCTGTGATTGCCATGTTGCAGCAGCACCCGCAGCCGCGGCGGCACCCGTTCGGCATCGTCGATCAACAGTCGCAACAACATATCGCGCTGTTCGGCGCCCAGTGCGTCGGTCAGCGAACGGATGCGTTCCGGATCGATCGCGGCCGTCGGCACCGCCGACGCGGCAGCGGGCGGCAGGTCGTCGGCAACCTTGCCCAGCAGCCGGCCCAGCCGGATCATGTCCACCGGCTTGGCAAGGATGCCGTCGATCCCGGCCTGGCGGATCTCGGCGCGGGTCTCGGTCGACTGGTCTGCGGTGATCGCATGGATCGGCACGGTGGCCCCCGCCCCGCTCCACGCCCGGATCGCGCGCGCCGCCGCGATCCCGTCCATGACCGGCATCTGGATGTCCATCAGCACGAGGTCGACCGGGTTGCCGGCCGGCGCGGTGACATATTCGACCGCGCGCGCGCCGTTCTCGACGGTCACGACCCGATGTCCCAGCCGGCGGACGATCTCGGCGATCAGATAGCGGTTGGTGTCGTTGTCCTCCGCCACCAGCACGGTAGCGACCGGGACGGGCCGCGAAGGATCGGCGGCATCCGGTCCGCCCGACGCCGGCATCGCCGCTTCCGCATCGACGACGGCGGCGGCCGGCAGCGGCAGGTCGAACCAGAAGCTCGATCCCGTTCCCGGACGACTGGCGACGTGGATCGTCCCCCGCATCGATCCGACCAGCATACGGCTGATGCTGAGGCCCAGCCCGGTGCCGCCATAGCTGCGGGTGGTCGACGCATCCGCCTGGACGAAGGGTTCGAAAATGGCGTCCAGCCGATCGCTGCGGATGCCGACCCCGGTGTCGGCGACCTCGAACCGCCACAGCTCGCCGCCGACGCGGGCGGCGGAGATGCGGATCGATCCGGCACGGGTAAATTTTACCGCATTGCCGACCAGATTGGTCAGCACCCGCTGCACCCGCGCCGGGTCGCCGATCACCCGCCCCGGCGGCGCGTCTAGTTCCAGTGTCAGATCGTGGCGGCGGGCGTCGACCGCGAACAACCCGATCACCGTTTCCAGCAGCTGCCGGGGTTCGAACGCGATCGCCTCGGGATTGCCGTGCCCGCCTTCCAGCTTCGAGAAGGTCAGTACGTCGTCGACGATATCCGACAACGTCCGTCCCGCCTTTTCCAGCGAATCGAGATGCCGCATCCGCTCGGTCCGGTCGGGCGTGTCGCGCAGCAGCTGCGCCGCGGCGAGGATCGAGGTCAGCGGCGTGCGGATCTCGTGGCTGATCGTGGCGGTGAAGGTCGCCTTGTCGGCCAGCGCACGTTCCGCTTCCTCGCGCGCGGCGCGCAGGTCGGTCATCGCGGCGACCTGTTCGGTGATGTCCTGCAAGACGCCGAACAGGCTGACGATCCCCGCCCCCGGCGCCGGTTCGGCCTGGCCGCGCGACCGGACCCAGCGCATCGTGCCGTCGCGGCGGACGATCCGGGCATCGAATTCGAACGCACCGCCGCTGTTGATGACCGCGCCCAGCCGTTCGCGGACCATCGCCCGGTCGTCGACATGATAGAAGTCGATCGCATCGGCGATCCGCGGCTCCTCCCCTTCGGTGACGCCGTGGATGCGGAAGACCTCGCTCGACCAGAACAGCCGCCAGTCGCCGAGATTGAGGCGCCAGTGGCCGATGCCGGCGGCCGTTTCCGCCATCCCGAGCAGCCGCTGCCGCTCCTCCAGCTTATCGGCCGAAACGATCGCCTCGGTCTCCGCATCCCGGCGCGTTGCGATATCGCGGATCGATCCGATCAGTTCCAGCGTGTCGTCACCGTCGCCCACCAGCCGGAACGCGCCTTCGAGCCACAGGTAATGACCGTCGCGGTGACGCATCCGGTACCGGAAGACGACCCCGTCGCCGTCCGGTGTCAGCTGCTCCAGACACCGGCGTACCCGGTCGCGGTCGTCGGGGTGGATCGCCTCGAACGGGCTCTTGCCCACCAGCTGCTCGGGCCGATAGCCCAGCAGGCGCTCGGCCGCGGGCGATGCGTAGCGGCCCAAACCGTCCATGCCAAGCCGCACGATCAGGTCGGTCGAATGATCGGTCAGCAGCCGCAGCTGGCGTTCGTTGTCGCGCAGGCCCTTCAGCGCCAGCGACTGTTCGTACAGCAGCGCGGCGATCGGGAAGGTGGTCAGCGTGAAGACCGCGATGAACAGCTGCAGCAACAGGATGCGGTCGGGCAGGTGCAGCAGCACCGCGGCGAAGGGGCCGATCCCGTGCGCCGTGCAGACGAGCGCCATCGCGCTGACGGTCAGCGTGGCCGCGGCGGCACCCGCGAAGCGGTAGAGCAGCGCGGCGAAGACCCCGCACGGCATCAGCAGGAACAGCGCCGGATACCGGTCCGACATGAAGATCGCCCCGGTGCCCAGCGCGGTCAGCGCGATAACGACGACCATTGCCGGCGACAGCAGCCCGATCTCTTCCGACAGGGCACGGCGCGTCGCCTTGAACGCCGGAAGCAGCACGATCATGCCCATCGCTCCGCTGGAGAACCAGCGGACCAGCGCGTTGGGATCGCCGCCCTCGCCCAACGCCAGTCGAACGATGCCGAACGAGGCGGTGCCCGCCATTGCCCCCAGGACTCCGATGCCGACCACGGTGAAATAGCCGCGCAGCAGCCGCGGATCCGGCCGCGCGATCTGCAACAGGCTGGCCACCAGCACCGTCTGGATGGCGTCGACCACGACATAGGTGGCGGTCTGCAGACGGATCGGCGCCAGCACCGGGACGGCAGCGAGGATGCCGATCGCCACTGCCGCCAGCAGCAGCGGCCAGGTCCGCCGCGGATATCGCACCAGCGCCGCGATGGCGATCGGCGTCGCCGGCCAGAACGGCAGGACATTGCCGAAGAACGGCGCCGACCAGAAGGTCAGCGCGGTGACCGCCCAGATCACGAAACCGTACACGACCAGGAACGCGGCCATGCGGCGTGCAGGATGCCATCCGGCCGCGAAGCGTTCGGTCGCCATGTCGGAGGGTGTCGCCGACTCGCCGGCCATGCTCAATCGTCCGTTGGGTGCAGCCATGGATTACGCCGGACGCGGGGCCGTTGGGCAAGGCCAATCATTCCGCCGGCGCTTCTGCCTTGCCCGCCGGCCGCTGCCCGCTGCCCGCCCAGCGCCCGGCGAGCAGGCGACCGGCCAGCGCAGGCAGGCCGGGCCGCAGGAACAGCCAGTCGCGGATCGCGGGACCGGGCGTCGCGCCGATAACCCGCTTGTAGCCGCTGTCACCCGCGCCCCAGTCGACCCGGTCGATCCCGTCATCGATCGAACGGACGAGGTTGCGGTAATAGAGCAGCCTGCCCGGGGAATGCCTGGCGAAGCGCGCGTCAAAGCTGTTCGCGATCGCATATTTCAGCGTGCCGGCGTTCAGGTCGAACGAGAAGGCGGCGGGCGCGCCGTCCATCCGCAGCAGCGCGGCCGACATCATGCCCGCCAGCACCGGGTCGCGTGCCGCCCCGCGCCAGAAGCGGCCATGGCCGGCGTCGGTGAACTTGGCGTCTCTGCCATCGGTTCGCTGGCCGATCCAGCTGGCCGCCTCGATCGCCGCCAGTTCGTCGAAGACGGTGTCGGTCCAGCCGCCGCCCTGTACGAACGACCATTCCGGTACGCCCTGCGCGGCCAGATGCTTTTCGTTGAACCGGTTCTTGCGCAGCGTCGAATTGCGCGGCCAGTCGCCCTCCGCGCGCAACGCCGCCATGTCGAGCAGATAGCTGTCGGCGATGAAGCGCGGCAGCGCGCGCCAGCCTGCGCTCTGGACCGCCGCCAGCAGGCCGGCCAGCAACGGATCGTCGTCATAGACCGGTCCCAGCCGAAACCCGCGCACGGCACGCCCCGCGCCCGCCAGCAGCGCGGCGAAGTCGTCGCGATCGGCACCGTCCGCCACCGGCGCGCTGCGGAACGGCCAGTAGCATCCCGGCACCTGTCCCAGACCGAGGACCGCCGGTCCCAGCCCCACCAGCGGCAGCGCGATCGTCGCGGCGGCGCCACGTTCGACCAGCACGGTGCGCGCCGTACCCCCATCACCGTTCAGCGCCGCGGCGAACCATTGACGGCGCAGGAAGCGGTGCGTGTCGACCGTCACGCCGGCCACGGCGTCGATCGCATCGGGCAGGCCGGCGATGGTGCGCGCACGGGCACGGGCACGGGCACGGGAAGCGGGGGCGATCGGGGACATGGCGTTGCCTTGCCACGAAGCCCTTACCATCCGGTAGCGATTACGACCGTACGGTACGGACGGGTTTTGCGCAAAATGGCGGCCCTTGTCCCGATCGGGCACGCACGGCATACCGCGCGGGTGGAATTCGAACCTGTCCTGTCGACTGTCGCCAAGACGATCCAGACCGCGATCGCCCCCGTGTTCCTGCTGGCGGGGATCGGCGCGATCCTGAACGTCATGGTCGGCCGCCTCGCGCGGATCGTCGACCGGGCGCGCGACCTCGAAAAGCTGCATCCCGGCTCGACCGGTCCGGAGCACGATCGCCACGTGTTCGAACTGCGCCTGCTCGACCGGCGGATCCGGATCATCAACAATTCGGTGTTCCTCGTCGTGCTGTCGGCGGTCGCCAACTGCATCGTCGTCGCGATGCTGTTCATCGCCGAACTGCTCGACCTGGGCCTCGGCAAGGCGGTGGCGATCAGCTTCATCCTGTCGATGCTGCTGCTGATCGGCGGGCTGGTGTGGTTCCTGTTCGAGGTGCGGCTGTCGGTCTATGCGATCCGCGTGCGGTCCGAACTGCTGGAGCGCGAACGGACGTGAGCCCGCGTCGCGAGCGTACGCTGTTGCAGGCGGCGGTCGCGGTTACCTGCGTCGTGCCGCTCACCGCCTCGCTGGCCGGCATCGCGATCGGCGCAGCATGGCTGCATCCGGCGCCCGCGACCGACATGGACAGCCATTTCCGGTATCTGTCGGGCCTGTTCCTCGGGTTGGCGATCGGCTTCGTCAGCTGCATTCCCGGCATCGAACGCAAGGGCGGCCGCTTCCGCCTGCTGGGGATGATGGTCGTGATCGGCGGGTTCGCACGGCTATGGTCGCTGGCGGCCAGCGGCGTGCCGTCGGCGTCGCACCTGAGCGGCCTGTGCATCGAACTGATCCTCGTCCCGCTGCTGCTGGGATGGCAGGCACGGGTCTCGGGCCGGTTCCGGCGGGACGGCTGATTCGTCGGCACGCCACCGCCGCCGAACGAAAAAATGAATTGATGTTCCCGTTTTATTCGCTTGCATTTCGCGCAGGCGGCAGAGGTCCGCGCGTCGCGCCGATCGTATCGCCCGCAGCCGGCCGGTTCCCCCGGCCGCCCGAAATTTAGCCGCTTGCGCGCACGACCATTTGCTACAATTAGTAGGGGCGACGGCGGGCCAACCGCTACAAATGGTATTCACCTCGATCGACGCCGCGACACGACGACCATGTCGCCAGCCGTCGTTCGAACCGGCGATGCGCCGCTGCATGCGGTCGACACGCCAATTTTATCGACGGGGACGACGTGCTCCGTCCGAAGACAGGGGAAACGGGGACGATGACCTTCCAGGACAGTCAGGATGCCCAGATGAACGAGCTGCAATTCGCCGATCCGGCGCCCGCCGAAACCCCGGCCGTGCGCACCAGCCGCACGGTTGACGCACAGCTGCACGCGGTCGAGGTCGACCATTCGCGCGACGCGCGGCTGACCGATTTCGGCAAGGATACGCTCAAGGACCGCTACCTGCTGCCGGGCGAATCGTACCAAGACCTGTTCGTGCGCGTCGCGTCGGCCTATGCCGATGACGCCGACCATGCGCAGCGGCTGTACGACTATATCTCGAAGCTGTGGTTCATGCCCGCCACGCCGGTCCTGTCGAACGGTGGCACCGGGCGCGGCCTGCCGATCAGCTGCTATCTCAACTCCGTCCCCGACAGCCTCGAGGGCATCGTCGAGACGTGGAACGAGAATGTGTGGCTGGCGTCGCGCGGCGGCGGCATCGGCACCTATTGGGGCAGCGTGCGCGGCATCGGCGAACCGGTCGGCCTGAACGGCAAGACCAGCGGCATCATCCCGTTCGTGCGGGTCATGGACTCGCTGACCCTCGCCATTTCGCAAGGGTCGCTGCGTCGCGGATCGGCCGCCTGCTATCTCGACGTCAGCCACCCGGAGATCGAGGAGTTCCTCGAAATCCGCAAGCCCAGCGGCGATTTCAACCGCAAGGCGCTGAACCTGCACCATGGCGTCCTGATCCCCGACGCGTTCATGGAGGCGGTGCGCGACGGCGCCGAATGGAACCTGACCAGCCCCAAGGATGGATCGGTCCGTGCCACGGTCGATGCACGCTCGCTGTTCCAGAAGCTGGTCGAGACCCGCCTCGCCACCGGCGAGCCGTACATCGTGTTCAGCGACCATGTGAACAACACGATGCCCAAGCATCACCGCGACCTCGGGCTGAAGGTGTCGACCTCCAACCTGTGCAGCGAGATCACGCTGCCGACCGGCAAGGACCATCTGGGCAACGACCGCACCGCCGTGTGCTGCCTGTCGTCGCTGAACCTCGAGACGTGGGACGAATGGAACGGCGACAAGCGGTTCATCGAGGACGTGATGCGCTTCCTCGACAACGTCCTCACCGACTATATCGAGCGGGCGCCCGACGAGATGGCGCGGGCGCGCTATTCGGCGGAGCGCGAGCGGTCGGTGGGCCTGGGCGTCATGGGCTTCCACTCGTTCCTGCAGGCGCGCGGGCTCCCGTTCGAAGGGGCGATGGCCAAGGCGTGGAACCTGAAGATCTTCCGCCACGTCAATGCGCAGGTGAACGAGGCATCGATGCACCTTGCCAACGAGCGTGGCCCCTGCCCCGACGCGGCCGACATGGGCGTGATGGAGCGGTTCAGCTGCAAGATGGCGATCGCGCCGACCGCGTCGATCAGCATCATCTGCGGCGGCACCAGTGCCTGCATCGAACCGATCCCGGCGAACATCTATACCCACAAGACGCTGTCGGGATCGTGGTCGGTCAAGAACCCGTATCTCGAAAAGCTGCTGATCGCGAAGTCGAAGAACAGCGACGCGGTGTGGAACACGATCCTCGAGCGCGGCGGGTCGGTGCAGCATCTCGATTTCCTGAGCCAGGAAGAGAAGGACACGTTCAAGACCAGCTTCGAGATCGACCAGCGCTGGCTGCTCGAACTGGCCGGGGACCGCGCGCCGTTCATCGACCAGGCGCAGTCGCTGAACCTGTTCATCCCGGCCGATGTCGAGAAGTGGGATCTGCTGATGCTCCACTATCGCGCGTGGGAGCTGGGCATCAAATCGCTCTATTACCTGCGGTCGAAGTCGGTGCAGCGTGCCGGGTTCGCTGGTGGGGTCGAGGCGGACAATACGTCGGAGCTGGCCAAGTTCGATCTGGGCGAGACGACCGATTATGACGAGTGTCTGGCTTGCCAGTGAACAGGCGGCGGGGCGGCGCGGCCGTCCCGTCTGACGGCGGGGCGGTATAGGACAAGGCCTCCGCCCCCCCCCCCCGACCAAGGAGAAGGTACCGATGCCGATCCTGATATTCTTCGTGTTCGCCGTAACGCTCGGGCCGTTGATGGCGTGGATGTATTCGCAGCCCAAGCAGGTCGAGGCGTTCGAGGCGCGGCGCCGCAAGGTGCTGGCGACCGGCGGCAAGGACCCGGCGAACGAGCCGTTCGGCGCACACCGGCCGTTCCTGACCAACGTGATCTGGTTCGGCGGGATCGCGGGCGCGGGTGCCGCGCTGGTGTCGTGGATGATGGGGGCGTGATGCCCGCAGATGCCGCCGAATGCGGAGCGTTCGGTCGGCATCCGGCGGGGCGGTGGCCGACAGGGGCGGCGCGCGTCCGGTACGCGCGCCGCACGTCGTCAGATCGCCGAGCCGTCTTCTTCGGTTTCGAACGTCACCGCCACGTCGGCGTTGGCGCTCAGGCGGACGGTGTCGCCCTCGACCTCGGCCACGAGGCCGCCGTCGATATAATGGTGATGCCCGGCATGTGCGCTTTCGGCTCCTTCGATGTCCGCGCCGCTGTCCTTTTTGGTCAGCTTGATGCGGTCGCCTTCGACGCGGTCGACGGTGCCGACATGGACGCCGTCGGCACCGATGACTTCGGCATGTTCGTTGATGTTGCTGAGATCGGCCATGATAGTTCTCCTGTGGGGGCGGCGGTGAAACGCGCGTCTTCGCAGTTGGTCGCATGACCGCGAACGTCCTCATCATGTTGTGCGTCGCGCTGGTATCGGGCGGCGTCGGGCTGTGGCTGCTGCTGCGCCTGCGTTCGCGCAGGACCGCGCAGAGCCGCTATGCCCACGGCATGACGGGGATGATGGCGCTGGCGCTGGGCATCATCCTGACGATCTTCGGCATCGCGCAATGGTCGTGGGGGTCGGCATGACCCGAACCGATCATACCCCCGCGAAGGCGGGGGTCCAGAGCCACAAGCGACGACGGTCGCGCCCCTAGGCTCCCGCCTGCGCGGGAGCACAACAGATTTCAGAACAACCCAAATTTCCCCGGAGTAACCCCATGTCGCTCACCGAAGCCCGCAAGCAGTACAAGCCGTTCGAATACCCCTGGGCGTTCGATTTCTGGAAGCGCCAGCAGCAGATCCACTGGATGCCCGAAGAGGTGCCGCTGGGCGAGGATTGCCGCGACTGGGCGCAGAAGCTGACCCCGCACGAGCGCAACCTGCTGACGCAGATCTTCCGCTTCTTCACCCAGGCGGACGTCGAGGTGCAGGACTGCTACCACGAGAAATATGGTCGCATCTTCAAGCCGACCGAGGTCAAGATGATGCTCGCCGCCTTCTCCAACATGGAGACGGTGCATATCGCGGCGTACAGCCACCTGCTCGACACGATCGGGATGCCCGAAAGCGAATATGGCGCCTTCCTCGAATATAGCGAGATGAAGGACAAGCACGACTATCTCCAGAACTTCGGGGTCGATACCGACGAGGATATCGCCAAGACCCTCGCCATGTTCGGCGGCTTCACCGAAGGGCTGCAGCTGTTCGCGTCGTTCGCGATGCTGATGAACTTCCCGCGCTTCAACAAGATGAAGGGCATGGGGCAGATCGTGTCATGGTCGGTCCGCGACGAGAGCCTGCACTGCGAAGGCATCATCAAGTTGTTCCACGCCTTCTGCAAGGAACGCGACTGCATGACGCGGTCGGTGCGCGACGACATTGCCGACATGTGCCAGACGACGGTGCGGCTGGAGGATAATTTCATCGATCTCGCCTTTGAAATGGGGCCGGTCCACGGCATGACCGCGAAGGAGATCAAGAAGTATATCCGCTACATCGCCGACTGGCGGCTGGGGCAGCTGGGCATGAAGCCGATCTACCTGATCGACGAACACCCCCTGCCGTGGCTGGCGCCGCTGCTGAATGGCGTCGAGCACGCCAACTTCTTCGAACAGCGTGCGACGGAATATTCGAAGGCGGCGACACGCGGCAACTGGAACGAGGTGTGGGACGGCTTCGACAAGCGCCAGAAGGCGAAAGTCGTGGCACCGGCGAACGAGGAAGCCAGCGGCATGGGCGACATGTTCGGCGGGGTTGCGGCGGAATGAGCGCCGGGCAAGGGGTAGCGCAGCTACCCCGAGCCTGAAGGCGCGGCCCGGCCGGCGGCGCCCGAAGCGCCGGCCGACGGCACGGGCTTTGCCCGTGCCCGCCGTCCAAAGGTCACGAAAGTCACACTCGCACGCTATCTGCGAGTCAGCCGATCGGCGATACAGAATTGGCGGTGTCAAAGAGCCGGGCTCACGATGGCCCGGCAGCATGATGCCGACGCGCGAACGTGTAGGACAGCGCGAAATGCGGCTGCCCCTGCGCTGGCAGGACCTTCCCCCTTCCGTCATTCCCACGAAGGCGGCAATCCATAGGTGCTGACGTTCGCGCTGGCGTAGCCGGCGTGGCATGTATGAGGCCCCGCCTGCGCGGGGACGACGGTCGTTGGTCCAGAGTCATCCCTGTTGAAACGGGCGTCATCCCGGCGAAGGCTGGGATCTCCCGGTGGTAGCGCGCAGCAGGAGCCGATGGAGACCCCGGCCTGCGCCGGGGTGACGACTCCATGCCCATGGATCAAACTCCAGGCCCGCCGCGGAACACACGGGGCTAGCCCTACCGCCCCCGCCGCACCGGCGCCCGGAAGTCGGCGGGCTTATCCGCCACCCACGCCACGAACTTCGCCACCGCCGGCAGCGCCCGCAGCGTGTCGATATCCGCCAGTGGCCCCGCCAGCTCCGCGTTGGTCGCGCTGGCATGGATGGTGCGGTGGCAGATCGGGTGGACCGGTACGGTCTCGCGTCCGCCCTCGCTCCTGGGCACGCGGTGGTGCCATTCGACCTGCGTCCCGATCGGGCGGTCGCACAGCGCGCAGGGGAGCGGTGCGACGGTACGCGCCGCCAGTGCCTCGGCCGCCGCCAGTCCCGCCTTGCGCTTCACCCGTCCGGCCATGTCCGATCCCTTCGCGACGAAAGATCGGCATGGGGCCGGCAATTGGCAAGCAGTCGCCGGCAAATCCCGAACGGGCTCCGGCAGATGAACCGCAGGTGAAGGAACCGACTTCATCCACAACGGGTTGTACGCCGGCAAGTTCAGGAAAAGGGAGAACCCCCATGAACCGCACGACATTGCTGATCGCCGTCGCCGCAACTGCGGTCGTAACGACGCCCGCGCTGGCCAAGGACCGTCGCACGGTCCCGGTCTATTCGGACTACAACCCCTATTATCTCGACTACAAGACCGACCTGTCGGAGGCGAAGCGCGAACTGAGCAGCGATCTGGCGCGTGCCGACGATGCCGCCGACCGCGAGGACGCGTGGGCGGAATATCGTCGCGAGGTTGCCGATGCGAAGCATGATTTCCGCAAGGAAATGGCCGAGCGCGGCATGATCGTCCGCAACGGCCGGGTCACGATCGAAGAGTAACCGCGGCACAGCGGTCCTACGGGAGAAGGCCGTCGGGTTCGCGCCCGGCGGCCTTTTCAATAGATTCTCGCGTATGGGCGCACGCTTCGCGAAGTTGACACGATGTGAAGGATGGCGGGTCAGGCAGCAACTTCAGGGAGCCAGCCGGCAGAAAAGTAGCTCCACGTTCCCACGGTCAATATTTCTACAACGTTCTATATGTTAGGAATCGACAAATGCCGCCAAACAGTCCAAGCATGAGTCCATGCTGGACTCCGGGCCTTACTTTGCCAATCGGAACGCGCGACGACGGTATCGTGCCGTACGCGCATTTGCGGATTTGCATCGATGGTGGGCTACGGATTTCGTGACCGCACCGGACCTGGTGCCAGCATATCCCATGCCAGCGGCCTTGGACGAGGCTGGAACGGCCAAGAGGATGGGAGGACTGGCCGACGGCGCTTACGTTAGGAGATTCCTCCCGCGCCTCTCGCGTGGATAGCCCCGTTCTGTATGGGGCATTATAAGCTCCCCCGCCCTTGCGGGGATCACGGCAACCAGCAAAACAAAAGGCCCCGGACACAATCGTCCGGGGCCTTTCATCATACGCAGGTACCGGGGCGGGTCCCGATACGCCGGACCCGCCCGAACTGGCCGGATGCTTAGAAGTGGGACGTCAGACCCAGCATCGGGCGGAAGCTGTGCGCCGAACCGAAGGTCGACACTTCACCGCGCAGGCGGATGCCCGAGTTGCCGGTGATGCCGCCCAGACCGATATCCTTCGGGCCGACTTCGAAACCGGCGCCGTAGGTCATTTCATGATAGTCGCGGCTGTCACGGCCGAACGCATCGAAATTGACCCAGCGATAGCCGACCTTGCCGTAGATCAGGCCCGAGTCACCGGCGCGGACACCGAAACGACCGGCGGCGCCGTAATCCCAATCGATGTCGCCCGACACGCCCTTCGAGACGCTGCCTTCGGCGCCGACGAATACCGGGCCCAGCGGCACGTTGAAGCCGACGATGCCTTCGACCAGCGCGCCGTTCAGCTTGTTGTTGCGCGGAACCTGCGGGATGCCGGCATCGGTCACTTCCGAATCGAACTGTTCCCAGCCGCCCATCACGGCGACATAGGGTTCGAAGCCGAAGGCGCGGGTGCCGTCAGGTGCGGTCACGGCCGGAGCCGGTTCGGTGGTGGTCGGGGCGTCCTGAACGACGGTGGCGTCCTGCGCAAAGGCGGGGACGGCAACGAACGCGGCGGCAGCGGCAGCGACGGTGAAAAGCTTACGCATACAAAACCTCATCAGCGTTTACGGTCCCGGCGTCGAACGCGCGCCGGTTTGTCCGTGGCCCCTCTGAACCCGAAAGCGCGGGAAGTGTTGCATCGCATTGCAACATCGCCGTCATGAAATCGGATACTGTTGCATGTCGGCAACGGTATCTGTCGCTTCGATGAACGAACGGGGGCGCGGGTGTCCGGACCATGGTTACAATGTGGCGAGGACCGCACGATGGTGGGGCAGGCCGGCGCAACGATCGCGACCCGAACCGGTTGTATATCGTCACTGTCATCCCGAATCGGAGGAGAAAGAGCGATGCGACCCCGGATCATCATCGTCGGCGCGGGGTTCGGCGGCATCGCTGCGGCCCAGGCGCTGCGGCGGACCGCGGCCGAGATCACGCTGATCGACCGGACCAACCACCACCTGTTCCAGCCGCTGCTGTATCAGGTTGCGGGGGCCGCGCTGTCGCCGGCCGACATCGCGACGGCCAATCGCGCCCTGCTGCGGCGCAACACGAACACGCGCATCCTGATGGCGGAAGCGAGCGGAGTCGACGCCGCCGCACGGGAACTGTGCCTTGCCGACGGACGGCGGCTGCCGTTCGACTATTGCGTTTTGGCAACCGGCGCGGGCTATAGTTTCTTCGGCAACGATGCGTGGCGCGAACATGCGTTCGTGCTGAAATCGATCGACGATGCGCTGGCGATCCGTGCGGCGCTGCTGGGCGCGTTCGAGCGTGCCGAACAATGCGACGACCCGGCGGAGGTCCGGCGGCTGCTGACCTTCGCGGTGGTCGGCGGCGGGCCGACCGGGGTCGAGCTGGCCGGCACGATCGCCGAAATGGCGCGCACCACGCTGGCACGCGACTTCGCCTCGATCGACCCGCGCGGCAGCCGGGTCGTGCTGTGCGAGATGGGGGACCGCATCCTGTCCGCCTTCGACCCGCCGCTGTCCGATGCCGCGCGCGGGATGCTCGAATCGCTCGGGGTCGAGGTGCGGACCGGGGAAGCGGTGCGCGAAATCGATGCGCGCGGGCTGACCGTCGGCGACCAGCGGATCGATGCCGCAGCGGTGCTATGGGCCGCCGGAACCGAGGCGCGGCCGGTGGCGCAATGGCTGGCGGCCGATGCGGCGAAGAACGGCGCGGTGAAGGTGCGGCCCGATTGTTCGATCCCCGGCCATCCCTCCATCTTCGCGATCGGCGACGTGGCGAGCTTCGACACGGGCAAGGGCGCCCTGCCCGGCCTGGCGCCGGTCGCCAAGCAGCAGGGGAAGTTCGTAGGCAAGCTGATCGCGGCGAGGACCGCGGGCAAGGACGCGCCGGCGGCGTTCCGCTACCGCGACTATGGCACGATGGCGGTCATCGGCCGATCGCGCGCGGTGGCGGAGATTGCCGGTATGAAGCTCAAGGGCTTCGTCGCGTGGCTGGCATGGTCGCTGGTCCACCTGATGCTACTGGTCGATTTCCGCAGCCGGGTGTCGGTCTATGTCCACTGGGCGTGGTCGTGGTTCACCTATGGCCGCGGCGCGCGGCTGTTGACCGGCTATGCGCCCGATCCGGGGGAGACGCCGAAGGCGGCGGCGCTGCCGGAGATCGAGGCGGAGGCGCGGGCGGCGGAGTAGCGAACATTCCTGCCATATCCCCGCGCAGGCGGGGATACGGCGTCCTGTGGAAGCCCCCTGCCCGCGACACACGAACGGCCCGCCCGCATCGTCTGCGGACGGGCCGTCGTTCGTCGCTTCATCCGATCAGGCGGCGCGCGATCCCGCCATCGGGAAGCTGCCGAACGCACCCGCGCCGACCGTGCCCGAAATCGTATCACCGTCGACCGTCGCTTCGCAGTCGAGGGTCATCGGCATCGGCACGACGATCGCCACCTTCCAGCTCAGCTTGTCGCCATCGACCTTGCCGTCGGTGATCTCGGTCGATCCCATCGCACCCGAATAGGTGCCGGTGAACGTGCTGCCGTCGCTCTTGACGCTCAGCGTCGCCTGCTGGTCGCCCATCGGCGACTTGGTAATCGTGTTCCAGCTGCCATCGACATTCGCCATGTTCGCTCTCCTTACTTCGCCGGGGGCGGCGCGGTTGCCGGCGTCGGCGTCGCCGAAACCACCTCCACCGGCAGGCCAAGCCCGTCAAGTTGCGGGCGGACGATGCTGGCGTCGCCGACCACGACATAGACGAAGCGATCGGGGTCGATTGCCGCGCGTGCCGCAGCGTCAAGCTGGCTGGCGGTCAGCGCACGATATTTTTGCGGCAGGGTCGCCTGGTAATCGTCCGGACGGCCGAGGAAGTCGTTGCTGCGCATCGCGCCCAGCACCGCGCCCGCGGTTTCGTACGTACCGGCCAGCTGCCGCGTCTCGCCGTCGATCGAGCGGCGGAATTCGACCGGCGTCACGCCGTTCGGCCCGAGGAACCCGTTGATCTGTTCGCGCAGCGACGCGATCGCCGGGCCGGTCTTGTCGGCCTGCACCGGGGCGTTGATGACATAGGGCACCGCACCCTGCATCAGCTGGAACCCGCCGCGCGCACCGTAGGACCAATGCTTCGCCTCGCGCAGGTCCATGTTGATCCGGCTGAGGAAGCCCGAGCCGAGCACGGTGTTGGCGGTGGTCGCCGCCAGCGTGTCCGACTTGGCGCGCACGGGCGTCAGCTGTCCCGCGACGATCAGCGACTGTGGCGAGTTCGGCCGGTCGACCAGCACGATCTTCGGCGCGGTGGCGGTGACGGCCGCCGGGAAGGTCTTGGTGCCGCCCGTCCCCGTCGCGCGCCAGTCGCCCAGCGCCGCGTTCAGCGCCTGCTGCACCTCGGCCAGCGGCCGGTCGGACACGACGAACACCTTCGCCTTGTCCGGACGCAGCCACGCCCCGCGCCATGCGACCAGATCGTCGCGCTTGAGCGCGGCGACCGCCGCCGGATCGCCCGCGCCCGCCGCCAGCTTCGCATAGGGCGAGTTCGTACCGTAGAGCAGCGGCGGCAGCGTCATGTCGGCCAGCCCCTGCGGATTGGTGCGCTGCTGCCCGATCTGCGCCAGCACCTGTCCGCGCACCCGCTCCAGCTCGTTCGCGTCGAACGCCGGGTTGCGCAGCACGTCGGCGAACAGCATCGTCGCGCTGTTCAGGTTGGCGCTGGGCACGCCGAAGCCGATCGTCGTCTCGTCGGCGGAATTGCCGCCGCTCATCTGCATGCCGAGCTTTTCCTTGGCTTCGGCCATGGCGATCGAATCACGCGTGGTCGTGCCCTCGTCGATCAGCGACAGCGTCATGCCGGCGGTGCCGAGCTTGCCGGCGACGTCGGCGGCGGTGCCGGCGTCGAACACCATCGACACCTGCGTCACCGGCACGGCGGTCCGCTGCGCATAAACCAGCTCCATGCCGTTCGACAGGCGGCTGCGCGTGACCTTGGGGAACTGCAGCGCGGCGCCGGTATCGGCGACGCCCGGCATGGCGCCGCGCGTCCCCTTGAACGGGACCTCCGGCGCGGCCGGGACGGCGGCGGCCGGTGCGACCGCCTTTGCCTCCTCATAGCCCTCGCGCTTCCCGTTCTCGACGATCAGCGTGTAGGCCGGGCGCGACATCCACTTCTGCGCGGCGGCGCGGGCGCGGTCCGGCGTCATCGTCGCCAGCGCGTTCAGCTCCTTCTTGTAGAAGCCCGGATCGTTCGAATACAGCTCGCCCGACGCCAGCGTCACCGCCTTACCACCGAAACCACCGACCGATTCGAGACCGGCGATCGTGCCCGAGACGCCGGTCGTGGCGACGCGCGCGACCTCGTCGGCGGTCGGACCGGTGCGCAGATAATCGGCGATCATCTGGTCCAGCTTCGCCTCTACGACCTTCGCGTCCACACCGGGACGGACGACTGCGCGGACGATCAGCATGCCCGCCTGTGCCAGCGGCTGGACGCCGGCCGACACCTGCACCGCCAGCTTGTCCTTCTTCACCAGTTCGTTGTCGAGCCGCGACGAGGCGAGCCCGCCGAACGCGGTCATCGCGACGTCGAGCGCGGGCGCTTCCGGATCGTTCAGCCCCGGCGCCGGCCAGACCTTCATGATCATCGTCGCGGCGACATTGTCCTTCATCACCTCGCGCACCGGCGCGGCCAGCGTCGGCACGTCGATCTTGGGCAGCACCGATTCCGGGCCCCTGGCGATCTTGCCGAAATACTTCTCGACCAGCGGGCGCGCTTCCTTCGCGTCGATATCGCCAGCCAGCACCAGCACCGCGTTGTTCGGGCCGTAATGGCCGCGGAACCAGTTCTTCACATCCTCGAGGCTGGCAGCGTCGAGATCCGCCATCGAGCCGATCACCGAGTGGCGATACGGGTGGCCTTCGGGGAAGATGCCCTCGGTCATCTTGTATTTGACGAGGCCGTACGGCTGGTTGTCGCCTTGGCGCTTCTCGTTCTGGACGACGCCGCGCTGCTCGTCGAGCACGCCCTGCGTCACGGCGCCGAGCAGATAGCCCATGCGGTCCGATTCGAGGAACAGCGCGCGGTCGAGCGCGGGCCGGGGCACCGTTTCGAAATAATTTGTGCGGTCGTAGCTGGTGGTGCCGTTCAGGTCGGTCGCGCCGATCGAACGCAGCGGATCGAAGAAGTCGCCCGGCGCATTCTCCGACCCGTTGAACATCAGATGCTCGAACAGATGCGCGAACCCGGTCTTCCCCTTGGGCTCGTGCTTCGACCCGACGTCATACCATACGGACACGGCGACGATCGGCGCCTTGCGGTCGGTATGGGTGATGACGGTCAGGCCGTTGGGCAGGGTGAATTTCTCGTACGGAATGTTCACCGGCGCGACCAGCGCGGACAGCGGCGCGGCCTTTACCGGCGGCGCGGTGCGCGCGGGGGCCTGGGCGAGCGCGGGTGCGCTGGCAAGGGCCGTGGATGCAAGCAGGACGGTCGCGACGGTACGGAACATGGAACCCCACCCAATTATCGATAAACGGAATGACGGTGTATGGCGACGATCGGCTGCATGCAAGACGGTTCCGTTGCCGAAGATCGGCCGGCGTCTTGCGTTAGTGTAACATATGATGTCCTCGGACCGATCGGCGCGATCGGCTGTTTTCATCACGCTTTCAGTGACTATGTTGCAACGCGCCATGACTATTCCATTCGAAACCTTCCGCGCGATCCTTCCCTTTTCCGACCGGTTCGACCGTCTTTGGGCGATCGGATGGGAGGATGTCGGAGGCGTCGTGCTTGCGATGGGGGCGGTAGCCTTCATGACCGCGCTGGGTGCCTTGCGCTCGCGCTGAGGCCCGCTTCGATAATATTGCTGCGTAGCAACATTTCCTGAGACGATGGTTCTCATGGAATAAAGGGTTTTGCGTATGATCCGAACGACAGTGGCCGTGCTGGCCGGGACGCTGCTGGCCGCGTGTGGCGCATCGACCGCGCCGACTCCCGAAGCGACCACCAATACCGTCGACCTGCGGCACCTGGTCGAGACCGAGGTCGCGGGTAACGGCATCGAGCGCTATCCGCTGGAAGGGGCCGAGATCCCGACGCCGTCGGATGGCCAGTCGCGCTACGAAGTGCTGCGTCAGCGGCGCACCGCCGCCGGCACGATCATCGCGATCCTGCGCCAGCAGCGCGGTGACCGCTTCGTCTATGCCCGCACCGAACTGGACTGCGACCGCAACCTGTTCCACGTCGTCGGCGTCGCCGACACGCGGGCGCATGTCGAAACCAACGTGGCGCATGACGGCCCGCTGCGCTCGACGGCGGGCCTGCCGCTGCGCCAGGAACTGTCGCGCTTCATCTGCGCCCGGGCGTCGACGCCGGCGTAAGGCTGGCGGGCCGCAAGGGGACCGGGGCGGCACCCGCGCGCGCGGGTGCCGCCTCCTATTCGCCCGCCGGCGACACCGCCGGCGGGGCGACCGCCGCCTCGAACGCGGGATCGGGATCGGCCACCGGCAGCGTGCCACGGCGCCGTTCGAAGCTGGTCAGCAGGAAGAACAACAGGTTGCTGCCCTGCGTCAGCGCGCCGCCGGCCAGCAGCAGCCCGGCCATCGCCGCGCGCGGGCCGTCGACGATGTGGCTCATCTCCAGCGCAGCGGACAGGAACAGCAGGTCGCGATTGGGCACGATCGGCAGGCGGCTGATGACCATCTGCACCGTCAGGAAGGTGACCCAGACGCTGAGCGGCTCGCCGGGCAGCACCACCGCCCATTGCGTCGCCTGCAGCAGCACGACGATCAGGATGCGCACGACGTGGATGCCCAGCACCGCGCCCGCGGTCGACCAGCGCACCGACAGGATCTGTCGTCGCAGTCGCAGCAGCAGCGGCGTCAGGAAGGCGGCGACCAGCAGCCCGGCCAGGATCATGCCACCGGCCGAATGCAGCCAGTCGGCGATCCATTTCGCCCGGCCGGTCGCCATGAAGATGACGAGCAGGACCGACGTGATCGCCGCCGAGGCGAGCGCCGAGAGGATCGCGTTGTCCTTGATCGCCAGCAGCAGCGTCTTGGACGCGATGCCCAGCCGCTGCCGCGCCCAGACGAACAGGTAGAGTTCGCCCGAGTAGCCGACGAAGGCCGAGTTGAAGACGCGCTTGCGCACGAATACCGGCAACGCCCCCGGCATCGGACGGCCCAGCAACAGGCGGAAGATCCAGACCTCCGACACCGGCAGCGCCATGAACATCACGACGAACAGGATGTAGAACCACGGGGTCCGCGGCAGCGCGGCGGCGACGTTGCCCCACCCGATCGCGCGGACCTTCAGCACCAGCCACAGCAGCACGCCGACGAAGAACAGCGCGCGCAACACCTTGCCCATCCGCGCCGCGGCGGGCGTCTGCGACCAGTCGTGCAGCCGCTGCGCGCGGTCGGCCAGCGTCAAGCGAATACCCCGGCCGCGCGCGAATCGGCGACGAAGGCGTCGAACGCGGCGCGGGTCGCGGCATCGAGGCGGAAGCGCGAGTGACGCCACACCCCGCCGGGCAGGAACCGCCGCAGCGCATATTCGACCGCGGCGGCGGGCGTGTTGCGCACCCGGCGCTCGAAATGGGTCCGCTCCCACGTGTTGCCGCCGTGGAAGGCGCGGACGAACAGGCCGGGCGCGTCAAGCACGCCGATTCGCCCTATCGGCCAGTGGGCGAGGAAGTCGGTATCCTCGCCACGGCGCTTCTCGGGATAGCGCGCCGCGGGATCGGCTCGGTGGACGATGCTGCCCGGCACGCCCGGCTCCAGCGTGCCGACATAGGGGTGGTCGAACCAGTCGGGCGCGTCGAGGTGCATCAGCGTGCCGCGCAGGACGCAGGCGTCGCTGCCCGCCTCCAGCACCCCCACCTGCCGCGCCAGCCGGTCGGGATGATACCAGTCGTCGTCGTCCCACTGCGCGACGATCGTGCCGCGGGCGAGGTCGAGCGTGCGGTTGCGCAAACGGCCCAGCGTCGTTTCGGACGTCTTGGCGACGCGATCGTAGATCAGGCGATCGGACGGGATCGCGGCGAATAGCGGCGTATAATCCTGCTCGCCATCGTCGACGACGACCAGTTCGCGGTTGCCCCAGCGTTGCCGCAGGAAACAGTCGACCGCGCGCCGCGCCAGCGCGGCACGGTTCGCGGTCACCATCACGCAGCTTACCCGCGCGCCGTCGTCGGACCAGTTCATTGCCTGCGCCTTAGAGCGCGTTTGGAAAGGCGTCGAGACGCCTTTCGCGGTGCCAGCGGACGCATCGACAATCGGGTGGCGTGCAGGCGTCTGCGCTGGTAGCCCGGCGGGGATGCGGATCGTCTTCGTCCTCACCTACCCCACCCATCACGGGATCGCCGATGTCGGCGAATGGCTTCGCTGGGACAATCGCGACCGGCGGATGCCCGGCATCCTTGCCGAACTGGGCGTCGAGGTCGAGCTGTGGGGGCTGGCGCGCGAACCGCTCGATACGGTGTCGGCGCTGCCCGGCATCGCCCCCTACCCCATCCGGCTGTTCGCCCCGTCCAACCCGCAGGCGAAGACCCGCGACCAGAAGAGCGATGCGATGATCGTCGCGGCGAAGGCCGATCCGGCGACGCTGTTCGTGCTGATCGGCAGCAATGGCGGCGCGGGGTTCGACCTGTACGACCGGGTGTTGCGGCCCGACCGGCGGCGCTTCGCGGTCGTCATCGGCGGCGACTGGTGGAGCCGGATCGTGCCGCGCGCGGCGTTCGTCTTCCCCGAATCGGCGGTGCAGGAAGCGAAGCTGACGCAGCCGGGCTGGCGCCTATGGCGGCGCGCGGTGCCGGACGCGCGGATGCAGCGGCTGCCCAAGACGATCGATACCGCCCGGTTTGCGCCGATCGAGGCGGACAAGCGGTTCGACGTGATCGCGACCAGCCGGCTGACGCCGTACAAGAAATTCGACGAGATCGCCGCACTCGGCGAGACGCACCGGGTGGCGGTGATCGGCGACGGGCCGCAGGCGGCGGCGCTGCGCCATCGCTTTCCGCAGGTCGAATGGCTGGGGCATGTCCCCAACGCACAGATGCCGGCGATGCTGGCGCAGGCGCGGCTGTTCTTCCACGCCGGGCGGCGCGACTATTTCCCGCGGGCGATCCCCGAGGCGATGGCGTGCGGCCTGCCCGTGGCGGCATTCGACGACCGGATCGGGCCGGACGTGATCCCGCCCGACTGCGGCCTGCTGGTGCGCGACGCCGATTACCGGGCGAAGGTCGACGCGCTGCTCGGCGATCCGGCGGCGCTTGCGGCGATGGGCACGGCCGCGCGGGATCACGCGGTCGCGACCCACGGCCCCCAATCGTCGGAGGCGGCGTGCCGGCGGCTGATGGAACTGGCGGCATGACGCGCTGGACCTTCGTCATCGCCTATTACAACGAGGCCGATTTCCTGGGTGCGACGCTCGCGGCGCTGGCGGCGCAGACCGTGCCGTTCCGGCTGGTGCTGGTCGACAACGGATCGACCGACGGATCGGCCGCGATCGCACGGGGCTTTGCCGCACCGGGGGTCGAGGTCGTCCACCTGACCGAATCGCGGCCGGGCAAGATCCATGCGCTGGAGACGGCGATGGGAGAACTGACGACCGAATTCAGCGCGTTCGGTGATGCCGATACCTGGTACCCGCCACACTATCTGGCCGAGGCCGAACGGACGTTCGATGCCGATCCGCGGACCGTGGCGGTGATGGCGCTGGGCGTCGATGCGTCGGGGCAGGCGCTGCGGCGCGCGATCTATGCCGGATTCGTCACGAAATTGCTGTCGAAACAGACGCATACCGGCGGATATGGACAGGCGTTTCGAACAGCGGTGCTGGTGCGGGCAGGCGGGTTTTCGGAAACGCACTGGCCCTATGTGCTGCTCGACCACGAGATCATGCAGCGGGTCGCGAAACTCGGGCGCGTCGTCTATCCCTTTGATTTCTGGGCGAAACCGTCACCGCGGCGGTCGGACCGGCGGCGGGTGCGCTGGACGCTGGCCGAGCGACTTTTGTACCATGCGACGCCGTTCGCGACGAAGGACTGGTATTTCTATCGCTTCCTTGGGCCACGACTGAGGGCGCGGGGCATTACCCATTTGAATTTGCGGGACAAACCGTGGGAAGCGAAGGGGTAGCGCCCGCCAAAGGTCACAAAAGTCACACTCGTGCGCGTTTCGTCGCGCCTGTGGCGTTCGCATGGATGTTGGTCGCGGCGTTTCGGCGATGAGAAAGAACCGGGCGGAGCATGGCATGGTGGCGATGCTGTAGGAAAGTGTTCGCCGACGATGCCGTCGCGACGCAGGCGAATGTCGGAATGGATGCCGTCATGCGAACGACATCGTCCCTCCGGGCGTGATCCGGGGCCCGCTTCTCATCGACCGCTACGCTGGAGTTTGATCCATCCCTGTTGAAACGACCCTCATCGCAGCGAAGGCCGGAATCTCCCTGTGGTAGCACGCAGCAGGAGCCGATGGAGACCCCAGCCTTCGCTGGGGTGACGTTCGATCGGATCGGCGGGATCAGCCTTCGCGGCGCTCCACCCGGAACACCCCCTCGCCCACGACCTCCAGCCGCGCCCCGACCGCGCTCGCCGCGCTGGCCAGTTCGCCTGCCGCACGCGGGTCGTCGGCTGCGATCTCGACCACCGCCGCCCCGTCGCGCAGCGCCCGGGCCAGCCGGATGGCGGGCCACGGGCAGCGCATGCCGCGGGCGTCGATGCGGGTCATTTCGAGTGGTCGAAGGGGTTTTTCGGCGCGCGCATGTTCAACCGGACGGGAACCGCGCCGAAGCCGAATTCCTTGCGGATGCCGTTGATAAGATAGCGTTTGTAGCTTTCGGGCAGCTGGTCGACGCGGGTGCCGAACAGGACGAAGCTGGGCGGGCGGATGTTGTTCTGCGTGATGTAGCGCATCTTGATGCGCTTGCCGCCGGGTGCGGGCGGCGGATTGGCCTCCAGCGCGCGGTCGAACCAGCGGTTGAGCTGTCCGGTCGACACGCGCCGGCCCCATGCCTCGCGCGTTTCGAACGCCGCCTGCATCAGCACGTCGAGCCCCTTGCCGGTCGCGGCGGACACGGTCAGCAGCGGCACGCCGCGCGCCTGCGCCAGCCCTTCGTCGAGTGCGCCCTTGACCCCGTTGAACAACGACGAGGCGTGTTCGGCGATGTCCCATTTGTTCAATGCGATGACCAGCGCGCGCCCTTCCTGCAGCACACGGTCGGCGATCTTGATGTCCTGCAGTTCGAGGCCGCGCGTGCCGTCGAGCAGCAGCACCACGACCTCGGCGAAGTCGATCGCGTGCAGTGCGTCGGCGACGGAGAGCTTTTCGAGCTTTTCCTGCACCCGCGCCTTCTTGCGCATCCCCGCCGTATCGATCAGCCGGACAGGACGGACCCGGCCATCGGCGGCGGTCCAGTTCCAGTCGACCGCGATCGAATCGCGGGTGATGCCCGCTTCCGGCCCGGTGATGAGCCGGTCCTCGCCGAGGAAACGATTGATGAGCGTCGACTTGCCGGCGTTCGGGCGGCCGACGATCGCGAGCTTCAGCACGGCGGTTTCGGGGTCGTATTCCTCCGCTTCCTCCGGCTCGGGCTCGTCCTCGCGCTCGACGAACGGGCGCAGCGCGTCGAACAGGTCGGCGACGCCCTCGCCATGTTCCGCCGACATCTGCACCGGATCGCCGAAACCGAGCGCCAGCGATTCGAGCACGCCGTTCTCGCCCGCGCGGCCCTCCGCCTTGTTCGCGACCAGCACGACGGTGCCGTCGGCCGAGCGCAGCCAGCGGGCGATTTCCTCGTCCAAGGGCGTGATGCCGGCGCGGGCGTCGATCATGAACAGCGCGACATCGGCCATCTCGACCGCCGCCTGCGTCTGCATCCGCATCCGTCCGGGAAGCGTCGCCGCGTCCTCATCCTCGAACCCGGCCGTATCGACGATGGTGAAGTCGAGGCCGAGCAGGTTCGCCTCCCCCTCGCGCCGGTCGCGGGTCACGCCGGGCTGGTCGTCGACCAGCGCCAGCCGCTTGCCGACCAGCCGGTTGAACAGCGTCGACTTGCCGACATTGGGACGGCCGATGATGGCGACGACGGGAAGGGGCATGGAGGTTCCTGGGGGTGCGGGATGTTCCGCCGAGTGTAGGGGGTAAGGGGGGACGGGTCGAGGGTGCGCGACGTTCGCCCACATCCGTCATTCCGGCGCAGGCCGGAATCCATCGTGTCGGGTGGTATCGATCAAGCGGTGACGTCACCCCATCCATGGATCCCGGCCTGCGCCGGGATGACGGACGGAGTGCGTTACAGGCCTACTTCCAGGCGGTCAGCTGCCCCGCATCGTCGAGCAGATACAGCATCCCGTTGGCGACGACCGGCGACAGGGTGTAGCCGGCCTTCGACCGGGTATCCTGCGTCGTCGTGATGCTGCCGTCGGCGGTCGAGGCGGACACGAGCTGTCCGTCCGAATTGGTCAGCAGCAGGCGATTGCCGGCGAGGACGGGCCCGCGCCAGCCGATGGGGCCCTTGCGCTTCTTGACGTTGCGGAAGGCGGGAAGCTGCTGCACCCAGCGCAGCTTGCCGCTGCCGCGCGAGATGCACAGCAGGCGACCGTCGTCGGTCACGACGAATATCCATTCGCCCGCGACCCATGGCGTCGAGATCCCGGCGAGATTCTGTTCCCACAGCCGCTGGCCCGATACGAGTTCGAGCGCGACCATGCGCCCGCCCTGCCCGACCGCATAGACGCGGCCATTGTCGATCACCGGTTCGGCATCGATGTCGGCCAGCGCCGACACCGAGGTCGAGGCCGAGGTGCGCGACAGGCTGTCGCCCCACACCGAGCGGCCGTTCTCGTAGCGATAGGCGTTGAGTTCGCCCGAGGAGAAGCCGGCGACCACCGTCCCCTGTGCCGAGGCGGGGGCGGCGACGCCGAACACGCCCTGCGCCTCGAGGCTGCCCGACTGGGTCCACACGACCTTGCCATCGGCCTGGTCGAGCGCGAACAGCTGGTTGTCCTGGCTGACGACATAGATCTGGCCGTTGGCGACGGTGGGCGATCCGCGCAGCGGGCCGCCGGGCTTCGAGCGCCACACTTCCTTGCCATCGGCGGTGTCGAACGCGACGACATCGCCCAGGCCATCGGTGGCGAAGGCGCGATTGCCCTCCACCGAGACGCCGCCGCCGAAGCGCGCGCGCGGATTCTCGTCGCCCTTGACCGTCTGCGCGGTCCACACGGTCGCGCCGGTATCGGCGGCCATCGCGGTGACCATGCCGTTGACGTCGATGACGTAGAGGCGACCGCCGGCGACGACGGGTGCCGCGGCGAGGCGGGTGCGGGTGTTGCCGCCCGCGATCCGCGCGCTCCACGCCTGGGTCAGCGTATCGCCCAGTGCGACATGGCCCATCGACTTGGCCGGATTGCCGCCGGGCTGCGCCCAGTCGGCATTGGTTTCGGCGAGCGGCAGCACGACCTGCAGGTTCGCGAGCGCGGGATCGACCTCGGCAAGGTTTTCCGAAGCGAGGATCGGCACGCGCTGTCCGACGATCGGGGTGCGCGCCGGGCCCTTGCCCTTCAAGGCGCCGCAACCGCCCAGCAGCGCCAACGCCGCGACCGCTGCCGAGAGTTTCAGATGCGTCTTCATGGAAAAGGGGTTCCGGTATCGAGAAGGGTTATTGCGCGGCGGCGGGTGCGGCGGGCGCGGCATCGACGCCGAGCGATCCGGCCATCTGCACCGCGCGGGCGCGCAGGCTTTCGGGCACGCCGTCGGTCTGCGCGATCAGGGCGAAGGTCTGCCCGGCCTGTTGCAGCTTGTTCTGGCGGAGATAGGCGATCGCCACCATTTCCCCCGCGCTGCCGAGCCACGGGCTGCCCTTGTCCGCAAGGCCGCGCAGCCGGTCGATGACCTGTTGCGGTGCAAGCGTGTCGTATTCGACCGAGGTCTGGCGGACGAGCGCGAGGTCGCGGAACGGCTGGGCCAGCGTTTCGTCGGCGGCGACCTTGCCGAAGGCGGCGGCGGCACCCTTCACGTCGTTCTTCGACAGCAGCAGGTCGGCCTGCGTCAGCAGCGCGGTGGCGCGGACGGCGTCCTTGTCCGACGTGGTCAGCCCGGCGACGATCGCGCTACCCTGCGTACTGCGGCCCTGCTGGATATCGTCGAGCGCGGTCGCGAGCTGTTGCCCCTGTTCGCCGGCGATCGCGTTCTGGCGGTGCTGCCACCACGTCCAGCCGCCGAAGGCGGCGAGCGCGAGGAGGATCGCGGCGATGATGAGCAGGCCATAGCGCCGGCCGATGTTCGACATCTGCTCACGGCGCAGCTCTTCATCGACTTCGCGGATGAAGGCTTCGTTGTTCTGCGGGGTCAACGCCAAGGGAACAGCTCCAGGGGATAGATCAAGCGCGCTCCTTTAGCCGAGCACCGGACGAAACGAAAGCGAATGGTCGCGGGGGGTCGGTGCCGGGGTGGGACCATGGGGTGGCGAGGCTGTGCGAGGGATGAACGGGGTTCCCCACGATCGTCATCCCCGCGCAGGCGGGGATCCATACACGGTAACCTTCCGGCAGGATTCGCTGGCGTTGCGGCTATGGATTCCCGCCTGCGCGGGAATGACGACGGGGAGGTGACGCCGCCTTACGCCTTCGGTGCGTAGAGCTGGTCCGGCCCCGGAAAGGTGCGCGAACGGACCTCTTCGGCATAGGTGGTCACCGCGGCCTCGATATGCCCGGCCATGTCGCCGAAGGTCTTCACGAAGCGCGGCGTGCGTTCGAACAGGCCCAGCATATCTTCGGCGACCAGCACCTGCCCGTCGCACTGCGCCGATGCGCCGATGCCGATGGTGGGACAGGCGATGCGGCGGGTGATGTCGACCGCGATCGGCTCCACCACCCCCTCGATCACCACCGCGAAGGCCCCTGCCTCCGCCACCGCGACGGCGTCAGCGACGATCCTTTCCGCTTCCGCGGCACTGCGCCCGCGCGCGCCATAGCCGCCGAGCTGGTTCACCGCCTGCGGCGTCAGCCCGACATGGCCCATGACCGGAATCCCGCGCTGCGACAGGAAGGCGACGGTTTCGGCCATCGCCGTGCCCCCCTCCAGCTTCACCGCCGCGGCACCGGTGGCCTTGAGCAGCATCGCCGCGCTTTCGAACGCCTGTGCCGGGCTCGCCTCGTAGCTGCCGAAGGGCATGTCGATCACGACCAGCGCATGGTACGACCCGCGCACCACCGCGCTCCCGTGCGCCGCCATCATGTCGAGCGTGACCGGCACGGTCGAGGGCAGGCCGTAGATCACCTGCCCCAGGCTGTCGCCGACCAGCAGCATGTCGCACTGCGCGTCCATCAGCTGCGCCATGCGCACGGTATAGGCGGTCAGCATCACCAGCGGCGTCCTGCCCTTGGCAGCGCGGATCGCGGGGATGGTCAGGCGCTTCATCGGCGCCGGGGTGGGCGTCGCGCGGCTGGTGGCGGTATCGATGGTGAAGGTCGTGGACATTGGCGGGTTCTAGCGAACCCCGCTCAGCGAAGCCACCCGCGGGCGATGCCGTGCCGCGCCATACCGAGCTGCCACAGCGCGATCGCGAAGATCACCAGCGGGAACGGCACCGTCGCCGCCGCGCCCTTGACCGCGATCAGGTCGGTCGCGGCGAACACCCAGCCGAACTGGATCGCGACCGCCAGCAGCGAGGCGGCATAGAGCCCCGCCGCCCAGCGCCGCCCGAGCAGCAGCGCGATGCTGCCGAACAGCCCGCCCCATGTCGCGATGCCGTAGATCCAGTTGAACCAGACCGGCAGCGTCGAAAAGAAGCGGCGGTCATAGTCGGACAGCGCCGCCAGCGCCGCCGGTCCCATCGTCGCCTGCGCATAAAAGGCATAGACCCCGGCCAGCCCCCACAGGAGGAACAGCACCGCGACGATGCGGAACCACGGTGGCGGCGTTCGGACGAAGGTCGGTGCCATGCTGCTCCCACGGGTGATTCGATACGGCACCGCAATAAAGCCGAGCGCCATGGTTAACGCAATCAGTCCCGACTTGCGAATCGCACGGCGTAGCGATCGGGCCTGAAGGCGACCTCGATCCAGCCGTCGCCGACCAGCACCGGCCGCTTTATCATCGACGGCTGCGCCAGCATCAGCGCGATCGCGCGGGGCGCGTCGAGATCGGCCCGATCGGCGTCGGGCAACTTGCGGAAGGTCGTGCCCGCACGGTTGAGCAGCGGCTCCCAGCCAAGCTCGGCGACCCAGCCCTCCAGCGTCGCGCGGTCGATCCCGGCCTTCTTGTAGTCGTGAAAGTCATGGGCGACGCCGTGCGCGTCGAGCCATGTCCGCGCCTTCTTCATCGTGTCGCAATTGGGGATGCCGTAGAGTCGGACGGTCATGGCGGGCTCCGTTCGGGGTCCGCGCGGTGCTAGCGGTGGGCGGCGGTACGTTCAACCGGCATGGGCACCCGATCCTCCCCGGCACGGGGAGGATTTGCGTCAGGCGGCCGCGCGATAGGCCGGCGGGTGGGCGCGGGCTTCCGTCGCGAGGCGGAAGCGGGCGACGTGGTGGGTAAGCGCCTCGGCCTGTTCGGCGAGGCTGCGCGCGGCGGCGGTGCTTTCCTCGACCATCGCCGCGTTCTGCTGCGTCACCGCGTCCATTTCGCCGACGGCGATGTTGACCTGCTGCAGGCCCGAAGCCTGTTCGTCGGCGCCCTTGGCGATGGCGGCGACCAGCCCCGAAATCTCGGCGACGCGGCCGACGATGCGTTCCAGTGCCTCGCCGGTCCTGCCGACCAGGTGGACGCCGCGTTCGACCTGCGTGCCGCTGGCGAGGATGCGGCTCTTCACGTCGCTCGCCGCGTCGGCCGAACGCTGTGCCAGCGCGCGTACTTCGGAGGCGACGACCGCGAAGCCCTTGCCCGCGTCGCCGGCGCGCGCCGCCTCGACCCCGGCGTTGAGCGCCAGCAGGTTCGTCTGGAACGCGATGCCGTCGATGACCGAGATGATCTCCGAGATTTCGTCCGATGCGCGCTTGATCCCGCTCATCGCCTGCACCGCGTCGCGGACGATCCGCGCGCCGTCCTCGGCATCGCCGCGGGTCGCGACCATCGTCGTGTCGGCCTGCGCCGCACCCGCCGCGGTACGGCGCACCGTCGCGGTGATCTGGTCGAGCGCCGCGGCGGTCTCCTCAAGGCTCGCCGCCTGCTGCTCGGTCCGGCGCGACAGGTCGTCCGACGCGCTGCTGATGTCCGACGCGCCGTTGCGGATGCCGCCGGTCGACTGCGCCACCGCGCGCATCGCATCGGCCAGCGCCGCCATCGCCGAGTCGAAATCGGTGCCGATCTTGCGGAACGGCCCGGTCAGCGTGTCGCCGATCCGCGCATCGAGTTGCCCGCGCGCCAGCGATTCCAGCCCGGTACCGACGGTCGCGACCACACGCTGCTGCTCGGCCTCGCGCTCCGCCGCCACGATCGCGGCATCGCGGAAGGTTTCCAGCGCGGCGGCCATCTCGCCGATCTCGTCCTTGCGGTCGCGGCCGGGGATCGCGGTCGTGGTGTCGCCGGCGGCCAGCGCGCGCATCCGCGCCGCCACCGCCTCGATCGGCAGCGAGATCGAGCGGCCGATGCGGAACGAACAGATCGCGACCAGCAGCAGCACGACCAGCGCCAGCCCGCTGAGGTACAGCGCGGCATCGAACACCGCCGCCTGGATACGATCGATATAGACGCCCGATCCGATCACCCAGCCCCACGGCGCGAAGCCCGCGACATAGGACAGCTTGGGTAGCGGCTTGGGCTGGCCCGGCTTGGACCAGTTATATTGCAGGAAACCGGCGCCGTGCGCCTTCACCACACTGACCATCTCGACGAAATGCGCCTTGCCGCTGGTGTCGCGGTTGTTGGTCAGGTCGGTGCCGTCCAGCTCGGGCTTGACCGGGTGCATCAGCATGCGCGGGTGCATGTCGTTGACCCAGAAATATTCGGTGCCGTCGTAGCGCATCGCCTTCAGCGTGGTCAGCGCCGCGCGTTGCGCGTCGGCGCGGGTCAGGCGGCCGGCGACTTCCTCGGCATGATAATGGGCGACGACCGAGCGCGCACCCTCGACCGCGTGGCGCGTGCTGCGTTCGATCCCGGCATGCATCACCGCCGATAGGCGGAACAGACTGATGCACAGCAATGCCACCAGCCCCGCCGCGGCGAGAACGCCGATCAGGTTGATGCGGCCCCGAACCTTTAACTGCATGCGCTCACCTCTTCGTATCCGATCCGACCTGCCGCGAAATGTTGAAGATCGCGTTTATGCGGCGCCGCGCGACGCGCATGGCGGTCGGACCGGCGCCGGTGCCGAACCGTTCGCCGCGCCCCGAAACGCAGCCATTGACGACCCGCCCGCGCCACGATAGCCAGTGCGAATGAGTATCAATAGCGAGGCGCTATGTACGATCTGATCGACCGGCCGGTATCGGCTCTTTCCCCCGGCGACCGCTTCCTTATCGAAGCGATCCGGCTATGGGTCGCGGGGCGCAGCGCGTGCCAGTGCCCCGCCGCGCTGCTGGCGGCGCGCTTCGCCCAGTCGGGCGCGCTCGACGCGCTGGGCGATTTCGACGGATGGATGACGCAGCTGTCCACCCATGCCCGGGTACCGATCCAGATCAATTGTAAATGCGGGCTTGTGACCGACGATGAATCGGTTCTCTTGACCTTGGCGCGCGATCTCGTAACGGGACGCGATGCGAAGGCGCGGACCACGCTTTCGCTGCTGGTCGCCGAACAGGCGATCGCCCCCACTTTTTGCGCGCTGGCCCGGACGGCGGCAATGCTCGGACAGGTCGGGCTGCCGCCGGGGACCAACGTCAGGACGTAAGGATTATCATGACCGACCGCACCGCCGTCGTCCACGGCCTCGAACCCACCAATGCGCTCAGCGTCGAGCGCGTGCGTTCGGTGCGCCACTGGAACGAGCATCTCTTCAGCTTCACCATCACCCGTCCGCCCAGCTTCCGCTTCCGTTCGGGCGAGTTCGTGATGATCGGCCTGCCCGGCGACAACGGCAAGCCGCTGCTGCGTGCCTATTCGATCGCCAGCCCCGCCTATGCCGAGGAGCTGGAGTTCCTGTCGATCAAGGTCGCCGACGGCCCGCTGACATCGCGGCTGCAACAGATCGTGCCGGGCGACGAGCTGTTCCTCGGCAAGAAGCCGACCGGCACGCTGGTCACCGACGCGCTGAAGCCCGGTTCGCGGCTGTTCATGCTGTCGACCGGCACTGGCCTGGCCCCGTTCCTGTCGCTGATCCGCGATCCCGACGTCTATGACATGTATGCGTCGATCGTCGTCGTCCATTCGGTGCGCCGCGTGTCGGACCTGGCGTTCCGCACCACGCTGGAGGCGAACCTCGCGGGCGATCCACTGGTCGAGGATCAGGCGGCGCAGCAATTCACCTATGTCCCGACCGTCACGCGCGAGCCGTTCCACACCACCGGCCGCATCGACGCGCTGGTCGACAACGGCACGCTGTTTTCGGCGCGCATCGGCGGCGCGCAGGCGTTCGACCCGTCAACCGACCGCGTGATGCTGTGCGGTTCGACCGAGATGATCCGCGACTTCTCGGAATATCTCGAGGGGCTGGGATTCGAGGAAGGGTCGAACGCGAAGCCGGGCGATTACGTGATCGAGCGGGCGTTCGTGGGGTAGGCTTACCCCTGCCCAAGCCAATACCGTTTGGTTCGAGCAGCTTGGAGCCTGTCGAGAAGCGCCAGTCGAGAACACCTTGCCCCAACGGGACATTCTCGACGGACGCTTCTCGACTTCGCTCGAAGCTGCTCGAACCGAACGGAGTGGATCGGGTTCGAGGGGGAAAGCCCCCCCGGTCAGTAACTGACCCGCAGCGTCCCCAGCACCGTGCGCGGTGCGATGAAGAACCCCTGGTCGAAGTTGATCGCGCTCAGCGCCTTCGCATCGTTGATGTTGCGGACATTGGCCGACAGCGACACCCGCGGCGTCAGCGCATAGCGCGCCATCAGGTCGACCGTGGCATAGCCGTCCTGCGTGATCCGCACCTGCTGCCCGGTGGTCGCGATGACGCCGTCGGGTTCGAGGTACATGCGGCTCTGATACTGGCCCGATGCGCCGACCTTCAGCGCAGGGAGCATCGTCGGCGACCACACGATGTTGAGCCGCGCGGTGTTGCGCGGAACGAAGGTCCGCACCGGCTGATCGTTCTCGCCCCGGATGCGCATTGCGGTGAAGCCGCCGGTCGCCTGCAACCCCGGTGCGAGTTCGCCGCTCATCTCGAACTCGATGCCGCGCGAGGTTGCGTCGATGCCGCGGAACACATTCTGGCCGATCGCCGGATCGAAGCCCGCGGCCTCGGCGGTGTTCTTCTGCCGCGCCTGGAACAGCGCGACGCTGGCGTTCAGCCGCCCGCCGAGCCATTCGCCCTTCAGCCCGGCCTCCAGATTGTCCCCCTCGATCGGGGCGATCAGGCGACGGCTCACGTCGGTCTGCGTCTGCGGATTGAAGATCGTCGCGAAGCTCGCATAGGCGCTGATATTGCCGGTCAGGTCGTAGGTCGCACCGACGAACGGCAGGAAGCGCGCGCGGTCGTAGTCGGTCGGGGCGCCATAGGAGATCCCCTCGCTGAACGCGCGGGTGGCATTGGCGCCGACCATCACCTTCAACGCATCGACCGGGTTCAGCCGGATCAGGCCGTACACCGTCTCGCGCCGGCTGTGGCTGTCGAGGCTGCGGGTGAACGCCGGGAAATCGGGATAGGGAAACGACCCGTCGAAGCCGCCGAACAGCGGCACCGGGATGCCGATGGCGGCGTTGTCGTACGCCGAATCCTGCGTGTAGCGCTGCGCCGAACGGTTGGCGCCGAACATGACGTCATGGGTCCGCCCGAACAGCGACACCGTGCCGCTGATATTGCCGTCGATCGTCAGGTTGCGCGCTCCGCCGCGGAAGCGACCGGGATAGCTGACGATGCCGAGGCCGGTCGCGCGGTCGGGCGCGGCGTTCACCCCGGTGTTCGCACCATAGACATAGAACAGGCTGTCATCCTCGTCGATCGCCCGGCGCTGCAACGACACCCTGGCGGTCCAGTCGCCGAAGCGATGGGTCACGTCGCCGAAGATCTGGCCATCGGTGATGTCATAGCTCGACCAGTCGGGTGCGCTGTTGGTCGAACGCGCATAGTCGATGCGGCTGCCGTCGCGGTAATAGAGCGGAAGGCCGCCCCACATCGCCGCCCGGCTCTTGTGGTTCTGTCGGCCATAGCCGGCGCTGACGACGGTATCGGGGCCGAGATCCGCCTCGACGATGCCATAGCCGGTCCAGCGGCGCAGGCCGTAGCGCGTGAGATAGCTGTCGGTATCCAGATAGGAGCCGACCACGCGGGCGCGGATCGATCCGTTCGCGGTCAGCGGTACGCTGACGTCGCCGTCCAGCCGCAACTGGTTGAACGAGCCATATTGCGCGCTGGCGCTGGCCGAGAAATCGGTCGTCGGGCGCTTGCGGATGAAGTTGATGACCGCCGACGGGTTGCCGGTCGACGACAACAGCCCCGGCGCGCCGCGCACCACCTCGATCCGGTCGTACATCGCGGTATCGATCGAGCCGTTCTGAATCTGGAACGGAAACGGCAGGCCGATGCCGTCGATCTGGAACGTCTGGATATCGAAGCCGCGCGCCGAATAATAGAAGCGGTCGGTTTCCTGCGCCTGCACGTTCACGCCGGGCACCGTCGCCAGCAGCGCGTTGATATCGTTCAGCTGGAAATCGTCAATCTGTGCGCGGGTAACGACGCTGACCGACTGCGGCGTCTCGCGCAGCGACAGCGGCAGGCGGGTGGCGGTGCTCTGCGCCTTGACCGCGTAATCGTCGCTGCCTTCGGTCCGCAGCCCGGTGACGACGATCTCGTCGCCGCGCTGCACGGGGTCTTCCGGCGCGGGGGCCGGCGCGGCGGTCGGCGCGAGCGCGGTGGCGGCGAGGAGAACGGCGAATGGCGACATGCGAAACTATCCCTGTGATGCTTCGCGCCGCCTAATCCGCCCTTACTGCTTTTGCAAGTGACTATCAGTATCTACGTTATAGCGTCGTTATGGAAGGCGATCGCGCCATGATTGTCGCCGCGGACCATCAGCTGGACCTTCGGGATGCCTGCCGCGCGCAGCCCGCATGCCCGCCATGACGCCACCACCGCCGGCGCATCCCCGGCGGTGGCGGGGGCGATCACCGGGCGATGCACGTGCTGCCCGCCCACAGCGCGGTGACGTTGTCCTTCGCATCGTACAGCCCCGACAGCCCGCCGCTGGCGAATTCGCGGCCGAGGCTGGTCTCCTCGACCGGGGCCACGATCGCCGATTCGACCGCCGCGCGCTTCGACCCGATGCCGACCCCGGCCATCGTCGTCAGCCCGCGCCCGCGCGCCGACCAGCCGACGAAGCGTCCCTCCTGAAAATACACCGCGATCCGCGGATAGGTGGCGATCTCCAGCGGTCCCTCCCCGCATTCGGCGTTGGTCGAGCGCCCGGGGATGGTCTGCGTCGCCGCCTCGACCACGCGCAGCACGACCTCGGCCGGCGTGCCGAAGGGCAGCGTGCGGCTGCTGGCGCCGGCCACGGTCTGCAAGCCGTCGGGGGCGAGGTTGAGCGCCACCGCGTTGCGCGCCGCCGCCTCCGCGCCCGCCGGTGCGTCGCAGCGCACCAGCCGCGCCGGGCCGTCGACTCCGGTCAGTTCCAGCGAACCACCGGCACCCAGCGCGAAACGATAGCGGCGCTGTTCGGTGATGCCGCCGCGATCGCCGACCACGTCGACATCGACCGCTCCGGCATCGGCGACGGTGATGCCGCGTACGGGCAGGTCGCGGTCGCCCATGCGCAACGCGCTGGCGGCGACCACCAGCCGCTTCCCGCCGGGCGCAGGCGCATCGCATGCCGTGCCGTCGCTGTCCCACGTCCCGACGAAGCGCGTCGGGATCGTCACCAGCGTTTCGGGCGTGGGGCTGGCGGCGGGCAGGACCGGTTCGTCCTGTATCAGGTTGGCGGGCGGCGGGGCCTCGTCCGCCTGTCCGCATCCGGCCAGCACCACCACCATGCCCATCGTCCACCGCCGCATCGCTCGATCTCCCAATCCGAAGTCGCACGACTGCCGGATTCGGCGGGACCGCGAAAGGGCGAACGCGGCGATCAGTGCGGTGCGGTCGCCGTTTCGGGCGCGGGCGTAGCGTCGGTGACCGCCGGCGGCGGCAGCGTCGCGAAATAGGCTTTCGCCGGCAGCTCGATCACCGTCACCCGCCCGGCATTGGCCCGTTCGACCGACTGCACGAACGACCGCGGCTTCTTCATCAGCTTGCGCTCCTCGACCACCTGCAACCCCGATCGCCGGGCCGCCTCGGCGACGAAATGGACGCAGTTGCGGCGGTTGAGGTTGTAATGCGAATCGCCCCCCGCCCCCCATTCGACGATCAGCGAACGGACCGCGGCATATTGCGCGTCGCTCAGCACGAGCGAGAAATGGGCGTTGCTGCGGGCGATATAGGACGGCGTGGGCCGGTCGATCCGCCCGCCGACCGACCCCATCAGCAGCGCCGGGGTGATCGCCTTGGCGGTGAAACCATAGCTTTCGTTCAGCGCCGGACCGCCGGAATCGGGCGCGCCGGAAAAGGTGAAGAAGGCGTGCGGGAAATTCTGCCCGAATTCCTGCGACCAGAAGGTGATGGTCACTGCCGCATGGGCCGGGACGATCGTCGCCAGGGCCAGCAGCAGCAGCGCGAGCCCGCGCAACAGCGGGCGCATCAGGCGATCGGTCGTCATCCGCCCGACATACCGAAAGCGGCGCGCCGGAACCACCCGACACGCCGCCCGAACCGTACCGTCGCGGTCGCTGCTTCAGCGATCGGTGCGCTGCGCCTCCGCATCGGCGTCATAGCCCGACGACGGCGCGGGACCATCGGTTCCGGGCTGGACCGATGCCGGCGGGTCGGACGCGTCCATCGATTCGTCAAGCCCGCGATCGAGCCGCGATTCGGCGTCCGACGCATCGTCCCGGTCGCCGTCGCGACCCGCATCGCCACGCGCCGGCGTGCTCGCCTCGCTCTCGTTGCCGTCGGGTGCGACCGACAGGGAGGACAGCGCCTTCTCGTCGATTCCGGTGGTGTCGTTGGTCATGTCCCTCACTCCTTCGACCACCAGAACGAAACGACCGCGCCCGGCGTTCCGCCCATGCGAAAAGGCCCGGCAGTCTCCCGCCGGGCCCTTCGCATCGTCATGGGTTCGAGGATCAGTCGCGGTTGCCGAGGAACGACAGCAGGAACTGGAACATGTTCACGAAGTCGAGGTACAGCGACAGCGCGCCCATGATGACCGCCTTGCCCGCGAAGTCGGTGCCCGCGACCTGGAAGTACAGGCCCTTGATCCGCTGCGTGTCATAGGCCGTCAGCCCGGCGAACAGCAGCACGCCGACCGCGCTGATAATCATGCTCATCATGCCCGACTGAAAGAACAGGTTGAGCAGCGATGCCACGATCAGACCGACCAGACCCATGATGAGGAACGTGCCGAACCCGGTCAGGTCGCGCTTGGTCGTATAGCCGTAGATGCTGAGCGACAGGAACGCGGCGGTGGTCGCGAAGAAGGTCAGCGCGATCGACGGCCCCGTGTAGCGCAGGAAGATCGTCGACATCGACAGACCCATGATCGCCGCGAACGCCCAGAACAGGCCCTGCGCCGCGCCGGTCGACAGCCGGTTAATGCCGAAGCTGAGCACCATCACGAAGATCAGCGGCGAGAAGATGATCGCGTACTTCAGGATGCCGGGCTGGTAGAACACCTGCGCCGCCATCGAGGTGTCGCCACCCCATGAAAACAACAGCGCGACGATGCCGGTCAACAGCACGCCGGACGCCATGTAGTTGTACACCGAAAGCATGTAGGACCGCAGCCCTTCGTCGCGCGCCATATCGCGTTCGCGAGTGCGCGTGATCGGTGCGGCCGACGTCCGGGGATCGGACCAGTTCGCCATTGTAAACTCCTCTTCCCGGCACACATGCCGGCTGTTAGAAATATCGTCGGCTACGCCCGCGATTTCAACCCAAACGCGGGAAGCAACATTTTGTTACGCTACCGGGAGAATCGGCCGTGCACCGTCTGTTCGTAGGGTTGCGCCCGCCATCGGCGATGCGCGAGGCGCTGTTCGACATCATGGACGGTGTCGAGGGTGCGCGGTGGCAGGATGACGACCAGCTCCACGTGACGCTGCGCTACATCGGCGAGGTCGAACGGCCGGTGGCGGAGGATATCGCGCTGGCGCTGCAATCGATCCACGCGCCGGCGATCGACCTCGCGCTATCGGGGGTCGGGCGGTTCGACACGGGCAGGCGCGGCCGGGCGCTGTGGGCGGGGGTCGCGCCGCACGATGCCGTCGCGGCGCTGCATCGCAAGGTCGACCATGCGCTGGTGCGGATCGGCCTGCCGCCCGAGGGGCGCGCCTATCTGCCGCATGTCACGCTCGCCCGGCTGAACGCCGCATCGGGGCCGACCGAAGAATTCTTGCGTATCCACGCCGCGCTCACCTTGCCGCCGATGCGCGTCGATCACTTCACCCTGTTCGAGAGTCATCTGGGTCGGGACGGGGCATGGTACGAGCCCGTCGCCCGCTATCCGTTGCTGGCCGCGCCCTCGCCAAGCTGAACGAATGCCTGTCGTTTCGTTCATGAAACCGTCAGCGCGAGGATGCGTTAAGCGACCAACGACATATCACGGACGAAAGGAACATTCCCATGCGCAACATCATGATGGCGCTCGCCGCCGCTTCGCTGCTGGCACCGGTCGGCCCGACCTTCTCGAAGCACGGCGTCTCGATCGGCAAGACCGAGGCCGAGGCACAGCGCCGCAGCAAGTATCGCGAATGGCGCGGCCGCGACGGTCGTCGCTATTGCCGCAAGCCCAACGGCACCACCGGCCTCGTCGTCGGCGGCGTCGCCGGTGCGCTGGTCGGTCGCACGATCGATTCGCGCGGCGACCGTACGCTCGGTACGCTGCTGGGTGCGGGCGCAGGCGCGCTGGCCGGTCGCGAGATCGAGCGCAGCGGCAGCCGTGGCCGTTGCCGTTGAACCAACTGCGGTCTGACGAATTCTGGAGGGGCGGGTCCGGTGACGGGCCCGCCCCTTTTCCCATGACGAAGGTTCCCCAGCATGATCCGCAGTGCATCCGCCCGCTACGACGGCCTCGGCAAGGACGGCAAAGGCCATGTCTCGACCCAGTCGGGCGTGCTGTCCGAACAGCAATATGGCTTCAACACCCGGTTCGAGGATGGCAAGGGCACCAACCCGGAAGAGTTGATCGCCGCCGCCCATGCCAGCTGCTTCACCATGGCGCTGAGCTTCGCATTGGCCGGGGCCGGCTTCAGCGACGGCACGCTGGAGACGACCGCCAAGGTCACGCTCGACAAGGACGGTGACGGGTTCACGGTGACGAAGTCGGCGCTGACGCTGACCGCCAGCGTGCCGGGCATCGAGCAGGCGAAGTTCGAGGAGATCGCGGCGGGAGCGAAGGCCGGCTGTCCCATCTCCAAGCTGCTGAATGCCGAGATTACGCTGGAGCATACGCTGACGGCGTGAGTTGTGGCGGGCCGAGCGGACACGGCGTCCACTCGGCCCGCCATCCGCGTCGCCCCCGGCGAAGCGGCTCGTCATCCCTGACCTGATCGAGACATCCGCGAGTATCTCGAATAGACCCAATTCCTCGTCGTACCCCGGCGACGGCCGGGGTCCAGTTGGACAGGCCTTTCCGTATCCTAACCCCCCAACTGGGCCCTGGCCTTCGCCGGGGTAGGGATTGACGGCTTTCGCAGAGGTCTCGACCTGATCCGGGATGACAGCCGCCTGCCGGCGATCGTTACCGATTGAACCGGCACGCTGATCTTTTCGCGAACCCTTCACCCTTTTCGCGCTAGGACGACGCCCCATGCTGCGCGTCCTGACCCTCGCCACCCTGTTCCCCGATGCCGTCCGGCCCAATTTCGGCGTGTTCATCGAACGCCAGACGCTGGGGCTCGCCGCCCTCGAAGATGTCGCGGTGCGGGTCGTCGCGCCGCTTGGCCTGCCGCCCTTTCCGCTGACGCTGCACGCCGGCTACCGGGCGCTCTCGACGCTGCCCCGGCACGAAACATGGAAGGGGCTGGCCGTCGACCGCCCGCGGTTCCTGAACCTGCCGGGCACGCAGGGACGGTTCCATGTCGGGGCGCTGGTCCGGCGGCTGATCCCGCACCTGAACGCGCTGCGCGAAACATTTCCGTTCGACGCGATCGACGCCGAATTCTTCTTTCCCGACGGCCCGGCGGCGGTGGCGCTCGGCCGGCGGTTCGGAGTGCCGGTATCGATCAAGGCACGCGGCGCCGACATCCATCATTGGGGCCATGCCCCCGCCACCGCGGCGCAGGTTCGGGCCGCCGGCCAGGCGGCGGACGGATTGCTCGCGGTGTCGCAGTCGATGGCCGACGATATCGCCGCTGCCGGGATCGACCGCCCGGTCCGCGTCCATCGCACCGGCATCGACCGCAGCCGCTTCGGTAGCGTCGACCGCGCTGCCGCCCGTGTGCGCCTGGGGATCGCGGGACCGCTGGTCGTATCGCTGGGCGCGCTGATCCCGCGCAAGGGGCATCGCATCGTCCTCGACGCGGTCGCCGCGCTGCCCGGCGTGCAGTTGTGGATCGTCGGCGGCGGCCCCGACCATGCGGCGCTCGCCGCGCGCATCGCCGAACTGGGCGTCGGCGACCGCGTGCGGCTGTACGGATCGATGCCACATGGCGACCTGCCCGGCCTGCTGGCCGCTGCCGACGTCATGGCGCTGGCGTCGTCGTCGGAAGGCCTTGCAAATGCATGGATCGAGGCGCTGGCGAGCGGGACGCCGATCGTGATCCCCGACGCCGGCGCCGCGCGCGAGGTCGTGACCGGCCCCGCCGCCGGCCGGATCGTCACGCGCGACGCCGCGGCGGTGGCGCAGGGGATCGCGGCGGTGCTGTCGCAACCTGCCGATCCGGACGCGACGCGGGCGACGGTCGAAGCGTTCAGCTGGGAGCGCAACGCGCGGGAATTGCGCGAGCATCTGATGGGGTTGGCGGCGGGACGACGCTGATTCCCCACCGGCGTCACCCCGGATAAAGTCGGGGGCCACCAACAAGGCGGTCGGTGCGCTGCCTTATCGGGAGATTCCGGCCTTCGCCGGGATGACGCGTAGGGCTTGCGAGGAAACTCCAACCCTTACAGCGGGTAGAATGCCGCCGCGATCTGTCGCCCTTCGTCGCGCAGTACGCCCCACGCCCGGGCGGCGGCGCGGCTGTCCATCGCCTCGATCCCCAGCCCCTGCGCATCGAGCGCGCGGACCAGCGCGCGCGGCGGCTGGCGCAGCGTCGCGCCGGTGCCGAGCAGCAGGAATTCGGGGCGCATCGCCAGCACCGATGCCAGCGCCGCCGCGTCGAGGTCCTCGAACGCCGGCGGCTCCCACAGATCGGCACGCTGCGGCGTCATCAGCAGCGCGGGATAGATGCCGTCATCGACCCGGAACCCGGCGGCGGTCAGCCCGGAGACGAGCGGACCGTCGCCCTTGCGGGTCCGGTCGATCTTCACCGCGACGTCTTTTGCGGCACGGGTTCCCTGACCGTCCCCTCGCCTACCGGCGCACCGGGTTTCAGCCCCAGCGTGATGAGCAGCGACGACGACACGTAGATCGACGAATAGGTCCCGACGATCACGCCGAGGATCATCGCCGCGGTGAAGCCGCGCAGCACATGGCCGCCGAACACCAGCAGCGCGGTCAGCGCCAGCAGGATCGTCAGCGAGGTCATGACGGTACGTGGCAGCGTTTCGTTGACCGACAGGTCAATCAGCTCGCGCATCTCCATCTTGCGGAACTTGCGCATATTCTCGCGGATGCGGTCGTCGATCACCATCTTGTCGTTGATCGAATAGCCGATGATCGTCAGCACCGCCGCGACGATGGTCAGGTCGAACGGCATCTGCGTCAACGCGAAGAAACCCAGCGTCATCAGCACGTCGTGGATGATCGCGACCGCGGTCGACACGCCGAACTGCCATTCGTAGCGGAACCACGAAAAGATCGCGATGCCGAAGATCGCCAGCACGACGGCGAGGACGCCGTTGGTCACCAGTTCGTCGGATACCTTGCCCGACACGGTCGAATAGTTGCTGAAGGTCGCGCCGGGGAATTCGGTGGCGAGCGCCGACTTGACCCGCTCGACCAGGCGGTCGGTCGCGCCGCTGTGGCCCTCGGGCACCGGCAGGCGGATCGACACCAGCTTGGGATCACCGAACTGCTGGATCGCGGGTTCACCCACGCCCAGCCGCTCGATGACGCCGCGCACCTTGTCGATCGCGGGCGGCGTGGCGAACTTCTCCTCGATCGCGACGCCGCCCATGAAGTCGACGCCAAAGTTCAGCCCCCGCGCGAACACCAGCCCGACCGCGAGGATGCTGAGGATCAGCGTCACGGTGAACGCGATTTTGCGCACCGCGACGAAGCGGATGTTGGTGTTGTCGGGAACCAGCTTGATGAGACGCATGACGCCGGAGCCTTAAATGGTGATGTCGGTCGGACGATGGCGGCGCATCCATCCGGCGACCAGCATCCGCGTGAAGGTGACGGCGGTGAACACCGAGCTGGCGATGCCGAGCAGCAGCACGACCGCGAAACCGCGGATCGGGCCGGAACCGAGGATCAGCATGATCCCGCCGGCGATGGCGTGGGTCACGTTCGCCTCGAAGATCGTGCGGCTCGCCTCCTTGTAGCCCAGCTCGAGCGATTGCAGCACGCTGCGCCCGCGGCGCCGTTCCTCGCGGATGCGTTCGTTGATGAGCACGTTGGCGTCGACCGCGGTACCGATGGTCAGCACGAAGCCGGCGATGCCGGGCAGCGTCAGCGTGGCGTTCAGGAACGCCATCACCGCGATGATCATCAGGATGTTCAGCACGACGGCGATCGTCGAATAGATGCCGAAGCGACCATAGGTCATGACCATGAACACGATGACGGCAACGGTCGCGATGATCGCGGCGGTCACGCCCGCCTTCACCGAATCGGCACCCAGTTCGGGGCTTACGGTGCTTTCCTGCACCACGGTCAGGTCGACCGGCAGCTTGCCCGACCGCAGCGCGATGGCGAGCTGGTTGGCGCTGTCGGCGGTGAAGCCCCCGCTGATCGTGGCGCTGCCGCCGAGGATCGGTTCGTTGATGTTCGGGGCCGAGATGACCGAATTGTCGACGATGATCGCAAAGGGCTTGCCGGTGTTTTCCTGCGTCACCTTCGCGAAGCGGCGACCGCCCTCCGCGTTGAAGTTGATCGTGACGTTGGGCTGGCCGTTCTGGTCATAGGTCTGGCGCGCATCGGCGAGCTGGTCGCCGGAGATGATCGTGGTGCGCTTCACCGCGATCGGTGCGTTCTGCGCCGGATAGGGCAGGATCTGGCTGCCCGCCGGTGCCTGTCCACGCGCGACCGCGGCCGGATCGGCGGCGAGATCGACCAGCTTGAATTCCAGCCGCGCGGTCCGGCCCAGCAGATCCTTCAACGCCTTCGGATCGGACAGGCCGGGGACCTGCACAACGATGCGGTTGCTGCCCTGCTGGATGATCGTCGGTTCGCGCGTGCCCAGTTCGTCGATGCGGCGGCGCACGACCTCGGTCGCGTCCTTCATCGCATTCTCGACCGCGAGGCGCAGGCCGGCCTGGGTCGGGGTCAGCACGAAGCGCGTGTTGTCGCGCACCTCGATGTCCCATTCGCGCTGGCCGGTCATGCCCGCCCCGCCGCCGGTCAGGCCCAGCAGCTTTTCACGCGCGGCGTCGACCTGCGTCGCGTCGCGCACCATGAAGCTGATCTGTCCGCCGCGCGTCGAGATGTCGCCGACGCTGACCCGCGGGTTGCGGCGCATCTCGGTCGCGATCATCTCGCGCATCGCCTCGACCCGGGTCGCGGCGACGTCCTGCGTCTGCGCCTCGAGCAGGATGTAGCTGCCCCCCGCCAGATCGAGGCCGAAGTTGATCGCGGGCGTCGGCACCCAGCCGGGCAGCTTCGCACGGGTCGCCTCGGGCAGCAGGCTCGGCACCGCGAACAGCGACAACAGGATCACGGATGCCCAGATGGCGATCCGTTTCCAGCGGGGAAAGTCGAGCATCAGTCGTTCGCGGGCTTGGCGCCGGCCGGCGGCGTGACTTCGGCGATGGTCGCCTTGACCACGCGGATGCGGGTATTCGGCGCGATCTCCACCTCGACGAACGCGTCCTCGACCTTGGTTACCCGGCCGATCACGCCGCCGGCGGTGACAACCTGGTCGCCGCGCTTCACCGCGGCGATCGATGCCTGCAACGTCTTCATTCGCTTCGACTGCGGACGGATGAGCAGGAAGTAGAAGGCGACGAAGATCAGCAGCAGCGGCGCGATGCCGATCAGCGTGCCGAGGAAACCACCCGATGCCGCAGGAGCGGCGGCGGACTGGGCGAAAGCGGAAGGTACGAGCATTGCTGGCCTGAATGTCCGAAAAAGCGGACGCCGCGAACACGGCATCCTGTCAACTGCGGGCAGCTATCACCTGCACGGGCCCCGTGCAACATTTGCCGGCGGCGACGCTTCGGGCTTGCATGGCACGCAAACCGGGCCTAAAGGCACGCCCTCTCTGATCGGGGCGTAGCGCAGCCTGGTAGCGCATCACACTGGGGGTGTGGGGGTCGCAGGTTCGAATCCTGTCGCCCCGACCAGAGACATCGGATTCGCGGTCGACCGCGAACCGCGACGGACGCGATCGTCGCGCCAGCCTACACGGCACCGTCATGCAATCCATCATGTACCGCGTCGGGGCGGCCACCCGTCGCGCAGGACGCGGCTGCGGTTCTGCATACTTTACACAACGTAAAGGCAGTCTGTCGTAGCGCTATCATATGACGTGGTCGCACCCGATCGAACATATCGCCGGCAACCGACGCGGGACCGTTGCGGTCATCGCGGCGATGTCGCTGTCGATCCTTGTCGGAATGTCGGCGATGGCGGTTGATGTGAACCGCGGACTGCAGCAGCGCGTCGTCAACCAGCGGGTCGCCGACATCGCGGCGCTGGGTGCGGCGATCGCCTACCATGCCGATGAAAACGAAGCGATCCTCGCCCCGGCCGCGCGCGATCTCGCCCGCGTCAATGGTCTGGCCGATGCGACGATCGAGACGACGATGCTCAACGATACGCCCGGCCCCGGCATGAAGGCGGTGCGGGTGACCGTCACGACCCGCGTGCCGATCCTGATCGCCCGGGGCATCGGTCTGGGCGGCAGCTACCCGGTCGGCGCGTCGGCCACCGCATTGCTGAAGGGGCCCGAATCGGTCCCGCCGTGCATCCTCGGCCTGTCGGGCAGCGGCGATGCCATTTCGACGTCCGGGGGCGCGACGATCGATGCGCCCGACTGCGCCGTCGCCGGGATCGGCAACGTGGCGAACGGCGGGTCGCGGATCGGCGCGAAGAACATCGTGTCGGGCGCGGGATCGATCACGAACCAATATGGCACGCTTGCCGCCGATGCGATCCGTTATGCCGTCGATTTCGTCAATCCGTCGTGGAACGGCAACGTTCCCGCGGCGGACAAGCGGACCAGGGTCGCAACCACCCTTTCCGATCCATTGCGCGACAATGCCGACATCGCGGCCGCGCGGGCGGCGATCGGCGCGTTCGATGCGCCGGACCCGATCGCCGATCCGGTCACGCCCGCCGGAGAGGACTGGGTCTTCGGCTACAGCCCCAGTGCGAACGTGTCGTCGTATCGGCGGGGCAACGGCAAGTTCTTCGTACCCGCCGGCAACTATACGATCGGGACGCTACGGGTCGAAGGGGGGGTCAATGTCGACTTCGCCGCCGGATCGACGATCACCATCGCCAGGGGACTTGCGGTCGGGGGCGGTTCGCCGCTGGCCTTTGGCGACGGCAATATCCGCATCAACGGCGGGGTCGCGGCAGGCAGCGCCGTCACCTTCGGCGACGGGGACGTGTCGATCGGCAGCGGCACCGTCAGCCTGACGGGGACGAACCGCATCGGCGACGGCCGCGTGTCGATCAATGCCGACCTGAACATCGGCGGCGGATCGACGCTGACGATCGGTCGGGGCAACCACGCCTTCCGGTCGATCACGATCGGTGGCGGCAGCTGGATCCGGGCGGGCAACGGGAACACCGACGTCGTCGCGGGAATCGCGGTCGGCGGCGGATCGGCGCTGGTGCTGGGCGCGGGGGCCTATCGGATCGGTCGCGCCGCCGGCGGCCAGGCGATCGCGCTGTCGGGCAGCGGCGTCATGCTGATGGCCGACGGCACGTTCAGCGCGGGCGGCAGCATCACCACCGAGGGCGGAAGCCGGCTGGTATTCGGGCGCACGACCAATCACCGGATCAACGGCGATCTGCGCGTGGCGGGTGCGGTGCTGTTCGGCGCGGGCCGCTACACGATAGCCGGCGACTTCGTCAACGGCACCGGCGGGACGACATGGCCCTATCATTCGCCGGTCAACAACCAGAATTACGGCCAGTCGCTGGAAGGCGTTTCGACCAGCGATTTCGACATGGCGGGGGTCGACGTCACCTTCGTGCTGTCGGGCGTCGTCAACCTGAACGGCGGCGCGAAGACCAAGCTGCTGGCATCGCCGACCGGCAGCACGCCGGGAACCATCGCCAGCGTGCTGATCGATTCCGCGACCACGGTCGCCACCACATGGGGCGGCGGATCGAACAGCGTCTTCAGCGGCGCGGTGCATATCCCCCGTTCGGACGTCACGATCAGCGGCGGCAACAGCACCCAGTCGGCCGGGCAGTGCTTCGTCCTGATCGCCAACCGGGTGACGGCGACCGGGGGCAGCACCACCGGATCGACCTGCGTCGGCCTGCCCGGCGGGGGCGGCAACGGACCGAACAAGATCGAACTGATACGGTGAGGATGATGGGGCCACGACACTTGCTGCGCGACCGGCGCGGTGCGGCGACGATCGAGTTCGCGCTGCTCACCTGCTTCCTGTTCGCGATCATGCTCGCCGCGCTGGATTTCGGCATGTTCTTCATCCAGCGCGGCAATCTGGGCTCGGGGGTCGCCACGACCGCGGTGCACAGTTTCAGCAACCGCGCGGCGGTCCCCTTCACCAATATCCCGACGATGGTCGCGGCGATCGCCGGCGCGCCCGGCGCATCGAACCTGGTGGTGACGGTCGAATGCAATGGCGGCGATACGCCGTGCGTCAACGAATCGCGGGTCTGTGCGTGCCTGACCGCCGACAACGGCTATCGCGCGACCGCGACCTGCGGTGCGCCATGCGGCGCCGCATCGGGAAGCGCGGCTGCGAGGTCGGGCTATTACCTGCGGGTCAAGGCCAGCTACCGCTACGTTCCGGCGGTCGTGCCGGCCAGCCTGTTCGGCGACACGACGCTGGAGCAGGCGGCCGTGGTGCGGTTGCAATGACCGCCCGCCACCCCCGGCCCCTGCCCGCCGACCGGCGCGGTGCCACCGTGGTCGAATTCGCGCTGCTGGCCCCCGTGTTCCTGAGCATGTTGTTCGCGATCGTCGAGGGATCGCGCTTCCTGTGGATCAAGCAGTCGGTGAAGGAAGTGGCGTTCAGCACGGCGCGCTGCACCTCGGTCAGCGCCGATTGCAAGACCCCCGCGGCGCGGACCGACTATGCGGTCGGGCGGGCGCGGACCTATGGCCAGCGCCTGGTCGCGACCGACGTTGTCGTCACATCGGGGACGACGTGCAACGCCGCCACGGGAATGGTCAAGGTCGTCATCTCGCTTCCGTTCCGGTCGCCGGTCGTCGGGCTGCTGCCGGGCATCCCGGCCGACGTGACCGCGACCGGCTGCTATCCGCTGCTGTGACGATCGTCGGCCGCAAGGGTTGATCCGTCCGTATCGAAACGCGCGTCGTCCCGGCGAAGGCTGGGATCTCCCGGTGGTAGCACGCAGCAGGAGCCGATCGAGACCCCAGCCTTCGCTGGGGTGACGCCCGTTTCCACTCTAGCGGCCCGCCGGGACCTTCACCCGCAGCACCGCGTCGCCGGCGTCGTGCAGTTGCAGGTACAGCGTCCCCTCGCCCGCAGCCGCGGTCGTCGCCGTCGTACCGACGAAGCCGCCGGGCAGCACCGTCGCCCCGGCCATGTCCGGCGTCGTGCCGATCGCGCGGAGCAGGAACAGGCCGCGCCCGGTGACGGTGCAACGCTCGGCACAGGCGATCGCGTTCAGCACCGGCAGCCGCACCAGCGTCGCCAGCCCCTGCCAGTCACCCGCCGCCCCGGCGCGCCATGCGCGGAAGCGCAGCGGCCCCGCCACCGCCGGTCCGAACGCCGCCTGCGGGGCGATCGTCGTCACCACCACATCGTCGCCGATCCGCTGCACCGCGCCCGAGGCGATCGTCAGCCGCTTGACGGCATCGCCCGCCGCGATCTCGATCCCGTCGTCGCTGCCCGGCAACCCGCCCGCGATCCGCGCGGAGAAGATCAGCGTCGCTGCGGTCGGCACCAGCCCCTGCGGCAGTTCAATCGGCAGGCCGCCGGTCGGCGGATCGAATGCGACCCGGCGGTCGAGCAGTTGCGCCGTCGCGCGCGGCGGAGCGATCGTCGCAGGCACGCCGGCGCTGCGGCCATCGCGCAGCGCCACGGTGGCAGTCACGTCCCTGCCCCCGGCCAGCGGCTGTTCGGCGGTCAGCACCAGCCGGTCACCCTCTCCCACGCGGGTCAGCGCGCCGGCGGCAAAGCGCGTGCCGCCCAGCGTCAGCGCGGTCACCTGATCCAGCCGTGCGCCTTCCAGCACGCCGTCACGGTCGCCGGCATGGACGGTGAAGCGGTCGAGACGGCTGGGCTCGGCCCGTCCGGTCAGCGCGATCTGATCGGGCGCGACCGCACCGTGGCGCACGACGGTCAGCGTCAACGGCCCCGGCCGGGTCTTGCCCAGCGGCAGGGTCGCCTCGATCGCATCCGGCCCCGCCGCCTTCCACGTCAGCGACCGGCTGAGCCCGGCGCCATCGCGCAACGTCAGTGCGCTGACACAGGCCGATGCTCCACCGCGCAGCACCAGCGGATGGTCGCGCCCGACGATGACGTCGGCATCGGGCCGCGGCGTCCATGCGCCGGGGCCGTCGACCTGCGCCGGCACCTGCGGTCCGCTGAACGTCGCAAAGCCCCAGCGGCCCTGCACCACCGCCTCGGCCACCGGCCCCGGTGCCGGCGGGGCGTCCCCGGCCAGTACCAGCCCGCCGCGTTCGGCATCGGGAGTCAGCCGGATCGTCGAGACCCGCCCGTCGAGCGCCGTCACGCGCAGCACGAGGTCGCGGGCATAGTCGGTCGCGAACAGCAGCGCGGCATCGTCGATCGGCAGCACGAGGCCGGGCCGGGCGAGGCACAGCGCGCCGGGTGCCGCCGATCGCCACAGCGGCGGCGGGGCGTCGCCGATCGGCGGCAGCGGCGCCACCAGCACCGATCGCGGATTCTGGAACGACGGCGCGCTGTTCAGTTGCAGGTGGATCGCATTCCCCTGCCCCAGCGCCAGTGCCGGCAGATACTGATATTGCGCGCTGCGAAACGCGCCGAACAGCCGGGCGACGTCCCGGGCCAGCGCGATGTACGGACTGTAATAGCCCGCCCCGCCCTCGCGCGTCGCCGCCACGCGATAGGCGAGGTCGACCGGGGTGCCGGTCAGCGTCTCGGTCAAGGTCGCGCCGCGCTGCGCCTGCAGCACCAGCGCGTCGCGCTGCTGGGTCAGGCACGCGGCCTGCAACGCGCGCTGGCGCAGCAGGCAGTCGGCGTTCAGCTTGATGCGCAGCGCATCGGCCAGCACCGGCGCGGCGGTCGCCAGTCGTTCCGGCGCGCTGTCGCCGATCCGCCCGATCGCGCCGACGAACGCGTCCAGCCGCTGCCGGTCGAGCGATGCCTGATACAGGTCCTGCGCCGCGCGGACGAACACCCCCGGCCGCCCGCGCACCGCGCCGCGCACCGCCGAGAACCCGCCACCGGCTTCGGGGGCGAGGAACAGCATCGCCTGTTCGGCACCATCGGGCACGGTGACGGTCAGCGTGTTCTTCTTCGGCTTCCACGTCTCGACCGAGAAGAACCAGTCCTTGGGCGGCGGGTTGGTCGCCCCACGCAGGAAGGCGACGACCAGCAGATAGCGCTCCGACTGGTCGGCGGGCAGCAACGCCCTTGCCGTCAGCCTGTCGCCGCCGCGCAGCGCCGGAACCGCCGCCACCGGCAATTCGGTATCGCCGCGCCGCACGCTGACCGCGACTTCGGGACCGTCGAGGTCGAACCCGTTCTGCTGGGCATCGGCGACATCGGCGAACAACACCGACAACGCGGCGAGCAACAGGAGAACGCGAACCATGGCCGTCCCTATAGCGGACGTTGCGGGGTCGGGCTAATATCCCATGTTCATCACTCCCGCGAAGGCGGGAGTCCATGAACGCTGCCGCAGCGACGCCGGCAGAACCCCTGGCGGCCATGGATCCCGCCTTCGCGGGAATGACGAGGAAGGCTCTACCGCACCACCAGCGCCGCGTCGCGCAGGCCGCGCCATACGCGGATCGCCTGCACCGTCTCCGCCACGTCGTGCACCCGGACCAGCTGCGCGCCGCGCTCGATGCCCGCCATCGTCAGCGCGACCGATCCGCCCAGCCGCTGGTCGGCGGGTGCCTCGTTCGACAGCGCGCCGATGATCCGCTTGCGGCTGGCCCCCAGCAGCACCGGGCAACCCAGCCCGTGGAACAGCGCGAGGCCGTTCACCAGCGCGAGATTGTCGGCCAGCGCCTTGCCGAAGCCGATGCCGGGATCGACGACGATCCTCGCGCGGTCGACCCCGCCGGCGACCACCGCCTCGACCCGTGCCTCCAGCCAGTCGAACACGTCGAGCAGCGGGTCGGCATAGCCATCGCCACCATGCGGCCCCTGCGTCGCCGCGGGCGAATGCATCAGCACCACCGGGCACCCCGCCGCCGCGACAACCGCCAGCGCGCGCGGATCATAGGACAGTGCGGCGACGTCGTTGACGATCCGCGCGCCCGCCGCCAGCGCCGCCTCCATCACCACCGCCTTGCGCGTGTCGACCGACACCGCGACCCCGGCCGCCGCCAGCCGCCCGGCCACCGGCACGATCCGCGCGATCTCGTCGCCCTCCCACACCGTCGCCGCACCGGGTCTGGTCGATTCGCCGCCAAGGTCGATCAGTGCCGCCCCCGCCGCCGCCATCGCCACCCCGGCCGCCGCTGCCCCCGCCGGATCGCCGACATGCGCGCCCCCGTCCGAGAAACTGTCGGGCGTGACGTTCAGGATGCCCATCACCTGCGGCTGGTCGAACCGCAGCACCCGCTCGCCCAGCGTCAGCGGCGGGCGAGGCGCGGTGATCCGCCGGTGGAGCAGGTGCGCCCGCTCGGCCTGCGCTGCGGGCAGGCCGGCGACCCAGTCGTCGAACCCGGCGACCGGCACGGTGATCCGCAATCCCGCCCGGTCGCGCACCTCATAGCCGGCGAACCACAGCATCCCCCCCGCCAGCCGTGCCACGCTGCCGTCGGGCAGTCCGACCGGCGTGTCGACGAAGCGGACCGGGCGCAGATACATCAGGGCTGGGTCGCGAGCAGCCATTGCTGGCGCAGCGCGTCGACCGGGACCAGCCCGTTCGGCCCCTCGCTATGCCAGAAGGTCCAGCCGTTGCACGACGGCGCGTTCTGAAGCGTCGAGCCCAGCTTGTGGATCGACCCGGCCGTGCCGCAGTCGGACAGCAGCGATCCGTCGGCCAGCACGGTCGCGCGGAAGCGGCGCTTGGCGTCGGTGACCACCGACCCCGGCGGCAGCAGGCCGTTCTCGACCAGCACGCCGAAGGCCACGCGCGGCGGCTTGGTCGGCGCGCGCATGGCGCGGATCGCCGATTCGTCGAGCGGCAGCGCCGCCTCGATCCGCGCCGTCGCCGCCTCGACATAGGTCGCGTCGCGTTCGATGCCGATGAAATGCCGCCCCAGCCGCCTGGCGACCGCGCCGGTGGTGCCGGTGCCGAAGAACGGGTCGAGCACCACGTCGCCGGGCCTGGTCGACGCCAGCAGCACGCGGTACAGCAGTGCCTCGGGCTTCTGGGTCGGGTGGACCTTCGTCCCATCCTTGCGCAGCCGCTCCGGCCCGCCGCAGATCGGGAATTCCCAGTCCGATCGCATCTGCAATTCGTCGTTCAGCGTCTTCATCTGGCGATAGTTGAAGGTGTAGCGCGCCTTCTCGCCCATCGATGCCCAGATCATCGTCTCGTGCGCGTTGGTAAAGCGCGTGCCCTTGAAATTGGGCATCGGGTTCGATTTCCGCCACACGATGTCGTTGAGGATCCAGAAGCCCTGGTCCTGCACGATCGACCCGACGCGATAGATATTGTGATAGCTGCCGATGACCCAGATCGTGCCGTCGGGCTTCAGGATGCGCCGCGCCTCGGCCAGCCACGCTTTCGTGAACTTGTCGTACGCGGCGAAGCTGTCGAACTTGTCCCAGTCGTCGTCGACCGCATCGACCTGGCTGCCGTCGGGCCGCAGCAGGTCGCCGCCCAGTTGCAGGTTGTAGGGCGGATCGGCGAAGATGCAGTCGATCGACTTCGCCGGCAGCGAGCGCATCGCGTCGATGCAGTCGTCCATCAGGATGCGGTCGAGCGGCAGCGTGACCGTCTTGGGCGCCTTCGCCCGGATTTTCGTCGCCACCATCGTCGTCAGTCCCCCTTGAATCGGTGCCATTTCAGGGAATCCACGAGTCGCGGTCAAGAGGTAATGCTTGACTCGGTCGGGTAGGCAGAGTCGTTGCGGCGACGAATCGAGTCGTCGCGGGGCAGATGTTGAGTCCGGTCGAGGGCCGAAGACTCAAGATGTGGTAACCCTCAACTCGTCGCAAATCCTCCCCGGCACGGGGAGGATTTTAAAGCAGCAGCGCCTGCGCGACCGGCGCGAAGCTCCGCCGGTGCAGCGGCGTCGGCCCCAGCGTCCGCAGCGCCTCCAGATGCACCTTCGCGCCATAGCCCTTGTTCGACGACCAGCCATAGCCGGGATGCAGCTCGTCGGCGTCGATCATCATCGCGTCGCGCGTCTGTTTCGCGACGATCGACGCGGCGGCGATCGACAGGCTGATCGCGTCGCCACCGACGACCGCGACGCTGGGATACGACCAGTTCGGGCAGCGGTTGCCGTCGACCAGCACCATGCCGCACGCGACCCCCAGCGCGTCGACCGCGCGTTCCATCGCCAGCATCGTCGCCCACAGGATGTTGAGCCGGTCGATCTCCTCAACGGTGGCGATCCCGACACCGACCGTCGCGCAGTCGAGCAGCCGGGCGTGCAGCCCGGCGCGACGTTTCGCGCTCAACTGCTTCGAATCGTTGAGGCCATCGGGAATACAGTCGCGGTCCAGCACCACCGCCGCCGCGACCACCGGCCCGGCCAGCGGCCCGCGCCCGGCCTCGTCCACCCCCGCCACCGGCCCCGTATGGCGGGCCTCGTGACTCCAGTCAGGCATCGGCGATGCGCCATGGCGGGAACCGCCGCATCTCGCCCGCCTGGTACAGGCACACCTCGTTCCCCGCCGGATCGAACAGCCGCGCCTCGCGCCAGCCCCATGGCCGGTCGATCGGCTCCTGCGCGAAGGACAGCCCCTGTCCTTTCAGATAATGGACCGCGACGTTCAGGTCGCCGACCTCGAAATACACCGCCGGCACCTTGCGCTCGTCGGTCATCTCGATCGAGAAAGTCGCGCCCCCCTCGCTCTCGAACCGGGCATAGCGGCGGCTGGAACGCACGATCGTCTTGAGGCCGAGCAGGCGGTAGAAATGCTCGCTGGCCGGCACGTCGTCGGCCGGCACCGTCACCTGGTTGAGCATCGGCGACCAGCGCGACTGGTTGAGGTCGAGCCGCACCCCCTGCTGCGCCATCGGCCCCGCGCCGCGCCCCAGTTCGTCGGCGCCGAGCATCGCGATCCGCACGAAGCTGCGTGCGCGGCCGATCGCCTCGACCAGCGTCCATTCCTTGGCCAGTTCGCACGCGATCGCGGTCGACAGGGTACAGCCGGTGCCGTGCGTCGCCATGCCGTCGATCCGCGGCGAAGACCATTCGACCAGCGGCGCGGCACCGGGCGCGCGCTGGTGCAGCCGGTCGACGACCACCTCGCCCTCGCCATGTCCGCCCTTGGCCAGCACCGCGCAGCCGCGGTCGAGGACCGGATCGACCCCGCCCAGCGCCGCCAGTTCGGGCAGGTTGGGCGTGGCGAGCGTCGCCACCGCCATCAACCGTTCGAACGCCGCGACCGTCGCCTCGTCGGCCAGCCGCGCACCGCTGGTCGCGATCATCACCGGATCGAACACCACCGGGATGCCGCGCAGGTCGCGCAGCCGGTCGGCCAGCGCATGGGCGGTGCGGGCCGACCCGATCATGCCGATCTTGACCGCATCGACGCCGATGTCGCGCACCACCGCATCGACCTGCGCCATGACCATGTCGGTCGGGATCGGATGGACCGCGTCGACCCCCAGCGTGTTCTGCGCGGTGACGGCGGTGATCGCGGTCATCGCATGCGCGCCCAGCATCGTCGCGGTCTTGATATCCGCCTGGATACCGGCGCCCCCGCCGGAATCGGAACCGGCGACGATCAGGATGCGGGGTGTGGTCATGCGGCCGGGTTAGCAGCGGCGGACGGGCGTTGAAAGTCCTCCCCGGCACGGGGAGGGGGACCATGCGCAGCATGGTGGAGGAGGTTCTCCGCGCAACGCAACGGCTCCGTATGCGGACACCCCCCTCCACCAGCCTTTGGCTGGTCCCCCTCCCCGTTCCGGGGAGGATCTATTTGCGTCTGGTCGGCCGGTCGACCAACTCACCCCGACACGTCGGACACACCTCGTCCAGTTCATCCGCACATTCCGCGCAGAACGTGTCCTCGTACGAACAGACGAACGCGCCATGCGCCGCCGCCGGCAGCGGCGCCGCGCACCGTTCGCACGCAGGCTTCATGACCAGCATCAGCCCGCCGCCTGCCGCACCGCGTCGCAGATGCGGTCGACGACCTGCTCGACATGTCCCGCATCGTCGCCCTCGGCCATCACGCGGATCACCGGCTCGGTCCCCGACGCGCGCAGCACCAGCCGCCCGCGCCCGGCCAGTTCGGCCTCGACCCCGGCGACCACATCCTTCACCCGCGGATCGTCGAGCGGCTTGCCGCCGGCGAAGCGGACGTTCTTGAGCAGCTGCGGCAACGGATCGAAGCGGTGCAGCACCTCGCTCGCCGGCGCGCCCGCGCGCTGGATTTCGGCCAGCACCTGCAACGCCGCGACCAGCCCGTCGCCGGTGGTGGCATAGTCGGACAGGATGATATGCCCCGACTGTTCGCCGCCGACATTGTATCCGGCCGTCCGCATCTTCTCCAGCACGTGCCGGTCGCCGACCGCGGTGCGGACCAGGCCCAGCCCCTGCGCCGACAGATGCCGTTCGAGGCCGAGGTTCGACATGACGGTGGCAACCAGCCCCCCGCCCTTCAGCCGTCCTGCGCGCGCCCAGCTGGCGGCGATCGTCGCCATCAACTGGTCGCCGTCGATCACCCGCCCGGCTTCGTCGACCACGATCAGCCGGTCGGCGTCGCCGTCCAGCGCGATGCCGACCGCCGCGCCCGACGACACCACGGTTTCCGACAGCGTCTGCGGCGCGGTCGATCCGACGCGGTCGTTGATGTTCTTGCCGTTCGGGGTGACGCCGATCGCGATCACTTCCGCGCCCAGTTCCCACAGGGCCGACGGCGCGACGTTGTAGGCGGCGCCGTTCGCGCAATCGACGACCAGCTTCATGCCGTCCAGCCGGAGGTTTTCGGGGAAGGTCGACTTGGCGAAGTGGATATAGCGTCCGCGCGCGTCCTCGATCCGGTTGGCGCGGCCGATATCGCCCGGCGCCGACAGGTCGATCTCGCTGTCGATCAGTTCCTCGATCGCCAGTTCGTCGGCGTCGGACAGCTTGTACCCGTCCGGACCGAACAGCTTGATGCCGTTGTCCTGATACGGGTTGTGGCTGGCGGAGATCATCACCCCCATGTCGGCGCGCATCGAATGGGTCAGCATCGCCACCGCCGGGGTCGGCAACGGGCCGACCAGCACCACGTCCATGCCGACCGAGGTGAAGCCCGCGACCATCGCGTTTTCGAGCATATAGCCCGACAGCCGCGTGTCCTTGCCGATCACCACGCGGTGGCGGTGATCGCCCCGACGGAAGTGCGCGCCGGCCGCCATGCCGATGCGCATCGCCATCTCGGCGGTCATCGGCTTGCTGTTGGTCAGCCCGCGAATCCCGTCGGTGCCGAAATATTTCCTTGCCATCGTGACATACGCCTTCAGGTTGAGCGATCGATCGGCGGAGCTATTACCGCCACTTTATCAAAAGGGCGAGCATGTCGCAGGCGACACGAATTCTGGCGGGACTGGGCACGGGGCTGGCGCTGGGCATCGTCCTCGCGGGGCAATCGCCCGATACCGCGCTGTCGGGCATCGCCGTGGCCGAACCGATCGGCACCGCGTGGCTGAACGCGCTGCGCATGACGATCGTGCCGCTGGTCGTGGCGCTGCTCATCACCGGCATCGCCCAGACGGCGGAGGCGGCGCGCGCCGGGCGGATCGCCACCCGGTCGCTGCTGTTGTTCATCGTCATCCTGTGGACGTCCTCGGCGCTGGGCGCACTGTTCACGCTGACGCTGCTCGACCTGTTCCCGCTGGGCAATACCGCGGCGGAGGCGCTGCGCGCGACCTTCGGCACCGCCGCCCCGGCCGCGAAGGTGCCGCCGTTCACGGACTTCCTCGTGGGCGTCGTGCCGACCAATCCGGTGGCGGCGGCGGCGAACGACCAGTTCCTGCCGCTGATCCTGTTCACGCTGGTGTTCGGCTTTGCGCTCACCCGGCTGCCACAGGACAATCGCAGCGTCTTGGTTCGGCTGTTCCAGGCGATCGCCGACACGATGCTGATCGTCATCAACTGGGTGTTGTGGCTGGGCCCGATCGGCGTGTTCGCGCTGGGCTATGTCGTCGGGGCGCGGGCCGGCACCGCGGCGTTCGGCGCACTGGTCCATTACGTGCTGGTGCTGATGAGCGTGGGGATGGGCATCTGGCTGCTCGCCTATCCGCTGGCGCGCTTCGGCGGACGGGTGCCGATCGGGCAGTTCCTGAAAGGCACCGCCCCGGCGCAGGCGGTCGCGATCTCGACGCAGAGTTCGCTCGCGTCGTTGCCGGCGATGCTGAAGGGCGCGGGCGATGTCGGCGTGCCGGTGGCGACGTCGGGCGTGGTGCTGCCGATGGCGGTCGCGCTGTTCCGCGCTACGGGTCCGGCGATGAACCTCGGCGTCGCGCTCTACGTCGCGCACGTGTTCGGCGTGCCCTTGGGCGCGGGACAGATCGCGGCGGGGATCGCGGCGGGCGCGATCACCACGATGGGCGCGGCGAGCTTGCCCGGCCAGATCAGCTTCGTCTCCTCGATCGCACCGATTGCCGTCGCGATGGGCGTGCCGGTCGAACCATTGGCGCTGCTGGTCGCGGTGGAGACGCTGCCCGACATCGTGCGGACGCTGGGCAACGTGACGATGAACGTCGCGGTGACCGCGACGATCGGCGAACGGGTCGGCGGGGACCGCCTGAGCGAGGCCGACGCGATCCTCGCGGAAGGCTGAAACTCCTCCCCGGCACGGGGAGGAGTTCGAACTATTTCATCAGCACCAGCTCTTCGGCCATCGTCGGATGCAGCGCGACCGTCTGGTCGAACTGGTCCTTGGTCAGCCCGGCCTTCACCGCGATCGCCGCTGCCTGCAGGATCTCCGGCGCGTCCGGCCCGATCATGTGCAGCCCGACGATCCGTCCGGTCGTCTCCTCGCAGATCATCTTGTACAGCGCGCGTTCGTTGCGGCCGGCCAGCACGTTCTTCATCGGGCGGAAATCGGACAGGTACACCTTGACCGACCCCAGCTTGTTCTTCGCCTCGCCCTCGGTCATGCCGACGCCCGCCATCGGCGGATGGCTGAACACCGCGCTCGGGATGCAGTCGTAATCGAGCGTCACGTCCTTGCCGCCATAGGTGCGGTCGGCGAACGCCTGCCCCTCGCGGATCGCGACCGGGGTCAGCTGCACGCGGTTGGTGACGTCGCCCACCGCATAGATCGACGGGCACGACGACTGCGCCTGCTCGTTCACCTTCACCGCGCCCTTGTCGTCCAGCGCGACGCCGGCGCTCTCCAGCCCCAGCCCTTCGGTATTGGGAGTACGACCGGTCGCGAACATCACCATGTCGACGGTGACCGGTTCATGCCCCGACATCCTGACCGTCAGGCATCCATCCTCGCCCTTCTCGATCCCCTCGAATTCGGCATGGAAGCGGAACTCGATGCCCTTGGTCATCGAAATCTGGAGCAGCCGGTCGCGGATCGATTCGTCATAGCCGCGCAGGATCACGTCGGTGCGGTTGATGAGGATGACGTGCGCGCCGAACTGATGGAACACGCCCGCGAATTCGTTGGCGATATAGCCCGCACCCGCGATCAGCACGCGCTTCGGGATCGCGTCGAGGTGGAACGCCTCGTTCGATGTGATGCCATGCTCCGCGCCGGGGCATGACGGCACCGCGGGCGTCGCGCCCACCGCGATCAGGATGCGCTCGGCCGTCACCTCGCGTCCGCCCGACAGCTTCACCGAATGCGGCCCGGTGACGGTCGCGCGTTCGTGGAGGATCTCGACGCCGTGGTTCTCCAGCGTGGCGGTGTACGCGCCGTTGATCCGGTCGACCTCGGCCAGGACGTTGTCGCGCAGCCGCTCCCAGCTGAAATGGCATTGCGACGGCACGTCCCAGCCGAACGCATTGGCATCGCGCAGGTCTTCGGCGAAGTGCGCGCCGTACACCAGCAGCTTCTTGGGCACGCAGCCGCGGATGACGCAGGTCCCGCCGACGCGGTATTCCTCCGCCACCGCCACCTTCGCGCCATAGGCCGCCGAAACGCGTGCCGCGCGCGTGCCGCCGGACCCCGCGCCGATGACGAAGAGGTCGTAGTCGTAATCGCTCATGCAAGTCCTGCCCGTGCCAGAAGGTCGTTGGTCGACGCATCGAACGTCTGACCGCAGCGATCGGCTGCCTTCGCCATTTCCTTGCCCAGCTCGACGCCGAACTGGTCGAACGGATTGATGCCCAGCAGCGCCGCGTTCACGAACGTCCGCGCCTCGTAGAACGCCAGCAACGCGCCCAGCGTCCGCGCGTCGAGGTCTTGCAGCAGGATCGTCGACGACGGCCGGTCGCCGGGATAGGCGCGCGCCGGATCGTCGTTGCCCTTGCCCGCCATCAGCGCCGCGCCCTGCGCAAAGGCATTGAGCAGCAGCTGCCGGTGATGCGCGGGGTCGAGCGTGTCGCCTGCCTCCACCACCGCGACGAATTCCAGCGGCACGATCCGCGTACCCTGGTGCAGCAGCTGGAACACCGCGTGCTGCGCGTCGGTGCCGACCCCGCCCCACGTGATCGCCGCCGAATTGCGCCCCAGCGGCGCGCCGGCCGCCGTCACCGACTTGCCGTTCGATTCCATCTCCAGCTGTTGCAGATAGGACGGCAGCAGCCGCAACCGCTCGTCATAGGCGAAGGTCGCCCGCGTCTCGCACCCGCGCACCTGCGAATAATAGAGATCGGCAAAGGCGGCGAGCACCGGCGCGTTGCGCGCCGGTTCGGTCAGCCGGAAATGCCGGTCCATCTCGGCCGCGCCCTCCAGCAGTTCCTCATACGCCTGGAACCCCAGCGCCAGCGCGAACGGAAATCCCAGCGTCGACCACAGCGAATAGCGCCCGCCGACCGACTCGGCGAAGGGCAGCACGCGCGTCTCGTCGACGCCCCATTCCACCGCCTTGTCCGGCGCGGCGGTCAGCGCGATGACGCGCCCGAACGGGTCCTCGACCCCGCCCTCGCGCATCCATGCCAGCGCCGATCCGGCGTTCAGCATCGTCTCGGTCGTGGTGAAGGTCTTGGACGCGACGACCAGCAGCGTGGCGGCCGGATCGAAGCCCTTGAGCGCCTCCTCCATCGCCACCCCGTCGACGTTCGAAACGATCGCGACGTCGTACTTGTCCTCGTCGCGGCCCAGCGCGTCGAAGATCAGGTCGGGGCCGAGCGCCGATCCGCCGATGCCGACATGCAGGATGTGGCGCACCGGCCCGAACGCATCGGCCTCGATCGCGTCGATCACCTGCCGCATCCGCCCCTGGAACGCGCGGGCCTGCGCCACGTCGTCGGGACTGCCCTCGCCCCGCTCGGCGGTATGCGTCGCGGCGCGGCCCTCGGTGACGTTGACGACCTGTCCGGCGAACAGCGCGTCGCGCCTGGCGGCCAGTTCCATCGTCGTCGCCAGCCCGGTGAACGCCGCGATCGCCGCATCGTCGAGATGTGTCTTGGCGAAATCGAAATGCACGCCCGCGACATCGACGGTCAGCTTGTCCAGCCGATCCGCATCGCCCGCGAACAGGTCGGTCAGCTTCGTCTGCGTCAGCCCCTCGATCGCGGACCAGTCCTGCATCGCCATATCGTCCCTCGTCTGTTCGTCGGTTAGGATGGCCGCAGCCCTAGAGCGGAGGACGGGGGCAGGTCCACACCCTTCTACCGGGTCGGGCGCGGCGTTCGCGGCTTGCACATGGGATGGAGCCGATGGAGACCCCAGCCTTCGCTGGGGTGACGCCGTTTCCCTGACACGTCATGCCAGCGCAGGCTGGCATCTCCCTCCGCATCACGATACGCCTGCCCGATGCGTGGCGGCTGGACGTACATCATGGCGAACCGCCCGTTCGGCATGACCTATATCGGCGTGACCGCGAACCTCGCCGCGCGCGTCTGGCAGCATCGCGGGGACGAAGGTTCGGCCCATTGCCGGAAGTACGGGATCAGGACGCTGGTTCTGGCGGAGCACCACGACGATATCGAAACCGCGATCCGGCGGGAGAAGGCGTTGAAGGCGTGGCGGACGCAATGGAAACATCGGCTGATCGCCGAGTCGAACCCGAAATGGCGGGATTTGTTCGACGACATCGTTTGAGCCGCGGGAGACCCCAGCCTGCGCTGGGGTGACGCGAGGGGAAGGCACCTCCCTCGCCTCAAACGTCACCCCAGCGAAGGCTGGGGTCTCCTCGTGGATACCCGCTGCGCCCGCCCCATAGATGCTCCAGCCTCCGCTGGAGCGACGCAAGCGGATAGGCAGTCCCCCCAACCCGCTTGACGCCCCGCCCCGTCGCACGCATGGCTCGCTCCATGGCTCTCGACCCCGCCCCGGCCGCTTCCACGCCGACTCCGCCCGCGCCTGCCCCCAAGCCGAAGCGTTCGGAGGCGGCGGACCTGATGGTCTTCCTGCTCAAGCTGGCGATCGTGGTGTTCATCATCCGGTCGTTCCTGTTCTCGCCCTTCTCGATCCCGTCGGGGTCGATGCAGCCGCGGCTGCTGATCGGCGACTATCTGTTCATCACCAAATGGAACTATGGCTATTCGCGCTATTCGCTGCCGTGGGGCATCCCGCTGATCCCCGGTCGCATCCTGCCGCGCACGCCGGCCCGCGGCGACGTGGTGGTGTTCAAGGCGCCGCCGACCGCGAGGCAGGACTATATCAAGCGCGTGATCGGCATCCCCGGCGACACGGTGCAGATGCGCGGCGGCCAGCTGTTCCTGAACGGCAAGGCGATCACCAAGCAGCGGATGCCCGATTTCGTCGTCGCCGTTTCGCCCAACACGGATTGCGACTACGCGTTCCAGCGCATCGTCGCCGAAAAGCCGGTCTGCGCCTATCCGCAGTTCCGCGAGACGCTGCCCGGCGGCAAGAGCTACAACGTCCTCGACCTCGGCACGACCGAAGCCGACGATACCGGCGTGTTCACCGTCCCCGCCGGCCATGCGTTCCTGATGGGCGACAATCGCGACGACAGCGCCGACAGCCGCTTCCCGGCGCGCGAAGGCGGTGGCATCGGCATCGTGCCGCTGGAGAATATCGAGGGCAAAGCGGTCGTGAACTTCTTCTCGACCGACGGGTCTGCACAGTGGCTGCTGCCATGGACCTGGGTGTCGGCGGCGCGGTGGAACCGGATCGGGGAAGGCTTCTGAGCGACGCCCTGCCCCGCTGGGTCGAGCAGGCGCTGGCCCGCGCCCCGACCCGGATCGACGATTACGAACGCGCGCTGACGCATGGCAGCACCGCGCGCGCGACCTATGAGCGGCTCGAATTCCTCGGCGACCGCGTGCTCGGCCTGTCGGTCGCCGAATGGCTCTACGACCGGTTCCCGTCCGAAACCGAAGGCGCGCTGTCGAAACGCTTCAATGCGCTGGTGACGGGTGCGGTCTGTGCCGAGATCGCGCGCGGCATCGGCGTCGTGCCGCATCTCAGGCTCGGCAAGCAGGCGCGCGACGACGGCGCGGGCGACAGCGACAATGTGCTGGGCGACGTGATGGAGGCGCTGATCGGCGCCTATTATCGCGACCATGGCCACGACGCCGCGCGCGACCTCGTCCGCCGGCTATGGGGATCGCGGATCGACGCGCAGCTGGGCGTCCCGCGCCATCCCAAGTCCGCGCTGCAGGAATGGGCCGCCGCCCACAACCGCCGCCCGCCCGAATACGCCATCGTCGACAAGAGCGGCCCCGGCCACGCGCCACGCTTCACCGTGCGGGTGACCATCGGCAAGCTGGCCGCGGCGGAAGCGACCGGCACGTCGAAACAGGACGCCGAGACGGCGGCGGCAAAGGCGTTGCTGGCGCAGCTTGGCGGATAGCGGGGCAGCTCCGGAAGGCTTGCCCCACCACCGTCACCCCGGCGAAGGCTGGGGTCTCCCCGTGGAAGCCAGCGCACCCGCCCCACAAAGGCCCCGGCCTCCGCTGGGGTGACGTGTGCAGACAGGCGCGCCGCTGCCCAACCGTTACCGACAGCGGGATGACGTCAGGACGAACGGTTCCGCCCTATGTCATCCCCCTCAGGATCAGATTCGGCGATCCCTCGCGCGCCCTTCCCCGAAGCCGATCCGGTTCGCTCGCTTCGTTCCGCGTCGCCCCCTACCGCCCACCCAGCACCCGCAGCTCGATCCGCCACCACCCGATCGCCCACAGCGCGCCGAACAGCCACCCGGCCAGCACGTCGCTCGGCCAGTGTACGCCCAGATAGACCCGGCTCATCCCGATCGCGACGACCAGCAACGCCGCGGCAACGACCACGAACCCACGCGCTGCGCCCTGCCGCAGCATCGGCCACGCGAGCGTCGCCAGCGTCAGGTACACGATCGCCGAATTGGCGGCGTGGCCGCTGGGGAAGCTGTTCGACGTCTCGTCCATCAGATGCGGGACCAGGTCGGGGCGGGCGCGCGCCACGGCATGCTTGAACAGCACGTTGGTCCAGCTTCCCCCGGCACAGGCCAGCGCGACCAGCACCCCGGAGCGCCACCGCCCGACACTGGCCAGCAGCAGGCCGGCAAAGGCGACGACGATGGTCAGCACGGTGGTACTGCCCAGCGCGGTGACGTCGCGGACCATCGACGTGAACCGCGCCGACCCGATCGGCGCGCCATCGGTGCCACGCAGCGCCAGCAGCAACCGCCGGTCGAACGCGAAGGCATCGCCCTGCGCCACCCGTTCGGCAAGCACGAACAGCAGCGACAGGGTGGCCAGCGCCACGGCGATGCCGATGACGCTCCACGGCGTGTTGCGCGACGGGCGGGGTTCGGGGGCGAGCGGATCGATCATCCCGTCCGAACGCAGCAACGCGGCAAAGCGACGCGTTTCGTTCCCCGGGATGCGGAACGCGGCCAGTGACCGCGCCAGTTCGCTCGCACCATGGACCAGCGTCGCGCAGATCGCGGTCGCGTCGCCCGCGGCACCGCATCGTGTTCGCTAAAGCTGGCGATGTCGCACGCCTGCCGCCCGGACGGCTCTGCCGAAACGACCGCGATATCGTTGGCGTCGCGATCGTTCTTCGGGACCGCCGCGAACAGGCAAAGGGGAAAATGTGGTGAGCCCGTCGGGATTCGAACCCGAGACCTACAGATTAAAAGTCCGTTGCTCTACCAACTGAGCTACGGGCCCACGAAGCCCCGCCCCTAGTCACGCGGGCGGGCGCGGTCAACCAGTTGGTGCAGCTGGCGGATCGTCCGATTGCTGACCGGATCGCGCCATGCCGGAGCGATCCGGCACAGCGGGCGCAGCACGAAACCGCGGCCGCGAAACGCGACATGCGGTACGCACAGGCCGGGCCCGTGCCAGCTGCCGCCCGACCACAGGATGATGTCGAGGTCGAGTACGCGCGAACCCCAGCGGCGCCCCCGCCGTCGGCCGAACGCCCGCTCGATCGCCTTCAGCCGCACGAGCAGGTCGGGCGGCGACAGGTCGCTGTCGAGCAGCACGACGGTGTTCGCATAGCGTCGCAGCGATGGCCCCAGCGGCGCGCTCGCCACGATCGGCCCCACCGCATGTACGCCCGCCAGCGCCGCGATCGCCGCGCGTACCTCGGCGACCGGATCGCCATGCCGCCCGCGGCGGTTGGAGCCGATCGCGATCGCATAGGTTGAGCTCGTCATCGCCTGCGCCTATCGGCTGGCGATGGAAACTGCCACCCTCGAACCCGTCGCCCCTGCCCCCGCCGCCGAACCGTCGCGCGACTGCCCGCGCTGCCCGCGCCTCGTCACGTTGCGCGAGCAGCTGCGCGTCGAACATCCCGGCTGGTGGAACGCCCCCGTCGCTCCGCTCGCCGATGCCGATCCGTGGCTGGCGATCATCGACCTGGCACCGGGCCTGCAGGGCGCCAACCGCACCGGCCGCCCCTTCACCGGCGACCGGTCGGGGCCGCTGTTCTGGGACACGCTGATCGCTGCGGGCCTTGCCGAGGGCGGCTATACCGGCAAGCCGGACGACGCACCGGTTGCCAAGGGGATCGCGATCGTCAACGCGGTGCGATGCCTGCCGCCGGAGAACAAGCCGACGCCCGAGGAAGTCCGCACCTGCCGTCCGTTCCTCGACGCCGATCTGGCGACGATGCCGTCGCTGCGCGTCGTCGTCGCGCTCGGCGCGATCGCGCACCAGTCGGCGGTGAAGGTGCTGGGCGGACGCCTGCCCAAGGCGCGGTTCGCGCACTTGGCCGAACACGGCATGCCCGGCGGGCAGGTGCTGATCGATAGCTATCACTGTTCGCGCTACAACCAGAATACCGGGCGGTTGACGCCGGAGATGTTCGCAGCGGTATTCGCCCGCGCGATCGAACTTCGGGACGCCCGCTGATTCCCCTTTGTCCGGCGTGGCGCGCGCGATAGCGTGGGCGACAGGATTCAGGGGGAATATCGATGTACCGTCGCCACTTCGTCGCGCTGATGGCGCTTGCGCCGCTCGCGGGCAGCTTTCCGGCGCTGGCGCAGAGCGGACCGGCAGGCGAGTTCGCGCGGCTGTCGAAACGCTATCTCGACGGCATGGCGAAACTGCATCCCGGCTATGCCACCGCGCTGGGCAACCACGCCTTCGACGACCAGGTCGAGGACCTCTCGGCAACCGGCCGCGCGCGCGATGCCGAATTCCTGCGCGCGACCCTCACCGATCTGTCCGCGATCCCGCGCGCGTCGCTGTCACGCGACGACCAGGTCGATGCCGCGCTGCTCGACAACGAACTGCGCTACCAGCTGTGGACGCTGGAGGTGCTGCAACCCTTCGCATGGGACCCGCAGGGGGCGGCTGGCACGATTTCGGGCGGGCTCTATGCGCTGGCCGCCCGCGACTTCGCACCATGGCCGCAACGGCTGCGGTCGGCGACGAAGCGGATGGAGGCGGTGCCGGCGATGTTCGCGCAGATGCGCGACAGCATCGTGCCGGCACGCGTCCCCGCCATCTATGCGATCACGGTCGCCAGGCAGAATGGCGGCATCCTCCAGATCGTCGACACGATGCTGGCACCGCATAAGGGCAGTTTGTCGCGCGGCGACCGTGCGCGCTTCGACCGCGCGGTGGCGACGCTGCGCACCGCGACCGCCGAACAGCAGCGCTGGCTGGACACGGTGGTGGTGCCCGCAGCCAAAGGCGATTTCCGCCTGAGCCCCGAGTTGTACGATCAGAAGGTGAAGTTCGCGCTGCTGTCGCCGCTGTCGCGCACCGAGATCAAAGCGCGCGCGGCAAAGGCCGCGGTGGAAACCCGCGCGGAGATGTACCAGCTCGCCCGACTGGTGCTGCGCGGCCGGCCAAAGGCGCCACCAACCCCTGCCCGACCGAGCCCGGCACAGCAGCAGAAGGCGATCGAGGCGGCGCTGGAGATGAGCTATGCCCGCCGCCCGACCCGGTCGCAGGTGATGGCGAAGGCGCGCGCGACGCTGGAGAGCGCGACCGCCTTCGTCCGCGAAAGGCGGCTGGTGCGCGTGCCGACCACGCCGGTGCAGATCATCGAGATGCCCAAGTTCCAGCAGGGCGTCGCCGTCGCCTATTGCGACAGCCCCGGCCCGCTCGAAAAGCATCTAGGCACCTTTTACGCGGTATCGCCGATCCCGGCGGACTGGACCGAGGCGCAGACGACGTCGTTCCTGCGCGAGTATAATGATTACATGATCCACGACCTGTCGATCCACGAGGCGATGCCGGGCCATTACCTCCAGATCGCGCACAGCAACGAAAGCAAGTCGGTGTTGCGCGCGGTCCTGTCGTCGGGACCATTCGTCGAAGGCTGGGCGGTGTATGCCGAACGGCTGATGGCCGATGCCGATTATCTCGACGGCGATCCGCTGTTCAAGCTGACCGTGCTCAAGATGCGGATGCGCTCGATCACCAACACGCTGCTCGACATCGGCATCCATACCGAAGGGCTGACCGAAGCGCAGGCGATGAAGCTGATGATGGAAGGCGCGTTCCAGCAGGAGCGCGAGGCGGCGGGCAAATGGACCCGCGCCCGGCTGGGGTCGACGCAGTTGCTCAGCTATTTCGTCGGCTATAGCGAGCATATGGACATGCGCCGCGAGGCGGAGCGGCGCGGCGGGGCGAAGTTCGACCTGATGCGCTACAACGATGCCGCGATCTCGCACGGGTCGCCGCCGGTGCGGTTCGTGCGCGCGCTGATGTTCGGCGAGGCGATTGCGTAATGCAGGTCCTCCCCGGCACGGGGAGGGGGACCGCCGCGAAGCGGTGGTGGAGGGGGTTCGCCGCGAACGCAACGGCATCGTAGGTCGACACCCCCCTCCACCATGCTGCGCATGGTCCCCCTCCCCGTGCCGGGGAGGATTCTATCGCACCGCAAACGCCGCGCGGTACTCCGGCTTCACCGCGCGCAGCACCGCCGCGGTCACCGGCAGCGTGTGCTCATACGGACCCTCGGCATAGGAACCGACGACATACTGGTCGGCGATCACGCCGATCCGGTCGAAGCTGCGACCGTTCGACGAGCCGGGCAGCACCGTCACGTCCTTGATCGGCGGGCATTGGCCGAAGATCGTATCGCCCGCGTCCGCGCCCACGCGGCGGGTCCGCTCGGCACGCATCCAGCGGCACCATGGCGTCATCACCGCCGACTGGAACGCAGCGGCCGAGACGAACAACGACGTGGCAGCGATCCGCCGCGCCGCCCGCTTGTCCCATACCAGTCCGCCCGACGACCCGTTGCCATGCGCGCCGCCGGTATCGCTGTAGCTGGCCGAGGACAGGCTGAGGAAGCGCGGCGTATCGGCCACGACCTCCCATCCGGTCTGCATGTCGTACGCCCGGAACGGCGCGCCTGCCGCCTTCGCTTCCCGGCGTGCATCGGCCGCAGTCCGGGCGAGCCACGCATGTCGCTTCGCCTTTTCCGCCTCCAGCCATGCCTTCAGCCGCGGGATCCGGGCGGCCTGCACCGGATAGGTATATTCGAACGCATAGTCGGACGCCTTCTGCGCGACCGCCGGCGGCGCGATCGCCGCCAGCATCATCGCCGCGATGATCAACCTTTCTCCCATGCCCAGTTCCTCCGCATCCGAACGGGACCACCCGCCGACCCGGATCAATCGGCGAACAGCAGCACCGGCGTTTCGATCAGCCGCTTCAATGCCTGGACATAGCTGGCGGCGTCATGGCCGTCGACGACGCGGTGGTCGCAGCTGATCGACAGGTTCATCAGCTTGGCCTTCACGATCTCCTCGCCGCCGCCAGCCCGCGCGCGGAACACGGGGCGCTCGACGATGCGGTTCGGGCCGATGATGGCAACTTCGGGCCGGTTGATGACCGGCGTCGTCGCGACCCCGCCCAGCGGCCCGAGCGAGGTGATCGTGATCGTCCCGCCCGACAGTTCCTCCGACTTCGCCTTGCCGGTCCGCGCCGCCTCAGCCAGCCGTACGATTTCGGTCGCGAGCTGCCACGGATTGAGGTCCTGGGCGTCGCGGATCACCGGCACCATCAGCCCGGCATCGGTCTGCGCCGCCATGCCCAGATGGACGCTGCCGAAGCGGGTCACGACCCCGGCTTCGTCGTCGTACCGGGCGTTCAGCATTGGAAAGTTGGGCAGCGTGCGGCAGATCGCGACGATCAGCAGCGGCAACATCGTCAGCTTCGGCCGCTGCCCGCGTGCCGCATTGAGGTCGGCGCGCATCGCCTCCAGCGCGGTGACATCGATCTCCTCGACATAAGTGAAATGCGGGATGTGGCGCTTGGCCGCCGCCATGTTCTCGGCGATGCGGCGGCGCATGCCGATGACCTTTACGGTCTCGTCCGGGCGGGCGCGCGACGCGTTGGGCGCGCGATACCCCTGCGCGCTGCCGTAGCGGAGGTAGGCGTCGAGATCAGCATGGCGGATGTGGTGGCCGTCATGGTGTACGGCGGAGAGGTCGATGCCGAGGTCCTTGGCACGGGCGCGCACGGCGGGGGAGGCAAGAACCCGGTCCTCCCCGGAACGGGGAGTGGGACCGTCCGGCGCAGCCGGATGGTGGAGGGGGGCGGCCTCCTGCGAAACATCGGCGGGTGTTGCGTCCAGCGGCGCCCCCACTCCACCATGTTGCGCATGGTCCCCCTCCCCGTGCCGGGGAGGATCTTGCCGTTCCGTTACTGACGAAGTCGCGACTTCCTCTACCCCCGGATTCTCCGCCTCGACCCGCTCGGGCTCCGCCGGTTGCACGACCTCGGCTTCGGTTTCGATCACCACCAGCGTCGCACCGATCGCGACCTGGTCGCCCGGTTCACCGGCCAGTTCGACGACGGTGCCCGCGACCGGGCTTTCCATCTCGACCGTCGCCTTGTCGGTCATCATGTCGGCCAGCCGGCCGTCTTCCTCGACGCGGTCGCCCACGGCGACATGCCATGCGACGATCTCGGCCTCGGAAATGCCTTCGCCGATGTCGGGCAGGCGGAAAGAGAAACGTGCCATGGCGGTCAGTCCTGCATGATCTTCTTGAGTGCCTGTCCGATGCGGACCGGCCCCGGGAAATACGCCCATTCGAGGCTGTGCGGATACGGCGTGTCGAAGCCGGTCACGCGCTCGATCGGCGCTTCGAGATGGTGGAAGCAGCGTTCCTGCACCAGCGCCGACAGCTCGGCGCCGAAGCCGCCCGTCCGCGTCGCTTCGTGCACGATCATGCAGCGCCCGGTCTTCTTCACCGACGCCTCGATCGCGTCGATGTCGAGCGGAACCAGCGTGCGCAGGTCGAGGATTTCGGCATCGATCCCGGCCGCTTCGACCGTCGCCTGTGCGACATGGACCATTGTGCCGTAGGCCAGGATGGTCAGGTCGCCGCCCTCGCGCACGATCTTCGCCTTGCCCAGCTCGATGCGGTAATAATCCTCGGGCACTTCGCCGCCCGGATGCTTCGACCAGTTCTGCGCCGGCTTGTCCCAATTGCCGTCGAAAGGGCCGTTGTAGATGCGCTTGGGTTCGAAGAAGAGGACCGGGTCGTTATCCTCGATCGCCGCGATCAGCAGCCCCTTGGCATCATAGGGTGTCGACGGGATCACCGTCTTGATGCCGCTGACATGGGTGAAGATGCCCTCGGGCGACTGGCTGTGGGTCTGCCCACCGAAGATGCCGCCGCCGAAGGGCGAGCGCACCGTGATCGGCGCGGTGAAGTCGCCCGCCGAGCGATAGCGCAACCGGGCCGCCTCGCTGACCAACTGGTCGAGCGCGGGATAGATGTAATCGGCGAACTGGATTTCGGGCACCGGGCGCAGGCCATAGGCACCCATGCCGACCGCGACACCGATGATGCCGCATTCGGTGATCGGCGTGTCGAACACGCGGGTCTTGCCGTACTTGTTCTGCAGGCCGGCGGTGGCGCGGAACACGCCGCCGAAATAGCCGACATCCTCGCCCATCACGATGACATCGGGATCGCGATCCATCACGACGTCCATCGCGGAATTAATCGCCTGGATCATGTTCATCCGCGCCATGTCAAACCTCCTTGCGCGCCCAGGGGCGGCCGGAGGCTTCCTCCTCGGCCATCATCTGCGCCTGTTGCTCACGCAGGTGCCACGGCATCGCTTCGAACACGCCGTCGAACAACGTGTCGAGCGGCTGGTGCAGGCCGTGGCCGAGAATGCCGTTGGCCTCCGCCGCCTTCTGCGCCGCCCGGACTTCCTCGGCCACCTCGCGGTCCATCGCCGAATGGCGCTCGTCATCCCATTCGCCAAGCGCGACGAGATGCCCTTTCAGGCGCGCGACCGGATCGCCCAGCGGCCATGCGGTCGGCTCGCCGGCGGAGCGATATTGCGACGGATCGTCGGATGTCGAATGACCCTCGGCACGGTAGGTGAAGTGCTCGATCAGCGTCGGCCCCTGATTGGTGCGCGCCCGTTCCGCGGCCCATGCGGTGGCGGCATAGACCGCCAGCGCGTCGTTGCCGTCGACCCGCAGCCCGGCGATGCCATAGCCGATCGCCCGCGCGGCGAAGGTCGTCGCCTCCGCCCCCGCAAAACCCGAAAAGCTGCTGATCGCCCACTGGTTGTTAACGACGTTGAAGATCACCGGCGCGCGATAGACGGTGGCGAAGGTCAGCGCCGAGTGGAAGTCGCCCTCGGCCGTGCTCCCCTCGCCGCACCATGTCGCCGCGATCCGGGTATCGCCCTTCGATGCCGACGCCATCGCCCAGCCGACCGCCTGCGGATATTGGGTGGTCAGGTTGCCGGAGATCGAGAAGAAGCCGAAATCCTTCGACGAATACATGATCGGCAACTGCTTGCCCTGCAACTTGTCGCCGCGGTTCGAATAGATCTGGTTCATCATCTCGATCAGCGGATAGTCGCGCGTGATGAGGATGCCCTGCTGACGATAGCTGGGGAAGGTCATGTCGTCGCGATCGAGCGCCATCGTGCCCGCTACCGCGATCGCCTCCTCGCCGGTGCACTTCATGTAGAAGCTGGTCTTGCCCTGCCGCTGCGCGCGGAACATGCGCTCGTCGAACGCGCGGACCATCGCCATCTTGCGCAGCATCTGCCGCAGCGTGTCGGGGTCGAGCCGGGGGTTCCACGGACCGACCGCCTGCCCCTGATCGTCGAGCACGCGCACCAGCGTATAGGACAGGTCGTGAAAGCTGTCGGGCGCGGCGGCGGTGTCGGGCCGGGCCTGCGCGCCGGCGGGCGGCACGGCCACGTCGGCGAAATCCACCGCGTCGCCGGGACGGAATTTGGGTTCGGGCACGTGCAGCGCGAGGCGCGGCATATTCGTGCGGCTGTCGCCGGTCATGCACTCTCCATGTCGCTGCTCTGTCCCCTGCCGGGCGCGCAGACTCGTTACAAACGCTTGTTATATAATTTCAACGCGTTTGGCGAGGGGGTCGATGCACCGGCGCGGAACCGCGATGGATATTATCCGTATAACCTTGAAGTGTAACGGAGAAAAGAATGGCCGATCTCGCCGGATGGATTGCGCCGACCGCGACGATGATCGCCGCGATGATGACCGCCGCCAATCTCGGCGCGCGGATCACCGGATGGGGATTCGTGGTGTTCTGCATCGGGTCCGTCGCGTGGACGACGGTGGGGTTCAGCAGCGGGCAGACCAATCTGGTGCTGTCGAATGCTTTCCTGACGGTGGTGAACGTGGTCGGCATCTGGCGCTGGCTGGGGCGGCAGGCGAGCTACGACAAGGGCAGCAGCGCGGCCACGGACGCGAGCGCCCGGGCTGCGGTGCCGTCGCTCTATGCGGCGGGGGCCGTCGTCGGGGCGCGGGTGAGCGGCCCGGACGACGAAGCGGTCGGGACGGTGGTCGATGCGATGCTGTGCTGTCACGACAATGCCATCGCCTATGTCGTGGTCAGCACCGGCGGCGTCGGCGGCGTCGGCGAGACGCTGCATCAACTCGATCCGGCGGAATTGCGCTTCGGCAAGGACGGGGTGCGGACGGAATTGTCGTCCGACGACATTCGCCGGAGGCCCCTGGTGAAAGCGACCCATTGGCCGGAGGCGCCCTGACGGGCTACCCCGTGCCGGGGAGGATTCACCGAACCGGAAATCCGCGGCGCTTGAACAGCGCGGTCACGTCGGGGTCTCGGCCGCGGAAGGCGCGATAGGCTTCCTTGCGATCGGTTTCGTTGCCCGTCGCCAGCAGCGTCTTGCGGAAACGGTCCGCCGTCGCCTTGTCCCACACATTGCCGGTCGCTTCGAACGCCGCCCACGTATCGGCGTCCATCGTTTCCGACCACAGATAGGAATAATATCCCGCCGAATAGGCGTCCGACGCGAACAGGTGATTGAACTGCGGCAGGCGGTGCCGCATCACGATCTCCTTCGGCATACCGATCTTGTCCAGCGTATCGCGCTCGAACGTGGCGACGTCGGTTACCGGGGTTTCGCGATCGTGCAATTCCATGTCGACAATGGCCGAGGAGAGATACTCGACCGTGGCGAAGCCCTGGTTGAAGGTCGACGACTTCTCGATCTTGTCGACCAATGCCTGCGGCATCGGCTTACCCGTCTGATAATGCCTGGCAAACCGGTCGAGCACGTCGCGGGTCAGCAGCCAGTTCTCGTTCACCTGGCTTGGATATTCGACGAAGTCGCGCGGCGTTCCCGACAGGCCGGGATAGGTCACGTCCTGCAACAGCGAATGGATCGCGTGGCCGAATTCGTGGAACAGCGTCGTCGCATCGTCGAGGCTGATGAGCGTCGGCTGGCCGTCGGCACCCTTGACGAAGTTGTTGTTGTTCGACGCCAGTACGTTCGTCTCGCCGCCGAACTTCCGCTGCCCGCGATAGCGGGTCGCCCATGCCCCCGAGCGTTTGCCGCTGCGCGCAAAATTGTCGAGGTAGAAGATACCGACGTTCCGCCCCGTCCTCGTATCGGTCACGACGAACGTCCGCACATTCTTTTCGAACACCGGAATCTGCCCGGTGTTTTCGATGAATTTCAGGTCGTAGAGGCGGCCGGCGGCATAGAAGGCGGCCTGTACGATGTTGTCGAGCTGGAGATACGGCTTCACCTCGCTTTCATCGAGGTCGTACTTCGCCTTGCGCACCTTCTCCGCATAGAAGCGGTAATCCCATGGCGCGATGGTCAGGTTCGCGCCCTCGTTGCGGGCGAGTGCCTGCATGTCGGCCACTTCCTCGCGCACGCGCGCCACGGCGGCGGGCCAGACGCGCATCATCAGCGCTTTCGCATTTGCCGGCGTCTCCGCCATCGTATCGTCCATGCGCAGCCAGGCGTGGTTGCGGAATCCGAGTAGCTTCGCGCGCTCCTGCCGCAGCTTCAGGATCGCCGCGATCGTTCCCTTGGTATCGTTGGCATTGCCGTTGTCGCCGCGCATCGCGAACGCGCGCCACACCTTTTCGCGCAAACCCCGGTCGGTGGCATAGGTCAGCACCGGCGCGACCGACGACCGCGTGTTCACGATCGCCCATTTGCCGGGCAGGTTGCGCTCCTCGGCCGCCGCCTTCAGCGAGGCGACGAAGCTGTCGGGAAGACCGGCCAGTTGCTTCGCATCGTCGACAACGATCCACGTCTCCTCGTCCGCCAGCACCTTCGTGCTGAAATCGTTGTACGCGACCGAGAGCTGCTGGTTGAGGCCGGTCACCTGCGCGCGCTGCGCATCGGTGAGCAGGCTGCCGCGCCGAACGAAGCTGCGATAGGTCCGCTCGAGCAGACGCAGCTGCTGCGGGTTCAGGTGTTGCTTCGTACGCGTATCATAGGCCGCCTTCACCCGCGCGAAGAGCTTCAGATCGAGGAACAGCTCGTCGTTGAACGCCGAACGTATGGGCGACCAGACACGATCGAGCGCCTGCACCTCCTTCGTCGCGAGGTTGCTCGTATAGACGCCCCACATCGCCCCGACCCGGTCCATCATGTCGCCGGCCCGTTCCATCGGCTCGATGACGGTCTGGAACGTCGCCGGCCGCCGGTCGTCGCGGATCGCGTGGATCTCGCGGCGCATCTCGGCCATCGCCACCGGGAATGCCGCGGGGAACATCGCCGACGTCACCTTTTCCCATGGCGGAACCCCCTGATACGGCCCCGGCCATTTCGCCGTCAGCGGCGTTGCATCGACGCTGGTGGCGGTGGGAGCCGGTGTCTGCGGCAAGGCGGCAGTCGGTGGCAACGCGAGAGCAGTGGTGGCGAGCAATGCGCCGAGCCGTGCGATCATCAGCAAGTTCGTCCTGAATATCGAATATCGGCGAGACTAGGGATCGGGAGCCGCTTGGCAAGATCGGCGTTGATGCGGCAATGCAACCACAGGGGGCAACCATGCAGATCACTTCGCTGACCGAACTCGACCGCGTGCGCGACGAAGCGCGCAAGCTGGTGACCAAGCGGGCGCTGGTATCGGCGGGGGCGGCGGCGGTGCCCGTGCCCGGTGCCGACCTGATCGTCGACGCCAACATCCTGACGAAATTGCTGCCGGATATCAGCAGCCGTTTCGGCCTGAGCGAGAAGCAGGTGCTGGCGCTGGAGCCCGATCGTGCGAAGCAGGTGCTGCTGATCGCCGCCAACCTGGGCAACGGGGTGATCGGGCGATCGATCACGCGGCGGGTGGTGACGATGCTGATCCGCCGGGTCGGCGCCCGCTATGCCAGCAAGTCGCTGCTACGCTTCGTGCCGTTCGCCGGACAGATCGCTGCCGCCGGCATCAGCTTCGGAGCAATGAAGCTGGTCGGCAATTCGCATATCGACGATTGTTACGAGACGGTGCGGCGGACGCTGGCGTAGCGTCTGCCGTCGAGGTGCATCCCTTCGCTCTTCGCGGACGTCGCCCCGGCAGGCTGGGGCCTCTCGCGGCTGGATTTTGATACATCTGCATGAAAACGTCACCCCAGCGGAGGCCGGAGCCCAGTTGGGGGGCATTGGTAAGATACGGAAAAGCCTTTCCAACTGGACCCCGGCTTTCGCCGGGGTACGGCGAGGCGTTGGCTCTGTTCGAGACGTTCGCAGAGGTCTCGAGCAAGTCCGGGGTAATGAATGGGGCGGGCGTCGGGCTGCAGTAACGGTGGTCCGGCGCGGAAAGCCGAAGGCGATCGTCCCCTATTCCGCCGGCACCAGTTCCACCACGTCGAGCAGCGATTCGAACCGGGGGTAGGGCAGGACCAGCCGCCAGCGCCGTTCGCCGATCCGTTCCAGCACGCCGGCCATGTCGCGGTCGCGATCCTGGCCATACTGGAGCGCCGCGCGCTCGTCGCCGAGCAGCAGCGTGCCGAGGAAGACAGTGCGATCACCATCGGGGAACAGCAGCCCGACCGGCCGCTGCGATCCGGTTTCCTTGTAGAAGCTGCGGACACGGCCTTCGTCGCGGATGACGCAGTCGAACGCGGGATAGGCAGTGAAATCGCGCATCGCGCTGCCCGCGCCGCCCAGCTTGTAGACGCGGCAACGATAGCGCCCGGCTGGCAGCGCCCCGCCGGTCAGCGCGGCATCGGGCACGAACAACGCACCCTGCGCCGCGATCGCCCCCGGGTCCGCCGTCCGCGCGCGCGGCAATGCCGTCAGCCACGCATCGCGCCACCGCCGCAACCGGTCGCGGTCGGCCGGCGTCGCCACCCGTCGCCAGTCGTCGCCATCGGGCCGGGCGGGAGCGGCGGCGCCGGACGATGCCACCGCCCGCCCCCCGCAGCCGCCGGTCAGCAGTCCCAGCAGGACGCCGACGATGCAGGTGCCCCGGATCATGCCGCGATCACGCAGCGGTCCAGCCGCCGTCGATCGACAGGTTCGCACCCGTGATCCCCTTCGCCTCGTCACGGCACAGATAGAGCGCGAGGCTGGCGACCTGTTCGGCGGTGACGAATTCCTTGGTCGGCTGTGCCGCCAGCAGCACTTCGTTCATCACCTGTTCGCGCGTCAGCCCGCGCGACGCCATCGTGTCGGGAATCTGCTGTTCGACCAGCGGCGTCCAGACATAGCCTGGCGAAATGCAGTTGGCGGTAATGCCGCAGGTCGCGACTTCCAGCGCGACCGTCTTGGTCAGCCCGGCAAGGCCGTGCTTGGCGGTGACATAGGCCGACTTGTTCGGGCTGGCGACGAGGCTGTGCGCCGATGCGGTGTTGATGATCCGGCCCCAGCCGCCCTTCTTCATGTGTGGCACGGCGGCGCGGATCATGTGGAAGGCCGATGACAGGTTGATCGCAAGGATCGTGTCCCATTTATCGATCGGGAAATCCTCGATCTTCGCGACATGCTGGATACCGGCATTGTTGACGATGATGTCGACCGATCCGAACTCGGCCGCCGCCTTGTCGACCATCGCCGCGATCTGATCGGGCTTCGTCATGTCGGCGCCGTCGTAGCGTGCCTCCGCGCCGCTCGCCTCCGCCAGCGCGGCACGTTCCTTCTCGATCGCGTCCGCATCGCCAAAGCCGTTGATCACGACGGTCGCGCCTTCGGCGGCAAAGGCCTTCGCATAGGCCAGGCCGATGCCCGACGTGGAACCGGTGACGATCGCGGTCTTGCCCTTCAGGAACATCGCTTATCCTTGGCGTTTGGAAAGATGGGGGGTCAGGTCGAAGGCGGCGGTGCGCCCGTCGACGATATTCTGCGCGACGACCTGTGCATTGGCCATGGTGTCGGCGATGGCGGCGCGGCCGGCGGCCCAATGCTCCTGCATCGCACGCGCCGAGAATTCGTAATCACGCGCGCCGCCTTCCCAGCGATTGGCGCGGTAGATCAGGTGGACGAGGCTGAGCGGATGTTCGTCGGCCATCGCCTCCAGCGCCCGCACATCGGCGTCGTCGCGCAATTCGACAGGCAGCTTGGCGACCATCCGCCGGATCAGTTCACGCTCCTGCCGCAGGCGCAACCGGTCGGCGGTGACCTGCCGCGTGCGGCTGGAGAAACGGATTTCCTTTTCGCGCGCCACCACGTCGCCGATCGTGCGCGGCATTACCGATTCGGCGGAGAACAGGTCGACCTGGAACACCAGCATCGGATCGCGCTGATGGTCGAGGATGTGGGTCAGCGGCGTGTTGCTGACCAACCCGCCGTCCCAATACCAGCGGCCGTCGATCTCGACCGGCGGCAATCCCGGCGGCAGGGCGCCCGAAGCCATTACGTGGCGCGCGTCCAGCCGCTCGCGCGCGCTGTCGAAATAGACGAAATTGCCGCTCTCGATCTCGACCGCGCCGACCGACAGCCGCACCGGACCGTCATTGGCGAGGTCCCAGTCGACCAGATCGTCCAGCGTTTCGCGCAAGGGGGCGACGTCGTAATAGCTGAGCGCGGCGGGCGATCCCGGTGGCGCGAATTGCGGCGGCACCCCGCGCGGGCGGAAAAAGCCGGGAACGCCGGTCGCCAGCACGACGCCCGCCGACCATTCATGGACCCATTCGCGGACCCGGTCGTCGGGCAGGATCGGGAACCACGGCAGGACGCCCGCCGCCGTCTCCCAGAATTGCCGCAGCCGTTCGACGCGACGTTCCGGGGGGTTGCCGGCAACGATCGCGGCATTGATCGCGCCGATCGAGATGCCGGCGACCCAGTCGATTTCGATCTGGGATTCACCCAGCCGCTCGATCACGCCGGCCTGGTAGCTGCCAAGCGCCCCTCCCCCTTGCAGCACCAGCGCGACGCAGTCGGGAAGCGGCAGGCCGGTCTGGGATCGTCGGCGCAAACGGGGATCGGCTTCGGCCATCGGATACACTTTGCGCGCAATGGGATCAGGGTTCAACGCCGTTACAACCGATTTCGCGGCGCACGGTTGCAACATCGGGGCGGCTTCGCGCATTTCAGTACGCACCTTCAACGAACGGACCGCCGCCCATGCGCCTCGACGATCTCGATCCCGCCAGCAACGTAGAGGATCTGGGCCGTGGCGGCGGCGGTGGCGGCGGGTTGAACCTGCTCGGTTTCCTGCCGCTGCTGCTCGGGCGTGGTCTTGGTTGCGGAACGATCGGCATCCTCGCGATCGTCGTCGTCGCGTTCCTGATGTTTTCGGGCGGCGGTGGACTGCTGACGGGCGGACAGGCGCCGACCACGCAGCAGGGATCGCAAGGCGGGAACGTGCCGTGCGATACCGCCGAGGAACTGTTCGCGTGCCGCGTGCTGCAATCGACCAACCAGACCTGGACGGCGATCTTCCGCGAACAGGGGCAGCGGTATCAGTTGCCGACGCTCAAATTCTACCAGCAGGGCGCGCAGTCCGGTTGTGGCGCCGCGCAGTCGGCGATGGGGCCGTTCTACTGCCCGCCCGACCGCGGCGTGTACCTCGACACCGGCTTCTTCCGCGAATTGTCGCAGCGTTTCGGTGCGGCGGGCGATTTCGCGCAGGCCTATGTCATCGCGCACGAGGTCGGCCATCACATCCAGAACCTGACCGGTCAGGCCGAGGCGGTCAGCCGCGCGCAGCAGACCCTGCCCAAGGCGGAAGGCAATGCGCAGTCGGTGCGGCTGGAGTTGCAGGCGGATTGTTATGCCGGCGTCTGGGCGGCGCGCAATCGCGACCGGTTGGAACCCGGCGATATCGAGGAAGGATTGCGCGCCGCAGAGGCGATCGGCGACGATACCCTGCAAGGCAGCAGCGCCTCGCCCGAAAGCTTTACCCACGGCACGTCGGCGCAGCGCATGAAGTGGTTGCAGCGCGGATTGCAGACCGGCGACCCGGCGCAGTGCGATACCTTTTCGGGAGCGATCTGATGAGCGTCGCGTTCCGGCGGGAGGATGACGACGAGCACAAGGAACCGCGCTTCGAACTGCCGCTGCCGCCCGGCCCCAATCTCGTCACCCGCCGCGGGCTGGCGGCGATGGCCGAACAGGTCGCGCGGCTGGAGGGCGAGCTGGCGGCGGAGGGCGATGCCGAGCGGATCACGGCGATCCGCCGCGACCTGCGTTATTGGCGGACGCGCCATTCGACCGCGGAGATCGCTGCGACCCCGACCGACGAGGTCGGCTTCGGATCGCGCGTTACCTATGCGTTGAACGGACAGCGCAGGACGATCGAGCTGGTCGGCAGCGACGAGGCCGATCCGGCGGCGGGGCGTATCCCCTTCACCGCGCCGCTCGCGCTGGCGATGACCGGGCTGATGGCGGGCGAAACCGCCGATTTCGGCGGGCGGAGCGACGCGATCGAGGTGATCGAGACCGGCCCGATCGAGCCATGATCCGCGTCCTCGTCGATGCCGATGCCTGTCCGGTGAAGGACGAGGTGTACCGCGTCGCCGAACGGCATGGCGCGACAGTGTCGGTGGTCAGCAACAGCCACTTCCGGGTACCGGTGCTGCCGTGGGTCGAGCGGGTGGTCGTGTCCGACGGCTTCGACGCAGCGGACGACTGGATTGCGGAAGCGGCGGACAGGGACAGCGTGGTGGTCACCGCCGATATCCTGCTGGCCGATCGCTGCCTGAAAATGGGTGCAGTCGTGATCGCGCCCAACGGAAAGCCGTTCACCGGCGCGTCGATCGGCGGAGCGATCGCGATGCGGGCGATCATGGCGGATCTGCGCGCGGGCGGCGACCAGTTGGGCGGACCGCCGCCGTTCGGCAAGACCGATCGCTCACGCTTCCTGCAATCGCTCGATGCCGCGCTGGTGCGGCTGGCCCGCAACCGGTAGGAGAACCGCCATGGCCGAAAAATTCGAACGTCACCGCCAGCCGTGGCGCCCCGACGAAATCCAGAAGCTGCACCAGCTGGCGGGCAAGGGCATGGCGCTCAAGGCACTCGCCAAGGCGCTGACCCGCAGCGAAGAATCGATCAAGGACCGCGCCAAGGAAGACGGGCTGAAGATCGCGAAGCTGCGCTGAGGGAAAATCCTCCCCGTGCCGGGGAGGATTTTGGCGTTACAGCTTGACCAGCATCTTGCCCTTGTTCCTGCCGCTGAACAGGCCGAGGAATGCGTCGGGCATGTTGTCCAGCCCTTCGACGACCGTCTCCTCACGCTGGAAATTGCCGCTGGCTACGATCTCGCCCATCCCCTGCTGGAACTCGCCGATGCGGCCAAGATAGTCGCTGACGATGAAGCCCTGCACACGGATGCGCGCGGCGATCACGCGCATCAGGTAGCGCAGGCTGATCGGCTGCGACGCGTTATAGCCATCGATCATGCCGCAGATCGCGAAACGCGCGCCCTGCTTCGCGTGCGCCAGCGCGGCGTCGAGATGGTCGCCGCCGACATTGTCGAAATACACGTCGATCCCGTCCGGAGCCGCCGCGCCCAACGCCTTCACCAGCGGCACGTCGCCCTTGTAATCGATAACTTTGTCGGCGCCGAGCGAGCGGACCCACTCCACCTTTTCTGCGCCGCCGGCCGATCCGATGACGGTCATGCCCTTCGCCTTGGCGATCTGGACCACGACCGATCCGACCGCACCGGCGGCCGCCGACACGAACACCGTTTCGCCCGGCCTGGCTTCGGCCACGGTCAGCAGCCCGAACCACGCGGTCATGCCGGTCAGGCCCAGCGCCCCGAGGAACGCCTGATCGGGCAGGTCGAGGTCGGGGAGCTTCTGCACCCCCCTGGCCGGAACCACCGCCTCGTCGCGCCAGCCCGCCATGTGCTGGACGCGGGTTCCCACCGGCAGGTCGTCGGCACGGCTTTCGATCACTTCACCGACCGCGCCACCGTCCATCGGCGCATCGAGCGCGAAGGGCGGGACGTAGCTCTTCACGTCGTTCATTCGCCCGCGCATATAAGGGTCGACCGACAGCCAGCGATTGGCGATCCGCACTTCGCCTTCAGCCAGATCGCGCTGCGGCAGGTCGCGCAACGCAAAATCCTCCGCCACCGGCATTCCGTTGGGCCGCCGGATCAGATGCCATGCCTTCGCCATTATCGATGCTCCATATCGGTTTCAGACAGCAACCTAGTGCCTCGCACCCCAAAAGCAAAGGGGCCCGGTTTCCCGAGCCCCTCCGCCTGTCGCCACCGCGAACCCTTCAGTAGGCGCCGGGGAAGCTGCGATTGAAATTGGTATCGCTCTGGTCGCTCGTCGACCCGGTCACGCCGGTGCCGGCGGTCGTCGAGGTGCCCGCGTTCAGCGCCTGCCCCGTCGTCGTGCCGGTCGTGCCCGACGTACCGTAGCGGTTGGCTTCCTGCGTCCGGTCGTCGTTCGACGCGCCGCCGCCGAAGCGGTCGCTGCCATAGCGCTGCTGCGACGTATCGCGGAACATCGCCTGCTGCTGTTCCTCGTCGCGCCATGCCTGCTTGGCTTCCGACGCAGTCTTGCGCAGTTTCACCTTGTCATCGACCGACGATACCCAGCGCGAGGGGATCGAATGGTGATGGCCGCCAGCATCGGCATCGTTCTTGGTCAGGATGATGCGGTCGCCGCGCACCTTGTCGACGGTGCCGACATGCGCGTCGTCCGATCCGACCACTTCCATATGCTCCGCAACGCGGGTCAGGCTGTCGCGCTGCGTCTGGCGTTCGGTGCGGAACGCAGCGAAATCGTTCTGGAACTTCGTCGCATTTTCCTGACGATATTCGTCATAGTCGCGGTCGAACGCGCTGACCTGCGTGTCGCGCCACGACCGGTAGGCATGGTCGCCGTGGCGGTCGTCATATCGCGCCATCTGCTCGTCATAGCGCTGGTCGCGTTCGCGGCGGCGTTCCGCCTCTTCGTCGCCGAACCACGAGCGGACTTCGTCGCCCGCGCGCGCGAGGAAGCCGCGATCGGCGTTGTCGTACTCGAGGTCCTGCCGCTGACGATCGCCGCGGAACCGGTCGTTTCCGCCGAAGCGGTCGTTGCCGCGATCGCGATCGTTCCTGAAGCCACGGTCGTTGCCATAGCCGCGGTTCGCGCCGTAGCTGTGATCGCCCTGCTCGGTGAAGCGATGGCCGTCGCTGGCATAGCTGCCGCGATAGCGATCGCTCTGTGCGCCGTACGAACGACCGCCACGGTCGCCATAGTCGAAGTCGCGGCTGCCAAAGCCCTGCCCGCGGTCGGCATCGTAGCGTTGGCCGCGGTCGCTGCCGTAGCTCGATCCGGACGTCGAACGGCCGCCATAATAGTCGCGGCTGCCGCGATCATCGCGATCACTGCCCTGCCACGACGAACTGCCATAGCCCTGTGCGCCATAGCCGCCACGCCCGCGATCCTCCGCATCCCGCCAGCGTCCGTCGTCGCTCCGGTTGTTCCGCGACCAGTCGTCGTCGCGCGAATAGCGATCGTTGCCCATGAAAATCTCCTGCAGATGGTTCATGTTCTTGTTTTCGCGGCGCAGCAGCAGTGCTGCCGTGTCGTATCCAGACAAACGCCGACTCGTCGGTTGGTTCCCGTGGTGCAGGGCAGGCGCGACGAAGGGCCGCGCCGTAGCGATCGGTCGCCGCAGCGGGATTTTCGGCGAATTACGAGGAGACCCGTTGCATCCGCTTTTCGGGGCCGCTAAGGGGACGGCCCCGGCCATGCCGGGAACGGGGCGGGGCTGTAGCTCAGATGGGAGAGCGCTGCAATCGCACTGCAGAGGTCAGGGGTTCGATTCCCCTCAGCTCCACCACCCCCGCCTTTCCTTCCAGCATCGAAACCGTGCCGCTTGATCGGGCGTGTCCGCTGAAAGGAAAATAATACCCTACTAAAGCAATGGGATTATTCCCCCCGTCTCCCGCTCCGCTACAACCGGGGTTGATGTCGCCCGATGGCGACCAACCGGGAGACAAGGGTTTGAGGATTTCCTTCGCACCGCTGGCGGCCATCGCGCTGTTCGGCCTGACCGCCTGTTCGGGGAACAGCGCGACCGACAACGCCGCGGCCGAAAATGCCGTGATCGAAACCAACCTGACCACGCTCGACGAGCCGCTGGCGAACGACACGACGTTCGGCAACGACAGCGCGTTCGGCAACGACGTCGCCCTGTCCGGCGACAATGCGTTGCTCGATGCCCCGGCGACGAACGCGGTCGATCCGGTCGCCAACGCTTTTTGAGTTTCGCCGCGCCCCCGGCGCGGCCTCCGCGACGCTAGGTAGCTCCCTAAGCGTAACCTCGGCCGGGCGGCAGCAACCGCCCGGCCCTTTTTGTTCGAGCCATGCCATGTCCGAGCCCGACGAGGATCGTCACCGCGCGATCGATCATGCCACCCGTGCCCTCGCCACCGCGCGAATGGCGTGGCGGCAGGCACAGCCCAGCCGCCGCCACCCGGCCGACTTTCCGCGCCGCGCCCCGATCGCGCGTGCCGTCGAGCTGCTGGCGGATGCCCTGTTTCCGGGACGGATCGGCGGCTTTACCGGCGATGCCGCGGGCGAGGACCGGTTCGTCGCGGCACTGTTGACCGATGCGCTGGCGCTGCTCGACGCGGCGATCGCCGCCGAATTCGCCTATTGGCGGAACGCCGCCGGGGTCGAGGCCGCGAACGATCGCCCGGCGGAGATCGTCCGGCTGTTCGCCGGCACCTTGTCACGGGTGCGGGCGCTGCTCGATACCGATGTCGCGGCGATCTTTCGCGGCGATCCGGCGGCACGCAGCGTCGACGAAATCCTCATCTGCTACCCCGGCGCCACCGCGATCCTACACCATCGGCTGGCGCACGAACTCGACGCGCTCGGCGCGCCGATCGTCGCACGCATCATCTCGGAAATCGCGAACGAGCGGACCGGGATCGACATCCATCCGGGCGCGACGATCGGGCCGGGCTTCTTCATCGACCATGGCACCGGCGTCGTCATCGGCGAGACCGCGGTGATCGGCGCGCGGGTGCGGCTGTACCAGCATGTCACGCTGGGCGCGCGGACCCCGCATCGATCGCAGCCGCGAACCGAAAGTGGTCCGTCGGCCGAACGTATCGCGCGGCACCCGATCGTCGGCGACGATGTGGTGATCTATGCCGGGGCGACGATCCTCGGCCGGGTAACGATCGGCGACCGGGCGGTGATCGGCGGCAATGTCTGGCTGTTGCAGGACGTCGCGGCGGGGAGCGTCATCATGCAGCCCGAGGCGGTAGCGGTCGGGTGAGCGCCCGGGGGGGGGGGGGGGGGG
>RPSH01000014.1 GCA_003946805.1 Bacillus sp. 2B10 | reverse complement strand
ACGCCGACCCCGACCCCCACCCCGGTCGAAGCTGCCCCCGCGGCCGAGCCGACCTATGTCGGGCCGCCGGTCCTGGCGGTGTCCGAGCCCACGCCGTCGCCGATCGAGGCCGCGACGCCGGCCCCCGTCGCGACTCCGGTCGATGCCGCGCCGGTTGCCCGGGACGATGCGTTGCCGTGGTGGGTGTGGTTCCTCGGCGGGATCGCGGTTGCGAGCGTCGTCGCATTCCTGCTCGGACGCCGCCGTCGCCCGGCCGAGGCGGTCGTCGACGCGGATGCACCCGCACCGGTCGCGCCGGTGGTGGTCGCTCCCGAGCCGCCGCCGGTCGTCGTGCCGCCACCCGCGCCCATCGCGCCACCGCCCCCGGTCGCACCGCCGGTCCCGGTCGCGCCGACCGCCGGCCCATTCCTCGAATTCCAGCTCGCACCGCTGCGCGTCGGGACCGAGGGCGACCGCGCGCTGCTCGATTTCGACCTGACTGTCGGCAACCCGGCATCGGTCGCGGTCGACGAAGTGCGCATCGCCACGCTGCTCACCACCGCCAACGCCCGACAGGACGAACAGATCGCCGCCTTCTTCTCCGACAGCGAGAAGCGCGGGCTCGATCCCTTCGCGCTGGGCGCGGGCGAGCGGCGCCATCTGGAGGCGACGATGACGCTGCCACGGGCGGCGGTGAACGTCATCACCGCCAACGACCGGTCGTTCTTCGTGCCGATGATCGCGATCGATGCGCGCTATCGCTGGGCCGACGGCCGCGAATCGCGCACCACCGCCGCATTCATGGTCGGTCCGGCCGCGCCGCAGGGCAAACTCGCCCCGATCTTCATCGACCGCGGCGACCGGATGATCGACCGGCTCGACGTGCGGTTGCACGGGCAGGTCCGACGGACCTGACCGGACGGCTTCGGCTATTGTCGATTATCGATATATCGCCTAGCGTTCGGTCGGGCGAGGAGGGGAGCGGCATGGCGCGGCGAGACCGGATATTGCGATTCACCGTCGTCGTCCTGCGCGTGTTGCTGGTCCTCAACATCGCCTTCGCCACCGCGTTCCTGATCGCCGCGCTGGCCAGCGTCCCGCTCCATGACGTGCTCACGGCGCGCATCGCGGCGAAATATCCTGCGATCGACGTGGCGCAGGTCGTGACCGGCATCCGGGCATTGCTGCTGCTCGGCGTCGCCGCGTCGGTGCCGGCGCATGTCATCTTCTCGCGGCTGATCGCGGTGATCGGCACGGTGCTGGCGGGCGAAACCTTCGCCTCGCCCAATGCGCGCCGCGTGCGGCAGATCGGCTGGGCATTGCTCGCCATCCAGCTGCTCGACGTGCCGCTGCTGCTCATCACCCCCAACTTCACGGGCATGGGCGTGCGGGTCGACGGGTCGTCGATCTCGATCGGCGGATGGTTGTCGGTGCTGGTCGCCTTCGTGCTGGCACGGGTGTTCGCCGAAGGGGCCGCGCTGCGCGAGGATCTGGAGGGGACGGTCTGATGGCGGTGCTCGTCCGTCTCGACGAAGTGCTGCAGGCGCGGCGCATGACGCTGACCGAACTGGCACAGGCGGTCGACATCACGCTGGCGAACCTGTCGATCCTGAAGACCGGCAAGGCGCGCGCGATCCGCTTCACCACGCTCGACGCGATCTGCCGAGTGCTGGAATGCCAGCCGGGCGACATTCTGGTCCACGGGCCGGGCGAGGTCGCGGACGGCGAGGACTGAACCCGACGATCGCGGGCTTATCGTGGTGCGCGATCATCCCCGAAATCGTCGATGCCGACCTGCCCGTCGGGCGGGATCGCAAACCGGACCCGTTCGATACAGCCGCTGGCGCCGGTCGGTGACGGCGCCCGTCGTGCCGACCGGATTACCTGCGTCGCCTGCTGGCCGAACGCTTCTGCCGGTTCGCTGGCCAGCACGCGGGTGTTCCCGATCTCACCCCATGGCGCAACGTCGAACTGGATGACTGCCCATCCCTCGATCCGGCGATGGTTCCAGGCGGGTGGGTAGGTCAGGCGCGGCTGCTGCGCCCATGGCGCCGCGACACAATGCGGCGTCGCCCCGAACCGGGCTATGTCCGGAGCAGGCGGGGCGGCTATCCGCAGGGCTGCCCGCCAATAGGGGTACAGGCAGCCCTGACGCTTCCCTTCGGTAAAGCGCGACGCGGACACCGCCTTGCGCGCGGCGGCATCGAGCGGGACGTTACCGGTCCCGCCGATCGTCCGTACGTCGATGGGACGGCCCCGCGCGTCGAGGTCGTAGCCGGTCATCGACCATTGCCGTTCGCCCCGCGTACCGGGCAGTTTCGCGAAGTCGGGATAGGCCCGAAGCAGCACGGAGGGTCGGGGTTGGCGCAGGCAATCGGTGTCCGCCGACCGGATCCGGTGCCAGCCCTCCGTGGGGAGGGGGCCGCTGTTCGGGGTCAAGGAATATGCCATCAGATCGACGGGATCGGCTTGTGCCAGGGGTATCAGTTGCAGCTGATAATCGACGCGGCAATCCGTGCGCTCCGCGCCGGGTGCAAAGGTAGACGCGGCAAGCGCCGGGGCGATGTCGTCGCTGTTCGAAACGTAGGATGTGTCGGTCGTCCGGATGGACAGCGGACGTCCTTCGGCATCAATGCGAAACCGCAGGCTTGCGGAGCGTGTTTCGGCCGTGCCCCAGCGCAGCCCGGGCCGGACGGCGGCGAGCCGGACCGGATCGACGATGGTATCGCCGCATCGGACCGTTCCCGGTATCCACTTCGCCAATGATGGTGCGGACGGACCGGTTGCCGGAACGGGTGCGGTGTTCATCGCCAGTAGCAGCGCAAGGGAGCTGATCGACATGACGGGCAGGATGACCGCCAGTGATTACAATCGCAAGACGAACCGGAACCGACCGGACCCGGGCCACACGTCTGGCGATCGGACCAAAAAAAAGGGGCGTTCCCGCGGTGGGAACGCCCCTTTTTTTGGTCGAGCCGGGATGGGAGCAAGTCCCATCCCGTCGGTCGGGCCTTGCGGCCCGCCGGCCGGCCTTGTGGGAGTGCGGGGCAGCAGCGCTGCTCCGCCTCTCCCACTGCGGCTTACTTGACTTCGACGGTTGCGCCGGCGCCTTCGAGCTGCGCCTTGATCTTGGCGGCCTCGTCCTTGTTGACGCCTTCCTTGACGGCCTTCGGCGCGCCTTCGACCAGCGCCTTGGCTTCGGTCAGACCCAGGCCGGTGATGGCGCGGACTTCCTTGATGACGTTGATCTTCTTGCCACCGTCGCCGGTCAGGATGACGTCGAATTCGGTCTGCTCTTCAGCGGCCGGGGCAGCGGCGCCACCGCCGGCGGCAGGCGCTGCGGCAACGGCAGCAGCGGCCGAAACGCCCCACTTCTCTTCGAGCAGCTTCGACAGTTCAGCTGCTTCGAGGACGGTCAGCGCGCTCAGCTGTTCGACGATTGCGTTCAGGTCAGCCATGATATTCTCCGTAAATCAGATAGGGTTGTGTCAGTGGGAAGCGCCCGTTCAGGCGGCTTCCTTCTCCGCATATGCCGACAGCACGCGCGCGATCTGGGCCGCGGGTGCCTGCGTGATGGTGGCGATCTTCGTTGCCGGGGCAACGATGAGGCCGACCAGCTTGGCGCGCAGTTCGTCGAGCGAGGGCAGCGAGGCCAGGGCCTTCACGCCGTTCGCGTCGAGGATCTGGCCGCCCATGGCGCCGCCGACGATCTCGAGCTTGTCGTTCGTCTTGGCGAAGTCGTTGATGACCCGCGCCGCAGCGACGGGATCGGTCGACGTCGCCAGCGCCGTCGGGCCGGTCAGCAGGTCCGACAGCACCGCGTACGGCGTGCCTTCGGCTGCGATCCGGGCAAGACGGTTCTTCGAGACCTTGTAGCTCGCGCCGGCTTCCCGCATCTTGTTGCGCAGATTCGTCGACTGGGCGACGGTCATGCCGAGGTTGCGGGTGACGACCACCACGCCGACCTCGTTGAAGGTGCGGTTCAGCTCGGCGACGGCTTCACTCTTCTGAGTGCGATCCATGCCGTTCTCCTTTACTGGGGCGTGTCCCGGCAGAACCGGAAACGCCCGCGAACAATCCGCCCGTCGCACGTCGCGACGACCGGGGCGAAAGTCCGTGAAGGGGCATGGTCGCCATGCGGAGCCCTGCGGATGCGAGGGGACCTCCATGACCGGCCCGACGTGCCTCGGCACGGTCGGGCGGAATACACATTCCCCGTCTCGGCAGGAGATTAAGCGGGAAACCCGCACCTGCTGTCTCGGACGGACGTCGCGCGCGGACGAATCCCCGCGTGACGGCTGGGGCGGCGCTTACGGTCGCGGTCGTCCCAAGTCAAGCATGCGAAGCGGCTTGACCTGCCGCGGTGGCGCTTCATTAGTCATATAAAAACTGGCGGGAATGAGCATGGGCGCGGTGACGCTGGAAATCTGTATCGATAGCGTTGCCGGTTGCGAGGCGGCGATCGGCGGCGGGGCGGACCGCATCGAACTGTGCGGTGCATTGTTGGTCGGCGGACTGACCCCGCCCGCCGGTCTGGTGGCGCTGGTGGTCGAGCGGGCGCGGGCGGCGGGCGTGCGGGTCCATGCGATGGTCCGGCCGCGCGCGGGCGACTTCACCTACGATCACGACGAGGTAGCGACCGCCATCGCCGATGCGCGGGCGCTGGTCGCCGCCGGGGTCGACGGGCTGGTGTTCGGAGCGGTGCGAGGCGGCGCGATCGACGGGGCGGTGACGCTGGCGTGGCTCGACGCGGTACGCACCATGCGCCCCGATATCGACCTGACGCTGCACCGCGCGGTCGACCTGTTGCCCGATCCGGTGGCGGCGGTCGATGCCGCCGTGTCGCTCGGCTTCCACCGCATCCTGACCTCGGGCGGTGCCGTTTCCGCCGTCGACGGCGCGGCGACGATCGCGGCGATGCGGGCGGCGGCGGGCGACCGGATCGTGGTGATGCCGGGGGCGGGGGTGAAGCCCGCCAACGTCGCCAACCTGCTTGCCACGACCGGCGCGCGCGAAGTCCATGCATCGGCTGGCGCGCCACTGGTGCAGGACGACTCCCGCGTGACCGCGCTGGGCTTTGCCGGGCCGGGACTGGCCCGGACCGACCCCGCCACGGTGCGCGCGCTGCGCAATGCGATCGATGCTGAGAGGATGAGCCGATGACCTTCCTGCCAATGGGCCGGCGTGCCCTGCTGACCGGAACCGCGGGCACGGTGGCCGCTGCTACCTTGCCCGCGCCGGTGGCGGCGAAGCCCGCAGCGCAAGGCGGCCTGCTCGACGGCCTGTCGCCACGCCCCGGCCTGCCCGAACGCCTGCCGGTCGAGGACCCGTCGCGCATCCTGCTGTCCAACGGCTGGCTGTTCCAGGAAGGCGATATCGTGTCGCCGCTGCCGGTGACGCATGACGAAACCTATACCAACGCCAAGGCCGGCAATGCCCGCGGCGCGGCGGCGATGGAATATGACGACAGCGACTGGGCGAGCGTCACCGTCCCGCACGACTGGGCGTCGGCACAAGGCTTCGTCGAGACGGCCAATGTGTCGCAGGGCTATCGCCCGCGCGGGATCGGCTGGTATCGCCGTACGCTGCGGCTCGACCCGGCGGACCGGGGCAAGAAGCTGGAGCTGTATTTCGGCGCGATCGCCACCGTCGCGACGATCTGGATCAACGGCAGCGTCGTCGCGCGCAACTTCTCGGGCTACAATGCGGTGCAGGTCGATCTGACCCCGTTCGCGCGTTTCGGCGACGAACTGAACGTGATCGCGATCCGCGTCGATGCGACCGCGATGGAAGGCTGGTGGTATGAAGGCGCGGGCCTCTATCGCCATGTCTGGCTGGCGAAGCGTGCGCCGGTGGCGATCGTCACCGATGGCGTGCATTGCGATCCGCGGCGCGGCAGCGACGGGCGCTGGCAGGTGCCGGTGTCGGTGGCACTCGAAAGCATCGCCCGCGAACCGGCGAGCGCGACCGTCATGGTCGACCTACTCGATCCCGCCGGCAGGATCGTCGGCAGCGCGCGGGGGCAGGCCGAACTGCAACCGCTGGGTGCGGCGCAGGTCGCGCTGTCGCTGCCGGTCGTCGAGCCGCAGCGCTGGTCGATCGAGACGCCGGCGCTCTACACCGTGCGCGTCGCCACCGATGCGCCGGGCGGCGGGGACGAACGCCGCATCGCGATCGGTTTCCGCACGATCCGCTTTGACGCGAACGAAGGCTTCTTCCTCAACGACAAGGCGGTGAAGCTGAAGGGCGTCTGCCTGCATCAGGACCATGCCGGCGTCGGCGTGGCGGTGCCCGACGCGCTGCTGGCGTGGCGGCTGCAACGGATGAAGGACACCGGCGTCAACGCCATCCGCTGTTCGCACAATGCCCAGGCACCCGAATTCTACCAGCTGTGTGACCGGATGGGGTTTGTCGTCATGGACGAGAACCGGATATTCAACCCGGCGCCGGAGAATATGGCGCAGCTGGAATGGCTTGTCCGCGCGCATCGCAACCATCCCAGCATCATCCTGTGGTCGGTTTTCAACGAAGAACCGATGCAGGGCACCGAAGCGGGGGTCGAGATGGTGCGGCGGATGGCCGCCCGCGTCCACGCGCTCGACGACAGTCGCCCGGTCACCGCGGCGATGAACGGCAGCTTCTACGATCCGCAGAACGTGTCGAGCGTCGTCGACGTCATGGGGTTCAACTATTATCAGGGCGACTACGACAAGTTCCACGCGCTGAACCCCGCAAAGCCCAGCAGTTCGTCGGAGGATACCAGCGCGTTCATGACGCGCGGCGCGTACGCCACCGACAAGGCCGCGCATGTGATGTCGTCGATGGATACCGAAGCCGCGCCATGGGGCGCGACGCACCGCGACGCATGGGCGGAGATCGCGAAACGGCGCTTCATCGCCGGCGGGTTCGTGTGGACCGGGTTCGATTATCACGGCGAGCCGACGCCGTTCACCTGGCCGACGATCGCCAGCTTCTTCGGCATCCTCGACCTGTGCGGTTTCCCCAAGACCGCCTACGACATCCACCGCGCGCACTGGATCGATAGCGAGCCGGTGGTTGGCGTCGCGCCGCATTGGACTTGGCCGGGACGCGAAGGCCAGCCGATAGAACTGCTGGTGACGAGCAACGCCGAACGGGTCCGCGTCGTGCTGAACGGACGGATGGTCGGCGAGCAGCCGGTCGACCGGATCATGGGGAATGCCTTCACCGTCCCCTATGCGCCGGGCAAGCTGGAGGCGATCGCGCTGAAGGGCGGGCGCGAGGTCGCGCGGGCGATGCATGAGACGGCGGGACCGGCGGTCGCGCTGCGGCTGACCCCGGCGCGCCGGCAGATGCTGGGCGACAACGAAGACGTCGTGCCGGTCACGATCGACGCGGTCGATGCACAAGGGCGGCATGTTCCGACTGAGAACCGGATGACGCGCTTCTCGGTCGAGGGCGCGACGCTGATCGGTGTCGGCAATGGCGACCCCAACAGCCATGAAAGCGAAAAGGCGCCGCAGCGCTCGCTGTTCAACGGGTTGGCGCAGATGCTGGTGCAGGCGGGCGAGGGACGCGGCAAGGTGACCGTCGCGGCGAGCGCGGAGGGCCTGCGTCCCGCCCGGCTGGTGATCGACCGGGTGGCAGCGGCCCCGCGGGCGCAGGTTGCGGTGACGCCGACCGGCGCGTTCATCCTCGGCTGGCGTCGGTCGAAGTCGTTCGCCGCCGCCCCCGATCCGTCGCTGGCCCCGCCGCCCAACGACAATAACAGCTGGGACTTCACCCGCAGCGGCTCGGCGGCGACGCCCGAGGCGGGGCCGTCATTCCGGCTGTACCGCGCCACGCTGCCGGTGCGGCGGCGGGTGGTGGCGCAGGGCGGGACGCTCGGCTTCGCCCGGATCGAGGGGCGGGCGACGGTCTATGTCGATGGCCGGCAGGTCGCGACGAAGCGCGACTTCGCCGCCGGGCCGCTGGAGGCGACGGTGCCGGCGGGAGCGAAGATCGTGGCGGTGCTGGTCGAGGCACAGCCGGGTGCGCGGTCGGGGCTTACCGGGGCGGTGCGGCTGGCGCCGCGATAGGATGCGATCGGCCCGGTCGCGGCCGGCTGCCCCCCCCGTGCCGATCAGCGCGCGGTGGCCAGCGGGACGCTCCGCCGGGCGGAAGCGGGCGTCACCCCGGCGAAGGCCGGGGTCTCCATCGGCTCCTGATGCGCGCTACTACCGGGCGATCCCGGCCCTCGCCGGGATGACGCCCGCTTCAATAGGGGTGGATCAAACTCTGATGGCGCGCGCCAAGCGCCGCTCGAGGCCCTGGCCTCCGCCGGGGCGACGGCTTCGTTCAGATGCCGCCATCCTGATCCCGCCAGCGCCGCTCCGCGAAGCGGACGGCCGCGACGATGCACGCTGCGAACAGCGCGGCTTCGGCAGCGGCGGTGGCGGTCTGGGTGACCGGCCCGAAGCCGCTTTCGCCGAAGAACCGTCCCAGCCCGTCGAGCCGCAGCCGCGACGCGGGAAAGGCGGTGGCGAGCAGCGCGAGGCTGCCGCCGAGCAGTCGCCCGCCCGCCAGCACGATCAGCCCGCCGGTCGCGCCGCCGATCGCCGCCGCTGCCGCGATGCCGCGCCCATCGTCGCGGATCGCGCGCGCGGCGAGCAGGGCAAGGCCGGTCGCGCCGCCCAGCGCCAGTCCCTCGGCCGCGCCGGTAATGTCGCCGGGCGCCTGCCCGAACAACAGCGTGAACAGGTCGCCGCCCAGCAGCTTCACGACCGCGCCGACGACCAGCCCGCCAATCGCCCCGCCCGCGATCAGGGCGACCGGGCGTCGGCCCCATCGCTCCGCCACGGCAAGACCCAGACCGACCCCGGCCGCGCCGGTCGTCGCCATGACCAGCGTCACGCACAGCAGCACCAGCATCACCGCGCTGGCCCCGGTGCCGGGCAGCAGCGGCCGGGTCGCCCCGGTAAAGCCGTAGGCGAGTCCGCCCATCAGTCCGGCCAGCGCGCCACCGGCTATCGCGGCGAGCGCGGTACGGGCGAAGCGGGGCGATGGCGCCGACGGGAAAGGTGCCGCCGCTGCGACCGGCGCACTGGCGTCCACCGCCGCGACGAAGCGATAGCCATGGCGCGGCACGGTTTCGATGAAGCGCGGCGCGCTGGCGCTGTCGCCCAGCGTCCGGCGCAACGTGCGGATGCACTGGGTCAGCGCCTCGTCGGTGACCGGGATCCCCTGCCACACCGCGTCCATGAACCGGTCCTTCGTCACCAGCCGTCCCGCCTGTTCGACGAGCAGGATCAGCGCGTCGAGATACCGGGCGTTGAGGTCGAGCGGGGTGCCGTCGGCGCACAGCGTCCGATCCTGCGGATCGAGCATGAACCGGTCGAACTGGTAGATGGCCATCGCGCTGCTCCCCGCCTGCGGCTTCGACGCTCGGGACGCGAAAGGCAAGGGGGGGGGCGGCCGGGTCGGCACGGCACCGCGACGCTATCGTCACCCCGGGTTAAGCGAGACCTCTGCAAAGGCCCCCAATCCGTACCCCGGCGAAGGCCGGGGCCTATAGCCTGATGGCCCTGAACGGAACCGTTCGTCCTGAGTAGTCGCTGAGCTTGTCGAAGCGGCGTATCGAAGGACTGTGGTGATGCTTCGATACGGGCCTTCGACAAGCTCAGTCCCTACTCAGCACAAACGGTTCTACCTGATGTCATCAAACTCCAGGACCGATCGACATTCAGCGAGTTGGAGCGCCATCCAGCAGGATCAGGAGCCTTTCTGGTTCCCGTACCCCCGCGCAGGCAGGGTCCAGACCCCCGAATGTCGTCCTGCCGTTACTCTGGCCCCCGCCTCTGCGGGGGTACGGCCTGAATGTCGATCGGTCCTAGTTGGGGGGCATTGGCAAGATACGGAACAGCCTTTCCAACTGGACCCCGGCCTTCGCCGGGGTACGGCGAGGCGTTGGCCCTGTTCGAGACGTTCGCAGAGGTCTCGCCAAGCCCGGGGTGACGGCGAAGGCGGTCAGCTTATGATGGCGTCGCGACCTTGATCCCGGCGGCGTTCGGCGCGACGGGGGCGTCGGCAGGGCGCTCCGAGAAGCGGTCGCGCTCGCCCGGGATCGTCCCGGCATCGGCGATCCCCGCCGCCAGCGACGCGGTGGCATCGGTGCCGTCGGCCTGATGCGCCCCGGGTGGCGGCAGCAATCGGGGCGGTTCGGGCTTGCGGCGCGGCGTCGATCCGCGCAGCGACAGCAGCATGCCCGCGGCGACGCCGATCCCGCCGAGTAGCGCGGCGGTGGTCCATGGCCGCATCTGCGCCTCCAGCGCGAGGCTCTGCTTGCGGACATAATGGTCCTGGTTCGACCGCGCCCGGCCGTCGGCGCGCGGCTCGAACAGATTGTCCTTCGTCCCCGGCGCGGCCGGCGTGGTCGTCGTCTGCGCCTCTTCCTTGAAGAACATCTCCATGAACCGGTCGGCCCCGCGCGGCAGCAGGTTGCTCATCTTCGTCATCGCCATGCCGGTGCCGCCGACGGTCAGGTCGCGCTTTGGATGTTCGGCGGCGAAGCAGATCGCCTTGGCGACCAGATCGGGGTCATAGACCACCGGGGGCACGCGGGCGGGCTGGTCCATGCGGTTGCGGGCGTGTTCGGGATATGGCGTGTCGATCGCGGCCGGCTTGACCAGCGTGACCGAGACGGGGCGTCCCTCCGCCTCCAGTTCCATGCGGAAGGCTTCGGTAAAGCCCTGCACCGCATGCTTCATGGCGCTGTACGCGCCCTGCACCGGCACCGAACGGTCGGACAGGATCGAGCCGATGTTGACGATCGCCCCGCCGCCCCGTGCGGTCAGTTCGCGCGCCGCATACAGCGAGGCGGCGACCAGCGCGAAATAGCCGACATCGAACACGCGGCGCTGTTCGTCGAGGCTGGTTTCGCTCAGCCGGGCATAGAGCGCCACGGCGGCGTCGTTGACCCAGGTATCGAACCCGCCGAACGCCTCGCGCGCCTTCGCCCCGATCCGTTCGGGCGCGTCGGCGGCGGTGACGTCGATCGCGAGGTGATCGGCCTTGCCGCCGCGCAACCGGATCGTCTCGACCGCTTCGCGCAGCGCGTCTTCGTTACGGGCGACCAGCAGGACGCGGGCGCCGGCACGGGCCGCGCGGCGCGCGGCGGCCAGACCGATGCCCGACGAGGCTCCGGTAATGACGATAGTCTGTTCGGATAGCGGCTTGAGCGTGACGGCCATGACGAATCTCCGGGGGTTACCGATCGCGCGCTCAACGCACGGGCAGCCCCACGGGTCCGCTAAGCTATTGCTCCAGAACGGCCATGCGTTCGGGAAGCAGTGCCATAACCGCGCGGCGGGCGTCCGGATCGATCGACGTCCAGCGCGCGATCTCGTCGCGCGTGCGCCCGCAGCCGAGGCACCAGTCGGTGTCGGTGTCGATCGAACAGACCAGCACGCACGGGCTCTCGATCGCCACCTTCGCAACCGCTTCGAACGGGTCGTCGCTCACCGGGTCAGAGCGGGATGCGGACGTTCAGAAAGGCGGGGAAGGGGCCGTTCCACGCACCGTCCTCGACCGCGTCCTGCTGCACGTAGCGGGCCGGGCGCTCGTCGCGGCGTTCGTCGCGTTCCTCGCGGCGGGGGCGGCGATCCTCACGCCCGGCGCGCGGCGTGCGTTCTTCGCGCTCGGCGCGCGGCGCACGTTCGCGCTCAACCGGAGCGGCGGCTTCGGCTTCGGCTTCGGCGGCGGCGGCGGCGGCGGGACGGCGGCGGCCGCGACGCGGTGCTTCCATGACCGCTTCGGCGTCGGGCGCGGGGTCGGCGGGGGCATTGCCGAGGTCGAGCACCGGGATCGTCTGCCCGGTCAGCTTCTCGATATTGGCGATGTTCTCGGCATCGTCGGGAGTCACCAGCGTATAGGCGATGCCGGTGGCCCCGCCGCGCCCGGTGCGGCCGATGCGGTGGACATAATCGTCCGGGTGCCACGGCGCATCGAAGTTGAAGACGTGGCTGACCCCCTTCACGTCCAGCCCGCGCGCGGCGACGTCGGAGGCGACGAGGATCGACACGTCGCCCGACTTGAAGCGTTCGAGTTCGGCGATGCGTGCCGACTGGTCCATGTCGCCATGGATTTCGGCCGAGCGGAAGCGGGCGCGCTGCAGCACCTTGTTCAGTTCGCGCACCGTCGTCTTGCGGTTGCAGAAGATGATCGCGTTGCGGACCTCTTCGGTCGCCAGCAGCTGGCGCAGCACGTCGCGCTTCTTCGCAGCGGATACCGGCACGACATGCTGGGTGATGTTCAGGTTGGTCGATGCCGGGCGCGACACCTCGATCGTCCTGGGATTGTCGAGGAACTTGTCGGCCAGCTTCTTGATCGGCGGCGGCATGGTGGCCGAAAACAGCAGCGTCTGGCGCTGCTTGGGCAGCTTGGTGCAGATTTCCTCGATATCGGGAATGAACCCCATGTCGAGCATCCGGTCGGCCTCGTCGATGACCAGCATCGAACAGCCGGTCAGCAGGATCTTGCCACGGGTGAACAGGTCCATCAGGCGACCCGGCGTCGCGATCAGCACGTCGACGCCCTTTTCCAGCGCCGCCAGCTGGTCGCCCATCGACACGCCGCCGATCAGCAGCGCCATCGACAGCTTGTGGTTGGCGCCGTACTTCTCGAAATTCTCGGCGACCTGCGCGGCGAGTTCGCGCGTCGGTTCGAGGATCAGCGAACGCGGCATCCGCGCGCGGCTGCGCCCCTGTGCCAGGATGTCGATCATCGGCAGCACGAACGACGCGGTCTTGCCGGTGCCGGTCTGCGCGATGGCGACCAGATCGCGCATCATCAGGACCGACGGGATCGCCGCGGCCTGGATCGGGGTCGGTTCGGTATAGCCCGAATCGGTAACGGAACGCAGCAGTTCGTCGGACAGGCCGAGATCGGCAAAGGTCATTGCGATTCCATGGCTGGGGAACGCAACAGGTCCGCGCTCCGGTACATCGGATGGGCCCTTGCGAAAAACCGTCGAAAAGTCAAGGTTTCGTGGGGGAGCGGGCCGGCACCGCATCCGCGCAAGCGGAGCGAACTACCGCGCGGGGACGAGCGCCCGGAACGTGGCGATGCGGCACTGCCCGCCCGAGCGCGAGCGGATCACGTCGCGCGAGGCGCACATCCGCCCGTCGCTGCTCGGCTTGATGTAGAGGCCGCCATAGAAATCGAGCGCGGCGCAGTCGTCGGCCAGCCGCGCGCGCACCCGCCCGCCGGTGTTGAGCAACAGGTCCACGCTGTCGGAGCGGCTGATGCTGACCGCCGCAAGGCTCTGTACCGGCAGGCAGCGGTCGGTGCGCTTCTCGACCCACTGGATCGGCGGCAGCGCGCGCGGCGCGCTGTAGGATACGGGCGCGAACGGCGCGCGGGGGACGCGGATGATGACGCGCTGGACGCGGACTTCGGTGCGTACGGTGGTGACGGGCGCCGGGGAGTCCGCCACGCGCCGCTGCGCCGCGCCCGGCAGCGCGAGCAGGAGCAACACCATGGTCGTTGCGGAAAGCGGCAAGGCGGTCACGCAGTCATCATCCTTCGCCCGAATTTAACCGCAGATGAACTGGCGGCAAGGGGTTGCGGGATGCTAACCGCAAAGGATGATGTTGCCCCCCGTCGCCGCCATGGTCGCCGATGCCCGCCGGGCATGGGGCGACCGGATCGCCACCACCGATGCCGACCGGATCGCGCCGTGGCTGACCGACTGGCGCGGGCGCTATCACGGGGCCAGCGCGGCGCTGTTCGAGCCGGCCGACACCGCGCAGGTCGCGGCGCTGGTGATGCTGGCGGCGCGGCATGGCGTGGCGATCGTGCCGCAGGGGGGCAACACGTCGATGGTCGGCGGCGCGACGCCACCTGCGGACGGATCGGCGGTGCTGCTGTCGCTGCGGCGGATGGACCGCATCCGCCGGCTGGACGGGGGGCAGGCGGTGGCCGGGGCCGGCGTCATCCTGCAGCATTTGCACGAGGCGGCGGCGCAGCACGGGCAGCGCTTCCCGCTGACGCTGGGCGCGCGGGGCAGCGCGACGATCGGCGGGCTGGTGTCGACCAACGCGGGCGGCACGCAGGTGCTGCGCTGGGGCAATATGCGGCGGCTGGTGCTGGGGATCGAGGCGGTGCTGCCCGACGGGTCGGTGCATGACGGGCTGAACGTCCTGCCCAAGGACAATCGCGGCTACGACCTGACGCAGCTGCTGGTGGGGGCGGAGGGGACGCTGGGCATCGTTACCGCCGCGACGCTCAGGCTGGTGCCCGCCATCGCCGAGCGTGCGGTGGCATGGGCGGGCATCGCCGATCCGCAGGCGGGCCTCGACCTGCTGCGCGCGATGCAGGCGGCGACCGACCGGATCGAGAGTTTCGAGATCATCCCCGCCGACACGCTGGCGCTGGCGGTGGCGCATCGGCCCGGTGCCCGCACGCCGCTGTCGGGCGACCATCCGTGGCATCTGCTGATCGAGGCGGTGGCGGCACCCGGCGAATCCCCGCCGGCAACACTGCTGGAGGAGTTGCTGGGCGAGGGCGTCGCGGCGGGCCGGATCGCCGACGCCGTACTGGCGGCGAGCGAGGCGCAGGCCGAGGCGTTCTGGCGGCTGCGCGACACGCTGTCGGCGGCGGAGAAGTCGACCGGGCCGGCGGTGCAGCACGACATTTCGGTGCCGGTGGATGCGATGCCGCGCTTCATGACGCAGGCGGCGGCGGCGGCCGAGGCGCAGTTCCCCGGCACCCATGCCACGGCCTTCGGCCATCTGGGCGACGGCAACGTCCATTTCCATGTCCGCGCACCGGCCGGTGCCGACCCGGCGCGCTGGTATGCGCAGGAGGCGCCGGGCATCACCCGCTTCGTCCATGATGCCGTGGCGGCGGCGGGCGGATCGATCTCCGCAGAACACGGCATTGGCCAGATGAAGCTGGGCGAGCTCGAACGGCTGGGCCCGCCCGCCCGGCTGGCGGCGCTGCGCGGGGTGAAGGCGGGGCTCGACCCGCTGGGACTGTTCAACCCGGGCAAGCTCGTATCGCTTGCACCCCGCAGCGCCAATCCATAGACATCGCTCGAGGTTCGCCCGGGGGGGCGGCCGTCCGGCAAGGTTTGGCCGGGCCGAAATGAGTATCTGGAGACCCTGAAATGGCCAGCGCGCCGCAAAATCAATCGCTTCCGCTGTTCTACAACCAGCTCGAACCGCTTTCGAGCCAGACGCATGCGAACTGGAAGGTCCGCGCGACCGATCGTGCGCCGTTCCTGACCGGGCAGCATGCGATCCCCGTCACCGTCGAGGAATTCCCGCTGGTGCAGCGGCGCATGCCGATCGTGTTCTCGGTCGGCGACGATCCCGTGCCGCTGGCACTGATGGGGCTGAACGAAGGTGCCAACACCTTCCTCGACGACGACGGCCGGCTGATCGATCCGGAACTCTACATCCCGGCCTATATCCGTCGCTATCCGTATCTCCTCGCCCGGCTGCGCCCCGATTCGGAGGATCTGTCGCTGTGCTTCGACCCGACGTCGGAGGTCATCGGCCCTTTCGAAGACGGCGAAGCGCTGTTCGACGGCGACCAGCCGAGCGAAGTGACCAAGCAGATTCTCGCCTTCAACGAGCAGTTCGAGCAGGCCGGGCAGCGCACCGGCATGTTCATGAAGGAGATCAAGGACCTGGGCCTGCTGATGGACGGCGAAGTCGCCATCCAGCAGGAAGGCAACGACCAGCCGTTCGTCTATCGCGGGTTCCAGATGGTGTCCGAGGAGAAGCTGAACGAGCTCCGCGGCGACCAGCTGCGCAAGATGCAGCAGTCGGGCATGCTGCCGCTGATCTTCGCGCACCTGTTCTCGCTGTCGCTGATGCGCGACGTGTTCGCGCGGCAGATGCAGCAGGGCAAGGTCCAGCCGCAGCCCGTCGCGGTCCCGACCTTCTGACATGACCGCCGCCCGGCCGGTCCACACCCAGCGTTATTCGCGCGGTGCGATCCTGTTCCACTGGACGATCGCGGCGTTCGTGCTGGTCAATCTGTGGATCGGCCTGGTTGGCGGGTCGATGGCGGCGCACAAGGCGATCGGCATCACCGTCCTCGTCCTGACGCTGGGCCGGATCGGCTGGCGGATCGGTCATGCGCCGCCGCTGCTGCCGGCCGGGATTCCCGCATGGGAACGCATGGTCGCCACGGCGACGCATCTGCTGTTCTACGCGCTGTTGCTGATCGTGCCGCTCAGCGGCTGGGCGATGGTATCGGGCGCCACGCGCCGTCCGCTCGAATGGTTCGGGCTGTTCCCGATCCCCTATCTGCCGATCCCGCCCGCGGTGGCGGACCTGGGGCACGAGGCGCACGAAGTGGTCGGGTTCGCGATGGCGGGACTGGTCGCGCTGCACGTCGCCGCCGCGCTGCGGCATCATTTCCTGCTGCGCGACGGGGTGCTGTTGCGCATGGTGCCGGGCCGCCGGACGACGCGCTGATACGCCGTTGCGACAAAGTCACGGTCAATTGCAAAAATGGGTCTTGAACGGCTTCGACCCCCACCCTAAATCATGGTTACACGGTTCGATGTCCCCCCTTTCGTTGGACCGTGTGGCGCGTTTCACGCGCCTCCTCCCTGAACCTTGGCCACTCCGTGCGATCCGCACGGGGTGGCTTTTTTCTGGGGCCGGGAGCGGTTTTCGACGGGGTTGAACCTTCGTCATCGCCCTGCGGGCGACCGCCGGCGCGGCGGGGCGCTTTCGATCCGGGGCCGTGTTGCCCTTCGGTCGCGATGCCTTGGCATCGCTCCGCTCCCCGCGCCTCGGCCCCAACCGAAATCGCCGCCGTGACGACGGCTCGATCCGGTCGAAAACCGCTCTATTCCGCTGCGATGCGGCGCGTGTCACCGATCACGGCATCGTTCAGCGCGTCGAGCAGGTCGCGGACCATCCGGACCGTCGCCGCCAGCCCGGGTCCGGGCCGGTCGAGCGCGTCGTCGAGATACAGGGTGCGATCGATCTCGACCTGCAGGGCGTGCATGCCCGCGCGGGGCCGGGCATGGCTGTTCAGGATATGGCCGCCGGCATAGGGATGATTGACCGCCAGCGTCACGCCGCTGGCGCGCAGCACCCGCGCCGCCAGATCGGTGAAGCGCGCCGCACAGCTGTGGCCGTAGCGATCGCCCAGCACGATCCGCGCGGGCGTGGCACCGGGCAGCGGTGGCATCGAATGCAGGTCGACCAGCAGCGCGGTACCGAACCGGGCATGTGCGGCTTCGAGGGCGGCAGCAAGGGCGGCGTGGTAGGGTGCGTGGTCGCGCGCGATCCGTTCGGCGACCTCGGCGGCGGTCAGCTTGCGCCGCCACATATTGTCGGCGCCGCCCGCCCGGCGGGGGATCAGCCCGATGCCGCTGCGCACCTTGTCCGACGCGGTGCCGGCAAAGGCACGCGGTTCGACCCCGGCATCGACCTGCGGATCGCGGTCGCGCACCGGCGACCGGTTGAGGTCGATCCAGCCGCGCGCCCGCGTCGCCACGATCATGACCTCCTCGCCCAGCGCGCCGCCCGCGACCGCATCGACGAAGCGATCCTCCAGACCCGTCAGCCGCGCGAGCGGGACGGTCAGCAACTCCTGCATGGCCGCCGGATAGTCGCGCCCGGCATGCGGCACCGACACCACCAGCGGGGACCGCGGCACGGCAGGGCCGATGCGCCGGAACGACGGCGGGGGCGGGGGGGCATCCATCGGTCGCAAAGGATCACGCCCTGTCGCGCTTGTCGAGCGTGCGACTGGAAAATCTTAACCACCATCGGCATATCGAAGGGGCTGGCATCGAAGGGAGTCGGATGTTCAGAATCTTGCTGGCCGAGGACGACCAGGTGATGCGCGAGTATCTCACGCGCGCTCTGGAGCGGGCCGGCTATTTCGTCAGTGCGGTGGACCGGGGAACGGCGGCGATCCCGCTGCTGCGGACCGAGCGTTTCGACCTGTTGCTGACCGATATCGTCATGCCCGAAATGGACGGCATCGAACTGGCGCAGCGCGCGGGCGAGATGGTGCCCGACCTGCGCGTGATGTTCATCACCGGCTTCGCCGCGGTGACGCTGAAGGCCGGGCGGCAGGTGCCGCACGCGCGCATCCTGTCGAAGCCGTTCCACCTGCGCGAGCTGGTCGCGGAGGTCGACCGGCTGTTCGAGGGAGAAAGAATCCCGACCAGCAATTAAAGGCTTGTCAGGGCAAATCGTCGCCGCTAACAGCGCCACTCCGGTTTCGCTCCCTTCTTCGGAAGGACAGCGCCGGGCGCGTAGCTCAGTGGTAGAGCACTGTGTTGACATCGCAGGGGTCGCAAGTTCAATCCTTGCCGCGCCCACCATCTAGAACCCCGCCAACCCATTGGGTCGGCGGGGTTTTTGCGTTGGGTTGCGTCCGTTTCCGCCATTGCGCCGTCCGCGGGGTGCGCTAGCTTCGGCGCGACGATCACGGGGGACACGGACATGCGCTGGCACGGACTTCTGGGCATGGCGGCGATGCTGTCGATCGCGATGCCGGTGGCGGCGCAACCGCGCGGCGATGCGGTCGAGGAAGTGTCGGTCGACCGGTTGCAGGAAGCGCTGCGCAGCGGCGCGACGAGCAGCGTCGCCGTCACCCGCGCCTATCTCGCCCGGATCGCCGCGATGGATCGGCAGGGGCCGACGCTGCGCAGCGTCATCGCGCTCAACCCCGATGCACTGGCGCAGGCCAGGGCGCTGGACGACGAACGCCGCGCCGGACGGGTGCGGGGGCCGCTGCACGGCGTCCCGGTGCTCATCAAGGACAATATCGAGACCGCCGACCGCATGGCGACGACGGCCGGCAGCCTCGCGCTCAGGGACAATGTCACCGGCCGCGATGCGCCGCTGGTCGCCGCGCTGCGCCGGGCGGGGGCGGTGATCCTCGGCAAGACCAACCTGTCCGAATGGGCGAACATCCGATCGACCCGGTCGATGAGCGGGTGGAGCGCGGTCGGCGGGCTGGTGCGCAACCCCTATGCGCTCGACCGCACCGCCTGCGGATCGTCGTCGGGATCGGGTGCGGCGATCGCCGCCAGCCTCGCCGCCGTCGCGGTCGGGACCGAGACCGACGGATCGGTGGTATGCCCGTCGTCGATCAACGGGCTGGTCGGGTTCAGGCCGACGCTGGGCCTCATCAGCCGCAGCCGGATCGTGCCGATCAGCCATAGCCAGGACACGCCGGGGCCGATGGCGCGATCGGTCCGCGATGCCGCGTTGCTGCTGTCCGCGATGGCCGTGCCGGACCCGACCGATGCGGCGACCGCGCTCACGGTCCCGCGCGATTATGCCGCGGGCCTGTCGGCGACGGCGCTGGCGGGCAGGCGCATCGGCGTCGTCCGCCCGGACGATATGCCCGCAATGCTCGCCGAGCGGTTCGACGCGGCGCTGGCGGTGCTGCGCGCGGCCGGGGCGACGCTGGTCGAGGTGAAGATGCCCGGGCTCGACGGGCTGGGCGAGGCGGAGCTGACCGTGCTCAGGACCGAGCTGAAGGCCGATCTCGACGCCTATCTCGCGACCACGCCCCCGGCGGTGAAGACGCGGACGCTGGCGCAGGTCATCGCCTTCAACCGCCGGAACGCGGCGGCGGAAATGCCGTTCTTCGCGCAGGAACTGTTCGAACAGGCGGTACGGACCAGGGGGCTGGACGATCCCGTCTATCGTGCCGCGCGCGCGACCTCGCTGCGGCTGGCGGGGCGCGACGGGATCGATGCGATGCTGGCGACGGCTAAGGCGGAGCTGCTGGTCACGCCGACCTATGGCGCGGCGTGGCTCAGCGATCCGGTCTATGGCGACCAATATGGCGGGCCGTCAGCATCGACGCTGCCGGCGGTCGCGGGCTATCCGCACCTGACCGTCCCGATGGGGCTGATGCAGGGGTTGCCGGTCGGGCTGTCGTTCATCGGCACCGCGAACGCCGACGCCCGGGTGTTGTCGGCGGGCTATGCCTATGAACAGCGCGCGCAGGCGCGGGTGGCGCCGCGCTATCTGCCGCAGGCGGCGGTGGCGCCGGGGCTGGCGGGCACCCCGCGCTGAACCCGGTTACTTCGGCAGGCGGGCGATCGCGGCGGCGTGGTCCGCCACCAGTCGGATCGTCGTGTCGCCGGTGAAGATGCCGTACCAGCCCTGGGGCTCGTGGGGCGGATCGCCCATATATTGCCGGTCGCCGTCCTTGAACCGATAGTCGGGATGGGCGGCCCGCGCCTCGCCGTTCCATGCCCAGAAATTGGTACCGACGATCGGCCCGCCCTCGGTCATGTTGCGGAGCGCCGCGGTATAGATCCGGCCGTAGAAGCGATCTTTGTAGGTCGTCGCCACCGCCGGATCGTTGCTGCCGCCGTCGCGCGGATAGCCGAATTCCTCGATCACCATCGGCTTGTCCAATTGCTTGGCCAAGGCGATGTGGTCGGCGATGTACTTGTCGGTCAGCGCCTCGCCGCGTGCGGCGGTGTTGGCGAGGTCGGTCTGCTTCACCCATTCCCAGTTGTTGGGCCAGATGTGCACCGTCAGGTAATCGATCTCGGGCACGGCATGTTCGGCCAGCACGATGTCGGCGCGCTCCAACCCGCCCTTCAGCCCCTCGCTGCCGGTCGATACCAGCTGGCGCGGGGCCAGCGACTTGATGAGTTGCGCGCTGCTGCGGACCCAGGCGTAGAATTGCGGCAGGTTGGCATGCGCCGCATCGCCCGACGGGCGCGGTTCGTTCGACAGCTGCCACGCCATGATCGTCGGATCGTCGGCATAGCGCGTGCCGGTCACGCCGTTGGTGCGGCCGACGACGGCGCGGATCCAGTCGCGGTACAGCCCCATCGCCCGTTCGTTGCCGTAGAATTGGGCGTTGAAGTTCGCGAATTCCGGCCACGGATGGGCGGGATCGTTCATGTTCAGGTAGTTGCCGCCGTTGACGTACGACAGATACGTCATCATGCCGCCCGACCATTCCCAGAAATTGGTCAGGTACAGCACCGCGCGCATGCCGCGCTTCGCCATTTCGGCCAGCGCATAGTCGAGCCCGGCGAGCAGCGTCTGGTTATAGTCGGTGCTAGGGCCCCGGAACCCCGGCTTGATCGAGTTCCTGAGCGGTCCTTCCTCGGCAGAGGCCAGCACGCGCAGGTTGGTGACGCCCATCGCGGCCAGCGCGTCGAGCTCGCGCGCCAGCCGTGCGCGGTCGCCATAGGCGGCATCGGCGCCGAGATAGGCGGCGTACCAGATGTTGGCGCCGACGAAGCGATAGGGCTCGTTCCCGACCATCAGCCGCTGCCCGTCGCGCCGCACGAAGCCGCCGGGCGCGCCGCCGCCGGAGGTCCGCGCGACGGGTGCGGCCATGGTGCAGCCCGCCAGCATGGCGGACGTGCCGAGAAAGGTGCGTCGTGCGATCTTGGTCATCAGGCCCTCTTCCTGCGCGCCGGTCGCGGCCGGGCGTCCTCGTTGGTTGCGGCATCAGATTGCGCGGGAGCCGTCACCGCTGTCAACGACAATAGCGATATTTGATTTCGAAATTATCCGGCGAGGGTGCCGGATGAAAAACGGGGGCCGCAACCGGATGGCTGCGACCCCCTGAAGGTGTTTTCCCGAACGCAGGGATCAGAGCGTAAGGCGCGCCGTCAGCTGGAACTGGCGATCGCTCTTGAAGTACGAGCGCGGCGCTTCCTGGCCGTCGCTGTTAAGCACGAACGTCGTCCGCGTCGTCGCGTCGAGCAGGTTCTGGACCTGCAAGCCGATCTTGAACTGCGGATTGACGGTGTAGAACAGCGATGCGTCCATCTGCCCGGCCGCCAGCGCATAGACCGGCAGGAACGGGAAGCAGCAGTCGCGGTTGGTCAGCAGATACTTCGAACGCCAGCTGTACGCCACGCGGGCATAGACGCCGGCGAGATCGTAGAAGGCCGAGACGTTGAAGTTGTACTTCGACAGCTGCGACAACGGCAGGTTGTCGTACAGCCCCGCCACGTCGAGCGGCGGACGGTTGCCGTCCTCGGGCCGGTTGTCCGGCACCGCGTTCGGGATGTTGCCCGCCTCGATGTAGGTGAAGGTCGCCTGCGACCCCAGGCCGCGCAGCGCGCCCGGCAGGAAGTCGTAGGTCTGCTGGTACGACAGTTCCGCACCCTTGATGTCGGCATTGCCGGGCACGTTCACCGGACCGTTGATCGTCGCGGCAAAGGTCTGGCCGTTGTTCGTAAAGCTGCGGCTATACCCGAAATTGTCGAGGATGATGTTCGACAGCTGCTTGTAGAACACCGCTGCGGTCAGCGAGCCGACCTTGGCGAAATACCATTCGGCGGTCAGATCGACCTGCTTCGCATCGATCGGCTTGAGGAACGGGTTCCGCGAATTGGCGCTGAAGCCGTAGATCCCGGTCGTGTTCGCTGACGACGGGTTCAGCCCGACGAAGTTGCGCAGGTCGGTGAAACCCGGACGCGAGATCGCCTTCGATGCCGCAAGGCGGAACAGCAACTGCGAATTCGGCTGGAACTTGATGTTCAGGCTGGGCAGCCACTTGTCGAACGACTGGGTTGCGACGCCGGTCGCGTTGCCGCTGTTCGAGAAGGCGACGATCGCCGCCTGCTGGGCCGGGGACACCGTACAGATCGGGCGAACCGTGTTGTTGGTGTTCGGGCTGGCGCAGAATGCCGCGACGGTCGGGAAACCGCCCAGCGTGTTGGCGATGTTCGGGAAGGTGGTGCCGCCGAACGACTGGTCCTCGGTGTGGACGAAGCGCACGCCGATGTTACCCGACACATTGCCTTCGCCGCCGCCAAGGCCGTCGACGCCGAAGTCCAGACGGGCATAGCCCGAATAGGTCTTTTCGGTGATGCGATAGACCTCGCTCGGACGGAAGAAGCCATCGACCAGGTCGGTGCCGCGATCCTCGAGCGGGGTATAGCCGCCGCCGCCCTGGCGGGTGGCGGTGCGCAGCAGCGCGGTCAGCGCGTCGTGGTTGGTCAGGATGCCGTCCTGAATGCCCCAGACCACCGGCGGCTGGATCGCTTCGCCACGATAGAAGTCGGCGAAGTTCACCGGCGTCATGCTGTCGCGATAGCGATCGACCGTGGCGAGGCCCGAGGTCCAGGTGTCCGACACCGCGCCCCAGTTGTTGTAGTCGTTGGCCTTCACCGTCTGGTCGCGGGTGGTGTAGCGGCCACCGACGCGCACCTTGCGCAGGAACGAATCGTCCGACACGTCATACTGCGCATCGGCGCGGAACGCCCATTCGTCGCCGTCGCTGTGCGTGCGGTTGTTCATCGCGTCGCGGATGAAGGTGTTGGTCTGGCTGGCGAAATACGGGCCGACCGCCTGGTTGCCCGGCGGGACCAGCGTGATCTGCGGCACGTTGCCGCGCCCGTCGATCTGCACGCCGCTGAACGTCGCCAGTTCGACCACGTCGTCCGAATCGCGCGCCTTCGAATAGACATACTGCCCGTCGAAGTTCAGGTGGAGCCGTTCTGTCGGGTCCCACTTGACGTTCAGCGACTGGTCCTGCGTGAACCCGTCGGTCTGGAAATAGCGGTTGCCGAGGGTGGTGTACTGGCCACCGAACTGCTTGATCAGCGTCCCGCTGGTGAACAGGCCGTCGTCGCTATAGGTCGGCTGGCTGAAATTCTGTCCGGCGACCGGCGCGAACGAGTTGTAGCCCTGCGGGAAGATCTGGTTCGCATCGCCGTAATAGACGTTGGGTTCGACGGTACGGTCGAGCCAGCTCTGCGACGATTCGGCGCGCAGGAACTGCGCGGTGACCAGCAGGCTGCGCGAGGCGTTCTCATACTGCGCGGCGCCCGAATAGCCGACGCGCTTGCGGTCAAATTCCTGCATGCGCATGCCCGCGCCCAGCGGCACGTAGACGAAGTCGCGGCCCGACGGCACCGGATAGCGATCCCACAGCGTCGACTGGTACGGCGTACCCGCGTTCAGCACGCGACCTTCGCCGGCATCCTGCTGACCGTTCTGGTTGGTGTCGTCGTTGTAGCGCGGCAGGAACGATGAATAGAACACCGAGTCCGACCGGCTGCGCTGGCGGTTGTAGCTGCCGCTGGCCATGATGCCGAAACGGCCGCCGTTGTTCAGGTCCCATTGCTTGGAGAACAGGCCGACCACGGCCGGTTCGCTGCGGCCGTTATAGTCGCCATAGTTCACACTGGCCGACAGGTATATCAGCGTTTCCTTGGTATCGAACGGCTTGCGGGTGTTGATGTTCACCGAACCCGAAATGCCGCCTTCGATCATGTCGGCGGTCAGGTTCTTGTACACCTCGACCGAACCGACCAGTTCGGTCGGCACGTCGTTGAAACCGATCTCGCGACCGCCGCTGACGCCGAAGCTGTCGCGGCCGTTGAACTCGCCACGAACGTACGACAGACCGCGGATGGTGACGCCCGATCCCTCGACCGAGAAGTGCGCGGTGTCCGTCGCGGCGGCGAAACGCGTGATCGCGACGCCGGGCACGCGCTGCAGCGCTTCGTTGACCGAACGGTCGGGAAGCGCGCCGATGTCCTCGGCGGTGATGGCGTCGACAACGGTGTCAGCATTGCGTTTGATCGACTGCGCGTTCGCCAGCGATTGACGCAGACCGGTGACAACGATGTCAGAACCGTCCGACGAATCGGCTGCCGGGGTCTGGACGTCCGCCGCCGTGACGTTCGACTGGTCCGGAGCGACCTGGTTCTCGATCGACATGCTGCCCGACACGGGGCGCTTGCCGGCGCCGGCACCGGCGGGAACCGAACCGTCGGTCTGCGGTCCGGTTTCGGTCTGCGGCTTGGACTGGTCGTCGCGCGATGCCGGAGCAACCGTCGTCTGCGCCATGGCGCCCGTCGCTGCCAGCTGCACCGCGACCGTCAGCGCCAGCATTGACGCCGTCGCACCCAGTCGCTTGCGCGTCTTCAAACCGTCCACGGCATATTGCCCATGGCGTACCACCATCATGCTTCCTCCCCAAAATCCCCGAACGGGGATTCACTGACAACCTCGCATTCGCGGGTTACCATCCGGGTAATTGTCTGTTTTGAGCAACACAACGGAAATATTATAATTTGGTTTTTCTATTGACGATCCTTGGTCCACTGTGGCGTCGCGGTGACAGATAGAGGCGGTGGGAGCGGATGAAGGGCCAGGGGGAGAACGCAGGCGAAGCGGTGCGCGTGGTCGTGGTCGGCGGCGGTACGGCGGGCTGGATGACGGCCGCGGGCGTTGCCGGGCTGTTGCCCGCCGCCTGCACCGTGACGCTGGTCGAATCGGAGGCGATCGGCATCGTCGGCGTGGGCGAGGCGACGCTGCCGCACCTGCGCGCCTATCTCGAACGGTTGGGCATCGACGAGACGGCGTTCATGGCCGCGACCGAGGCGACCTACAAGCTCGGCATCGAATTCCGCGACTTCGGGGCGATCGGCGACCGGTACATCCATCCCTTCGGCACCTATGGCCGGCCGCTGGGCGGGGTGGCGTTCCACCATTACTGGCTGCGGCGGGCGCGGGCCGGGACGGTGCCGCCGATCGGCGCTTTTTCCGCCGGCGTGACCGCCGCCGAACAGTGCCGGTTCGAACGGCCGGGCAGCGATCCGAACGATCCGACCACGTCGTTCGGCTATGCCTATCAGTTCGACGCGACCCGCTTCGCGCCGTTCCTGCGCGACTGGGCGGAAGCGCGGGGCGTGACGCGGGTCGAGGGGCGGATCGTCGCGGTCGAGCGCGACGGCGATACCGTGAGCGCCGTGACGCTGGACGACGGTTGCCGGATCGAAGGCGACCTGTTCGTCGACTGTTCGGGTTTCCGCTCGCTGCTGCTGGGCGACGCGCTGGCCGAACCGTGGGAGGACTGGTCGCACTGGCTGCCGTGCGATCGCGCGGTGGCGGTGCCGTGCGCCAGTCCGGCAGGGCCGACCGAGCCGTTCACCCGGGCGACGGCGATGCCCGCGGGCTGGCGCTGGCGCATCCCGCTGCGCCACCGCGTCGGCAACGGCTATGTCTATGCCGCCGGCCATGTGTCCGACGACGAGGCCGCCGCCGCGCTGCTGGCCGGGCTGGACGGCGAAGCCCTCGCCGAGCCGCGTTTCCTGCGGTTCCGCGCCGGACGGCGGCGGCGCAGCTGGGCGGGCAACGTCGTCGCGGTGGGGCTGGCGTCGGGGTTTCTCGAACCGCTCGAATCGACCAGCATCTATCTGGTGCAGGCGGCGATCACCGCGCTGGTCGAACATTTCCCCGACCGACGGGTGGCCGACGTCGATCGTGACGGGTTCAACGCGGCGATCGATGCCGAATATGACCGCATCCGCGACTTCCTGATCCTGCACTATCACGCGACGACGCGCGACGATTCGCCGTTCTGGAACCATGTGCGGACGATGACGATTCCGGCCACGCTGGCCGACAAGCTGGCGCTGTGGCGCGGCAGCGGGCAGGTGGCGAAATACGGCCACGGCCTGTTCCTCGAACCCAGCTGGGTCGCGGTCTATCTGGGGCAGGGGATCGTGCCGGACGGCTGGGACCCGCGCGCCGACTTGCCCGAGGCCGGCGGGCTCGACCGGGCGCTGGGGTCGCTGGCACGGGCGATCGGCGACCGGGTGGCGGCGATGCCGCTGCACGACGTGGCGCTGGCGCGGCTGGCATGAACTCGCGCGCGGGGTTGCGATCGGTCGCGGTGATCGGCGGCGGGCCGGTCGCGCTGGTGTACGCGGTCGCGCTGAAACAGGCGCTGCCCGCCGCCGACGTGGCGGTGGTACCGGCCGCCGTGCCGGAGGATGCACTGGCCGATCGCTTTCCGCTGGCGCTGCCGTCGGTCCATGCCGTGCTGGCGCGGATCGGGATGCCGGTCGAGCTGCTGCTGGCGCGGGGCGTGGCGCGGCCACGGCTGGCGAGCCGGTTCGACGACTGGAGCCGCGACGGCGCGCCGTGGATGGTCGGCGACGATGCCGTGGCGACGCTGGCCGAGGGGCGGCTGCCCGCGCTGTGGCTGCGCGCGCGCGACGGGCGGGAGCGGGTGCCGCCGTTCCACGCGCTCGATCCCGCCTGCGTCGCGGCGGTGGCGGGGATCGTCGATCCGCGCGTCGAACCGGCGCTGCACCTCGATCCCGCCCGGCTGAACCAGGCGCTGGCGTCGATCGCGCGCCAGGGCGGGGTGCGTTTCGCCGCCGACGGGATCGCCGACGCCGACCTGACGATCGATGCGAGCGGGCGGCGTGACGGGGACTGGGAGGACTGGCAGGGCGCGCTGCCGTGCGGGCGGGTCGCCTTCGCGCCCGCCGCCGGGGAGGCGCTGTACGATGCCTATCGCGCGACGGCGCAGGGCTGGACCGCGCACTGGCCAGGCGTGACGGTGACGGCGGGCGGGCGCGAGGGGGTGGCGATCACCCCCGGTCGCCGGGCGACGCCGTTCCACGGGCGCGTGCTGGCGATCGGCGACGCGGCGGTACAGCCCGGGCCGCTCGGCCGTGCGGGCTTCACGCTGGCGCTGGGGCAACTCGCGCTGCTGCTTGAACTGCTGCCTGCGCAGGGTTCCGAACCGTTGTTGCAGGCCGAGCTCAACCGCCGCATGGCGTTGCAGGCCGACCGGATGCGCGATTTCCTGTCGCTGCATTATCATGGCGGCGGACGGACGCAGGGGCCGTTCTGGCATGGCTTGCGCAACCTGCCGCGCCCGGCATCGCTCGACGGCCTGCTCGCCCGGTTCGCGCGGCGCGGGCAGGTCGTCCCCGCCGACGAGGAACTGGTCCACCGCGATGCGTGGAGCGCGGTGCTGCTGGGGCAGGGGATGCGGCCGGAGCGCCCCGATCCGGTCGCGCTGTCGATCCCGCCCGACCGCGCCGCCCGCCTGCTGACCGACCTCGCCACCCGCATCGCCGCACTGGATTATCCCGCATGACCGACCGCCGTATCGCCCATGTCGTCATCGTCGGCGGCGGCACCGCCGGCTGGATGACCGCCGCCGCCGCGGGCCGCTTCCTCGACGACGGGCAGCGCCGCATCACGCTGGTCGAATCCGACGCGATCGGCACCGTCGGGGTGGGCGAGGCGACGATCCCGTCGATCCTGAGCTTCAACAAGCTGCTGGGCATCGACGAGGCCGAGTTCCTGCGCGAGACGAAGGGCAGCTTCAAGCTGGGCATCGAGTTCGTCGGCTGGCACCGGCCGGACAGCGGCTATTTCCATCCCTTCGGCAGCTTCGGCCGCGATATCGAGGGGGTGAACTTCCACCAGCTCTGGCTGAAGCTGCGGGGACAGGCGGGGATCGGCCCGATCGCCGACTATTCGCCCAGCACCGTCGCCGCCCGCGTCGCGGCGTTCGGCCCGCCGGTCGGCGATCCGCGCTCGCCGCTGTCGGGCATCGCCCATGCCTATCACATCGACGCCACGCTCTATGCCGCGTTCCTGCGCAAACGTGCCGAGGCCGACGGCGTCGCGCGGGTCGAGGGGCGCATCGTCGCGGTCGAACATGCCGACAACGGCCATGTCGCCGCGGTCCGGCTGGACGATGGCCGCCGCGTCGAAGGCGACCTGTTCATCGACTGTTCGGGCTTTCGCAGCCTGCTCCTGGGCGATGCGATGGGGGTGGGGTTCGAGGACTGGTCGCACTGGCTGCCGTGCGACCGCGCGATCGCCGTCCCGACCGAACGGACCGAGCCGGTGCTGCCCTATACCCGCGCCACCGCGCATATGGCGGGCTGGCAATGGCGCATCCCGTTGCAGCACCGCACCGGCAACGGCGTGGTGTATTCCAGCAGGTTCCTCGACGACGACGCGGCCGAGAAACTGCTGCTCTCGCGCCTCGACGCCGCCCCGACCGCCGCCCCCCGGCGCCTGTCGTTCACCGCCGGACAGCGGACGCGCATGTGGGCGGGCAACGTCGTCGGCATCGGTCTGTCGGGCGGGTTCCTCGAACCGCTCGAATCGACCAGCATCCACCTGATCCAGCAGGGCATCTCGAAGCTGTTCGCGCTGTTCCCCGACCGCGACTTCTCTGCCGTCGAGCGCGACGAATATAACCGGCAGATGGCGGACAATTACCGATCGATCCGCGACTTCATCATCCTCCACTACCATGCGACCGCGCGCGACGATTCGCCGTTCTGGAACCATGTCCGGACGATGGCGGTGCCCGACAGCCTGACGCGCAAGCTGGACCTGTTCCGACAGAAGGGCCGCGTCTTCCGCTACGAGGACGAACTGTTCGCCATGCCCAGCTGGGTCGCGGTGCTGCTGGGGCAGGGGATCGATCCGGTCGGCCACGATCCGGTGGCCGACGCGCTGGACGAGGAACGGCTGGCCGGGGCGCTGCGCCAGATGCGTGGCGCGACGGCGGCGGCGGTCGCGGGGTTGCCGCCGCACGGGGCGGTGCTGGCGCGGCTGGGGCAGGGATGAATACGCAGGCAAACCGTTCGTGCTGAGTAGGGGCTGAGCGCAGTCGAAGACCCGTATCGAAGCACCTGCCGCTATCCTTCGATACGCCCTTTCGACAAGCTCAATGGCTACTCAGGATGAACGGAGAGGGTGTGCGTCGCCGTATAGATGTTCGCTTACCCCAGCATCTGCCGCAGATACCCGCGAATCCGTGCATCGCGCTCCGCGCCGGGCGCGCCCAGTATGCCACGCGCCGCGACTGGCAGGTGGTCCGCCACCCCCGCCGCATCGTCGCCGAACACATAATGGTCGAACCAGGTGCGCAGCGCCGCGCGTTCCGCCGCCGGCCGGTCGCGCACCGCGAGGATCGCGTGGACCAGCGCGAGGAACGGCGCGTCGGGCGTCCCGCGCGTCCACCAGTAGTTGACCAGCACGTTCAGCGCCCCGGACGCCCGGATCTCGTGCCACCACAGCGTCGGGATCAGGATCGCGTCGCCCGGCGCCAGATCGGCGACGACCGCATGGGCCTGCGCCTTGGCGAACCGGGGAAAGCGCGCAAGGTCGGGGCGCTCGATATCGACCATCGTCGCGGGCTGTCCCGCCATGGTGACGTCGAGCGGGCCGATATACAGGTTGGCGACCTGTTCGGGCGGAAACAGCACCACCCGCCGCCGCCCGGCGACGACCACCGCCACGTTGCTGGCCATGTCGAAATGCGCCGACACGCGGCTGCCATTGCCGATCCACACCCGCGCGGTCGCATCGCCGGTCGGCAGCGGCAGGACGTTGTCGCGCGTCCAGCCGGGGAAATGCTCCTTCGCCGCGCTCGCCCCGGCATAGAGCGCGGGCGGCGTGGGGGCGTCCGCCGCCTGCAACAACGCGTCGAGCAGAACCGGCAGCGGGATCTGCCCGCGTTCGAAATTGAACCCGCGCATGTCGTCGCGGTAGAAAAACCGCCCGTCGATCTCCGGCGCGCCGGCGAACAGCCCCAGCGGCCGCCCGCCGTCGAAGCGGCGCAGATAGGCCGCCATCGCGTCATGCCCATGGCCTGCCGCCGCCACCGCCGGCCAGTCGGCGGCGAGCCCGCGCAGCACCACCGGGCGGGCGGTGTCGAGCAGCGCGTCGAACGCCGCGGCATTTCCGGGAACGGGAATGTCGGCCAGCCGGGGGGCATTGTCGATCCAGTCGCCGTGCCGTGTCATACGTCCCTCTTGTTTTTCCGCTGGACCGGGTGTGGGTGGCAGCTATGCGCTGTAAAAGACACCGATTTGTTGCCGCCGGTATTCAGGAGACGACGATGCCCCCCTTACTGCTCCGCGCGGCGCTGCCGGCGCTGATGACCCTGCCGGCGCTGATCGCCTTGCCGGCGGTCGCCTCGGCACAGGAACGTCCCGTCGCCGGGGTCCAGCGGCTGTCCGGCGACGCGACCGACGCACGGCCCTTGCCGCTACAGGTCGGCGGGCGCGTGGCGCCGGGTACCGACGCATCGACCCGCTATCGCCGGCAATGGCCCGGGACCTATTTCGAGGCGGCGTTCCGTGGACCCGCGGTCGATATGGTGGTGGGACCGGGCGACGTGTCGCTGCGTATCGCGATCGATGGTGCCGCGCCGATCGCGCTGGTCCGGCCCGCGCCCGGCCGCTACCGGCTGACCGCGCCGTCCGCCGGCCGCCACCGGGTCCGCATCGACGTCGTCAGCGAATCGCAGGCCGGGCCGACCGCGTTCGGCGGGCTGTTCGCGCCCGCCGGCACGACCCCGTTGCCAGCGCCCGCCAACCGGCCCCGCTCGATCGAGTTCATCGGCGATTCGCACACCGTCGGCTATGGCAACACCTCGACCACGCGCGACTGCACCGAAGCGCAGGTGTGGGAGACGACGAACACGGCGCAGGGCATCGCCGGGCAACTGTCGCGCCGTTACGACGCCGCCTACCGCGTCAACGCCATTTCCGGCCGCGGCATCGTGCGCAACTATGGCGGCATGGCGGCGACGACCATTCCCGACGCCTATCCGTACGCGCTGTTCGACGGGCAGACGCCGGCGAACGACGTCGGGTGGCAGCCGCAGGTGATCGTCATCGCGCTCGGCACCAACGATTTCTCGACGCCGCTCAAGCCCGGGGAACGGTGGAAGACCCGCGACGCGCTGCACGCCGATTACGAGGCGCGCTATGTCCGCTTCGTGCAGGATCTGCGCCGCCGCAGTCCGGACGCCTTCTTCGTGCTGTGGGCGACCGATCTGGCCGATGGCGAGATCGTGCGCGAAGTGGCGAAGGTCGGCGCCACGCTGCGCGCGGCCGGCGAGAAGCGCCTTGCGGTCGTACCGGTGACGGGGCTGGCCTTTGCCGGCTGCCACTTCCACCCGAGCGTCGCCGACGATGCGAAGATCGCCGCGGCGATCGGTCAGGCGATCGACGGGCGCAAGGACGTTTGGGGACGGTGAACGCCACCGCCTCACCCCGGGCCTTATCGATACCTCTGCGAAAGGCCTCCATCCGTACCCCGGCGAAGGCCGGGGCCCAGTTGGGGGGCATTGGCAAGATACGGAACAGCCTTTCCAACTGGCCCCCGGCCTTCGCCGGGGTACGGCGAGGAGTTCGCTCTGTTCGAGACTTTCGCAGAGGCCTCGATCAAGTCAGGGGTGACGAAGAGCGTTGAATACCCGCCTACCAGTCCACCTCACGGATTCAACCGCACCATCGCCACGCCGTGCGGTGCGACCTCTGCCGAATAGCTGCGCGACAACCGCCCCAGATCCTTGTGCGCCCACAGGTCGCGCGCCTTCAGGCGGATGTTGGCGGGCAGGCCCAGCGTGGTCCAGTCGGCGGTGATCCGTGCCGGGGTCTCGCCCCGGTTCCACAGCAGCAGCGTCCGGCCGCCATCGGCCATCTGCTTGACCCATACCTCGCTGGTGCCGTCGCGGGCGACGCGGTGGCCCTGGCTGCCCAGCCGGTCCTGGTCGACCGCGATGACCTCGCGGTTGAGCAGGATGTCGCGGGTCGGCCGGTCCATGGTCGCGACGTCGTTGCCCGCGATCAGCGGTGCCGCCATCAGCGCCCATAGCGAGAAATGCGCGCGATATTCGGTGTCGGTCAGCCCACCATTGCCAACTTCGAGCATGTCGGGGTCGTTCCAGTGGCCCGGACCGGCATAGGGCCATAGCGGCTCGTTCAGGTCGACGATCGACGCGACGCCCCAGCTATAGCCGTGCTTGCCGATCCATTTGTCGGTGATGTCGCCGGTGGTGCGCCACATGTTGCCGATCTTCGACGCCCACAGCCATGGCTTCGACGTGCCCCATTCGCACATCGAGAACAGGATCGGCCGCCCGCTGGCCTTCAGCGCGTCGGCCATCGTGGCATAGGCTTCCTCGGCGTTGCGCACGCCGGTCGAGCACCAGTCGTATTTCAGGTAGTCGACACCCCAGCGGGCGTACTGGATCGCGTCCTGCGCCTCGTGTCCCTGGCTGCCGGGCCGGCCGCCGCACGTCTTGGTGCCCGCGTCCGAATAGATGCCGAACTTCAGCCCCTTGCTGTGGATATAGTCGCCCAGCGCCTTCAGGCCGCCGGGAAAGCGCTGGCGGTCCTCGGTAATGAAGCCGTCGGCGTTGCGGGTCCCGTGCCAGCAATCGTCGATGACCACATATTCGTAGCCGGCTTCCTTCATGCCGTTCGACGCGATCGCATCGGCGGTGGCGCGGATGACGCCTTCGTCGACCTTGCAGGCGAACTTGTTCCAGCTGTTCCAGCCCATCGGCGGCGTCCGGGCGAGGCCGTTGGCCATGCGCTTCGGGTCCTTGGATGGGGCCAGCGTGTTCGGATCGGTGTCGAGCACCTCCTGCGCCACCACCGGCTGGACCGCCGCGACTGCCGCGACCAGCATCGCCGTGACCCGTGAAACCCCTGCGCGCATCCTGCCCTCCCCGAACCCGCCGGACATGGTGCCCGATCGATAATGCAATTTATCATATTAATGGGGCGCAGGGAGGTCAATCGTTCTGCGGCACCTTCACCAACTTCCGGTGCTATTCGGGGGCATCGACCCCGAACAGCCGGTCGACCAGCCGCTGCACCACCGGTACGACCAGCAGCGACGCCGGCAATGCGGTGGCGAACCCGATCGGCGCCCCCTGCACGAACGCGTCCCGGAACCCCGCCGGCCCGACGCGGACCAGCGCACCGACCGCACCGATCAGCGAGGAAAAGATGAGGGCATTGATCGCCGACGACGTCAGCCGATAGCGGAATCGCGATCGAACCTTCACCGTCTGCTGCGCGCGTGCCTGCTCGGAACCATGTTGCATGGCCTGCCAAGCGGACGACCCGGGGCAAGGTTCCGACGATTGGGCGCTGACAGCCGCGCCCTGCTATGCCAAAAGCAATAATATTGCGCGGGAATGAGTCGGCGACAGACCGGCCCAACCGCGACCGACAGGAGAGTGTATGCGGGTCATCGATCATGTGATCGCCGGCGGAAGCCAGACCATGGACGGCGCGACGGGCGCGGTGTTCGATCCCAATCGCGGCGAGGTGCAGGCGCATGTCCGCCTCGGCACCGCCGCCGATCTCGACCGCGCGGTGGCGGCGGCACAGGCGGCGCAGCCGGGCTGGGCGGCGACCAATCCGCAGAAGCGCGCCCGCGTGCTGTTCGCCTTCAAGCAGTTGGTCGAGGCGAACATGCAGCAGCTGGCCGAGCTGCTGTCGAGCGAGCATGGCAAGGTGATCGCGGATGCGAAGGGCGACATCCAGCGCGGGCTGGACGTCATCGAATTCGCCTGCGGCGTGCCGCATCTGCTGAAGGGCGACTATACCCAGGGCGCGGGGCCGGGGATCGACGTCTATTCGATGCGGCTGCCCGTCGGCATCGGTGCGGGGATCACGCCGTTCAACTTCCCGGCGATGATCCCGATGTGGATGTTCGGCGTCGCCATCGCGTGCGGCAACGCGTTCATCCTGAAGCCCAGCGAGCGCGATCCTTCGGTCCCGGTGCGCTTGGCCGAACTGATGCTGGAGGCGGGTGCTCCGCAAGGTATCCTGCAGGTCGTGCACGGCGACAAGACGGTGGTCGACGCGATCCTCGACCATCATGCGATCGGCGCGGTCAGCTTCGTCGGGTCGAGCGACATCGCGCATTATGTCTACAGGCGCGGCGTCGCGGCGGGCAAGCGCGTGCAGGCGATGGGCGGGGCCAAGAATCACGGCATCGTCATGCCCGACGCCGATCTCGACCAGGTCGTCGCCGATCTGGCGGGGGCCGCGTTCGGATCGGCGGGCGAGCGCTGCATGGCGCTGCCGGTAGTGGTGCCGGTCGGCGACAAGACCGCCGAGCGCTTACGCGAAAAGCTGATCCCCGCCATCGCGGCGCTGCGCGTCGGGGTGTCGACCGATGCCGACGCCCATTACGGTCCGGTGGTGAACGCGCAGCACAAGGCGCGGGTCGAGGGCTGGATCGCCAGGGGCGTCGAGGAAGGCGCCGAACTGGTCGTCGACGGGCGCGGGTTCAGCCTGCAGGGGCATGAGCGTGGCTTCTTCATCGGCCCGACGCTGTTCGACCATGTGACGCCGCAGATGGAATCCTATCGCGAGGAAATCTTCGGCCCCGTGCTCCAGATCGTCCGCGCGCCCGATTTCGAGACCGCCGTCCGCCTGCCGAGCGAGCATCAATACGGCAACGGCGTCGCGATCTTCACCCGCAACGGCCATGCCGCGCGCGAATTCGCTGCCCGCGTCAATGTCGGCATGGTCGGCATCAACGTGCCGATCCCGGTGCCGGTCGCCTATCACAGCTTCGGCGGGTGGAAGCGCAGCGCGTTCGGCGACGTGAACCAGCATGGCGAAGAGGGCGTGCGCTTCTGGACGAAGGTCAAGACGATCACCCAGCGCTGGCCCGACGGTTCGGCGATGGGCGGCCAGGCCGAGGACGGCGCGGCGGCGCGGACGCAGGATGCGTTTGTTATTCCGACGATGGGATGACGATATGAAACTTTGGTTGGTGGCGGTCGTGGCGGCGTGCGTTGCCGCGCTGCCCGCGATGGCGCAGAAGCGGATCGCGCTGACCTTCGACGACGTGCCGCGTGCGCGGGGGCCGTTCCTGACCCCCGACCAGCGGACCGAGCGGCTGATCGCGGGCCTGCGCCGGGCGAAGGTCGCCCAAGCGGCGTTCTTCGTCGTGCCGGGCAACCTGTCCGATCCCGATGGCACAGGCGGCGAACGGCGGATCGCGGCCTATGTCGCCGCAGGGCATGTCGTCGCCAACCACAGTTTCAGTCATCCCGCACTGAAGGCGATGACCGCCGAAGCCTATCTGGCCGATATCGACCGGGCGGGCGCGTGGCTGGAAGGGCGGCAGGGGCTGCGGCCGTGGTTCCGCTTCCCGTATCTGGACGAAGGCGGCAGCGACAGGGCCAAGCGTGACGCGGTGCGTGCCGGGCTGGCCGCACGCGGGCTCGCCAACGGCTATGTCACGGTCGACGGGTCGGACTGGAATATCGAGAGCCTGACCGCCGACGCGCGCAAGGCGGGCAAGCCGGTCGACATGGACGGCTTGCGTGACCTCTATGTCGAGACGCATGTCGAATCCGCCGAGTTCGCCGACGGTCTGGCGCGCAAGGCGCTGGGACGGCAGCCGGTGCAGGTGATGCTGCTCCACGAAACCGACCTTGCCGCCTGCTGGATCGCCGATCTGGTCGCGGGCCTGCGCCGGAAGGGATGGCAGATCGTCAGTGTCGACGCCGCCTATCGCGATCCGATCGCGAAGCTGCACCCCGATGTGCCATCGGCGCAGGGGACGCTGCTGGAGGCGATCGCGTGGGAAAAGGGCCTGCCGGCGCCGCGCTGGTACGAGCGCAACACGCTGTCGATCGCGACCCCGCTGTATCGGCGGCGCGTGCTGCACGAGGCGCGGTGATGGCGCGCCGGCATACTGCCTCCGCTTCGCCCTACGAAGCCGCGATCGGCTTCGCGCGGGCCGTGTGGGTGGGCGACCGCATCCTCGTGTCGGGCACCGCGCCGGTCGAGCCGGACGGCAGCAGCACGCCGGGCGACGTAGCTGCCCAAGCCGAGCGCTGCTTCGCGATCATTTCGCAGGCGATCGGGCAACTGGGCGGGCGGATCGACGATGTCGTCCGCACGCGCATGTACCTGACCGACCCGGCCGATGCCGATGCGGTCGGGCGGGTGCATGGCAGGATTTTCGGCACCGTGCGGCCCGCCGCGACGATGCTGGTGGTGGCCGCACTTCTCCGCCCCGAATGGCGGGTGGAGATCGAGGCCGAAGCGATAGTGGAGAGTGAAGCGTGACCCAGTTCGACCTGACCGACGACCAGCGCGAAATCCAGGAGCTGGCGCGCCGGTTTACCGCCGACGCGATCACGCCGCATGCCGCGGAGTGGGATGAAAAACACATCTTTCCGCGCGACACGATCAGGCAGGCGGCCGAGCTGGGCTTCGCCGCGATCTACGTGTCCGAGGAATCGGGCGGGATCGGTCTCGGGCGGATGGAATCGGCGCTCATCATGGAGGCGATGGCCTATGGCTGTCCGTCGACCTCCGCGTTCATTTCGATCCACAACATGGCGGCGTGGATGCTCGACGCGTTCGGTTCGGCCGAACTGAAGGCGCGCTTCCTCCCCGACCTCGTCACGATGGCCAAGCTGGCCAGCTATTGCCTGACCGAGCCGTCGTCGGGATCGGATGCGGCGGCGCTGAAGACGAAAGCGGTGCGCGACGGCGACGACTATATCGTCACCGGCACCAAGCAGTTCATTTCGGGTGCGGGCGACAACGACGTCTATCTGGTGATGGTGCGCACCGGTGGCGAGGGGCCGAAGGGTATCTCGTGCCTGGTTGTCGAGAAGGACATGCCCGGCGTGTCGTTCGGCGCGAACGAGCGCAAGCTCGGCTGGCATTCGCAACCGACGCGCGCGGTGATCCTCGACCAGGTCCGCGTGCCCGCCGCCAATCTGGTCGGCGCGGAGGGGCAGGGCTTCTCGATCGCGATGCAGGGGCTCGACGGCGGCCGGCTCAATATCGGCGCCTGCTCGCTCGGCGGTGCGCAACGCTGTCTGGACGAGGCGGTCGCTTATACCAAGGCGCGGCAGCAGTTCGGCAAGCCCATCGCCGATTTCCAGAACACGCAGTTCACGCTGGCCGACATGGCGACCGAGCTGGAGGCGGCGCGCGCGCTGCTCTACACCGCCGCGGCCAAGGTGACGGCGAACGCGCCGGACAAGACGCGCTTCGCCGCAATGGCGAAACGCTTCGCCACCGACACGGGATCGAAGGTGGTGGATCAGGCGCTCCAGCTGCATGGCGGCTATGGCTATCTGATGGACTATCCGATCGAACGCTTCTGGCGCGACCTGCGCGTCCATTCGATCCTTGAGGGGACCAACCAGGTGATGCGGATGATTATCGGGCGGGAGTTGGTGAAGTGATGAACCGCGCCAATCCTCCCCGGCACGGGGAGGGGGACCGCCGCGAAGCGGTGGTGGAGGGGGCTGTCCTGATCCACTCCGGTTGCGATTGCGGCGCTCCCCCTCCACCAGCCTGCGGCTGGTCCCCAGTGCGGGGTCGGATTGTCCCCCGGACAATCCTCGACCATGCGGGGCATGGTCGATCCCACACTCCGTGCCGGGGAGGATTTGCATGATCCTTACCTCCATCGACAATCATGTCGGCCGCATCCGGCTGAACCGGCCCAAGGCGCTGCACGCGCTGAACCACGCGATGTGCGACGCCATGCTTGCCGCGCTGGAGGACTGGCGCGACGATGCGGCGGTACAGGCGGTGGTGATCGACCATGCCGAGGGGCGCGGTTTCTGCGCAGGTGGCGACATCCGCATGATCGCCGACAGCAGCGCCGCCGACGGGGCCGATGCCCGCGCGTTCTTCGCGACCGAGTACCGGCTGAACCACCGGCTGTTCACCTATGCCAAGCCGACCATCGCGTTCATGGACGGAGTGACGATGGGCGGCGGCGTCGGCATCTCGCAGCCGTGCCGCTTCCGCGTCGCGACCGAGAACAGCCGCTTCGCGATGCCCGAGACGGCGATCGGGCTGTTCCCCGATGTCGGCGGCGGCTGGTATCTGTCGCGTCTGCCGGGACGCATTGGCCAGTATCTGGCGCTGACCGGCGCGCGGCTGGACGGGGCGGAGATGCTGGCGCTGGGGCTGGCGACGCACCTGCTGCCCGCCGGCACGCTGGACACGGTGAAGCGGGCGATCGCCGCCGACCCGATGGCGGCGGAGGCGATCCTGTCCGACCATGCCGCGCCGGCGGGCGATGCGCCGATCCTGACGCAGCGCGAGGCCATCGACCGTCTGTTCGCCAGCGACGATTTCGAGGAAATCCTGGCCGCGCTGGAAGGCGACGGGTCGGACTGGGCGCAGGCGCAGCTGGCGACGCTGCGGCAGCGTTCGCCGCTGTCGTGCAAGGTGTCGCTGAAACTGCTGCTCGACGGTGCGACCATGCCGACCTTCGAGGACGAGATGCGGCAGGAATATGCCGTCGTCACCCGCATCGTGCAGCGCCCCGACATCGTCGAGGGGGTGCGCGCGGTGATCGTCGACAAGGATCATGCGCCGAAATGGGATCCGGCGACGCCCGAGGGGGTGAGCGACCACATGATCGACCGCATCTTCGCGCCGCTGCATGCGGGCGACGAGTGGCGGCCGCGATGATTTTTCCGTCATTCCGGCGCAGGCCGGAATCCATTGTGTCGGGACGTCGCCGCTCTTCCGGTAGCTTTGCCTGTCCATGGATTCCGGCCTGCGCCGGAATGACGATCCGTTAGGGAATTCCTATGTCCGACTATGAAACCATCCTCGTCGAACGCCGGGATGCCGTGACCCTGGTCACGCTGAACCGGCCGCAGGCGCTCAACGCGCTGAATGCGCAGATCCTGTCCGAACTGCTCGACGCGATGCGCGCGTTCGACGCCGATCCGTCACAGGGCTGCGCGGTCATCACCGGATCGGCCAAGGCGTTCGCGGCGGGCGCGGACATCAAGGAGATGCAGGAGATGGACTTCGCCGCCATGTATGGCGGCGACCATTTCAGCGGCTGGGACGCGTTCGTGCGCACCCGCAAGCCGATCATCGCCGCCGTGGCCGGCTTCGCGCTGGGTGGCGGGTGCGAGCTGGCGATGATGTGCGACTTCATCCTCGCCGCCGATACCGCGAAGTTCGGCCAGCCCGAGATCAAGCTGGCGGTGACGCCGGGCATGGGCGGATCGCAGCGCCTGGCACGCGCGGTCGGCAAGGCCAAGGCGATGGAGATGTGCCTGACCGGGCGGATGATCGGCGCGGAGGAGGCGGAACGCTGCGGCCTCGTCGCGCGGATCGTGCCGGCCGACGATCTGGTCGAGGATGCGGTCAAGACCGCCGCCACGATCGCGGCGATGGCGCCACTGGCGGTGAAGGCGAACAAGGAAATGGTCAACGCCGCGTTCGACACGACGCTGAGCCAGGGCGTGCAGTTCGAACGGCGGCTGTTCCACGGGCTGTTCGGCACGGCGGACCAGAAGGAAGGCATGACCGCCTTCGTCGAGAAGCGCCCCGGCAACTGGACCGGGCGATAGGAGGGCGGAATATGGCGCGGATCGGGTTCATCGGCCTTGGCAACATGGGCGGCGGCATGGCGGCCAATCTGGCGAAGGCGGGGCATGACGTGCGCGCGTTCGACCTGTCGGCCGACGCGCTGGCGCGGGCGAAGGCGGCGGGGTGCCTGGCCGTAGCCGATGCGGGCGAGGCGGCGGCGGGGGCGCAGGCGGTGGTGACGATGCTGCCCGCGGGCAGCCATGTCGCACAGGTCTATTCCGACGCGCTGTTCGACGCGGTCGATACCGGCGCGGTGCTGATCGACTGTTCGACGATCGACGTCGACACCGCCCGCCGCGTCGCCGGGGCGGCGCGGGCGAAGGGGCTGCACGCGGTCGACGCCCCGGTGTCGGGCGGGATCGCCGCCGCCAATGCGGGTGCGCTGACCTTCATGGTCGGCGGCAGCGACGCCGCCTTCGCCAAGGCCGAGCCGTTCCTGTCCGACATGGGCAAGGCGGTGATCCATGCGGGGACGAGCGGCGCGGGGCAGGCGGCCAAGATGTGCAACAACATGCTGCTCGGCGCATCGATGATCGCGACGTGCGAGGCGTTCGCGCTGGCGGAGAGGCTGGGGCTCGACGCGCAGACCTTCTACGACATTTCCTCGGTCAGTTCGGGCCAGTGCTGGTCGATGACCAGCTATTGCCCGGTCGCGGGCGTCGGCCCGGAAACGCCCGCCGACCGCGGGTTTCAGGGCGGGTTCGCCGCTGCGCTGATGCTCAAGGACCTGCGCCTCGCGATGCAGGCGGCGGCGGGGGCCGGTGCCGACACGCCGATGGGGGCCCGGGCCGCCGAACTGTACGCGCGCTTCGTCGAGGACGGGAATGCGGGCACCGATTTCTCGGGCATCATCCAGACGCTGCGCTGACGCAGGCGCTTGACGGACCCCGCCCGATCCGCTTGGAACGCGTGACCCCACGCGGACGTGGCGAAATCGGTAGACGCAGCGGACTTAAAATCCGCTTCCCATCGGGAGTGCGGGTTCAAGTCCCGCCGTCCGTACCAGCCACTGGCCGGGCGCCCGCCTTTCGTGGCAAGGGAGGGGCCATGGCGCGTTTCCTGTTCCTCGTTCCCGTGTTGCTGGCGATCGGTGCGTGCGACCGGGGGGCGGACGAGCGGCCGGTGGTGGTCGACGCGATCGAGCATGGCGCGCGGGGCGATGTCGAGCGGGTGCTGCTGCGCGGGGCGCTGGCGCAGGGACTGGTGCGGTTCGATGCGGCGGGGCAGGTCGAGCCGGCGCTCGCCGAACGCTGGAACATGGTCGACGATGGCCGCAGCTATATCTTCCGGCTGGGCGATGCGACGTGGAGCGACGGGCGGCCGGTCACCGCCGAACAGGTCGTGGCGGCGCTGCGCCGCGCGGTCCGGGTCGAGGCGGGGCATCGGCTGACCCCGTTCCTGCGCTCGATCGACGAGATCGTGGCGATGACGCCGCAGGTGATCGAGGTGCGGCTGAAGCGGCCCAATACCGAATTGCTGACCCTGCTGGCCCAGCCGGAACTGGCGGTGATCCGCGGGCCGCAGGGGACCGGGCCGCTGCGCCGGTTGCAGGGGCGCGGCATCCGGCTGCACGCGCCGGTCGACCCGCAGGCACCGCCACCGGTCGCCGCCGACGAGGTCCGGCTGCGCGGCAGTCGCGCGGCGCTGGCGGTGGTGCGTTTCGCCGGGAAGCGCAGCGATCTGGTGCTGGGCGGCGACTTCGCCGACTGGCCGCTGGTCGCCGCCGCCGATGTGCGGCCCGCCGATATCCGCGTCGATCCGGCGCGGGGGCTGTTCGGCTTCGCCTTCGTCTCGCGCGAGGGGTTGCTGGCGACGCCGTTCGGGCGGGCGGCGGTGGCGATGGTGCTGCAAAGCGCGAACCTGCCCGGCGCGATCGATGCGGGCTGGGGAGCGGCCGACACGGTGCTGCCCGAACGGCTCGATTCGCTGGCCGACCCGGCGCTGCCACCGTGGCGCAACCTGACCGAGGACCAGCGCTGGCCGACCGCGCGGGCGCAGGTGGCGGCCTATGGCCAGCCGGTGCGGCTGCGCGTGGCGCTGCCCGACGGGCCGGGTGCGACGTTGCTGTGGGGGCGGGTGGCGGCGGCGCTGGCGCGGATCGGGATCGCGGGGCAGCGGGTGGCGATCGATGCGCCGGCCGACCTGCGGCTGCTCGACCGGGTCGCGCCCTATGACAGTGCGCGCTGGTATCTGGCGACGGCGTGTCGGACCTGTTCGATGGAGGCGATGACGCTGATCGCGGCGGCGCGCGATGCCGGCACCCTGCCCGAACGGGCGCAGCGGCTGGCGGTGGCGGATGCGGCACTGGCGGCGGACGTGGCGTTCGTGCCGGTGGCGCGGCCGTGGCGCTGGTCGCTGGTGGCACCGCGGCTGCGCGCGTTCCAGACCAACGCGCGCGCGGTGCATCCGTTGAACCATCTGCGCGCCGACACCAGATAGGGGGCATGGCAAAGCCGACCCGCATCTCCCCCGAATTGTTCGAGCAGATCGCCGGACATCTCGACCGCAATCCCGCCGCCGTGCGCCGCCGCGTAGTGGCGATCGAGCGGCTGCTGGAACGATCGATGACGATCCCGGGCACGAAGCACCCGGTCGGGCTGGATTTCCTGCTGAACCTGATCCCGGTGGTCGGCAGCTTCATCGGCGCGGCGATGGGCAGCTACATGCTGTGGGAGGCCCGCAACCTGGGCATGTCGCGGTGGCAGATGGCGCGGATGGCGGGCAATGTCGGTACCGACTGGGCGCTGGGGCTGATCCCGGTCGTCGGCGCGGTGCCCGATTTCTTCTTCCGTTCTAACACGCGCAACCTGCGCATCATCCGCAAGCATCTCGACCGCCACCATCCCGCGACGGCGACGGTCGAGGGCTGATTACCCCGCCTGCCGCCCGCCGCGCCAGATCCTGACGCGGGTAGCGGGTGTCACGCCGCCCTGATGCGCCGGGCAGCGGGTGAAGCGGCGGCGGGTGTCGAGGCACAGCCAGACCTCGTCGAGCCAGCCGCGGGCGTTGGTGGTCACGCGCATCGATTGCGGCGTCATGCCGGGGTTCAGCCGGGCGATCGCGGCGGCGAGTTGTCCGGCGGTCAGGGTCGGCCGACGCGACAGCGCCATCATGTCGGGAAAGCGCAGCCGCTGGAACAAGGTGCGCGATTCGTCGAAATAGGCGGCGGGCGAGACGCCCATGCAGGTGCCGTGCTTGGCATATTCGTGCTGCAGCAGCTGGGCCGAGGGGGTGGCGCACAGGTTCCGGCGGATCACCGCATCGGGCAGGATCGGCGTCGACGCGCAATATTGCGGCCATTGCCTGCCCGTGCCGTCGGGCCACAGGCCGTGCAGCGTGAAGCCGAAGCGGTTGCCGCCGCCGCACTGGAAGGCGTTGCGCGCATCGTCGCGGCGCGTGCGGCAATATTCGGGGCTCCAGCTGATGGCCAGCGTGTAGCTGCCGATCGGGAGGACGCGGCGCGGCTGCTGCGGGCTGGGCAGGTCGGGGCGCGGGCGTTCGACGTGTGCAGGGGCGGCGCATTGCAGCGCCTGTGCGTGCGCCGCGACCGGCGCCAGCAGCAGGGCGAGGGTCAGGGCGATCCGCTTCACGCTTCGTCCTCCCCGACATCGGCGGCGAACCATGCGGCGGCGTCGGGGCGGAACAGGAAGAACACCGCCGCCGTCTGGAGCGCGACCGCGACGATGCGGACGATGCCGCCGCCGTCGAGGATCACCGCGCCGCTGGAAAAGCCGACGAACAGGCTGCCGACCGCGAAGACGGTGAAGGCAACGAGGATCCATCTGGCGACTCCGCTGGCGCGCCGGGCGATGAAGAACCACAGCAGCAGCGCGATGGCGACACCGACCGCGATCATGCCGCCGACCGCCGCGACCGCGCCCGATCCGAGCACCGCGGTGTCGGGATTCTCGGCCAGCCGTGCCATCGTGACCGGCCAGTCGAGGATGTTGCCGATCAGCCCGACGGCGATCGAGGCGAGATAGAGCCGGTCGAACCGGACGATCGAAGACGGACGCATCGCATTCCCCCCAAACAGTGCGACCGGTGGTTATGCGGCGTCGAGCGCGAAATCCAGCCCGATATCGGCCGCCGGGGCCGACTGGGTCAGGCGACCGACGCTGACATAGGTGACGCCGGTTTCGGCGATGGCGCGGATGGTGTCGAGCCGGACGCCGCCCGATGCCTCGGCCGGCACGCGCCCCGCGATCCGGGCGACGGCGTCGCGCAGCGTCGCCGGGGCCATGTTGTCGAGCAGGAGGTGGGTGGCACCGCCCGCAAGGGCCGGTTCGATCTGGTCGGGCGAATCGACCTCGACGATGATCCGCTCGATGCCCGCCGCCCGGGCGCGCGCAGTGGCTTCGCCGACCGATCCGGCGACGGCGACATGGTTGTCTTTTATCATCGCCGCGTCCCACAACCCCATGCGGTGGTTCGTCGCGCCGCCCATGCGGGTCGCGTATTTTTCGAGGACGCGCAGGCCGGGGATTGTCTTGCGCGTGTCGAGCAGCGTCGCGCCGGTCCCGGCGATCGCGGCGACATAGGTGGCGGTGAGGGTAGCGATGCCCGAGAGGTGCTGGACGGTGTTGAGCGCCGAGCGTTCGGCGGTCAGCAGCGCGCGGGCATTGCCGCGCAGCCGCATCAGCGCGGTGCCGGGCGCGACCGCATCCCCATCGGCGACCAGCGGTTCGATGACGACCGCCGGGTCGAGCCGGCGGAAGAAGGCGGCGGCGATGTCGAGCCCGGCGACGGTGATCGCGTCGCGGCTGTCCATCACCCCGGTGAACACCGCATCGGCCGGGATGACCGCGGCGGCGGTGATGTCGCCCGCCTCGCCCATATCCTCGGACAGGGTGGCGGCGACGAAGGCGGCGAGGTCGAAACCGGGGATCATGGGGCAGGGTCCGCGCTTGAAGGGAGTTCGGCTATAGCGGCGGGGAGCTCCAGGCGACAGGCGGTTTCGGGTCCGGTCCGGTGGCCGAAGGTCACGAAGGTCACGAAGGTCACACTATAGCCTGATGGCGTTGAACGGAACCGTTCGTCCTGAGTAGTCGCTGAGCTTGTCGAAGCGGCGTATCGAAGGACTGTGGTGATGCTTCGATACGGGCCTTCGACAAGCTCAGTCCCTACTCAGCACAAACGGTTCTACCTGATGTCATCAGGCTATAGTGGCGCTTTCGCGCGGTTGTTGTGGTGGTGCTTCGGGTGGGTCGGCAGGAGAGCTCACCGGTAACGATGGCAGGCGGCTGTCGTGTAGGAAAGCCTTCTGACCATAGACGTCGTCCCAGCGGAGGCCGGGGCCTCCGGCGGTTCCTGCCATGCGCTGTCACCGGGAAATCCCAGCCTTCGCCGGGATGACGGTTGGGGCGAGGTGGAATCGGTAGACGTGGGGGATCGAAGAAGCGGGACGCCGGGTCAAGCCTTGATAAGGTGGCGGTCTACTTCCCCCGCTGCCCCTCGACGATGGCGATGGCGCGTTCGACCGCGACCTCGATCGACAGGGTGCTGGTGTCGAGCGGGGCGGCGTCGGCGGCCATGGTCAGGGGGGCGGTGGCGCGGCCCGAATCGCGGTCGTCGCGGGCACGGATGTCGGCGAGGACGCGGTCGAAGGTGACGTCGGACCCGGCCTTCGCCAGTTCGGCGTGGCGGCGGCGGGCGCGGATCGCCGGCGTCGCCTTCACGAACAGCTTCGCATCGGCGTCGGGCGCGATCACCGTGCCGATGTCGCGGCCGTCGAGCACCGCGCCGCCGGGCTGCTGCGCGAACCGGCGCTGGCGGCGCAGCAGGGCCGAGCGGACCAGCGGATGCGCCGACACGATCGACGCGGCCTGTCCCGCTTCGTCGGTGCGCAGCCACGGGTCGTCCAGCAGCGTATCGGCGAAGTCGCAGGCCGAGACGCAATCGGCCTCGCGCGTCGGATCCAGCCCGTCGCGCAGCACGCGGGTCGCGACCGCGCGGTACAGCAGCCCGGTGTCGAGGTGCGGCAGGCCGTAATGCCGCGCCAGCGCGCGGGCGATCGTGCCCTTGCCCGACGCCGCCGGGCCGTCGACCGCGATAATCACAGCGATGCCCCGAGGCCGCGCAGCAGCGTGGTGAAGGTCGGGAAGCTGGTCGCGACCGGTGCCATGTCGTCGATCGTGACCGGCGCCCTGCTGACCAGCCCGGCGACGACGAAGCTCATCGCGATGCGGTGGTCGAGCCGGGCCGCGATCGTGCCGCCACCGGGCAGCAGCGCGCCGCCGGTGCCGTCGATGATGAGGCCGTCCCCGGTCTCCTCGACCCGCGCGCCGATCGCGCGCAGCCCCTCGGCCATGGTGGTGATTCGGTCGCTTTCCTTGACGCGCAGTTCCTCCAGCCCGCGTGTGATCGTGCGGCCGTTCGCCAGCGCGGCGGCGACGAACAGCACCGGAAATTCGTCGATCATCGCCGGGGCGACCGCCGGGTCGACCTCGATCCCCGTCAGCGTCGAGGCGCGCACGACGATGTCGGCGACCGGCTCGCCCCCCACGTCGCGCGGATTTTCGAATACGATGTCGCCGCCCATCGCGCGCAGCACGTCGAACAGCGCGGCGCGCGTCGGGTTCAGCCCGACATTGGTGATGGTGACGTGGCTGCCCGGCACCAGCAGCGCGGCGACGACCGGGAAGGCGGCCGACGACGGATCGCCGGGAACGGTGATCGTCTGCGGCTGCAACTCCGCCTCGCCATGCAGTTCGATGATGCGGCCGGCGGGCGTGACCTCGACGGTCAGCTTCGCGCCGAATCCCCTGAGCATCCGCTCGCTATGGTCGCGGGTCGGCACCGGTTCGATCACGCGGGTGATGCCCGGCGTGTTCAGGCCGGCGAGCAGGATCGCCGACTTCACCTGCGCCGAGGCGACCGGCAGCGTATAGTCGATTGGCACCGCCGGCACGATCCCGCGCAGCATGAGGGGAAGGCGCCCGCCGGGGCTGGCGGTGATCTGCGCGCCCATCTGCGACAGCGGTTCGATGACGCGGCCCATCGGCCGCTTGCTGAGCGAGGCGTCGCCGGTGAAGGTCGCGGTGATCGCGTGGGACGATACCAGCCCCATCAGCAGCCGGGTCGAGGTGCCCGAATTGCCCATGTCGAGCGCGCCCGCGGGTTGCAGCAGCCCACCGACGCCGACGCCGTCGATCGTCCACACGCCGTCGTCGCCGCGTTCGATCGTCGCCCCCATCGCCCGCATCGCGGCGGCGGTGGCGAGCACGTCCTCCCCCTCCAGCAGGCCGGTCACGCGGCTGGTGCCGACGGCGAGCGCCGATAGCATCAGCGAACGGTGGCTGATCGACTTGTCGCCGGGGACGGGGGCGGTGCCCGTCAGGGGGGCGCTGGCGCAGACGGAAAGCGGAGTGGGCGTGGCATCGTGCATGACCGGCGGCTTTGACAGCGCGTGCCCGCTATGGCAAGGCGCGGCCCCATCCGGGGTTTCCGCCCCGTTCTTCCACAACACCGAGAGGTTTGGCTACACATGGTGAAGCCGGAATGGGGTACGAAGCGTACCTGCCCGAAATGCGCGACGCGCTTCTACGACCTTGGCAATGACGAACCGGTCACCTGCATCAATTGCGGCGTGCACTGGAATCCCGAGCCGATCCTGAAGTCGAAGCAGCCGCTGCCGTTCGAACAGGTGAAGGTCGAAAAGGAAGGCACCAAGGACGCCGATCTGGGCGACGATCTGGACATCGAGGGCGACGACGAGCCGTCGGCGGACGACGATGTCGACCTGGGCGGCGACGACGACCTGGGCGTCGACACGACCGACGAGGACAGCGAAGCCGAACGCTGACGCTTTTTTGGCGGGCGGGCCAAAAACCCGCTTGCCAAGACCGCGCCCTCCGCATAGAGGGCGCCTTCCCCGACGGGGACGCCGACCGGTTCTTCCAGACGCCGGACGTCGACATGAAATGAGGGGCCGTAGCTCAGCTGGGAGAGCGCTGCAATGGCATTGCAGAGGTCAGGGGTTCGATCCCCCTCGGCTCCACCATTTTTCCAAGAACCCCGCAGCGATGCGGGGTTTTTTGTTGGTTTGCGTATAATCCGTTTCGAACGTGATCCAAAATCGGCGCCAAACCCCGTCGATTAAACCAGTATATCGTGCCGCTTCGCATTAGGCGCTAGCTGGAGCCCCCTATGACAGGGGCTCATGATCTGCGGTACCGTTCTCGACTGCTCGCCTACGCCGAACTGACCGACGCCGACCGGGTCGCGATCGATGCCCTGCTTGATCAGCGGCAGCGGGTCGTCGCGTCGCGGCGCGACGTCGTGGCGGAGGGGGAGGTGCCGCGCTTCGTGCATTTCGTGCTCGACGGCTGGGGCTGCCGTTACCGGCAACTGCCCGACGGACGGCGGCAGATGCTGTCGCTGCTGTTGCCGGGCGACCTGTTCGACCCGCACCTGCAGGTCATCGGGCGGATGGACCACGGCGTCGGCGCGATCACGACGATGACCGTGGCCGAGGTCGTGCCCGAGCAACTGAGCGCGCTGAGCCAAGCACGCAGCGCCGTCGCGCAGGCGTTGTGGTGGAACGACCATGTCGCGATGGGCACGCACCGCGAATGGATCGCCAGCCTGGGGCTGCGCACCGCGCGCGAACGGATCGCGCTGCTGTTCTGCGAGGTGTATTTCCGGTTGCGGCTGGTCGGGCGATGCCACGGCACGAGCTGCGAATTCCCGCTGACCCAGGCCGATCTGGCCGAGGCGACCGGGCTGACCCCGGTACACGTCAACCGGATGGTGCAGGACCTGCGGCGCGACGGGCTGATCGCGTGGGAGGCACGGACGCTGACCATCCTCGATCTCGACCGGCTGTGCGCGATGGCGATCTTCACCCCGGCCTATCTGCACCTCGACCGGACGGTGGCGAGCGGATAGCGACTCGTCCCGATATCGGACGGGGTGCGCGCGATCGCACGCGACCAAAAGGTAAAGAACGCGTTAACGCGGTCATGATGAAATCGCCGAGCGAAACCCGCAGCCGTCATCCGTTCCGCGCCAGCCTGCCGCGGCTGGCCAGCGTGCCGGTATCGAGCGAGGACAGCGACCTGAAACTCTTCGTCGTCAGCTTCACCGCCTTCTTCATCTGCTTCTACACGTTCATCCTGTAGCGCAGACGCTGCGTCCTACGCCGGGCAGCCCTCGTCGCACGCCCGGTGCAGCCGCCATGCCAGCCATGCCGAGCCGAGGCACATCGCCGCGACGATCAGCAGCATGTCGGTCGGCCCGATGCCGAGCTTCGTCAGCAGGATGACGCTGATCGCGCCGACGGTCATCGACGCGCAGTTGACGACGTTGTTCGCCGCCACCGTCCGCGCGGTCTGGTCCTTGGTGACGGTCGTCGTCAGGAACGCGTAGAGCGGCACGACGAACATGCCGCCGAAGATCGCGATCAGCGCCAGCGTGCCGAGCAGCAGCAGCGACTGCGGATGGGTGGCGAAGTCGATCACCCCGTACAGCGTGTCGCCGGGGGCGGGCACCCATGCCTTCGCCTCGAACGCGAAGGCCAGCACGCACGCCGCCATCGCGATGACCGAGGCCGGCGAATAGCGCGCCGAAATCTGGCCTTTCAGCAGCGCGTTGATGATAACCGATCCGATCGCGACGCCGATCGAAAAGATGGCGATGGTCAGCGACGCGACCTGCTGGTCGGCGGTCAGCACGTTCTTGACCAGCACCGGGAAGATCACGATCAGCACCGATCCGATCGTCCAGAAGAAGCTGATGGCGATGATCGCGAGGAACAGGCGGCGGATGTGCATCGTCGCCGCGATCAGGTGCCACGACGCGGTGAACGGGTTCCAGTTGATGGTGAGTTCGGGGCCGCTGCGCGGGGCGGGGGGCACCTGTCGCCCGGTGAACCAGCCGATGATCGCGACTACCACCACCAGCGCGGCGGCCCATTCGACGCTGATCCAGCCTGCGACGATCGTGCCGGTCAGCACCGACAGATAGGTCGCGGCCTCGATCAGCCCGGTACCGCCCAGCACCTGATGATCCTCCAGATGCTGGGGCAGGATCGCGTATTTGATCGGCCCGAAGAACGTCGAATGGACGCCGAGCAGCACGACGGCGCTGAGCATCATCACCACGCCGGTCGTGACATAGCCGGTGCGCGCGACCAGCATCCCCGCCGCGCCGTAGATCATGATGCCGATCTCCGCCGTCTTCACGATGCGGATGATCCGCGCCTTGTCGTGCGTGTCGGCCAGCTGTCCCGACAGGGCAGAGAGCAGCACGAACGGCAGGATCGCGAGGCCGGTGGCCAGCGCGTTGAAATTCTGTTCGCTCGCCGGATCCTTGAACAGTTGATACGTCGCGAACAGCACCATCGCGTGCTTGAACAGATTGTCGTTGAACGCGCCCAGGAACTGGGTGACGAACAGCGGCAGGAAACGGCGCTGCTTCAGCAACCCCAGCGCATTATTCATTCCGGCTACGACCTGCTCTACTTTGCCCTTCGGGCTGTCGATCGGGGTTTAGCTACCGCGTCCGCGCGCTTCAATCGCCGTTTTGCCGCTTTCACCCGGCCCGCCGGGGATGCTAAGCGCCGATACGTGCTGACGCTTCCCAATATCCTGACGTTGTCGCGTATCCTGGCGGTGCCGCTGCTGGTCGCGTTCCTGTGGTGGCCGATGTGGGAGGCGGGCTATGCGATCGCCTTCGCGCTCTACTGCCTGATGGGAATCACCGACTATTTCGACGGCTATCTGGCGCGGGCGCAGGGGACGGTGTCGAAGCTGGGCGTGTTCCTCGACCCGATCGCCGACAAGATCATGGTGGCCGCGGTCATCCTGATGCTGGTCGGCACGCGCCACGACGTCGCGATCATCACCGGCATCCACCTGATCGCCGCGCTGGTCATCCTGCTGCGCGAGATCGCGGTGTCGGGGCTGCGCGAGTTCCTCGCCGGCATCCAGGTGTCGCTGCCGGTGTCGCAGCTCGCCAAGTGGAAGACGACGCTGCAACTGGTCGCATTCGGCGCGCTGATCCTTGCGGGCGCGGTGCCGGCCCATGCGTTCGTCCACGTCACCGGGCTGGTGTGCCTGTGGGGGGCGGCGGTGCTGACCGCGGTCACCGGCTGGGACTATCTGCGCCTCGGCCTGCGGCACATGGACAGCTGATGCCGATCGAGCTGCTGTATTTCGCATGGGTGCGCGAGGCGATCGGGACCGGTAGCGAGCGGGTCGATCCGCCCGCCGGCGTCGCGACCGTCGCCGGGCTGATCGACTGGCTGGCCGGCCGGGGCGGGGGCTATGCGACCGCCTTCGCCGACCGGCAGCGGCTGCGCGCGGCGGTGGATCAGGCGTTCGTGCCGCTCGACACGCCGATCGCGGGCGCGCGCGAGGTCGCGATCTTTCCGCCGGTGACCGGCGGATGATCCGGGTCGTGGTGCAGGATGCGCCGATCGACCTTGCCGCCGAGTTCGCGGCTGCGGAGGCGGCGGATGCCGGCGCGGTGGCGACCTTTACCGGGCTGGTGCGCGGCGACGACGGGGTGACCGAACTGGCGCTCGAACATTATCCCGGCGCGACCGAGCGCGCGCTGGAAGCATTGTGCGGGCAGGCGGCCGAGCGCTGGGGGCTCGCGCAGGCGACAATCGTCCACCGCGTCGGGCCGATGGTGCCGGGCGACCGGGTGGTGTTCGTCGCGACGACCGCCCGGCACCGCGCGGCGGCGCTGGAGGCGTGTGCGTTCCTGATCGACCGGCTGAAGACCGGGGCGCCGTTCTGGAAGCGCGAACGGCGCGGGAGCGATGCGCGGTGGGTCGAGGCGCGGGCGAGCGACGACGCGGCGGCGGCGCGGTGGGGTGGCGCCGTTTAGAGTTTGATCCACTCATACTGAAACGGGCGTCATCCCAGCGAAGGCTCGAATCTCCCGGTGGTAGCGCGCAGCAGGAGCCGATGGAGACCCCAGCCTTCGCTGGGGTGACGGTTCCAGACGGATGGATTAAACACCTGACGCTGCGTTCGGGGCCGGTCCTTCGATCCGCCCTTTCGACAAGCTCAACGGCTATTCGGGAAAACGGATTTCCTCGAGCCATCTGGCCATTTCCACCCATTCCGTTCGGTTCGAGTAGCGATCGAGCGAAGTCGAGAGCGCGTATCGAGAACGGGGTTCCGCCGGGGGGACGTTCGAGGGTTTCGCCGGTGAAAGGGGTTCTCGACGGACGCTTCTCGACAAGCTCGAAGCTGCTCGAACTGAACGGGGTGGGTGGGAACGAGAGTGGCCGCAAAAAAAACCGGGCAGGATCGCTCCCGCCCGGTCGTTATCTACCCCAAACCGCGGATCAGCCGAGCTTGGGGGCCAGCACGCCGTTCACGACATGGACGATGCCGTTCGACTGTTCGACGTCATACTGCGTGACATAGCTCTTGCCGCCGCCGACATCGGTCAGCACCAGCGCGCCGTTTTCCAGCGTCGCTTTCAGCGGCTGGCCCTCGACCGTGGTCAGCGTCGCGGTGCCGCCACCGGCCTCGACCTGCTTCTTGAGCGCTTCGGCGTCCAGCTTGCCGGCCACGACGTGATAGGTCAGCAGCTTGGTCAGCGACGCCTTCTGTTCCGGCTTCATCAGCTGGTCGAGCGTGCCCGGCGCGAGTCGCTGAAACGCTTCGTTGGTCGGGGCGAACACGGTGAACGGGCCGGGGCCCGACAGCGTCGCGGCCAGATCCGCAGCCTGCACCGCCTTGACCAGCGTGGTCAGGTTGCTCGCCTTCGACGCGTTGGCGACGATCGTCGCGGTCGGCAGCATCGGCGCGCCGCCGACCATGACCGGTGCGCCGGCAGCAGGCGCAGTCGTGCCCGGCTGGGCGGTGCCGGCCGGGGCGGCGGGGGCCGTGGTGGTGCCAGCCGGCGCGGCGGGTGCCGGCTGCGCGGTCGGCTGGGCCGGCTGGGTCGTGGTCTGGGCATGGGCTGCGGCGGCGAGCGACAGGGTGAGCGCGGCGGCGGAAATCGTGGCGCGAATCATCGGTATTCTCCGGTGGTTGCGGGAAAATTCGCGGTGCGTGACGCACCGACCCGAGAAATACGGTTTGGTAACGTAACGGTTCCCGCCCGCCCGCGCGCCTCAGTCGCGTTCGGCGGCAAGCACCTCTGCCAGCAACCGGAAATCGCGTTCGCGCGGCGAAGCCCGTCGCCATACCAGCGCGATCCGCCGCGATGCGTTCTGCGATTCGATCGGTCGCGCGGTGACGCCGGTATTGTCGAGGATGCCGGCATCGATCGCCATCTGCGGCAGCATGGTGGTGCCAAGGCCGTTGTCGACCATCTGGACGATGGTGTGCAGCGACGTGCCCATCATCATCGCCTGTCCCCGCGCCTCGGGCTGTTCGCAGGCGCGCAGGGCATGGTCCTTCAGGCAATGGCCATCCTCCAGCAGCAGCAGCCGTTCGGGATCGATGTCGTCGGCGACCAGCGGCGCGGGGTCGTGGACGTCGTTGCCCGGCACGGCCAGCGACAGCCGGTCGTCGAACAGCGGCGCCACCTCCACCTCGCCACAGGCATAGGGCAGCGCGAGCAGCACGCAGTCGGTGCGCCCGTGATGCAGCCCTTCGCACGCCGCCGCGCTCGCTTCCTCGCGCAGATAGAGCCTGAGGTCGGGATAGTCGCGGCGCAGGCGGGGCAGCAGGCGCGGGAGCAGGAACGGCGCGATCGTCGGAATGACGCTCATCCGCATCTCGCCCGACAGCGGCCGCCCGGCGGCGCGCGCCATGTCGGTCAGTTCCTCCGCCTCGCGCAGCACCTTGCGCGCCTTGGCGACGATGCTTTCGCCCAGCGGGGTGAAGCGCACCACGCGGCGGGTGCGTTCGACCAGCACGACGCCGATCAGCGTTTCCAGTTCGCGAATGCCCGCCGACAGCGTCGACTGGGTGACGAACGACGCCTCCGCCGCGCGGCCGAAATGACCGGCGTCGCGCAGCGCGACCAGATATTGAAGCTGCTTGAGCGTAGGCAGATACACCGACATGCCGCCTTACTTATTGGCTCGGTCGATCAATCCCAAGGGCAATTTCGATTGGAACGGTCCGTTGCGCACCCTATATCGCGTTGCAGCAATTCACGGTGTGGCAACGCACCAAAAGAAAGGGCATTTCCATGCTGACCGTTGGCGACAAGCTCCCCGAATTCACCGTTCCCGTCCAGCAGGGCACCGACGCGCTGCCGGCCGGCGAGACGCTGAGCCACGACGCGTTTCCGGGCAAGTGGAAGGTGCTGTTCTACTGGCCGAAGGACTTCACCTTCGTCTGCCCGACCGAGATCGTCGGCTATAGCGAGCTGAAGGAAGACTTCGCCGATCGCGACGCCGTGCTGATCGGCGCATCGACCGACACCGCGCACGTCCACCTGGCATGGCGCAAGTCCGACCCGGATCTGGCCGCCGCCGACTTCCCGTGGATCGCCGACAACGGCGCGGTGCTGGCCAGCAAGCTGGGCATCCTCGACAGGAACGAGCATGTCGCGTTCCGCGCGACCTTCATCGTCGATCCCGACAACGTCATCCAGGCGGTGCAGGTCAACGGCCTGAACGTCGGCCGCAACCCGGCGGAAACGCTGCGCGTGCTCGACGCGCTCCAGACCGACGAGCTGTGCCCGTGCAACTGGAACAAGGGCGACGACGTCCTCCAGGTCGCGGCGTAAGCCTTTTCGGGCGGGGCTTCGGTCCCGCCCCCCCGTTCTTTCCACACCCCAGCGCGGACCGGCGATGGCGCCCGGTCGGCTGGGGTGTCGTGTATCTGCTTTCCGGAGAACCCCATGTCGTTGAAAGAGTTTGCGGGCCAGTTGCCCGACTTCGCCAAGGATATCCGCCTGAACGTCGGCTCGCTGCTGAACGAGACGGTGCTCGATCCGCAGAAGAAGTTCGGGACCATGCTCGCCTGCGCCCACGCCACCGGCCACAAGCCGCTGGTCGATGCCGCCGAGGCGGAAGTCGCCGACAAGCTCTCGCCCGAGGCAGCCAATGCGGCGCGCGCGGCGGCGGCGGTGATGGCGATGAACAACGTCTATTACCGCTTCGTCCACCTCGCGAAGAACAAGGAATATGGCAACATCCCCGCCAAGCTGCGCATGAACGTCATCGCCGCGCCGGGGATCGAGAAGGTCGATTTCGAACTGTTCAGCCTCGCGGTGTCGGCGATGAACGGCTGCGGCATGTGCATCGACGCGCATGAGGACGTGCTGAAGAAGCACGGCATCAAGGCCGAGGTGATCCAGGGCGCGGTGCGGATCGGCGCGGTGATGGCGGCGGTCGCGACGGTGCACGCGGCGGTGGCGTGATCCGGCTTTAGAAGGAAGAAGTTGGTTCACGCGGAGGCGCAGAGGCGCGGAGGGGTTACGGCGCACGGTCGTCGCGCGACAGCGGGACCGTCATCCCTGCCACAGCGCACGAAGGGGCTGATCGCTACGCGATCGGTCTCCCCAAACGATTCTCCTCTGCGCCTCCTCGCGAACCGATTTCTTCTTCTGTCAGACCTACGACAGCGCCCGGTACACGCTGTACAGGCTGGTGATCGTCAGCACGATGCCGACGAGGATCAGCAGCGTGCGCGCGGGCACGTGCTTGGCGAACATCGCCCCGAACGGCGCGGCGACGATGCCGCCGATCAGCAGCCCCGCGACCGCGGTGGTGAACGCCTCCAGCCCCAGATGGATCAGGAAGGTGGCGGAGATGCTGACCGTCAGGAAGAATTCGACGGTGTTGACGGTGCCGATGGTCGTGCGCGGCGTCGCGCCCTGTACCAGCAGGTTGGACGTCACCACCGGCCCCCAGCCGCCGCCGCCGGCCGCGTCGAGGAAGCCGCCGATCAGCCCCAGCGGGGCGATGACCTTCGGATCCTTCGGCTGGGGCGGTTTGCGCAGGCCGCGCCACAGCAGGTACAGGCCGATCGCCGCGAGATAGGTCATCACGAACGGCCGCGTGACCGATGCGTCGAGCGACGACAGCAGGTACGCGCCGGTCACGCCGCCCGCGACGCCGGGCAGCAGCAGCCGCCAGAACAGCTTCCAGTTCACGTTCTTGTGCAGCACATGGCTGATCCCCGACACGCCGGTCGTGAAGCATTCCACCACATGCACGCTGGCCGATGCGGTGGCGGGCGGTACGCCCAGCACGCTGACCAGCAGGGTCGACGAAATCACCCCGAACGCCATGCCCAGTGCCCCGTCGACGATCTGGGCGGCGAAACCCGCAGCCACGAACTCGGCCAGGCGCGCCCAGTCGATATTCTCGAACATCCAATTTCCCTCGATATCGGCTCAGCGGCGGCCAGTGATGACGGCAAACGACAATGCCTACAAGATACATAGGGTTTGTTGCGCCTACAGCACGACTTGGCGGGCGGTGGTGGGCGGCCTACATCACGGCCTGGGAGTCCGTTCGGAAACGTGCGGAAAGCGGGTTTCGACGCACCGCGAACGGGCTCGGCGACAAAGGGGACTGCCCATGGCTGCGCGGCTGATGCGCTATCTGGATTCGATCAAGGCGCGTGACCCCGCGCCCCGGTCGCGCGCCGAAATCCTGACCTATCCCGGCGTGTGGGCGGTGGCGTTCCACAAGGTCGCGCACCGGCTGTTCCGTGCGCGCTGGTATTTCGCGGCGCGCGCGATCAACCATTTCTCGCGCTTCCTGACCGCGATCGACATCCATCCCGGCGCGACGATCGGACGGCATTTCTTCATCGACCACGGCTTCGTCGTGATCGGCGAGACGGCACGGATCGGTGATGGCGTGACGATCTACCAGAACGTCACGCTGGGCGGGACCAGCCCCGACAACGGCGTTGCGGGCAAGCGCCATCCGACGATCGGCGACGGTGCGATCATCGGGTCGGGCGCGCAGGTGCTGGGGCCAATCACCGTCGGCGTGCGCGCCCGCGTCGGCGCCAATGCGGTGGTGACGAAGGACGTGCCCGACGGGACGACCGTCGTCGGCATCCCCGCGCGGCCGACGGTGGTCGAGGGCGGGCAGGCGACCGATCCGCGCTTCGTTCCCTATGGCACGCCGTGCCGCGACACGTTCGACCCGCAGACGCAGCGCGTGGAGCTGCTGCGCTGCGAGGTGGAGACGCTACGGCGGCGGCTCGACGAGCTGCTGGCCGAGCAGCGGGACCATCGCGACAGCGCCTGATGGGGATCGTCACGCCCTTTCCCAATGCCCGGCAGCCGGGGCAGGTCGGGTTCGAACGCGTCGAGCTGACCCGCATCCTCGACCTGTACGGCCGGATGGTCGCGGCGGGGCACTGGCGCGACTATGCCATCGACCTCGGCCGTGATGCCGCGATCTTCAGCGCGTTCCGCCGTGCGACCGAACGGCCCGAATTCCGTATCGAGAAGCGGCCGGAACTGCGCAACCGGCAGGGGATGTGGGCGCTGGTCGGTGAGGCCGGGGCGATCGTGAAGCGCGGGCACGAGCTGGGCCCGGTGCTGGCCCCGGTCGAGCGGCGGCTGATGAAGCTGGTCGAGGAATGACAGGCCGTTGCCCCGGCCTGCGCCGGAATGACGTTCCCGGCGGTCCGCGCACACGAAAAAAACGGCCCCGGTCGCCCGGGGCCGCGAGGTTCGCTCCTGAGGAATGGTTTCAGGCCATCGCCACCGGCGGCAGGCGTTCGCCGATGCCGCCGAGCAGCCCAACCACCGCGCGGCGCATCGGTTGCCAGAAAACCGACAGCGTCAGCAGCGCCGATCCGATGACGAAGGCGGTGAACGCCGCCGACAGCTCGACCGCACCCGCCTGTTCGAACAGCGCGTAGAGCGCGTAGAGGACATAGGCGAGGCTGGACACCAGCAGCGCGCGGCGATCGACCGCCAGCGCGACGACGCCGAACAGGATGTAGAGCGCGATCACCACCGCCGCCATCGGCAGCGTGACGCTGGGGCCGAACACGCCGAGCAGCTGGAACAGCGAATGTGCGATCAGCGGCGCGGCGACGAGGTGCAGCCAGAAGGCGACGTCGCTGCGCCGGGTGCGGCGGTCGCGGTCCGACAGGTCCCACCGCATCGCGGCGACGAACACGCCGATGCCCCCCAGCAGCGTGACGGGATAGAAATTGTCCTTCAGCGTCGGCACCGCGGCGACGATCAGCGCCGACACGGTCAGTACCAGCGCCGCTGCCCCCGCGGCGACGGTGATCGGCACCATGAACCGGCGCCAGTGCGCCCATGCCGCCCCTGCGGCGACCACGCCGATGCCGGCGAAGATCATCGCCGTCGTCCGGTCAGGCAGGTTCCGCGGATCGAGTTCGACGACGATGCCGACCAGCGTCGCCGCGACGCCGCCGACGAACGCCAGCAGCAGCAGGATGCTGGGCAGCGCCATGCGCCGCTTCGCGGTGAAATATTCGGCGAGGAACCACGCCGCCCCCGCGACGCCCAGGCCGCCCAGCGGCGTCAGGATCGTGCCGCCGATCCACGCCAGCGACACCAGCAGCAGCGCGAGCGCGACCGAGACGAAGATGTCGTTGAACCCGGTGAGCAGGCGGAAATGTTCCTCGTCCACCACCGGCGTCGCGCGCTGCCGCGCGATGTGCGCGCGCAACGCCTCGGCGGCATCGCGCGACAGCACGCCCGCCTCCACCGCGCCGTTCAGATCGCTTTCGCTATACATGCTGCTACCTCCCTGTATTGGTCAGGTATAGCACCCGTGTATTGCCTGCACAATACACAACCGTCTGCCCTTCCGCCCCAGCAGTGGCCACGATAGCATCGTTGCATGGAGGATGCTGCCGAGGTCATTGCCATCCTGCGGGCCGATCCGCTTCGCTGGCGGCTGCTGGGGCACGTGCGCGAGCTGGGCCTGCCCGATGGATGGATCGGGGCCGGCTTTGTCAGGAATGCCGTATGGGATCGGCTGCATGGCCGCACGCCGTCCGCGCTGGCGGGTGATGTCGACGTGATCTGGTACGATCCGCATCGCATCGATGCAGCGCTCGACCGGGAGCATGAAGCCGCCTTGCGTTCGGCGGCGCCGGGCATCGCGTGGTCGGTCAGGAATCAGGCGAGGATGCATGTCCGCAATGGCGATGCGCCCTATGCGTCCACCGTCGATGCGATGCGGTTCTGGCCGGAAACGGCGACCGCCGTGGCAGTCCGTCGCGTCAGGGGCGACGATGCCGAGGTGGCGGCGCCGTTCGGGTTGCACGACCTGCTGCACCTGATCCTGCGGCCGATCCCGCCCTGCACGGCGGCCAGACGCCGCATCCATGAGGAACGTGCGCAATCGAAGGGGTGGCGGCGGCGCTGGCCCCTGCTGCGGGAAGTGCCGACTCGATGACTGGGCCGGCGATCGGCGGCAACAAAAAAGGCGCCCCGCCGGATGAGCGGGGCGCCGTTGTTGGCCTGTCAGGCCCGTGCGGTTACTTGCCGCCCGGGTTGCGGCAGCCGTCCTTCACGGTGCGCGAGCACACCGGATAGCTTTCCTTCGCCGCCGGCGGCGGGGTCATCTGCGGCGGGGCGAACTGCACCTGCGGCGTGCCGGCCATCGGCGCACCCGCCATCGGTGCCGGGGCGGCGGTCGTCGCCATCGGGTCGGCCGGCGGGGTGGTCGGGGCCGCTGCCGGATCGGCAGGGGCGTCCGGGGCGGGCGGCGGCGTCATGTTGTCGGCCGGCGGCGTCGGCGCGGCCGGCGTGCCCGGCTGCATCGTCGAATCGGCCGGCGGCGTCGTCGGCGGGGTGGTCTGCGCGACGGCGGCGCTGCCCATGAGCAGGGCAGCCATGAAAGCAACAGTCTTCATCGGATAGCTCCTTGTGACGTGTTTCGTTGAGGCTGCGAACCAAACGTGCAAGCACGGAAAGGTTTCCGACGAAGTTTTCAGCCCGCCGCGTCCAGAGCATAGCCTGCCGACCGTACGGTGCGGATAATATCGGGCCGGTCGCCGACATTGATCGCCTTGCGCAGCCGCCGGATATGTACGTCGACGGTACGCGATTCGATGTCCGAATCATGGCCCCAGACTGCATCGAGCAGTCGTTCGCGCGAGAAGACCCAGCCGGGATGTTCGAGGAAGTGCTTGAGGAGGCGAAATTCCGTCGGACCCAGCGGCACGACCTCGCCCCCGCGCCGGACGCGGTGGCCGACCGTGTCCATCTCGATATCGGCATAAGTCAGCGCCTCGCCGGCCAGCGCGGGCCGCACGCGGCGCAACACCGCGTTGACGCGCGCGACCAGTTCGCGCGGCGAAAACGGCTTGGTGACGTAATCGTCCGCCCCGGTTTCGAGGCCGCGGACCCGGTCCTCCTCCTCGCCGCGCGCGGTCAGCATGATGATCGGCACGTTCTGCGTCTCGGCCTGTCGCCGCAACTGGCGGCAGACCTCGATCCCCGACAGCCCCTCGACCATCCAGTCGAGCAGGACGATGTCGGGCGTCGCCTCGCGCGCCAGCAACAGCGCTTCCTCGCCCTCGTGCGTGCGGACGACCTCGAAATCCTCGCGCTGGAAATGAAAGGCGATCAGTTCGGCCAGCGCCGCATCGTCTTCCAGCAGCAACATCCGTGCCTTGGTCATGATTATCCTGCGAAGTCCGGGGTTTCACGCTCTGCCATCGTCTGGCCGGTCGCGGCGAAATAGACCATTTCGGCGACGTTGGTCGCATGGTCGCCGATGCGTTCCAGATTCTTGGCGACGAACAGCAGGTGGGCGACCTGGCTGATCGTCTTGGGATTTTCGACCATATAGGTCACCAGCACGCGGAAGATGCTGTTGTAATAATCGTCGAGCGCATTGTCGCGCTTGCAGATCTCGACCGCCGCCTGCGCGTCGCGCGCCGAAAAGGCGTTGAGCACGTCATGCACCATATCCGACGCGAGCTGCGCCATGGCGGGGAGGATGCTGAGCGGTTCGATGCGCGGGTCGTGCGTCTCGCCATGGATCGACGACACGCGCTTGGCGATGTTCTTGGCATAGTCGCCGATGCGTTCGATCACCGCTGCGATCTTGAGCGCCGCGACGACCTCGCGCAGGTCGTCGGCCATCGGCGCGCGCAGCGCGATGACGCGCACGACCAGCTTCTCGACCTCCGCCTCGATCGCGTCGATCGCCTTGTCCTGTGCGCGGACCTGCTTGGCGAGCGCGGGATCGTTGCGCGACAATGCCAGCATCGCGTCGTGGATCGCCTGTTCGGCAAGCCCGCCCATCTGCGAGATCAGCGCGCGCAGATGCCCGATGTCGCGATCGAATGCCTTGACGGTATGTTCGTGGCCCGTCGTCATTTCGCCTCCCTCAACCATAACGCCCCGTAATATAGTCTTTTGTGCGCTCTTGCCGGGGGTTGGTAAAGATATCCGAGGTCCGGCCATATTCGACCAGCGTGCCCAGATGGAAGAAGGCGGTACGCTGCGACACCCGCGCCGCCTGCTGCATGTTGTGGGTCACGATCGCGATCGCGTAGCGGCCGCGCAGTTCGTGGATGAGCTCCTCGATCTTCGCCGTCGCGATCGGATCGAGCGCCGAGCAGGGCTCGTCCATCAGGATCACTTCCGGATCGACCGCGATGGCGCGCGCGATGCACAGCCGCTGCTGCTGCCCGCCCGACAGCGCGGTGCCACTGTCGGTCAGGCGGTCCCTGACCTCGTTCCACAGCCCGGCGCGGGTCAGCGATCGTTCGACGATCCCGTCCATCTCGCCCTTCGACGTGGCGAGGCCGTGGATGCGCGGGCCGTAGGCGACGTTCTCGTAGATCGATTTGGGGAAGGGGTTCGGCTTCTGGAACACCATGCCGACGCGCGCGCGCAACTGCACCACGTCCATCGCGGGGGAATAGATGTCCTCGCCGTCCAGCCGGATGTCGCCGGTGACCCGGGCCGAGGCGACGGTGTCGTTCATCCGGTTCATCGTGCGCAGGAAGGTCGACTTGCCGCAGCCCGACGGGCCGATGAAGGCGGTGACATGTTCCATGTCGATGTCGATCGACACGTCCCTGATCGCCTGTTTCTGGCCATAGAACACGTCGACGCCGCGCGCCGACAGTTTCGGCGGTGCGTTGTTGAGAGTGGTGTCGGTCATTACCAGCGGGTCTCGAAGCGATTGCGGAGATAGATGGCGAGCGCGTTCATCGCGAGGAGGAACGCCAGCAGCACGAGGATCGCCGCGCTGGTCTTTTCGATGAAGCCGCGGCTGACCTGATCGGACCACAGGAAGATCTGCACCGGCAGCACGGTGGCGGGGTCGGCGAACCCCTGTGGCGCCTGGCTGATGAAGGCGCGCATGCCGATCATCAGCAGCGGCGCGGTCTCGCCCAGCGCGCGCGCCATGCCGATGATCGTGCCGGTCAGGATGCCGGGCAGCGCGAGCGGCAGGACATGGTGGAACACGACCTGCACCTTCGACGCGCCGATGCCGAGCGCCGCGTCGCGGATCGACGGCGGCACCGCCTTGATCGCGTTGCGCCCGGCGATGACGATGACCGGCATGATCATCAGCGCCAGTGTCAGCCCGCCGACGATCGGCGCCGAGCGCGGCAGGTTGAGCGTGCCGAGGAATACCGCCAGTCCGAGCAGGCCGAAGATGATCGAGGGGACGGCGGCGAGGTTGTTGATCGACACCTCGATCAGGTCGGTCCAGCGGTTCCGCGGGGCGTATTCCTCCAGATACAGCGCCGACAGCGTGCCGACCGGAAAGGCGATCAGCAGCGTGACGAGCATCGTCATCAGCGAGCCCTTGAGCGCGCCCCAGATGCCGACCGCCGTCGGATCGGTCGAGTCGGCCGATTGGAAGAAGTCGGTGTTGAACCCGGTCGAGATCGCGCCCGCGCGCTCCAGCCGCGCGACCATCGCTTCGTCCGCCGGCTCGCCATCACCCTTGGCCGCTTCCTCCAGCCCCGGCGCGGCGGGAACGGGGATGCTGACCTTTTGCGTCAGGATCGACGGATCGGCCTTGATCGCGTCACGCACCGTCAGCCATGCGCTGTCGGAAACGACACGGTTGTCCTCGCCGAACGCGGCTGCCGCCGTGCCGTTGACGGCGTTTTCGAGGCCCGCGCCGGCGAGTGCGAGGTCGGCGCCACGCGTCTTCAACTGCGCGCGGTCGACCTCGATCCCCGCCGATGGGAAGTCGATGGGCAGCGTGACGAGCGTCCGCTGGAACCCGCCGACGCCACTGATGAGCATGGTGACGAGCAGGAAGGCGAGGAACCCCGCCGACAGCACGACCGCCGCCAGCCCGAAGAAGCGGAAGCGGCGTTCGGCGGCATAACGGCGGCGGATGCGCTTCTGCATCGCCCCCGTCTTCCAGTCGGTCGGCACCCGTTCGGGCACATCCCGCTCGATCGCGGGCGATCCGGCGACGTTGGCAGGATTATTCATATGCTTCCCGGTACCGTTTCACGACGCGCAGCGCGACGACGTTGAGGAGGAAGGTGATCGCGAACAGCGTGAGGCCCAGCGCGAAGGCGGCGAGCGTCTTCGGGCTATCGAACTCCGCCTCGCCGGTCAGCAGGTCGACGATCTGCTTGGTGACCGTCGTGGCGCTTTCGAACGGATTGAGCGTGATCGAGGCGGCACCCGAGGCGGCCATGACGACGATCATCGTCTCGCCGATCGCCCTGGAGACGGCGAGCAGTACGCCCGCGACCACGCCGGGCAGCGCGGCGGGCAGCAGCACCTTGGCGATCGTCTCGCTGGTGGTGGCGCCCATCGCCAGGCTGCCGTCGCGCATCGACTGCGGCACGGCGGCGATCGAATCATCGGCCATCGACGACACGAACGGGATAATCATCACGCCCATGACGAGGCCGGCGGCCAGCGCGCTTTCCGAACTGGCGAACGGCATCCCCAGCACCACCGCGAGGTCGCGGATCGCGGGACCGACGGTCAGCGCGGCGAAATAGCCATAGACGACGGTCGGCACGCCGGCGAGGATCTCGAGGATCGGCTTCATCCACTTGCGCACGGCCGGGCGGGCGTACTGCGTCAGGTAGATCGCGCTCATCAGCCCGAACGGGATGGCGACGATCATCGCGATCACCGCGCCGATGAAGAACGTGCCCCAGAACAGCGGCACCGCGCCCAGCGTCGCGCCGGGATCGGACGATCGGATGACCTGCGGGCTCCAGTTGGTGCCGAACAGGAAATCGGTCACCGGCACGATGCGGAAGAAGCGCCAGCTTTCGACCACCAGTGACACGAAGATGCCGAGCGTGGTCAGGATCGCGATCAGCGACGCGACCAGCAGCGCCAGCATCACCGCGCGCTCGACCTGCGTACGCGCCCGGTAATCGGGGCGGATGCGGGTGAAGGCGAACGCCCCGCCGGCAAAGGCGAGCAGGATGGCAAGTGCGGTGCCGATCCAGTCGTAGCGGCTCTGCGCGGCGGCATAGGCCGGGGCCAGCACCTCTGCCTGCTGGTTGAACGCGCCATAGGCGGTGCCGCTGGCCAGCGCGCGCGCTTCGGCGAGGATCGCCGAGCGTTCGAAGCCGGGACCGGGCAGGCCGGTGGCGGCGGGCGTCGACAGCACCGCATCGCGCACCAGCGCGGGCGATACTGCGCTCCAGACGCTCAGGAACAATAGCGCCGGTGCGGCGATCCAGATCGCCATGTGCCAGCCATGCTGGCTGGGCAGCGAATTGGGGCGGTCGGCGGCGGTGACCGGCTTGGCGAAGCGGGCGGCGCGGGCGCGGGCGACCATCCAGCCGATGCCGCCGAACCCCAGCACCAGCAGGATCAGGGTGAAGCCGTGCATCAGTGCAGCCCCGCCGGGTCCATGACCGTCTGGTTCGCGATCTCCGCCGCCGATTCGGCGCGGACGGCGGCGGGCGCGGCGATCATCCCGCGGCGGGTCAGCGGACCGCCCGGGTCCCACGACTTCGCGAAGGTGGCGAGGAAGTCGGTCATGCCGGGCACCGGTTTGATATGCGCCTTCTTCACATAGAGGAACAGCGGACGCGCGCCGGGATAGGTGCCGCCGGCGATGCTGTCGTAGCTGGGGGCGATGCCGTCGATCGGCACGCCGTGCAGCCGCGACTTGTTCTCCTCGAGATAGGAATAGCCGAAGATGCCGATCGCGTTGGGGTTGGTCGACAGGTTCTGCACGATCAGATTGTCGTTCTCGCCCTTGTCGACATAGGCCGCGTCCTCGCGGATGCGGGTGCAGATGTCCTCGTAGCGGTCCTTGTCGCTGTCCTTGAGCGCCTTGGCCTGCGGGAACGCCGCCTCGCACGCCGGGACCATGATGAGTTCGACCAGCGCGTCGCGCGTCCCGCTGGTGGAGGGGGGGCCGAAGAACTGGATCGGGATCGCGGGCAGGGCGGGGTTGATTTCGTTCCACATCCGCGCGGTGTTGGGCCTGCCCAGCGGATTGGCCGACAGTGCCATGTAGACGTCGCGCCTGCTCAGCTGCAGCTTCGGTCCGTTGTTCGATTCGGCCAGCGCCACGCCGTCGACGCCGACCTGGATCTCCATGATCTCCTTCACCCCGTGCGACACGCAGCCGGCATATTCGGACTTCTTCAACCGGCGCGAGGCGTCGAGGATGTCGGGATGCTGCGGGCCGATGCCGGCGCAGAACAGCGCCGCACCCGCGCCGGTGCCGGTCGATTCGACCAGCGGCGCGCGCAGGTCGGGGTTGGCGTTCACCAGCATCTCCGCGACGGCGGTGGTGAAGGGATAGACGGTCGACGACCCGACGACGCGGATATGGTCGCGCGACGTCTGCGGCTCGCATGCGGCAAGCGCTAGGCCGAGGGCCACGACGGACGCGATCCGGCGATACATGCGGTTCCAGTTTCCATGGGCGTATACGGACATTCGCGACGCTCGGGCGTGCTGTGTTACCATCGCGTTACGGCTTCATGACACCGTGGAGGGGCAGCAGGACGGAAACCGTCGTGCCGTCGCCCACCACGCTGCCGATATCGAGGCGGCCGCGATGCCGCTCGACGATGTGCTTGACGATCGCGAGGCCGAGGCCGGTTCCCCCCAGCGCCCGGCTGCGCCCTGAGTCGACACGGTAAAAGCGTTCCGTAAGCCGTGGCAGATGCTCGATCGCCACCCCCTCCCCATGGTCGCGCACCACCAGTTCGGCCATGGTGTCGCGCGACGTCAGCCGCACCTCGACCGGAGTGCCGGCGCGACCATATTTCATCGCATTGCCCATGACGTTGTGCAGCAGCTGCGACAATTGCGCGCGGTCGCCGATCACAGTGACGTCGTGGTCGATCGTCAGGGCGACGTCGCCGCCGCGCGTCGGGTTGGTGGCGGCGAGTTCGTCGCGGACCGCCGGCACCATCGTCGACAGGTCGACCGCTTGGTCGGGGGGGCGATATTTCTCCGCCTCGATCCGGCTGAGGGAGATCAGGTCGTCGATCAGCCGCTGCATCCGCCGCGCTTCGTCGTTCATGACCTTCAGGAAGCGTTCGCGCACGCCCGGATCCTCGCCCGCCTCGTCGCGCAGCGTTTCGATGAAACCCAGCAGCGAGGCGAGCGGGGTGCGCAGTTCGTGGCTGGCATTGGCGACGAAATCGACGCGCATCCGTTCGGTCGCGCGGTTGCCGGTGCGGTCGACCAGATGCACCAGCCGCCGGTCGTGGGTCAGCGGACGGACGCGCATCTCCCAGCTCTGGTCGCGCGCGCCCAGGCCCACCAGCCCGACGGGTTCGCGATCGTCGCGCGTGCCGAACAGCCGTTCGGCCGCGGCCGGATGGCGGATGGCGAGGCGGACGTCGCCGCCGACGACATGCTGGCCCAGCAGCGCGAGCGCGGCGGGGTTCGCCGCCTCGACATGGCCCGCCGCAATGACGAGGATCGGTTCGTCGACCGCATCGATCGCCGACTGGGTCGCGGCGGCGGCATGCTGGCGCGCGGTGTCGGGTGATTCGGTGGGGCCCCGTTCGGGGGCGTGCAGCCCGGCGACCAGCACCGCGGCGACCGCGCCGACCAGCACGACCGCGCTGGCATTGATCCCGGCGCCCAGCAGCAGCGCCAACAGGGCGACGCCGACCGCGATGACGAGGGCGAGGGGCAGGCGGGGGCCGAATTCGTCCATCACCCCCGATTAGGCGGAAGTGTCGCGCAAGGCCAGAGGGGGCGGATCGCCCCTTTGTCGGACATTCCTTAACCCTCTTTGTCGTTGCGAAACGCGACGCATTGGGGAAGATGGCGCATGACCGACACGCCCACCCCCCCGAACGACGGTACGCTGGCACGGCGTACGCTGCTGATCGGTGCGGCGAGCGCGTCGGCGGTGGTGTCGATCCGCCCGGCGCTGGCACAGACGCAGGCGTCGATCATGACCTGCGAGATTCCGATTCCCGATCGCGCGCGCGCCGGACAGCTGATCGCGGCCGACGGTCAGGTCGTGGCGCCAGGCACGCCCGGCGCCTTTCCCGGTGCCAATCGGCCGTTCACCGGCGAGCAGGTGAAGGCGGCGATGAACGGGCAGAACCTGCCCGGCGCCGATGGCGACACGACCCGCGCCTATCTGAAATATGTCCAGCGGCTCCAGAACGGGACCAGCGGCTTCACCTGCTTCGCATCGCTTCAGATGCCGCGCGGCTGACGCAGCCGTGGCGGCACGCTATCGCGCGCCGCCGGTGGCATCGCTGCGCATCGTGCCGCTGGACCAGCTCAGCGCCGTCTATCACCGGGCGTCGGGGCAGACGCATGTCGTCGCGCCGCCGGTGCCCGAGATTCTCGACCTGCTGGCCGACCGGGCGATGACCGCCGATGAATTGCTGGCGGCGCTGGCGGCGCGCTACGACCTGGCCGATGGCGATACGGGGGGCCTCGTCGCGCGGCTGGACGAACTGGTCGATACCGGGCTGGTCGAGTGCGTGGACCAACCGGCGTGAGGCATGTCGCGACGTTGCGCATCGGGCCGGTCGGGTTCCGGATCGGCAGCGACTGGCGCACGCCGGTCGATCAGTTGCGTACCCTGTATCGCGACTATCCCCAGCCCGAGGATGGCATCGCCGACTTCAACGTGCGCCTGTTCGCCGCGCGGCCGTGGCGGCGGGTGGTGCGACCGTCGGTGATGATCGGCGGCGACTTCACCATCCCCGACGCCGCGCCGCTGCCGCTGGCGCAGGGGGTGCTGGCGGCGGAGATGGGGATGAACCTGCAAATGGCGCTGGCGCAGCGTCGCTACCTGCTGCTCCACGCCTCCGCCGCCGAGCGGGACGGGCGGGCGCTGCTGATGACCGGCGAATCGGGGGCGGGGAAGTCGACGCTGGCGGCGCTGCTGATGACGCGCGGGTGGCGGCTGATGGGCGACGAGTTCGCGCTGCTCGATCCGGCGACGGGGCTGGTCCACGCCTTTCCGCGCCTCGTCAGCCTGAAGAATGCCGCGATCGGTGTGATGGAACGCGCGGCGCCGGGCGGGCGGTTCGGGCCGTTTCTGGCAGCGACGCCCAAGGGGGATATCCGCCACCTCGTCCCCAATGCCGCGGCGATCGCGGCAATGGACGTGCCGGCGCGACCGGCGCTGCTGCTGTTCCCCACCTATGGACAGGCGCAGGCGGTGCGTCCGGTCGAACCGGCCGAGACGTTCGTGCGGCTGACCCAGGCGTCGACCAATTATGTGGCGATGGGCGAGCGCGGCTTCGACGCGCTGACCGGGCTGGTTCGCAGGCTACCGGTGCGGGCGATCGATTATCCCGATACCGAAACCGCACTCGCACTGGTCGAGACGCTATGGAGCGAGCTGGCATGAGCGGCGCGCTGGTCGCCGCGGTGCTGGCCGATCCGGCGCGGGCGACCGGGCTGAACGCCGGACAGTGGAACGCGCTGATCGCGGCGGCGCGGGCCGAGCAGCTGATCGGCAGCGTCGCCGTGCGGCTGGACGGCGTGGCCATGCCCCCGGCGGCGGCGCGCATCCTCGCCGATGCCCGTGCCTCCGCCGAACAGGGACGGGTGGCGGCGTTGTGGGAGGCGGAGGCGGCACAGCGGGCGCTGGCCCCGCTCGGGCTGCCGGTGGTGCTGCTGAAAGGAACCGCGTTCGTCGCCGCCGGGCTGGATGCGGGGCGGGGGCGGGCGATCGGTGACCTCGACATCCTCGTGCCGCGCGAACATCTCGATGCGGTGGAGGCCGCGTTGCTGGCGGCGGGGTGGGAATGGGTGAAGCCCGACCCTTATGACGACGCCTATTATCGCCGCTGGATGCACGAGCTGCCGCCGCTGATCCACCGCGACCGGGACCGGATGATCGATGTGCATCACACGATCCTGCCCCCGACCGCGCGGCCGACGCCCGATGCGGGGGCGTTGATCGCCGATGCCGTGCCGCTGTGCAACGGGCTGTCGGTGCTGTGCCCGGAGGACATGGTGGCCCACGCCGCCGCGCACCTGTTCGCCGATGGCGATTTGCAGGGGGGCTTGCGCAACCTGTGGGACATCGACCGGCTGGTGCGCGAGTTTGTCGAGCGGGATGCCGGGTTCATCGCGGCGCTGACCGAGCGGGCGGCGCGACATCAACTGTCGGACGCGGTGGCCCGCGCGCTCAGGCTGGCGCGGCGGATCTATGGGACGCCGGGCGGTGGGGAACCGGTGGCGTCGGATGGGTTGTTCGCCCGGCGGCTGCTGGCGCGCGACGGCTGGGGGCGATTGCGGCACAAGGGCACCGAGTTCGGTTTCTATGTCCGCTCGCACTGGCTCAGGATGCCGCCTGCGATGCTGGCGCGGCATTTGTGGACGAAGTTTCGGAAGAAGAAATAGGTGGTTCGCGCGGAGGCGCGGAGACGCGGAGAAGAAGTTTTTATTTCGCGCAGAGGCGCAGAGGACGTTGAGGGTAGCGCTCGCCGCGACTGCGGCTCTTCACCATGGGGCGCCAACAGGAATCAGGCTGCGCCAGACAGGCTGACATGGCCTGCTCAACAACATCTCAGCGTTCTCTGCGCCTCTGCGCGAACAATCCTCTTCCTCTTCGTGCCTCCGCGCCTTCGCGTGAAAATCCTATTTTCTTTCGATTACCGCCACATCCCCCGCGTATCGTAAAGCTGCTTGCCCGCCCGAGCCTCGACCGGCACCGCCTTGAACGCGCTGTGATCGACCAGCACGACCAGAATATCGTTGGCCAGCCCCTCGTCCAGCGACACCAGCCGCCCGCCGTCGAGCGAACGGGGCAGGGCGGTGACGAACGGTTCGACCAGATCGATCCGGTCGCCGTACCGGGCGATCAGGTCGGCGGCGACCTTCACCGCTGGACTTTCGCGCAGGTCGTCGATGTCGGCCTTGAACGCCAGCCCGAGCAACGACGCGCGGGCGTCCGGTGACGCGTCGAGCATCGCCACGACCCGGCCGACGACATGATCGACCTTGCCGTCGTTCACTTCGCGCGCGGTGCGGATCAGCGGGGTCTGTTCGGGGGCGGCGTCGACGATGAACCACGGGTCGACCGCGATGCAGTGCCCGCCGACGCCGGGGCCGGGCTTCAGGATGTTGACGCGCGGGTGGCGGTTGGCCAGCTCGATCACGTCCCAGACGTTCAGCGCCATCTTGTCGCACACGATCGACAATTCGTTGGCAAAGGCGATGGCGACGTCGCGGCTGGTATTTTCGACCAGCTTGACCATTTCGGCGGTGCGCGCGGTGGTGACGGTGCACGCCCCCTCGACGAAGCGGCGATAGAAGTCGCAGGCGGCTTCGGCACAGGCCGGGGTGATCCCGCCGATCGAACGTTCGTTCGACACGAGTTCGAGAATGATGCGCCCCGGCAGCACCCGTTCGGGGCAATAGGCGATGGCGATGTCGGGCGCATCCGACAGGCCGGGCAGGGCCAGGTCGGGGCGCAATTCGGCCAGCAGGTCGCGAATCTGTTCGGTGGTCCCGACCGGCGAGGTCGATTCGAGGATCACGGTGTTGCCCCGCGCCAGCACCGGCGCGATAGCGCGGGTGGCGTTCAGGACATAGCTGATGTCGGGCGCATGGCCCGGCCCGAACGGCGTCGGCACCGCGATGACGAACACGTCGGCCGGCGACGGCACGGTGGCGGTGGTAAGGCGTCCGAGCAGCACGACGTCGCGCACCAGCGTGTCGAGATCGGCCTCCTCGATATGGATGTCGCCGCGCGCGACCGTGTCGACGACGTGCTGGCTGACGTCGATGCCGATCACCCGCGCGCCCGACCGGGCGACGACGGCGGCGGTCGGCAGGCCGATATAGCCCAGCCCCACGACGCACACGTCATAGGTGTCGGCAGCGGCGATGCGCTGTTCAAGCATAGAGGGTCTCCACGATGCGGGCGGACGCATGGCCGTCTCCGAAAGGATTGTGCGCCTTTGCCATCGCGGCATAGGCGTCGGGGTCGTCGAGCAGTTGCGTGACCTCGGCGACGATGCGGTCCTCGTCCGAACCGATCAGCCTGGCGGTGCCGGCCATCACGCCTTCGGGGCGCTCGGTCGTCTCGCGCATCACCAGCACCGGCTTGCCCAGACCCGGTGCCTCCTCCTGCACCCCGCCCGAATCGGTCAGGACGAGGTGGCACAGGTCGAGCAGGCGGACGAAATGCGGATAGTCCTGGGGGGCGATCATCGCCACGCGCGGATTGTGCCCGAGGATCGCGTCCATCGGCCCGCGGACCTGCGGATTGGGATGGACCGGAAAGATAACGCCGACATCGTCGCGCGCGGCGATGCGGGCGATGGCGCGGGCGATGCTTTCCATGCCGCCGCCGAAATTCTCGCGCCGGTGGGTGGTCACCAACACCACGCGCTTGCCTGCGAACCGCTGCGCCAGATCGTCGAGCGCCTGCGTCCGTGCCGGTTCGGCGGCGATCCGTGTCCGGGCCATGTGCAGCGCGTCGATGACGGTGTTGCCGGTCACCAGCACGCGGTCGCCTGGCACATTCTCCGCCAGCAGCGCGTCGGCGGCGGTCTGCGTCGGGGCGAAATGCAGGTCGGCGATGCTGCCGACGATCTTGCGGTTCACCTCTTCGGGCCACGGATGATAGATGTCGTGGCTGCGCAGGCCCGCCTCGACATGCGCGACCGGGACCTTGCGGTAATAGGCGGCGAGCGCGGCGACCATCGCGGTGGCGGTGTCGCCCTGCACGATCACCCGGTCGGGCTTCTCGGCGTCGAAGACCGGGCCGAGCGCACCCAGCAACCGCGCGGTCAGGGCATCGAGCGACTGGCCGGCGGTCATGATGTTCAGGTCGATGTCGGGCACGATCCCGGCAAATTCCATGACCTGATCCAGCATCTCGCGGTGCTGCGCGGTGACGACGACGCGGGTGTCGAATCCGGGATGGGCGCGCAGGGCGTGGATCAGCGGGAACAGCTTGATCGCTTCGGGCCGCGTGCCGAAGACGACCAGTATCCGCTGCACCTGCTTGCCCATCATACGCCCCCGCGACCCGGATTGGCCGCTATCATGCCGGGCCTAGCCGCGGGAGCTTAATAATTGGTGGGCGACCCGATCCTCCCCGGCACGGGGAGGGGGACCAGCGAAGCTGGTGGAGGGGGGTGTCCGCGTATGGACCGGTTGCGTTGCGTCGCCATCCCCCTCCACCACTGCTTCGCGGCGGTCCCCCTCCCCGTGTCGGGGAGGAGCTTATCCGTGATACCGCTCCGCCACCTTGTCCCGCGAAGCATTCGGCGCGATCTTCGCTTCCGCCGCCTCCAGCGCTTCCCAGTCCGCCACGTCGGGCAGCGACGGGATGCAGACCGCCTCGCCCAGCTCCAGCCCCCGCAGCGACGCGACGACGAGGTCGTCGGGCTCCATCACCCGTTCGGGCGGGAAGTCGTCGACGCTCTTGCCCGCGACATGGTGGAAATTGGTCGCGGTGACGCCGGGGATCAGCAGCTGGATGCGGATGTTGCCGTCCTTCGCCTCGGCCTGCATCACGCGGGTATAATAGGCGACATAGGCCTTGGTCGCGCCATAGCCGGCATAGCTCGGCATCTTGGTGAACAGCGTGCCCGACCCGACATTGATGATCGTGCCCGTACCCGACCGCTTCATGCCGGCCATCGCCGCATCGGCCAGCCGGCTGAACGCCACGACGTTGAGCAGCAGCATGTCGGTCATGTCGTCGCGGTCGCCTTCGCCGACTTTGCCCATCGCGGCGAAGCCGGCATTGTTGACGAACAGCGCGACCGGATCGCCCGCCTCCAGCCGTTCCTCGACCACGTCGAGGTCGTCGGGATCGGCGAGGTCGGCGGCGATCACCTCGATATCGATGCCGTGTTCGGCGGACAGCTGTTCGGCGAGGTCGCGCAGCCGGTCCTCGCGCCGCGCGACGATCACAAGATCGTGGCCGGTGCGGGCGAGATGATGCGCGAAGCTCAGGCCGATACCGGACGATGCGCCGGTGACGAGGGCGACGGGGCGGGTCATGGCAAATCCTTGCGTGGAGGAACAGTTCAGGCCGACAAACGCGCCAGCGTCGGGATAAGCTCGTCGAAATGATCGATGATCGCATCGGCGCCCAGTTCGGCGACCGGCTGCATCATGAATCCGAACGAACAGGCGACAGAGGGAATGCCGGCATTGCGTGCGGCATCGATATCGAAATGCGAATCGCCGACGAACGCCGCGCGTCCGCCGCCGCACTGCGCGATCATCGCATCGATCGGCGCGCGGTTCGGCTTCGACTTGCCCGGCCCCAGCGTATCGCCGCCGATGATGCAGGCGAAGCGGCGGGTCAGGTCGAGTTCGTCCAGCAGGCGCCGGGCCAGCCCCTCCAGCTTGTTGGTGACGATCGCGGACTTCACGCCCATCGCATCGAGCCGGTCGAGCGCTGCCATCGCGCCGGGAAAGGGGCGCGAGCGGACCGCGATATGGGCCTCGTAATGGCCGAGCAGCATCCGGTGCAGCCGGTTCAGTTCGGCATCGTCGCAGCCGCCGGTCGCTTCCATCCCCTGGCGCAGCATGTGCTTCGCGCCGCCGCCGATCATCGGAATGACCTGTTCGCGCGTCAGCAGCGGGCGGCCGGCATCGGCGAGCGCATGGTTGACAGCATCGGTCAGGTCGCCGCTGGTGTCGACGAAGGTGCCGTCGAGATCGAAGCCGACGATATCGAATGAAATCTTTGTCATCATCGCCGCATTGGCGCGCGCGATATGGAATTGGCAAGGGTCGTGTGCCACAGACGGCCCCCATGAGCGCACAACCGATCGCCGCCGTGATCCTCGCCGCCGGGCAGGGTACGCGCATGAAATCGACGAAGCACAAGGTGCTGCATCCGCTGGCCGGGCAGCCGATGCTGTTCCACCTGCTCGACAGCCTCTCGGCCGCGAACGTCACCCGCCGCGTGGTGATCGTCGGCGCGGTCGGCGAACAGGTCGAGGCCGCCGTCGCCGGGCGCGAAGTCGAGATCGCGTGGCAGCGCGAGCAACTGGGCACCGCGCACGCCGCGCTGCAGGCGAAGGACACGCTGGCCGACCATGACGGCATCGTGCTGGTCTGTTTCGGCGACACGCCGCTCCTGTCGGCGGACACCGTCGCGCGGCTGGCCGCGCGGCTGGGCGACGCGGACCAGCCGATGGTCGCGGTGCTGGGCTTCCGCCCTCCGCAAGCCGCCGCCTATGGCCGGATCATCGCCGACGATGCCGGCAACATCGCCAAGATGGTCGAGTTCGAAGACGCCACGGCGGACGAACGTGCGGTGAACCTGTGCAACAGCGGCGTGACCGCGGTGCGCTCGGCCGACCTTTGGCCGCTGCTGGAGCGGGTCGGCAACGCCAATGCGGCGGGCGAATATTATCTGCCCGACATCGTCATGCTCGCCATCGCCGACGGGCGCGGCGCGGTGGTGATCGAAACCGGTGCCGACGAAGTCGCCGGCATCAACAGCCGCGCCGAACTGGCGGCGGTCGAGGCGGCTTGGCAGGACAAGCGCCGCGCCCGGGCGATGGCAGACGGCGTGACGCTGGTCGCGCCCGACACCGTCTTCTTCGCACACGACACGCAACTCGGCCGCGACGTGACGATCGAACCGAACGTCGTGTTCGGTCCCGGCGTGACCGTCGCCGACGATGTCGTCATCCACGCCTTCAGTCACCTTGAGGGCGCGGCCGTCGCGACAAAGGCGGATGTCGGCCCCTATGCCCGCCTGCGCCCCGGCGCGATGCTGGGCGAGGGCAGCCGGGTCGGCAATTTCGTCGAGGTGAAGAACACGACGCTGGGCAAGGGCGCGAAGGCCAACCACCTGACCTATCTGGGCGACGCCAGCGTCGGGGCCGACGTCAATATCGGCGCGGGCACGATCACCTGCAATTACGACGGCTTCTTCAAATACCGTACCGAGATCGGCGCGGGCGCGTTCATCGGATCGAACAGCGCGCTGGTCGCGCCGGTGAAGATCGGCGACGGTGCGCTGGTCGCCGCCGGATCGGTCGTGACCCGCGACGTCGCAGCCGATGCGCTGGCGCTGGTCCGTGCCGAACGCGCCGATCATCCTGGTTGGGCGATGCGCTTCCGCAACAAGCAAAAGGCCGCGAAGGCCGCGAAGAAATAAGCGGGCCTTCCCGCCGGAGAGATACGGATATGTGTGGAATTGTTGGGATCATCGGCACCGAGAGCGTCGCCGACCGGCTGCTCGACGGGCTCAAGCGCCTCGAGTATCGCGGGTATGATTCGGCCGGTATCGCCACCGTCGAGGCGGCTTCGATCGAGCGCCGCCGCGCGTCGGGCAAGCTGAAGAACCTTGCCACCGAGCTGGCCGCGCACCCGCTGCCCGGCAATATCGGCATCGCCCACACCCGCTGGGCGACGCATGGTGGCCCGACCACCGACAACGCGCACCCGCACGCCACGCAGGAAGTCGCGGTGGTCCACAACGGCATCATCGAAAATTTCAAGCCGCTGCGCGAGGAATTGACCGCGCGCGGCCGGGTGTTCACCAGCGAGACCGATACCGAGGTCGTCGCCCATCTGGTCAGCGAACAGGTCGAGGCCGGGCTGTCCCCGCAGGACGCGGTGAAGGCGATCCTGCCGCGGCTGCACGGCGCGTTCGCGCTCGCCATCCTGTTTCGCCAGCATGACGACCTGCTGATCGGCGCGCGGCTCGGCTCGCCGCTGGTCGTCGGCTATGGCGAGGGCGAAGTGTATCTCGGCTCCGACGCGCTGGCGCTGGCGCCGCTGACGCAGCGCATCGCCTATCTGGAGGAGGGCGACTGGGTCGTCTGCCGCCGCGACGGCACCGACATCTTCGATCGCGACAACAATCCCGTCGACCGCCCGGTCACGCTGTCGGGCGTCACCGGCGCGCTGATCGACAAGGGCAATCATCGCCACTTCATGCAGAAGGAGATCTACGAACAGCCGATCGTCGTCGCCCAGACGCTGCGCTCGTATCTCCAGCGGTTCGAGGGCAAGGTGACGATGCCGATCCCCGATTTCGACCTGTCGGGGATCCGGCGCGTCACGATCGTCGCGTGCGGCACCAGCTTCTATGCCGGGATGGTCGCCAAATACTGGTTCGAACAGTTCGCGCGGGTGCCCGTCGACTTGGACGTCGCGTCCGAGTTCCGCTACCGCGCGCCGGTGATGGAGGAGGGGGGCCTCGCCCTGTTCATCAGCCAGTCGGGCGAGACCGCCGACACTCTCGCCGCGCTGCGCCATGCCAAGGGCGAGGGGCAGACGATCGCGGTCGTCGTCAACGTGCCGACCAGCACCATGGCGCGCGAAGCCGACCTGCTGCTGCCGACCCATGCCGGGCCGGAGATCGGCGTGGCATCGACCAAGGCGTTCACCTGCCAGCTTGCCGTGCTCGCCGCACTCGCCGCGAACCTTGCCAAGGCAAAGGGGCGGCTGAGCGAGGCCGAGGAACGCAGCATCGTGCGTCATCTGGCCGAGGCACCGGCGTCGATCAATGCCGCGCTCGCCTATGACGAGGCGATCGAGGGCATGGCCGGGGTCATCGCAGCGGCGCGCGACGTGCTGTATCTCGGACGCGGCACCGACTATCCGCTGGCGCTGGAAGGGGCGCTCAAGCTCAAGGAAATCAGCTATATCCATGCCGAGGGCTATGCCGCGGGCGAGATGAAGCACGGGCCGATCGCGCTGATCGACGAACATGTCCCGGTGATCGTGATCGCGCCGTCGGGGCCGCTGTTCGACAAGACCGTCAGCAATATGCAGGAAGTGCAGGCGCGCGGCGGCAAGGTCGTGCTGATCTCCGACTATGACGGCATCCAGGCGGCGGGCGATGGCGCGGTGGCGACGATCACCATGCCCAAGGTCCACCCGCTGATCGCGCCGATCGTCTACGCGGTGCCGGTGCAGTTGTTGGCGTACCATGTCGCCGTGGCGAAGGGCACGGATGTCGATCAGCCGCGTAACTTGGCGAAGTCGGTGACGGTGGAATAGGGCGGGGCATGGGGCTCGACGGGACAGCTTTACCCATCTGGCCCCGAACGTCATCCCAGCGCAGGCTGGGATCTCCTGGTGATAGCGCGCAGCTAAAGCCGCTTGAGGCCCCAGCCTTCGCTGGGGCGACGGGCCGGGTGACGTAACGTTCGAGAGGTCAGCCCCTATCGTGGCAGCAACAAACTCGCGTCGCCATAGGAATAGAAGCGATACCCTCCCGCGATCGCATGGGCATAGGCGGCCTGCATCCGCTCGCGCCCCATCAAGGCCGAGACCAGCATGAACAGCGTCGAGCGCGGCAGGTGGAAATTGGTCATCAGCCCGTCGATCCCGCGAAAGCGATAGCCCGGCGTGATGAAGATCGCGGTGTCGCCTTCGAACGGCTGCACCCGGCCTTGCGGATCGCAGGCGCTTTCGATCAGGCGCAGGCTGGTGGTGCCTACCGCGATCACACGACCGCCGGCGGCGCGCACCGCGTTCAGCCGGTCGGCGGTGGCGCTATCGATCCGGCCCCATTCGGCATGCATCCGGTGGTCGTCGGTATCCTCGGCCTTGACCGGCAGGAAGGTGCCCGCGCCGACATGCAGCGTCAGCGTGGCATGGCCGATCCCCGCCGCCTCGATCGCCGCCATCAGTTCGGGCGTGAAGTGCAGCGCCGCGGTCGGCGCGGCGACGGCGCCGGCTTCCCGCGCGAACAGCGTTTGGTAATCCTCGGCATCGCGGGCGTCGGCGCCGCCACGCTTCGACGCGATATAGGGCGGGAGCGGCATGCGCCCGGCGCGCTCCAGCAGCAGTTCGACCGGCTCGTCACCCTGAAAATCGAGCGCGAGGCTGCCGTCTTCGCCCTTGTCGCCGGCGATCGCGGTGACGCCGGCGCCGAAATCGATGCTGTCGCCGTCGCGCAGCCGCCGCGCGTTGCGGACGAACGCACGCCAGCGTCGCGGCCCTTCGCGCTTGTGCAGCGTCGCGCCGATCGTCGCGTCGCCGCGCTTCCCCTCCAGCTGCGCCGGGATCACCCGCGTGTCGTTGAACACCAGCAGGTCGCCGGCGCGCAGGCACGACGGCAGATCGGCGACGCCGCGGTCGAGCGTCGCTTCGCCGCTCAGTACCAGCATCCGCGCCGCGTCGCGCGGGGCGGCGGGGCGCAGCGCGATACGATCGTTGGGCAGTTCGAAGTCGAACAGGTCGACATGCATCGGCGGCGTGACGTCCCTAGCGCGGACGGACCGGCTGGGCGCGGCGCGGCGCCGGCGTGCGCGGCGTGGTGGCGGGCAGCGGGGCGACGGTTTCGGGCAGCGCGACCGGTGCCTCCGCCTGGTACGGCGGGGGATTGTCGCTGGCGATATAGGCGTGGACGATACGCGACGGGTTCGCCGGCGGCTCGCCGCGTTCGATCGTGTCGACATATTGCATGCCGCCGATCACCCGCCCGAACACCGTGTACTTCTTGTCGAGCGCGAGGCGCGGAGCGAGCATGATGTAGAACTGGCTGTTCGCGCTGTTCTCGTCCTGCGCACGCGCCGCCGCCACCGCGCCGCGGACGTGGGGGAGGTAGTTGAACTCCTTCTCCACGTTCGGCAGCTTCGATCCGCCGGTGCCGTCGCCGTCGGGATCGCCGCCCTGCGCCATGAACCCGTCGATGACCCGGTGGAAGGCGAGGCCGTCATAGAATTTGTCGCGGGTCAGCGTCTTGATCCGCGCCACCATCTTGGGCGCAACGTCGGGCCGCAGCCAGATCGTCACCCGCCCGCCGGTCGACAGGTCGAGGATCCACAGGTTGCGCGTGTCGGTGGTCGACGGCGGCGGCTCGCGCCCGGGCACGTCGATGACCTGCGCAAGGGCGGGCAGCGCGAAGAACGAGGCGAGGAAAGCGAGCAGGATAGCGAGACGACGCATGAACTTCCCGGATGCGCGAGGAAACTTTTGGGTGCAGACCGGCGCGCATAGACCATGTCGTCGCTTGCGCCAATCTGAACATGTCATGGTCGCCGAACGCCACGATACGGCAAAAGGGATTGGCAAACGACCGAACGCCCGGCTATCACCCGTGGCGACTGGACGGAGAACCGATCGGTCCGGCGTCGCTTCCACGAAAGCGACCGGAGAGGGGCAGGGCGCGATATGCGCCCGACGACAAGGGCTGTTGAATGGCGACTGACGACGATCAGCACGTACCCGCAGGCGGCGCGACCGCGCTGGACGGCGGGCCGGACAATCCCCGCAGGCGCGACTATCTGTCGATCGGCGCGGTGGCCTTTGCGGGAGTCGGCGCGGGCGTGATCGCGCTGCCGCTCATCAACCAGATGTCGCCCGCCGCCGACACGCTGGCGCTGTCCACCACCGAAATCGACCTGTCGGCGATCGAGCCGGGACAGGCGATCAAGGCGACGTTCCGCAAACAGCCGCTGTTCGTGCGCAACCTTACCCCTAAGGAAATCGCAGAGGCCGATGCGGTCCCGCTCAGCGAACTGCGCGATCCGCAGACGCTGGAGGAACGCACCAAGACCGGCAAGGCCAACTGGCTCATCACGCTGGGCGTCTGCACCCATCTCGGCTGCGTGCCGCTGGGCGCGGGCGAGGGCGAGAACAAGGGCCCGTTCGGCGGCTATTTCTGCCCGTGCCACGGCTCGGCCTACGACACTGCCGGGCGCATCCGTTCCGGCCCCGCGCCGCAGAACCTGCACGTTCCCGAATACGCATTCACGTCCGACACCGTCGTGACGGTCGGCTGAGGAGACAGTCATGAGCTTCCCCTGGGCCAAGCATTACGAACCGAAACAGCCGCTGATGCGCTGGCTGGACGAGAAGCTGCCGCTTCCCCGGTTGGTCTACAACGCGGTCGGCGCCGGTTATCCGGTGCCGCGCAACCTTAACTATTTCTGGAATTTCGGCGTGCTCGCCGGCGCCGCGCTGGCGGTGCAGATCATCACCGGCATCGTGCTGGCGATGCATTATGCCGCCAACGGCGCCGTGGCGTTCGATTCGGTCGAGCGCATCATGCGCGACGTGCCGTCGGGCTGGTTCCTGCGCTATGCCCATGCCAACGGCGCGTCGATGTTCTTCATCGTCGTCTACACCCATATCGCCCGCGGCATCTATTACGGGTCGTACAAGGCCCCGCGCGAGATGGTGTGGCTGCTGGGCGTCGTCATCTTCCTGCTGATGATGGCGACCGCGTTCATGGGCTATGTGCTTCCGTGGGGGCAGATGAGCTTCTGGGGGGCGCAGGTCATCACCGGCTTCTTCTCGGCGATACCCGGTGTGGGCGAAACGATCCGCGTGTGGTTGCTGGGCGGCTATGCGCCGGACAACGCCGCGCTCAACCGCTTCTTTTCGCTCCACTATCTCCTGCCGTTCGTGATCGCCGGCGTCATCGTCCTGCACATCTGGGCGTTGCATATCCCCGGCTCGAACAACCCGACCGGCGTCGAGGTGAAGGGGCCGCAGGATACGGTGCCGTTCCACCCCTATTACACCGCGAAGGACGGGTTCGGGCTGGGCGTGTTCCTGATCGTGTTCGCGTCGCTGATCTTCTTCGCGCCGAACCTGCTCGGCCATCCGGACAATTACATCCCGGCCAACCCGCTCTCGACGCCCGCGCACATCGTGCCCGAATGGTATTTCCTGCCCTTCTACGCGATCCTGAAGGCGTTCACCGTCGACTTCATCTTCCCGGCGAAGCTGTGGGGCGTGCTGGCGATGTTCGGCTCGATCCTGCTGCTGTTCTTCCTGCCGTGGCTCGACAAGTCGCCGGTCAAGTCGGCGAACTATCGTCCGACCTACCGCATCTTCCTGATCGTGCTGCTCGTGGACGTGCTGGTGCTCGGCTATCTCGGCGGGGCGGAGGCGACGCCGATCACGGTGCTGCTCAGCCAGATCGCGGCGGGATATTATTTCGCGCACTTCCTGGTCGTGCTGCCGATCGTGTCGGCGATGGAGCGTCCGCGCCCGCTGCCCAACTCGATCACCGAAGCGGTGCTGAAGGGCGAAGGCGGCACCTCGCCCGTGCAGACCGCCGCCCATGGCCATGCCTCGCCGGCCGCGGCCGAGTAAGGGAATAACGATGCTCTCCTTCGCTTCCCGCTTTCTCGCCCGCAACCTGAACCTCGTCGTGGGTGCCGGCTTCCTGTTCGCGCTGCTGCTCGGCATCTTCTCGACCGTCGGCGGCATGATCAACGACAAGCCGGTCCATTCCGCCGAGCACGAGTTCCACCTGAAGCCGCGCGAGGCGGGGCTGCAATCGGCCGGCATCTTCGGCACCTTCGACAAGCAGCAGCTGCAGCGCGGGTTCCAGGTCTATAAGGAAGTCTGCTCGGCCTGCCATTCGATCCGGCTGATGTCGTTCCGCGACCTCGAGGCGCTCGGCTATGACGAGGGGCAGGTCAAGACGATCGCCACCGACTGGCAGATCGAACAGCCGAGCGTTAACCCGGAAACGGGCGAGCCGGCGACGCGCAAGAACCTGCCGTCGGATCGCTTTCCGCTGGTGTTCGCCAACGACGTCGCCGCGCGTGCCGCCAATAATAATGCGGTGCCGCCCGACCTGTCGTTGATGACCAAGGCACGCGACGACGGTCCCGACTATGTCTATTCGCTGCTGACCGGCTATCGCGCGCAGCCGGCGGACCTGCTCAGGAAGTTCCCCGAGGCGAAGACGCCCGACGGGTTGCACTACAACCCCTATTTCGCGACCCTCAACCTCGCCATGGCGCCGCCGCTGACCGCCAACGATCAGGTTCAGTATCAGGACGGCACCCGGGCCACGGTGGATCAGATGTCGAAGGACGTGTCGGCGTTCCTGACCTGGACCGCTGAGCCGAAGCTGGAAACCCGCCACACCTGGGGTCTGGCGACGGTCATCTTCCTGCTGATCTTCACCGGCCTTGCCTTCGGTGCCTATCGCAATATCTGGCGGGGCATGAAGCATTGAGCGGCACGGATGGCGTCGGGCCGGCAGAGCTGGCCCGACGCATCCGTACCATTCCGGACTTCCCCAGGCCCGGCATCCAGTTCCGGGACATCACCACGCTGATCCTCGATCCCGAAGGGTTGCGGCTAGCCGTCGACGGCATGGTCGCGGCGGTCGCGGGACCGATTGACCTTGTCGCGGGGATCGAGGCGCGGGGGTTCGTCTTCGCACCCGCCGTCGCGCTGGCGCTGGGCGCTGGCGTGCTGCTGATCCGCAAGGACGGCAAGCTGCCCGGCGCGACCATCGCCGAGGATTATGCGCTGGAATATGGCACCGACCGGATCGCGATCCATGCCGATGCCTGCGCGCCCGGCGCGCGCGTGTTGCTGGTCGACGACCTGATCGCCACCGGCGGTACGGCGCGTGCGGCGGTAAGGCTGCTGCGCAAGGCGGGGGCCAGCGTCGAACAGGCGATGTTCGCGATCGACCTGCCCGACCTCGGCGGGGCGGCCGCGTTGCGCGCCGAGGGGATCGCGGTGTCGGCGCTGGTGGCGTTTCCGGGGCATTGAGGTCGGGCGGGATGGCTGGTTCGTAGTTCGGGCCCGCCGCGACGAACCCGCAATGCTCGCCACGTACCGGGTTGTCGCCGTTGGGATGCCGAATCATTGCGGCCCAGCGACCGACACGGAGTTGATCCGGGGTGACGGGTAGGGCTTTCCAAAAGAACGACGGTCGTTCGACGGGGCAAGTCCGAGGCGCGTCATCGTCATGGTCGCGGTAGATCGCCCCCGCCAGAAGCCCGTCCGGCCCATCATCCACCCCGTCCGGACAGCCCACGTTCAGGCACGAATGCGTACCCGTGACAGCCTGAACAGGAACCAGCGGCCGCGACCGACCGTTGCTTCGTGTCATCCAATCTCGGCGCCGAGCCCGCAGCCCGTCGCCAGCGGGAGCAAGCGCCATGTTTCATCGGCTTCGCGCGATCATGTTTACCTTGGCCCTCGGGGCGGGCGCTTCCGCCTGTGCCTATGGCGATTACGGTTATGGCGGGGTCAATGTCGGCTATGCCTCGCCCGGCTATTATGGCGGGGGTATCGGCGGCGGATATTATGACGGCTATGCCGGCGGGTTCGGCGATCCCTATTGGGGCTGGTTCGGCGACTATTATTATCCGGGCACCGGCTACTACGTCTACGACCGCTATCGGCGGCCGTTCCGCTGGAACGATCGCCAGCGTTATTACTGGCAGCAGCGCCGGGGCCAATGGCGTGGCGACTGGGGCGGCGGGCGGCCGCGCTGGGATAACTGGAACCGGCCGGGCTGGCGCGGCGACCGTCGGCCGGGGTTCGACAATCGGCCCGGTTTCGAGAACGTGCCCCGCGGCAGCAGCCAGTCTCCCTATCAGGGCCGGCCGGGCGGCTGGCGTGACCGGCCGAGTGCCGGCACCGGTGACGGCCGTCCGGACTTCGGTAATCGGCCGCGCGGGAGCTGGCGCGGCAACCGGCCCGATGCGACGCCGGGTAGCGGGCGACCCGGCTTCGAGCGGCGTCGCGGGTTCGAGAACGTCCCGCGCGGCACCAGCCCGTCGACGGTGCCCGGTCGGCCGGACATGGGCGGCGTGCGCGGCTTCAACCGGCCCGAGCGGATCGGCCCCAACCCCGGCGCTTTTCGTGGCGGCGAGGGGCGCGGACCGCGCGGCGGCGGCGGTCGCGGCGGGCGTCGCCCGAACTGATCGTCGTCAGGGATTGATCCGTCGCTATCAAAACGGGTGTCATCCCGGCGGAAGCTGGGACCTCCCGGTGGTCGGACGCTGCAGGAGCCGATGGAGACCCCAGCCTTCGCCGGGGTGACGTCTTCATACGGATGGATCAAAAACCTAACGTCCGGCCCTTTCGTTGCCCCCGACCGGTTCCGGGATCGGCGGCGCGGCGGTCGATGCCGTCCGCAGCTTTGACGATCACGTCCGGGCCACGGTGGACCGATGCGCGCGCGAATGTCGATCGGCGCTATGTCGCCCCGGCGCCGGCCCGCGTGGCGATCAGCGCCAGCGAGATGAAGGTCATCACGACCTGATCGTCCTGGTTGCGTACCGTCACCTTGCTGGCGACGCTGCCCATTTCCGGGCGGCTGGCCGACGGCCGGGCGGAGAGCACTTCGGTCTCGCACGAGAGCGTGTCGCCGGGGTAGACTGGACGCTTCCAGCGGAGTTCATCGATCCCGGCGGCACCGAGGCTGGCGACCGGGTTCGCGGTCCAGTGTTCGACCAGCATCGCCATCGTCATCGCGCAGCTGTGCCAGCCGCTGGCGGCAAGGCGGCCGAAATGGGTCTGCGCCGCAGCGTCGTCCGACAGGTGGAACGGTTGCGGGTCGTACTGCCTGGCAAAGTCGAGCACGGCGTCGCGATCCACCGGGTAGGTGCCGAAGCGGGCGGTTTCGCCAACGGCGATGTCTTCGAAATAGCGCATGCGGCCAGTTTCGCCCCGAAACCGGTCGCGCGGCAAGCCCTATCGCAGCGCCGCCGCACCGATGCCGCCATCGCCGTCGAGCGCAGGGTCCGGCGCGAGGCCGAGGATGCGGCGCAGCAGCGGGTGGATCGCGGTGTTGCGAAACGACGGCAGCGTCACGCCGGGCCGGAGCGCCGGACCGCCCGCGACGAACAGCGCCTGCATCTCGGGTGCGGCATCGTCATAGCCATGCGCGCCGCCGGTGATGGCACGGGTCGGTCTGGTCGGGGTGATCGTCCAGCCGATCTCCGCGAGGCACAGGAAGGCGGCGACGCGTGGGTTGGTGCCGTAGCGCAGCCGGGCCGGGATCGCCGCCTTGGGCCAGCATTGCATATGCGGGTGGGGGCGGGCGAGCGCGGCGGCGAGCGCGGCCTCACGGCCGGGCAGCGGCTCGATCGCGGCATAGGGGCCGGTTTCGATCAGCCGGTAGCTGTTGGCCGGCGCGATGCCGTCGAACGCGATCACGCGGTCGGGCGCGATCGCCGCCATGCCGTGATCGGCGACGACGATCAGGTTGGCCGGCTGACCCAGCGCGGTCAGTTCGCGCTGCAACCGCCCGATCTGCGCATCGACCGCATGCATCGCCGCACGGGTTTCCGGGGCGGATCGGCCATGATCGTGCCCGGCGACGTCGACATCGTCGAAATAGAGCATAACGAGGCGCGGGCGCGTTGCCGCCGGGCGCCGCAGCCAGTCGACGACCGCATCGACACGCTGTCCGGCGGTGACGGCGGCGCTGAACGCCTGCCAGTCCGATGCGTGGGCGCCGCCGGCATAGACGCCGTGATCGGGCTTGCCAGTGCCGCCCCATGCGACCTCGCTGCCCGGCCAGAACATCGTCGCGCTGCGGATGCTGGCCTGTTCGGCGGCGATCCAGATCGGCTTGGCCGCGTTCCACCAGAACGGATCGACCGTCTCCATGGTGAAGGTCTCGCCCGGGCGTGCCGGGTCTTCCATCTTGTTGCCGACGATGCCGCTCTTGTCGGGGCGGACGCCGGTGGCGAGCGTCCAGAAATTGGGGAAGGTCTTGGTCGGAAAGCTGGGCCGCATCGCGCCCGCCACGCCGCCCGCCGCCAGTCGCGACAGGTTGGGTGCGGTGGCGGGCGTCAGATAGTCCGGCCGGGCGCCGTCGACGCCGATCACGATCGTGACCGGCGGGCGGGCCTCGCGGACCGCGGGCGCAGCCGCGATCGGCGCGGAGGACGTCGTACATCCGGCAAGCAGGACCAGCGCGGCGAACAGGGAAGGGATACGCATGACCCGACCTGCTAAGGCCCTATAATGACGGAGCGGTGAACGATCAGACGTTGAAGCGGAACAGCATCACGTCGCCGTCCTGCACGACATATTCCTTGCCCTCGGCGCGCAGCTTGCCCGCGTCGCGCGCGCCGCTTTCGCCCTTGCACGCGACATAGTCGTCGAACGCGATCGTCTCGGCGCGGATGAAGCCGCGTTCGAAATCGCTGTGGATCTCGCCCGCCGCCTGCGGCGCCTTGGCCCCGACCGACACGGTCCACGCGCGGGCTTCCTTCGGGCCGACCGTGAAGAAGGTCAGCAGGTGGAGCAGCGAATAGCCGGCGCGGATGACGCGGGCGAGGCCGGTTTCGGACAGGCCGAGGTCGGACAGGAACTCGGCGCGGTCGGCGCTCTCCATCGTGGCGATCTCCGCCTCGATCGCGGCGGAGACGACGACCGCCTCGGCGCCCTCCGCCTTCGCCTTCGCGAAGACCTTGGCCGACAGGGCGTTACCTTCCGCGGCGTCCTCCTCGTTCACGTTGCAGACGTAGAGCACGGGCTTGGCGGTCAGCAGCTGCGCCTGCGCGAACAGGCGTTCCTCTTCCTCGTCCTTGATCTCGGTCAGGCGGGCGGGTTGTCCCAAGCGCAGCAGGTCGAGCGCGCGGCCGAGGACGGCGGCGGCGAGCTTCGCCTCCTTGTCGCCCTGCTGGCCTTTCTTGGCAAGGTTGGGGACGCGCTTTTCGAGCGATTCGAGGTCGGACAGCATCAGCTCGGTCTCGACGGTATCGGCATCGGCGATCGGATCGACCCGGTCGTCGACATGCTGGATGTCGTCATTCTCGAAGCAGCGCAGGACGTGGACGATCGCGTCGACTTCGCGGATGTTGCCGAGGAACTGGTTGCCAAGGCCCTCGCCCTTCGACGCGCCGCGCACGAGGCCGGCGATGTCGACGAACGCCAGTTGCGTTTCGACCTTCCTGGCCGATCCGGCGATGTCCGACAGCGCGTCGAGCCGGGGGTCGGGGACGGCGACGTTGCCGACGTTCGGCTCGATCGTGCAGAAGGGGTAGTTGGCCGCCTGTGCCGCCTGCGTTTGCGTCAGCGCGTTGAACAGGGTGGACTTGCCGACATTCGGCAGACCGACGATACCGCAGCGAAAACCCACGTGATGCTATCCCGGTGACGATGGAAAGCCTGCGCCTTAGCCGCTGGTGGGCGGCTTTGCAAAAGCTACCAGCGATAGTTGAAGCTGACGCTGATCCGTTCGCCCCTGCCGGCGTGCGGCATGACTTCGTGGCGCAGCCAGCTTTCCCACATCAGCAGCGTGCCGGGCGCAGGGGCGACCGTTTCGAACGTGCCGGGGCGGGTGGGGGCGGCCATCAGCATCGGCAGCCGGGGATCCTCGAAGCGGATGCCGCCCGCACCCTCGGGCACCGCGACATATACGGTGCCCGACACGACGCTGTGCGGATGGAGGTGCCCCGAATGGCCGCCGCCGGGCTTGAGCAGGTTCACCCACAGGCTGTCGAGCTTCAGCCTGCGGCCGGCAAGCTCCATGCCGCACGCGGCGGCGAACTTCGCCACATGGCGGTCGAGCACGCGCTTGAGGTCGGCGAAGGCCGGGTCGCGCAGCGGCAGGTCGTTCAGGGAGGCGTAGGAGGTATAGCCGCGATACTCCTTGTCCTTCGACCAGCGGCGGCCGGCCATGTCGTCCTCGGCCAGCGCACGGACCGATGCGTCGAGGTCGGCGACCAGTGCGTCGTCGCCGAGGTTCGCTTCGTAGAGTTGGGTCGGAAAGAGGGTGCGGACGGTCATCGGCGCGGCTTGGCCGATCCGGCGCGCTTTGGGAAGCGTCAGCGGCGATGCGCGGACAGGAAGGTCCAGAGAGCGTCGTTGTCGACCACCCAGCTATGGCCGCCGCCCACGGTGATCCGCCCCGCCACGTCCGCGCCGCCGCGGCAGGCGGTGTAGCGTTCCTCGTACACCGTCGGCGCGACCCAGCGGGTGGTGGGGGCGGCGGTACAGCCGTTGAGCGCGGCCCAGCGCTGTTCGGCGGCGTGCATGGTGTAGGACCAGTATTTCGCGCCGCCGCCCCGGATCGGGTTGGTGGTGTCGGCGTCGCCGGCAAAGGCGATGACGGGCAGCGGCCGGGACGGGCGGCAGGTCGCGGGGTCGGGACGGGTCGGGTCGCTCGCCAGCGGATTGCCGGCGCGCAGGCCCACGACCGGGGCGATCGCGGCGAAGCGATCGGTCGCGACGCAGCCGAGCCACGACGTCATCCGCCCGCCACCCGACAGGCCGGTGGCATAGACACGCGCCGGATCGGCGCAGCCCGCCCGGGCCAGATGGTCGATCAGCGCGCCGATGAAGGCGACGTCGTCGGGGGCGTCGGGGCCGGGAATGGCGCCGGTGACGGTCGGTACGCCGGGGATGTTCCAGACGAAACCCCTGTCATGCGGGATGCCGGCATCGGGGGCGGCGACGATGAAACCGTGACTGTCGGACGCTTCGGCCAGTTTCGAATCGCGCAGCATCGCCGCGCCGGTGCCGCCGCTGCCGTGCAGCAGGATGACCAGCGGGGCGGCCGTCGCCGGGTCGAATCCGCGCGGGGCGTGGATCAGGACCGAGCGGCCGTTGCCGACCGTGATCCGCTGCTCGCCGCCGGGGGCGAGGGTACAGCGCGTCGCGGCCTGTGCGGTGGCGCCGGCGAGCAGCAGGAACAGGAAGGCGAGCAGTTGCAACGGTTTGGCCATGAGGCGCTTCCTATCGGGCCGGGACGGGGCGGCGCAAGCGCGGGCCAAAGGTCACAAAAGTCACACTCGTGCGCAATGCGTGGTCGTGGTGGTTTCGTGGTCGGCGGCGAGGTCGTTCGGTGGGTGGGCAGGCGATCGGTTCGGCGACCCTGACCGTTGCGGGGCGTGTAGGAAAGTCGTTTTTGGCGGGGTGTGTCGTTGTTTCCCGTACCCCGGCGGAGGCCGGGGGCCAGTTACGACGTCCTGTCGACAGGGGCGCAGATGTTGCCCAACTGGATCCCGGCCTTCGCCGGGGTACGGACTGGAAGGGCGCGCGGAGCTGCGCCTACCGCAATGGCAGGAACAGGTGGGTGATCGCCTCGCTCTCGGGTACGTCGGGGAGGAAGCGCAGGCGCTGGCAGACGAGCGGAGCGTCGCGCAGTTCCTCACCGCTGGCGGGCAGCCAGTCGTGGTAGAGAAGGCGCTCGACCGTTCTTGCGGATGTCCGGGGCTTGAATGGGCTTCGTCATTCCCGCGAAAGCGGGAATCCATTGACGCGGAGGAAGCGACACCGTCGCAGACGTCAGCGTCTATAGACTCCCGCCTTCGTGGGAGTGACGAATGGGCAGGGGCAAACGTGCCGCCGCTCACCCCATCCGTCGTGCGACCTCGTTCATGAAGCGGACGTCGTCGCCGGCTGCGAGCCACGGCGCCTCGGCGGCGATGGCGCCGAGCAGGTCGGTCAGGTCGTCGATCTCGGCCTTGGCGAAATTGCCCAGCACATAGGGGGTGACGCGGTCCTTGTGCCCCGGATGGCCGATACCCAGCCGGATGCGGCGGAAGTCGGGGCCGATATGCGCGTCGGTCGAGCGCAGACCGTTATGCCCGGCATGGCCGCCGCCGACCTTCACCTTCAGCTTGAACGGCGCGAGGTCGAGTTCGTCGTGGAACACGGTCACGTCGGCAGGAGTCAGCTTGTAGAAGCGCATCGCCTCCCCGACCGAGCGGCCGCTTTCGTTCATATAGGTGCCGGGTTTCAGCAGCAGGATTTTCTGCGTGCCGATGCGCCCTTCCTGTACCCAGCCCTGGAACGCGCGCTTCGGGGGCGGGAAGCCATGGACCTCGGCGATCGCATCGATGCCCATGAAGCCGATATTGTGGCGGTGCATCGCATATTGCGGGCCGGGATTACCGAGGCCGGTCCAGAGCTGCATCGAGGGTCCTTTGGGTGGAGTGAGAGGCGGGGAACGCTCCTACCCAAGATCGTCATTCCCGCGAAGGCGGGAATCCATATGCGCTGACGCCGGAGATGGAGTCGCTGGTGTTGCGGTTATGGGTCCCCGCCTGCGCGGGGACGACGATGGGGGGCGGGACGGCGCGTCTTCTCTTCCGTCATTTCGGCGTAGGCCGGAATCCATTGTATCGGGCGTTCTCGATGGAAGCGCGACGTGGCCGTGGCCATGGATCCCGGCCTTCGCCGGGACGACGTCGGCAGGGGCGGATGCGGGAGCGGGGCTGTACCCCCAAACGCAAAGGGAGCGGGACGGCCTCGGCCATCCCGCTCCCCGCAAGCGTCGCGCAAGGACGGGGCGGATCAGCCCTCGGCCTTGTCCTCGCCTTCGGCTTCCTCGCCTTCCGATTCCGCTTCGGCAGCGGCTTCGGCCGACTGCGCTTCGGCGACTTCGGCGTCGAGCGCCTCGTCCTCGGCGGTCGGGACCGTCGGCGGCACGATGGTGGCGACGGTGAAGTCGCGGTCTTCCACGGCCGGCTCGGCACCGTTCGGCAGCTTCACGTCCGAAATGTGGATCGAATCGCCGACTTCGCGGCCGGTCAGGTCGATCGTGATCTCGGTCGGGATGTTCGACGCTTCGACCACCAGTTCGATTTCGTGGCGCACGACGTTCAGCACGCCGCCGGCGCGCTTGATGCCGGGCGCGTCGTCTTCGTTGGTGAACACCACCGGGACCGCGACGGTGACGGTCGCGTTCTTCGAGATGCGCAGGAAGTCGACATGGATCGGCTGGTCGGTGACGACGTCGAACGCGACGTCCTTCGCCAGCGTACGCACCTGCTTGCCGCCGACCTCGACCATGATGACCGAGTTCATGAAGTGGCCGGTCATCAGCTGCTTCATCAGTTCACGGGCGTTCAGGTGGATGCCCTGCGGCTCTTCCTTGTTGCCATAGATCACGGCGGGGACGCGGCCATCGCGACGCAGGGCACGGGAGGCTCCCTTGCCTGCCCGATCGCGCGTCTCGGCCGACAGGTGCAGCGTGTCGCTCATCATGTCTTCCTTGAATGCTTGGTTTATCAGTCTTGCGCGGCCGGGCCTCCAGGGATGACCCCGGCACGAACAAGCGCGGGCGCATAGGGGAGTTCGGGGGGAAAGGCAAGGTTCGGGGT
>RPSH01000013.1 GCA_003946805.1 Bacillus sp. 2B10 | reverse complement strand
GTGCCGGGCACGACCCCCACGCCCACGCCGACCACCAGTGCCGCCTGTTCGCTGCGCGCGCGGCAGGACTGGGCCCTGGCGCAGCTGCGCGAATGGTATCTCTTTCCCGAGACGCTGCCCGCCACGCTCGACCCGACGCCCTATACGTCGGTCGACAGCTATATCGACGCGCTGACCGCGACCGCGCGCAGCCAGCGCAAGGACCGGTTCTTTACCTACGTGACGTCGATCGCCGAGGAGAACGCCTATTACGACGCCGGCGCGACCGCCGGGTTCGGCACCCGCTTCGCGCTCGATTCGACCGGGCGGCGGCTGCTGATAACCGAATCGTTCGAAGGGGCCCCGGCGCTGGCCGCCGGGATCGACCGCGGCACCGAGATCCTGCAGATCGGCACGTCGACCGCCAGCCTGCGCGCGGTATCGGCGATCGTCGATGCCGAGGGCACCAGCGGGCTGAACAATGCGCTGGGCCCCGACACGCCGGGCACGGCGCGCGTGTTCCAGTTCCGCACGATCGACGGCACCACGCGGACCGCGACGGTCACCAAGACCGACTATGCGCTGCTGCCGGTATCGACGCGCTATGGCGCCAAGGTGCTGACCGACGGCGCCAGGAAGGTCGGCTACATCAACCTGCGCACCTTCATCTCGTCGGCCGAGACGCCGCTCCGGAACGCCTTCGCCGATTTCCGGGCGCAGGGGATCACCGAGTTCATCATCGATTTCCGCTACAATGGCGGTGGGCTGATCTCGATCGCCGACCTGATGGGCGACCTGCTCGGCCGCGACAAGTCGGCCGGCCAGGTCTACAGCTACACCAGCTTCCGCCCCGAAAAGGCGGCGGAGAACGAGACGCGCTTCTTCCAGCCGCAGCCGCAGTCGGTGGCGCCGGTCAGGATCGCCTTCATCGGCACCGGCAACACCGCCTCGGCCAGCGAACTCGTCATCAACGCGTTCGTGCCCTATCTGGGCAGCAACATGGCGCTGGTCGGCACCAACACCTATGGCAAGCCGGTCGGGCAGATCGCGCTCGACCGCGCGGCGTGCGACGATCGCCTGCGCGTCGTGGCGCTGGCGGTGCAGAACTCGGCGCGGTCGGCGGCCTATTATGACGGGCTGGCGGCGACCGTGCCCAACACCTGCCAGGCGGGCGACGACATCAGCTATCCGCTGGGCGATGCCCGCGAACAGTCGGTGGCCCGCGCGCTCGACTTCCTCGCCGGGCGGTCGTGCAGCCGGATCAGCGGGTCGGCGGGCACGTCGGCGCAGAACGCCCGCGGCCGGTTCGACGAGCGCACGCTGCTGCAACCCGCCCGCCCGTCGACCGCGCAGCGCGAGGTGCCGGGGTTGTTCTGACCCGAGTGTCTGCCTTGACCATACCGCACGGGAAGAACCGTTCGTGCCGAGCAAGGGCTGAGCTAGTCGAAGACCCATATCGAAGCACCTGGCCGCAAGCGGTCCTTCGATACGCCATTTCGACTTCGCTCAATGGCTACTCAGGACGAACGGGAGAGCCTAGGGCCATTCGGGACAGCGCACTGGGAAGACGGACAACGCCATGAGCGACGACGACTATATCTATGACGAGGCGAGCGGCGAGTGGGTGCCGGCGTCGCAGGTCGCCGCCGCGCCGGTCGGCGACGACGACGTGGTCGTCCGCGATGCGGTGGGCAATGTGCTGGCCGATGGCGATCAGGTGACGCTCGTCAAGGACCTGACCGTCAAGGGCGCGGGGCAGACGCTGAAGCGCGGCACCCTCATCAAGTCGATCCGCCTGACCGGCGACGCACAGGAGATCGACTGCAAGTTCGAAGGGATCAAGGGGCTGGTGCTGCGCGCCGAGTTCGTGCGCAAGCGCGCATGATCCCGCCTGCGATCGACCCCAGCTGGGCGCCGGCGCTGGGCCCGGTGTTCGACAGCCCGGGCATGGCGGCCTTGCGCGACTTCCTGAAGGCCGAGAAGGCGGCGGGCAAGCGCATCCTGCCGCACAGCGCCGACTGGTTCACCGCGCTGGCGCTGACCCCGCTGGACAAGGTGCGGGTCGTGATCCTCGGGCAGGACCCGTATCACGGGCCGGGGCAGGCGCACGGGCTGTCCTTCTCGGTCCGGCCGGGGGTGCCGGTGCCGCCGTCGCTGCGCAACATCTACAAGGAACTGCACAGCGACCTGGGCATCGCGCCGCCGCCCCATGGCTTCCTCGAACACTGGGCGCGGCAGGGGGTGCTGCTGCTGAACGCGGTGCTGACCGTCGAACAGGGCCGCGCCGCCGCCCATGCCGGACGGGGATGGGAGGCGCTGACCGACGCGGTCGTCCATGCCGTGGCGGAACAGGGGCCGCCCAGCGTCTTCCTGCTATGGGGATCGCATGCCCAGAAGAAGGCCGGGTTCGTCCGCGACGTAGCCGCCGGGGGCCGGCACCTCGTGCTGCGCGCGCGCCACCCCTCCCCGCTGTCGGCGCATAGCGGCTGGTTCGGCAGCCGCCCGTTCAGCCAGGCCAATGCGTTCCTCGCGAGGCAGGGACGCGGCGAGATAGACTGGGCGATCCCGGCACTCGATACGCAGACGGAACCATCGGGCGGTTCGGACGATTGAACCCGCTTGTCCGCCACAGGGGCGGAAGGAAGAGGGAATTGCCATGAAGACGATGATGACGGCGACCGGTCTGGCCGCGCTGATGCTGCTGGGCGCATGTGGTGGCAATGCCGACGACAAGGCCGCCGACAATATCGAGGCGATGACCGAGAACCGCGCCGACGCGCTGGAAGACCAGGCCGACCTGACCAGCAACGAGCAGGTCGAGGATGCGCTGGAGCGTCAGGCCGAGAACGTCCGCGACATGGGCGAGGACGCCGCCGACAAGGCCGACGACACCGACAACGCCCAGATCGAACAGGCCGTCGCGAACAAGATGTAATCCGCGCCGGGATACCGTTCGATCCGTCCACGCCGGATCGGACGTCATCCCGGCACCGGCCGGGATCTCCCGGTGACAGCGCGCGGCAGGAGGCGCGGGAGACCCCGGCCTTCGCCGGGGTGACGCTTTCCCGTCGGTGGATCGGAGTTGTGAAGGACGGGGCGTCGCGCGAACCACGCGCGGCGCCCCGTTTCGTGTCCAAAGGTCACGAAAGTCACACTCGCCGCGTTTTGCCGCGCGCGCGGCGGTTCGGCTGTGGCCGGGGGCGCGGCACGACGATGCCGCGCTTGGCGAGTTCCAGTTCGACCTCGAACGCCATGCCCAGCGGCCCCGGCTCGGAGATGTAGATGTCGTCGTGTTCGGCGAGCGCCGCCGCGAGCGGTTCGGGCAGCGGCGGTTCGACCGGCTGCGGCGCGGGTTCCACGCGGCGATCGGGATCGAGCCAGCCGGGCAGCCGGCCATCGGCCAGATCGGCGACCTCGATCGCGACGTCGAGATCGGCCGGGGTCATCAGCTTTTCCGGTTCGGCCGGCGGCGCGGGGGAGAGTGCGTCGAGCGCCTCGGCCACGCTCGGCGTCGGAGTGGGGGCCGGTGCCTCCGCCTCGCCGTGCGCCGGCCGGCGCCGCTGCTGCTTGCCGTAGCGGTCGGGATAATGGGCGGCGAGCAGGAACATCAGCATCCGGTCGCCGGGGCGATGCCGCGACCCTATCCGCTGCCCCTCCGCATCGAGTACCGGTTCGACGGTGCCGTTGATCGCCCGGTCGAACGCGACGTCGACCAGCATCCCCACCGCCTGCGCGACCGCCGCATCCCATGCACGGGCAAAGGCTTCGCCGCCGGGCGAGCGGCGCAGGCGATAGGCGCTGCTGGGCGACATGCCGACGGCGCGCGCCGCCTCGCTGACCGACCCGCCATCGGCGAGCGTTTCGATGAAGTCGCGCTGTTTCGCTTCGGACCAGCCGTCGGCACGCGGTTTGCGGCGGACGGGGACCCATTGGTAATCGGCGGGGTCATAGCCGTTGGCGTCGAGATAGGGTGTCTCGGACGGGACGGTCAGGTTCGAGGGGTCGAGCGCCGGTGCGGGCGCGGGCGAATGCTCCGGGAGCTGGGTGTCGTTGCGCATGGGCGGGAGGGGAACATATTGGGAACTTGTAGGACAGTGGTTTTTGGCGGACCCTTGCGTTCTGTACAATGTTCCGTACATTCGTTTCATGGAATCGATCAGCTTCACAGAGTCGCGCGCCAATCTGAAATCGGTGATGGACCGGGTCGTCGCCGACCGGATGCCGGTGGCGATTACCCGCCAGCGCGGCGAAGGCGTCGTGATGATCTCGGCCAGCGAATGGGCGTCGATCGAGGAGACGCTGTATCTGCTGCGGTCGCCGAGGAATGCGGAGCGGTTGCTGGAGGCGGTGCGCGGGTTCGAGCAGGGTGACGAAGGCGTGCCCTTTCCATGAAGGTCGCGTTCTGGCCGACGGCGTGGGACGATTATCGCTACTGGCAGGCGAACGATGCCAAGATGGTCGACAAGATCAACGGGCTGATCGAGGAATGCCGGCGGCATCCGTTCAAGGGGACGGGCAAGCCGGAGCCGCTGGGCGGCAACCTGTCAGGCTGGTGGTCGCGTCGGATCAGTCATGAACATCGGTTGGTGTATCGCGTGACGGGGTCTGGCTTGGAGCAGGCGGCTCAGGTGGCGCAGTGCCGGTATCATTATTGAAATTTACCGATATAGTTACCGGATGCTTCTGAAACCTGGCGGCATCGATATTTTCTATATCGATGAATCAAATGATCGCTCCCTCTTTGCAGTAACTGCTCTGGCAGTGCCCTTCTTGCGGCCAGTGGATGGGGTTTGGCAGATAACGTGGCCAACTCACTTGGCAGCCGCAAAAGAATGGCGAGCAAGCCTATCAAGAAATCTGAAAATACCCGCAACCAAAGAACTCCACGGCACTAAACTTGCCGGGGGCCGTGGAAACTACATCTACGGCAACAGGCAAATTCCAAGTAAGGATGTCACCAAGTATTACAAAGAGATGCTTTCCGGTATAGACTTTCTTCCGCCCGAAAGCGTCATTACAGTCACTGGTACTCGCGGTCGAGAAATGTATGGACACGCCCGCCTTGAAAGAGTGATGTATGCGCTGTTTCAGAGAATGAGGAGACAATGCGTAGCGCGGAATGTTAATGCACTAGTTTTCTTTGACGAAGGGCATCCCGAGTACCGTACATTATACCGGCGAGCCATGAAGCACCTCCCAACCGGATCAATGTTCGGTGACCAACGCAATCTTCCTTTGGACATGTTTGTCAAAGACGGGAATTTCAAAAATTCCAAACTTTGCCACTTCACGCAGATCGCAGATGTTATTGCTTTTGCAGCCTTTCTAAAAGTCCGGAACGAGTTAGGACTTCTTGACGAACGTCGAACTGAAGCAGGCTTAGGAACACTGTTCGACGCTCTGCCTATAGCCGTCAAAAATATGAAAGCGGCTGCTCGATCCGATGATGGCATCGTAAGGCTCGGATAAGGAGACGGCCCGGAGTCACCTCCGAGCCGCTCGGGCAGCTGCTTCTGCGATCAGACGACCCCACTCACGAGCTGCCCTCTTGACATAGGGCATTTGGCCATTCTTGTCAACGAATCATACGATAGAATCGGTTGGAAATTACGGATCGTCAGCTAACAGTTATTAACCGTTCCGTAGTCGACCGGGTGCCACTTCACTCCGCCGGCAGGTACACCTCGCCACCCTTCTCGCGGAACTTCTCGCTCATTTCCGCCATGCCGGCCTCGGCCGCCGCCACCGATGCGGGACCGTTCGCGAACAGCGCGCGGTCCGCGTCGGCCTTGTCGGCAGCAATGAAAGTGTCGGCCGGGGCGTTCTGCTTGGCGGCGAACTCGCGGACTTCGGCGGTGATCTTCATCGAGCAGAATTTGGGGCCGCACATCGAACAGAAATGGGCGGTCTTGGCGCCTTCGGCGGGCAAGGTCTGGTCGTGATAGCTTTCCGCCGTGTCGGGGTCGAGCGACAGGTTGAACTGGTCGCGCCAGCGGAAGTCGAAGCGGGCGCGGCTCAGCGCATCGTCGCGCATCTGTGCGGCCGGATGGCCCTTGGCGAGGTCGGCGGCATGGGCGGCGAGCTTGTAGGTCACCACGCCGACCTTCACGTCGTCGCGGTCGGGCAGGCCGAGATGCTCCTTGGGCGTGACGTAGCAGAGCATCGCCGTGCCGTACCAGCCGATCATCGCCGCGCCGATGCCGCTGGTGATATGGTCGTAGCCGGGCGCGATGTCGGTGGTGAGGGGTCCCAGCGTATAGAAGGGCGCTTCGCCGCAGACCTGCAGCTGCTTCTCCATATTCTCCTTGATCTTGTGCATCGGCACATGGCCGGGGCCTTCGATCATGACCTGGACGTCCTGTGCCCACGCGCGGTGGGTCAGTTCGCCCAGTGTGAACAGCTCGCTAAACTGCGCTTCGTCATTCGCATCGGCGATCGAACCGGGGCGCAGGCCGTCGCCCAACGAATAGGCGATGTCATACGCCTTCATGATCTCGGTGATCTCGTCGAAATGTTCGTAGAGGAACGATTCGCGGTGATGGGCGAGGCACCATTTCGCCATGATCGACCCGCCGCGCGACACGATGCCGGTCACGCGCTTCGCGGTCATCGGGATGTAGGGCAGGCGGACGCCGGCATGGATGGTGAAATAGTCCACGCCCTGTTCGGCCTGCTCGATCAGCGTGTCGCGGAAGATGTCCCACGTCAGTTCCTCGGCGATGCCGCCGACCTTTTCGAGCGCCTGATAGATCGGCACCGTGCCGATCGGCACCGGCGAGTTGCGCAGGATCCATTCGCGGGTGTCGTGGATGTTGCGGCCGGTGGACAGGTCCATCACCGTGTCGGCGCCCCAGCGGATCGACCAGACCAGCTTGTCGACTTCGGCAGCGACGTTGGAGGCGACCGCCGAATTGCCGATATTGGCGTTGATCTTGACCAGGAAGTTGCGCCCGATCGCCATCGGTTCGGATTCGGGGTGGTTGATGTTGTTGGGGATGATCGCCCGGCCGCGCGCCACTTCGTCGCGGACGAATTCGGGGGTCACGAAATCGGGGATCGCCGCGCCGAAGCTCTCGCCGTCGCGCTTGTAGTCGCGCAGCATCTCGCGGCCGAGATTCTCGCGGGTCGCGACATATTCCATTTCGGGCGTGATGATGCCGCGGCGGGCATAGTGCATCTGGCTGACGTTCGCGCCCGCCTTGGCGCGGAGCGGACGCTTGACGACGTTGGGGAAGGGCTGGACCCCGCCCGACCGGTCGGGGCCGAGCTGGCCGTTATCCTCGGGGCGCAGTTCGCGCGCGTCGTAGCTTTCGACGTCGCCGCGGGCCATGATCCAGTCGCGGCGCAGCTGCGGCAGGCCGGCCATGATGTCGATGCGGGCGTTCGGGTCGGTGTAGGGGCCCGAGGTGTCGTAGACGTTGAGCGGCGGTTCGCCGGACGAGGGATCGAGGTCGATCGCGCGCATCGCGACGTTCAGGGGACCGACGTGAATCTTGCGGCTGCCACGGATCGGGCCGGTGGTAACGCCAATTTCGGTGCGTGCGGGGATGTCTGCCATATTCCACTCCATGCGGAGGGGGCGGGACTCTCGTGGCCGCTCCCTCCCTACGCCGGTGTCAGCCGGATCAGGTTCAGCGGGTCGAAGGCTGCGGCCTTCCTCTCAAGCGTGACGAAACGCTCCCCCGGGGACGTGCGCGGTTGTAGGCGGGTTGCGGGTGGGCGTCAAAGCGTTGGACACTCGACCGGCCATGATCCGCCGTCATTCCGGCGAAAGCCGGAATCCATGGATGGGGAAACGGCCAAGCAAGATCGAGAACACCCGACACAATGGATTCCGGCCTTCGCCGGAATGACGATGGTTGGGGGTGCGCGTTACAACAGGTCGAGCTGGCCGCTGGGCGGGTCGGCCCCGCCGAATCCGGCCATCGTCACCCCGACCAGCCGCAGGCCGGTGCGCAAGGGATAGAGTGTCGCGATCAGGCTGCGGGCGGTGGCGTGCAGCGTGGCGCGGTCGGCGACCGGCGCGGACAGGGTGCGGCTGCGCGTGACGATGCGGAAATCGGCGTATTTCGCCTTTACCGTGACGGTTCGGCCGTGCTGGCCGGTCCTTTCCACCCAGTCCCACACGTCGTCGGCCATCGCCAGCACCCGCTCCTCGATCGCCGCCGGGTCGGTCAGGTCGTGGTGGAAGGTGGTTTCGGAGCCCGACGACTTGCGCACGCGATTGGGGCGGACCGGGCGGTGATCCTCGGCGCGGGCGATGCCGTGATACCAGCCGCCCGCCTTGCCGAAGGTACGTTGCAGCGCGGGCAGGTCCCACGCCGCGAGGTCGGCGCCGGTGCGGATGCCCAGCGCCTCCATCCGCTCGACCGTTTTCGGGCCGATGCCGTGGAACTTGCCGACCGGCAGCGACGCGACGACGCGCGGGCCGGCCCTGACCGGGATCACGCACTGGCCGTCGGGCTTGTTCATGTCGGAGGCGAGCTTGGCGAGGAACTTGTTGTAGCTGATCCCGGCGGACGCGGTCAGGCCGGTCGTCGCGCGGATGCGGTCGCGGATTTCCTGCGCAGTGGCGGTGGCGCTGGGCAGGCCGCGGCGGTTGGCGGTCACGTCGAGATAGGCTTCGTCGAGCGACAGCGGCTCGACCAGATCGGTATAGTCGAGGAAGATGGCGCGAATCTGCTGGCTGACCGCCTTGTAGACCTCGAACCGGGGGCGGACGAAGATCAGGTCGGGACAGCGGCGCAGCGCGGTGACCGAGGGCATGGCGCTGCGCACCCCGAACACGCGCGCTTCGTAAGAGGCGGCGGCGACGACGCCCCGCCCGCTCGACCCGCCGACCGCGACCGGCTTTCCCTTCAGTTCGGGCGCGTCACGCTGTTCGACCGACGCGAAGAAGGCGTCCATGTCGACATGGATGATCTTTCGGACAGGGGAAGGCATATCCTGTTGGCTGCTCAACGACTTGGCTCTTGGTCGATTCCGATCGCGCCCGACCCGGATCGATGTGGTTTCCACCATCGGGGATACCGGGCAATCGCATTCAAGGCCAGAGAAGACCGAGAACAGGCAGCGAACAACCTCCGTCGCGTTGACGTCGTGCCGATGGTCGACGATACCCCCGTGGACGACGAACGCGTCATGCGATCGATAGGTGGGAGCAGCGATGTCGGACCGACAGTCTTCCGGTCGACGGGCCGGTCCAGCAGCCTTCTTCTCCAGCCGGGGCAGAACCGGTGCGATCCGATTTTTCGCGGTGCTCGTCTCCGTCACCGCACTCTTCGCGTTCGTCGCCTGGGGTCTCGCGACGTGCGACGCCGCGACCTTTCCCTTGTTCGGCGGTCTGGGCGGCGCGGTGCTGGCGAAGCTGTTCGCCGAAGCCGGCCGTCGCCGTCACGACAGGGGAGAAGGCGCGGCAACGGGCGCACTGGTACTCGTCGGAACGCTCCTGGCACTGGCAGCGATCGTATCGCGGCTGATCGAAGGCATGGCGGCGATCGCCGTCGGCGTGGTGGCAGTCGCGGTGGTCGCGGTCACGTTCCTCCGTCCCGGGCAGACCATCACCAACCGCCATGGCGAACCGCCCTCCGGCGTGTTGGGCTCCGCCATGCCGGATGTGCACCGTACCGACCGTTCCGGTATCGTCTGGGCGATCGTTTCGATCATGGGTTGCGCCGCCCTGGGGTTGGCGGTGCAGATGACGACCGATAGAATCCGTGCCGATCGCGAACGTCGTGCCGAGGTTTCGCCATCGCCGCGACCGACCGCCCCCGCAATCACGGGAAGGATCGCCCCGTGACCCTGCCGTCCGAACGCATGGCGCAGGCCCGGTCTGTTCTGGACCGCTTCGTCCGGGCGGGACGCCCGGCCGGGGCGAAACCGCCGGCCGTCGCGGCGCTGCAAAAGAGCCCCGTCGGCTGGCCCGTCACGCGCGACGTCCTTGCCGCCCAGATCGATGCCAGGCTGCGCGGCACCCATACGCCGCGACAGCTCGGCACGTCCTATTGCGGGCCGGCGGCATTCCTCTACTGCGTGCTGAGGGATCGGCCGGACGTCTATGTCGCCTATGCCGTCATGCTGTGGCAGACCGGCAGATATTCCTTTGGGACCCGCGCGGGACATGTCGATGTGGAATCGGCGGATCGAACCAAGGCGGCGCTGCGCGAGATCGCCGGCCTTCGGAAGGGCAAGGAGCAGATTTCGGAACTCGACTGGATGACGATGGCCACGCTGAGCGCATCGACGCGCCCCCTTTCCGGCCTGCGCAGGGGGGCCGAACCCGACGACGTGGCGCTCTCCGTTACCTATCCCTGGGTTCTCGAGGGCTGGTTCCAAGCGGCGGGATCACGGCCGCAGGTCAACAACATGGGGGTCGGCGCGGTCAAATCGAGCCTCTTCATGTTCGCCAACCTGATGCGGTTCTGGCGCTCGCACTGGCTGGTGCTGCAGATCGATTCGAGCCTGGCCGAAACCGGCAGCCCCAGCACCTTTACGCAACGCCACTGGGTCGTCGTCGATCCGCACTTCCAGCCCAGGGTTCGTCGCGCGGGAAAGGGGCCATGGGTCGCGATGGGCGACGTCATGCCCGACTTCTGGAAAGTGCCGGACGATCAGGCGGACCGTGCGATGGACGGACGTCACCTCGCCGACTGGCCGATGGAACTGAGCCTCGTCACCTGGGGCAAGGAGAATTACCGCGCAAGGATGCGGCGGCTCGGCGACATCCCCGCGCGCTTTTATGGCGGATATGCCTTCCCTCACATCCGGTAGCGCGGGACGGAGCGCAGGGCATGCGGGTTTGCCCGCGCCGATCGCCCCTGCGGCCCGCCAAGCCGTTCAGTCGTTCGTCAGGTTGAGGAACACGTCCTCCAGATCGGCCTCGCGCGTCACGACGTCGACGATGCCGTAGCCCTGCGCCGCGACCGCCGCCAACACTTCACCCGCGTTCGCCACGTCCTTGCGATAGGTGATCGCGAGCAGCCGGTCGCCCTTGCGCTCGACCTTTTCGAAGACGCCGGCGGCGGGCAGGTCGGTCAGGTCGCGGTCGACGGTCAGTTCGACCGCCTTTTCCTGCGCCATGCCCAGCAGTTCACGGGTCGGCTGATTGGCGACGACGCGGCCGTGGTTGATGATGGCGATGCGGTCGCACAATTGCTCGGCTTCCTCGAGGTAATGCGTGGTCAGCACCACCGTCACCCCGTCGGCGTTGAGTTCGCGGACATAGTCCCACAATTGCTGGCGCAGCTGGATATCGACGCCGGCGGTCGGTTCGTCGAGGACGAGGACGGGCGGCGAATGGACCATCGCCTTCGCCACCATCAGCCGCCGCTTCATGCCGCCCGAGAGCGTGCGGGCATAGGCGTCGGCCTTGTCCGCCAGATGCACCGCGCGCAGCAGGTCCATGGTGCGGCGCTTCGCCCGGGGCACGCCGTACAGGCCGGCCTGGATCTCCAGCGTCTCGGCGGGGGTGAAGAACGGGTCGAACAGGATTTCCTGATTGACGATGCCGATCGACGCCTTGGCGTTACGGGGATGCTCGTCGATGTCGAAGCCCCAGATCGATGCCGATCCGCTTGTCTTGTTGACCAGCCCGGCCAGCGTGTTGATGAGCGTCGACTTGCCCGCGCCGTTGGGGCCGAGCAGGCCGAAGATCTGCCCGCGCGGTACGTCGAACGACACGCCGTCGAGCGCGACCTTGGCCGGGGCCCCGCCCTTCCCCGCAGCATAGGTCTTGCACAGGTCGCGGATCGAAATGGCGGCTTGGGTGTCCATGGCTGCGCCGATACGCCCGCGCCCGCCCCAAGCCAAGCGCCGTCTTGTCGCGGGCGCGGGTGATTGCTATCGGCTGGACCCATGCTGCCCCCGCCCGAACTCCTCCGCGTCACCACCCCCCGCGTCGCCTGCGACGGTGCCGGCGACATCGCCCCCGCGCTGGGCCATCCGCGCGTGTGGTTGCAGATCGACGAGACGGGCTATGTCGATTGCGGATACTGCGACCGGCGCTTCGTGCTGATCGGCGGGCCGGCCGATGGGGCGGATCAGTCGCAGCTCAAGGATCATGGGGACGGCGCGGGCCGGTAAGGCCGAACGCAGTTCGGACAACCAGCAAGGCCCGCGCCCGGCCGGCGGCGGGCAAGCTCGCCCTTGCCCGCCGACCGACGACGCGGCTTCGCCGCGGCGGTGCTGATCGCCTTCCCATCTCCCCCAAACGTCATCCCAGCGAAGGCTGGTATCTCCCGGTAATGACGCGGGACAAGAACCGCAGAGGCCCAGCCTTCGCTGGGCCGACGTCTACTTGGCTGGGACACCTCTTCCACACGTCCGCACTGTGCCGCAATTGAAATGCATTCCAAGCCGTAAGCCTGTTGCCTGCATCCCGTTATCGTAACGCCGCACGCCAGCGTGCCCATGCAGCGGCGAGCCGGCCCTGCCCCCGAAGCAAACGCGCAGCGTTCTTCGGCGTGACGCCCAGCAATCGCGCTACCTCGCCGATCGTGATGTTCGGACGCGCTGCCCGCAAATCTTCGGCTGACCATTGCAGCGAACTGGCATGAGGGTCCAGAAATACACACGGTGTCGCGAAGGCATGGCCTATTTCGAGTACGCGTTCGTACGTCATGAATTCTGCAGGCCAATCGCCTCGCATAATATGTTCAGCAACGTCATCGCCTACACGCCGGAGGAAATGGATATCGAAAATCCGCTCTTCCTGCGCGATCATCCAATGCTGATTACAAGCGCTGCATCGAGCCAGATGCAGCCACCAAAGATCGTCGCCGTGGCGGCGTATCTCCTCGATCGTGGCGAACACACGCTCATCCAGCCCGTCGCCGCCCATTGGAACGGCTGCAAGATCGGAGAGCGAAGCGCAGACACAAGTAGGCGGCGAAGTGTCTCCCATGTCCAACGTCTGGCGGTACGGACGAAGGTCTGCAAGTAGGTACGGGTCGCTACGTCAACTGCCCAAGGACCCATTCCCCCACGCCACCGCGCCCCTATATCTAGCGGATGACCCCGACCGATCCCCGCTCGTACCTCTACACCGGCGACCTCGACCCCGCCGCCGCGCTCCGTGCCACGCAGGCGACGCTTGCGAATGCGGAGGATGGTGAACTCTACCTCCAGTATCGCCGCTCCGAAGCGTTCGGGTTCGACGATGGCCGGTTGAAGACCGCGTCGTACGACACCCATGCCGGGTTCGGGCTGCGCGCGGTGTCGGGGGAGACGACTGCGTTCGCCCATGCCAACGAATTGTCCGAAGCCGCGATCCGGCGGGCGGGTGAGACGATGGCGCTGATCGATCCGGCGAAGGGGGCCAAGGCACCGCCGCCGCGCGGCAACAACCGGCACCTCTATACCGCCACCGATCCGCTCGACCTGATCCCGTTTGGCGACAAGGTGGCGCTGTGCCAGTCGATCGACGCCGCCGCACGAGCGCGCGATCCTCGCGTGGTGCAGGTTTCGGCGAGCCTGATGGGGTCGTGGAGCGTGGTCGAGATCGTCCGCCCCGACGGCTTCATCGCCACCGACGTCCGGCCGCTGGTGCGGCTGAACGTGTCGATCGTGGCCGAGGCGAACGGGCGGCGCGAGACGGGCAGCTTCGGGATCGGCGGGCGCTACCTCTACGATTCGCTGTTCGCAGCCGAAACGTGGAACCGCGCGATCGACGTCGCGCTGGCGCAGGCGCTGGTCAATCTGGAGGCGGTCGACGCGCCGGCGGGCGAGATGACCGTGCTGCTGGGCGCGGGCTGGCCGGGCATCCTGCTGCACGAGGCGATCGGCCACGGGCTGGAGGGCGACTTCAATCGCAAGGGCACCAGCGCCTTTTCGGGCAGGATCGGCGAGCGGGTCGCGGCACCGGGCGTCACCGTCATCGACGACGGGTCGATCGCCGACCGGCGCGGGTCGCTGTCGATCGATGACGAGGGTACGCCGACACAGGAGAATATCCTGATCGAGGACGGCATCCTGAAGGGCTATATCCACGACCGGCTGAATGCGCGGCTGATGGGCGTCGCGCCGACCGGCAACGGCCGGCGTCAGGATTTCTCCCATGCGCCGATGCCGCGCATGACCAACACCTTCATGACCGGCGGCAACGACGATCCGGCCGAGCTGCTGTCGCGGGTGAAGAACGGTATCTTCGCGAAATCGTTTGGCGGCGGGCAGGTCGACATCGTGTCGGGCAAGTTCGTGTTCTCCTGCACCGAGGCGTACCGGGTCGAGAACGGCCGGATCGGCGCGCCGATCAAGGGCGCAACGCTGATCGGCGACGGGCCGGAGGTGCTGAAGCAGGTACGCGGGATCGGCAACGACTTCGCGCTGGACGAAGGGGTCGGCATGTGCGGCAAGGCCGGGCAGTCGGTGCCTGCGGGAGTCGGGCAGCCGACGCTGCTGATCGATGGCCTCACCGTCGGCGGCACCGCCTGATGCCGCTGGCCGAACTGGGGCGTTTCCCGCGGGTCGAGGCGCAGATCATCGTCGGGCGGCTGGAAAGCGAGGATATTCCGGCAGTGGCGTTCGATGGCGAGGCGAGCATCGGCGACGGCAGCTGGCTGCTGATCCCGGTGCGGGTGATGGTCGATGCCGACAATCTGGATGCTGCTCGCCCGATCGTCGACGACGCTGCCTGAAAAACGGGCAACTCCGCCGCACTGCACAAATTAACCGCTCGTTAACCCGGCGGCTGGCCGGCCAGCCCCCGGAAAACCATCGAACGCCCAACTGGCACGGTCGTTGCGATGCTCTCCCTCGCAATCATGCGACGAGGGGGCGACATGAAATTAGTCATCGCCATCATCAAGCCGTTCAAGCTGGATGAGGTACGCGAAGCACTGACCGAGATCGGCGTCGCCGGGATGACGGTGAGCGAGGTCAAGGGATTCGGGCGGCAGAAGGGCCAGACCGAAATCTATCGCGGGGCCGAATACAGCACCAACATGGTGCCCAAGATCAAGATCGAGGTGGTGTGCGACAGCGACATCGCAGGCCGTGTGGTCGAGGCGGTGCAGGCCGCGGCGAACACCGGCGCGATCGGCGACGGCAAGATCTTCGTCCTCGATGTGGGCCAGGCCGTGCGCATCCGCACCGGCGAAACCGATCTGACCGCGCTGTGATGGGGGGCATCATGCAACATCCGAAGAAACTGATGGCCGGCGCCGCGCTCGGCCTGTTCGCCGCGCTGCCGGCCTGGGCACAGGACGCCGCCTTGCAGGCGCCCGCCGCCGCTGCCGCGCCGGTCGCGACCGTCAACAAGGGCGACACCGCATGGATGATGGTGTCGACCGTCCTCGTGCTGATGATGATCGTGCCGGGCCTCGCGCTGTTCTATGGCGGTTTGACCCGGACCAAGAACATGCTGTCGGTGATGACGCAGATCGGCGCGGTCGCGGCACTCGCGATGCTGATCTGGGTGATGTACGGCTATTCGCTCGCCTTTGGCCCCGATGTCGCGAATGCGACGCTGTCGGGCTTCATCGCCAGCCCGGGCAAGGCGTTCCTCGCCGGCGTCACCGCCGCGTCGCAGGCGGCGACCTTCACCGCCGGGGTCGAGATCCCCGAATATGTCTTCATCAGCTTCCAGATGACCTTTGCCGCGATCACCATCGCGCTGGTGCTGGGGTCGGTGGTCGAACGCATCAAGTTCGCCGCGGTGATGGTCTTCGCCATCGTCTGGCTGACGATCACCTATTTCCCGATCGCGCACATGGTGTGGGCGACCAGCGGCTATTTCTTCAAGGCGGGGGCGCTCGACTTCGCCGGCGGTACGGTGGTCCATATCAACGCCGGCGTCTCGTCGCTGATGCTGGCCATCCTGCTGGGCAAGCGGCTGGGCTTCCCGACCGAGCGCATGGCGCCGCATTCGCTGACGCTGACCATGGTCGGCACCGGGCTGCTGTGGGTGGGCTGGTTCGGGTTCAACGCGGGTTCCGCGCTGGAAGCGAACGGCACCGCAGGGCTCGCGATGATCAACACCTTCGTCGCCACCGCATCGGCCGGCCTGTTCTGGATGCTCGCCGAGAAGTTTTCGGGGCACAAGGGTTCGGCGCTGGGCTTCTGTTCGGGCATCATCGCGGGCCTCGTCGCGGTGACGCCGGCGGCGGGCAATTCGGGTCCGTTCGGCGCGATCGTGCTGGGCGCCGTCGCCTCGGTCGTCTGCTTCTTCGCGGTGACCGTGGTGAAGCCCAAGCTCGGCTATGACGACTCGCTCGACGCGTTCGGCATCCACGGCGTCGGCGGTATCATCGGCGCGATCGGCACGGCGGTGGTCTATGCCCCGTCGCTGGGCGGTCCGGGTGCGGCCGACTACGACATGGGTGCCAAGCTGGGCGTACAGGTGTTCGCGGTGCTGGTGACCATCGTCTGGGCCGCGGTCGGCACGACGATCGCCTGGGTCGTGGCCAAGGCGCTGACCGGGGGCCGCGTGTCGAAGGAAGTCGAGCTGGAAGGCCTCGACCTCGGCGAACATGGCGAGCGCGCCTACAATTACTGAGTTTCTCTTCCGGGCGGCGGCCTAGTCCCCTGCCGCCCGGACCCACAGTTTCCTCCTGCGGAAAACCCCTGGGCCGGTGCGGCGACGCATCGGCCCTTTTTTTGTGTAACAGGCCGGTTGGATGTGTATCCGCTACACACCCCGTTCGTGCTGAGTAGGGGCTGAGCGCAGTCGAAGACCCGTATCGAAGCACCCGTGACGGTCCTTCGATACGCCCCTTCGACAAGCTCAGTGGCTACTCAGGACGAACGGTATCTTTGATTTCCAAGGTGTCGCCAGATGACCCCCTATCTCGACCTGATGCAGCGCGCGCTCGACCATGGCGTTCCGACCGATGACCGCACCGGCGTGGGCACGCGGTCGGTGTTCGGGCACCAGATGCGCTTCGACCTTGCCGCCGGCTTTCCGGTGCTGACCACCAAGAAGCTGCACCTGCGGTCGATCATCATCGAGCTGCTGTGGTTCCTGCGTGGCGACACCAATGTGCGGTGGTTGCAGGAGCAGCGGGTCAGCATCTGGGACGAATGGGCCGATGCGAACGGCGACCTCGGCCCGGTGTATGGCAAGCAGTGGCGCGACTGGGAGTCGGCGGACGGGCGGCATATCGACCAGATCGCCGAACTGATCGCGACCATCCGCACCAACCCCGCATCGCGCCGGCAGATCGTGACCGCATGGAACCCGGGCGAGCTGCACGCGATGGCGCTGTCGCCCTGCCACTGCCTGTTCCAGACGCATGTCGCGAACGGGAAACTGTCGCTCCAGCTGTACCAGCGCAGCGCCGACATCTTCCTCGGCGTGCCGTTCAATATCGCGAGCTATGCGCTGCTGACGCACATGCTGGCGCAGCAATGCGACCTGGCGGTCGGCGAGTTCATCTGGACCGGCGGCGATTGCCACCTGTACGAGAACCATCTCAGCCAAGCGCGCGAACAGCTGGGCCGCACGCCGGGGCCGCTGCCGCGGCTGGAGATCGCGCGGCGGCCGGATGCGATCGACGGCTATGTCCTCGAGGATTTCGTGCTGCACGACTATGTCGCGCAGCCGCATATCAAGGCGGCGGTGGCGATATGATCGACGCGATCCTCGCACGGGCCGATAATGGCGTGATCGGGGTCGATGGCCAGTTGCCGTGGCACCTGCCCGCCGACTTGAAGCGGTTCAAGGCGCTGACCATGGGGCGGGCGATGGTGATGGGGCGCAAGACGTTCGAGAGCTTTCCCGCCCCCCTGCCCGGCCGGCGGCATATCGTGCTGACCCGCTCGACCGACTGGCGCGCCGACGGGGCGGAGGTGGCGCATAGCCCCGAAGCGGCGCTGGCGCTGGCCGGGCCCGACGCGGCGGTGATCGGCGGGGCGGAGGTGTTCGCACTGCTCCTGCCGCAGATCGAGCGGGTCGAACTGACCGAGGTCCATGCCAGCCCGCAAGGCGATGCGATCGTCCCGCGCTTCACCGGCTGGGTCGAAGCGTGGCGCGAGGATCACAGTGCCGCGAGAGAACGTCCGGCGTACAGCTTCGTCCGATTGCTCCGCCCGCCCGCCTCCGCGTAAAGGGGCGCATGGCGTCGATCGCGACGCCCAAGGGGCGTGAGGGGCGGATGCGTAGGGCGGTCTGGTGGGGCGTGGCGGCGCTGGCGATACTGGCCGCCGCCTTTTTCGCGCTGGCGCCCGGCATCGTCGAGCGATCGATGAACAAGGTCGAGCCGAGCGCGGCGCTGGCCAGGCGGATGGCGACGGCACCCGCGCCGGTGGTGGCGGGGCCGATCGTCGATCTGCACGCCGATACGCTGCTGTGGTCACGCGACCTGTTGACGCGCGGTGAGCGGGGGCAGGTCGACCTGCCGCGCCTGCAGGACGGCGATGTCGCGTTGCAGGTGTTCTCGTCGGTGACAAAGACACCGCGCGGGCAGAATTACGACAGCAACGGCGACGACAGCGACAACATCACCCCGCTGGTGATCGCGCAGTTGCAGCCGGTCAGGACCTGGGGGTCGCTGCTCAATCGATCGCTGTGGCACGCCACCCGGCTGCGGCGTGCGGCGGCGCAGTCGGACGGGCAGTTGCGATTGATCCGTTCGTCCGCCGATCTCGACTCGCTGCTCGACGCGCGCAGTGCCGGACCGGTGGTGTTCCATGCCCGCCACCCCCGGCCGGTCGGCGCGCTGCTGTCGATCGAGGGGCTGAACGGGCTGGAGGGCGACCTCGCCAATCTCGACCGGCTGTATCGCAGCGGGTTCCGCATGGCGGGCCTCGCGCATTTCTACGACAACGAGGTCGCCGGATCGATGCACGGCCGCGCTAAGGGCGGACTGACCCCGTTCGGGCGGCAGGTCGTCGCGCGGATGGAGGACAAGGGCATGATCGTCGACGTGGCGCATGCCAGCCACGCCGCACTGGCCGATGTGCTGCGCGTCGCACGCCGGCCGGTGGTGTCGAGCCATGGCGGGGTGCAGGCGACGTGCAACGTCAACCGCAACCTGACCGACGACGAGGTGCGCGGCATCGCCCGTACCGGCGGGATCGTCGGCATCGGTTACTGGCCGGGCGCGGTGTGTTCGACCGATCCGGCGGCGATCGCAAAGGCCATCGTCCATGTCCGCGACATCGCCGGGATCGACCATGTCGCGCTGGGGTCCGATTTCGACGGGGCGGTCACGACCGGGTTCGATACGGCGTGGGTCGGGCTGGTCGCCGAGGCGCTGGCGCAGGCGGGCATGGCGCCGGGCGACATCGCCACGGTGATGGGCGGCAACGCGCTGCGCGTGCTGCGTGGCGGAATCCAGCCCCTTTCCCCCCGTTCCCCTGCCCGCTAAGGGGCGGCGATGGAGCGTCTGGACGGCGGCGCGACGGTCCCCGGCCATTTGCGCGGGGGCGTGGTCGCGCTCGGCAATTTCGATGGATTTCATGCCGGGCACCAGGCGGTGGTCGCCCGCGCCGTCGCGCGTGCCCGCGAACGGAGCCGTCCGGCGATCGTAGCGACGTTCGACCCGCATCCCCGCCGCTATTTCCAGCCGCAGCTGCCGCCGTTCCGGCTGACCAGCCTCGACCAGCGCGCGCGGCTGTTCGCCGCCGCCGGGGCCGATGCGATGCTGGTATTCGCGTTCGACGCCGCGCTGGCCGGGCTGTCGGCGGAGGGGTTTGCCCGGCGGCTAGCGGGCGAAATCGGCGCGGGCGGAGTGGTGACCGGCACCGACTTCACCTTCGGCCGGGCACGAAGCGGTGACGTGGGCGTGCTGCGCGCGCTGGGCGAGGCGCATGGCTTCACCGCCGAGACGGTCGCCCCGGTCGAGGGCGGCGCGGCGGTGATCTCGTCATCGCGCATCCGCGATGCCTTGCGCGAAGGACGCCCGCGCGAGGCGGCGGCGCTGATGACCCGGCCGTTCGCGGTCGAGGGCGTGGTGGAACATGGCGCGAAGCTCGGCCGGCAGCTGGGCTATCCCACCGCCAACATCGCCATGGGCAACTATCTGCGGCCAGCTTACGGCATCTATGCGGTGACCGGGCGGCTGGCCGACGGGCGGGTGCTGCGGGGGGCGGCGAATCTGGGCATCCGGCCGACGATCGCGGGCGAGCCGATCGAGCTGCTGGAGCCGTATTTCTTCGATTTCGACGGCGATCTGTACGGGCAGGTGATCGAGGTCGCGCTGATCGAGTATTTGCGGCCCGAGGCGAAGTTCGAATCGCTCGACGCGTTGAAGGTACAGATGGCGGCGGATTGCGACCGCGCGCGGGCGCTGTTGGGGTAGAAGAAGAAGCTGGTTCGCGCGGAGGCGCGGAGGCGCGGAGGAGGTTGCGATGGCGGAAGCGACACCCGCGTCAGCGGCTTTTGCCATCGTGGCCACCGGGTAAAGCGTCTCCCGATCGCGATGCACTGGCAAAGAACGGACCATCTCTGCGCCTCCGCGCCTCCGCGCGAACCAAATTCTTCTTTACTGCATGCCGCCGACTGCCACGGAAAGCGGTTTGCGTGTGCGCGCGCATCGGCTAATCGCGGGCATTCCTATGACCGAAACGCCCGAACCCCAGCCCCCCGAAACGCGCGACTGGCGCGACACCGTCTTCCTGCCGAAGACCGACTTTCCGATGAAGGCCGGCCTTGCCGCCAAGGAACCGGCGATCCTCGATCGCTGGGCGAAGATCGGGCTGTACGATCGGCTGCGCGCCGAGCGGCAGGGCCGGGAACGCTTCCTGCTGCACGACGGCCCGCCCTACGCCAATGGCGACATCCATATGGGCCATGCGATGAACAAGGTGCTGAAGGACATCGTCGTCCGCACCCAGTCGCTGATGGGCAAGGACGCGCCGTACATTCCGGGGTGGGACTGTCACGGGCTGCCGATCGAGTGGAAGATCGAGGAAGCGTATCGCGCCAAGAAGCGCAACAAGGACGAGGTGCCCCCGGCCGAGTTCCGCGCCGAATGCCGCGCCTATGCCGCCAAATGGGTCGAGGTGCAGAAGGGCCAGTTCCAGCGGCTGGGCGTGATGGGCGACTGGGACGATCCGTACCTCACCATGAAGTTCGACGCCGAGGCGACCATCGCCGAGGAATTGTTGAAGTTCGCCATGTCGGGCCAACTCTATCGCGGGGCCAAGCCGGTGATGTGGTCGCCGGTCGAAAAGACCGCGCTGGCCGAGGCCGAGGTCGAATATGAGGACGTCGTGTCGACGCAGATCGACGTGGCGTTCGAGATCGTGGACGCGCCGAATGCGCCGGAACTGGTCGGCGCGCATGCGGTGATCTGGACGACGACGCCGTGGACGATCCCGGTCAATCAGGCTTTGGCCTATGGGCCGGAGGTCGATTACGCGCTGTTCGAGATCAAGACTGGCGCGCTGGATGAGCCTGCGCTGGCTCATCTGGCTGGCAAGAAGCTCCTCGTCGCTGAAGCTCTGATCCCTACGTTCCTGAAGCGGATCGGTTCGGCTTGGGACAATAGCGATGCTGTCCAAGTCTATTACAAGGGCGGCTCGGCGCTCGCCGGTGCGACCGCACGCCACCCGATGCACGCGCGCGGCGGGTTCTTTGCCAAGCCGCGTCCGCTGCTGCCCGGCGACTTCGTCACGACCGATGCCGGTACCGGTCTGGTCCATATGGCCCCTGACCATGGCGAGGACGATTTCGAGCTGTGCAAGGCGCATGGCATCGAACCGGTGTTCGCGGTGCAGGGCGATGGGCGGTATCGCGACGACTGGGCGTGGCTGGGCGGCGAAGGCAGCGTCATCAACCCTAAGTTCGTCGCCGCCGGGCGTGGCGGCAAGCTGGAGGAAGGGCCGATCTGTCGCGACCTGCGCTTGAGCGGCGCGCTGCTGGCGGCGTCGGACGACTTTGCGCACAGCTATCCGCATAGCTGGCGGTCGAAGGCGAAGGTCATTTTCCGCGCGACGCCGCAATGGTTCATTCCGATGGACCGGGCTGCCCAGAACGTCGCCCCGGCGCAGGCTGGGGCATCCTTCGGTGGTGCGGGCGATCCGTTGCTGGCGAGTGTCGGGCTGGAGTCGCTTGAGACCCCAGCCTTCGCTGGGGTGGCGTCTGCCGGCAATGGCGCCACGCTGCGCGAAATCGCGCTCGACGCGATCGAACGCACCCGGTTCGTGCCCGAAAAGGGCCGCAACCGGATCGGGGCGATGGTGTCAGGGCGGCCCGACTGGGTCATCAGCCGCCAGCGGGCGTGGGGCGTGCCGATCGCGCTGTACGTCAACCGCGCGACCGGCGACTACCTGCGCGACGCAGCGGTCAACGACCGCATCCTGACCGCCTTTCGCGAGGGCGGGGCCGATGCGTGGTATGCGGCGGACCATCAGGCGCTGCTGGGGCCGGATTACGACCTCGCCGACTATGAGGTCGTGACCGACATTCTCGACGTGTGGTTCGATTCGGGCTGCACCCATGTCTTCACGATCGAAAAGCGCTTCGGCGCAGGCACGCGCGCGAACCTGTATCTCGAAGGGTCGGACCAGCATCGCGGCTGGTTCCAGTCGTCGCTGCTGGAAAGCTGCGGCACGCGGGGACAGGCGCCGTATGACGCGGTGCTGACGCATGGCTTCGCGCTCGACGGCAATGGGCGCAAGATGTCGAAGTCGCTCGGCAACGTCGTCGATCCGTTGAAGGTGATCGGCGAATCGGGCGCGGACATCCTGCGGCTGTGGGTCGCGCAGACCGATTATTTCGAGGATGTGCGGATCGGCAAGGAAGTGCTGGCCGGCACCGGCGACGCCTATCGCAAGCTGCGCAACAGTTTCCGGTATCTGCTGGGCGCATTGGACGGCTTCACCGATGCCGAGCGGGTGCCGGTGGCGGACATGCCGGGGCTGGAACGCTATGTCCTGCATCTGCTGGGCGAGCTGGACACCGAGCTTCGCAGCGCGGCGGAGGCGTTCGAGTTCAACCGCTATGCCCGCGCGCTGACCGATTTCGCCAACGAGGACCTGTCGGCGTTCTTCTTCGATATCCGCAAGGATTCGCTGTATTGCGACGCGGCAGACGATGTGCGGCGGCGGGCGTATCGCACGGTGCTGGACGTGCTGTTCCATGCGCTGGTCCGCTATGCCGCGCCGATCGTGGCGTTCACGGCGGAAGAAGTGTGGCAGGCGCGGTTCCCGAGCGCGGACGGATCGGTCCACCTGCTCGAATGGCCCGAACTGCCCGCGCTGCCCGCCGACCGGCCGCTCGGCACCGAATGGGCCGATGTGCGGGTGCTGCGCGCCCGCGTGACCGAGGCGATCGAGCCGCTGCGCCGTGACAAGACGGTGCGCTCCAGCCTCGAGGCCGAGGTGACGGTGCCCACGCTGCCGCTGCCGGCCGACGAACTGGCCGAATTGTTCATCGTCGCGAAAGTCACCCAGGCCGATGGACCGATCACGGTGACGCGGACCGGGGCGGCGAAGTGCGGGCGGTGCTGGCGGCATCTGCCCGACGTCGCGGTCGACGGCGACCTGTGCGGCCGCTGTGCGGAGGTGGTGCAATGACCTTGCGGAAACTGGCGGTGGCGATCGCGATCACTGTGCTGATCGTTGACCAGTTCGTCAAATACTGGGTCACCGGTCCGATGGGGATCGATTATCCGGGGGCCGAGCTGCACCTGCTGCCGATCTTCACGCTGCGCTTCGTGCAGAATTTCGGCGTGTCGCTGGGGCTGTTGCAGGCGGGCAGCGAGACGGCGCGCTGGGCGCTGGTCGCGATGACGGCGATCATCGCCACCGGGGTCGCGGTGTGGATCCGGCGCGAGCGGCAGAAGCCCGAGCTGATCGGGCTGGGGCTGGTGCTGGGCGGGGCGCTGGGCAACATCGTCGACCGGGTGCGCTTCGGCTATGTCGTCGACTATGCCGATCTGCATTTTGGTGGTTTCAGCCCGTTTCTGGTATTCAACGTCGCCGACGCGGCGATTTCGATCGGCGTGGTGATCCTGCTCGTACGCGCGCTGTTCACCCGCGAACCGAAGAACGACGTTCCTGTGGAGAAGGCCAATGCGTAAGTTTATCGTTCTCAGCAGCCTCGGCCTGATCCTTGCCGGGTGCCAGGGCAACGCCCTGAACCGCCAGCGTCCCGACGAGTTCGCCGTCGCGCGGCAGGCGCCGCTGGTGATCCCGCCCGATTATTCGCTGGTGCCGCCGCGGCCGGGCGCCGCGCGTCCGCAGGATACCGCGGCATCGACCCAGGCGATGCAGGCGCTGTTCGGCGGCCCGGCGCAGCGCAGCGCGACCGAGCGGCTGACGCTGGAGCAGGCGGGCGGCGCGGGCGCGGCCGATTCGGGCATCCGCTCGGGCGTGGCCGATCCGGACACCAACGTCGTCGACAAGGGCACGACGACCCGCGACATCATCGCCGCGCCGGCGGGCGACGGGCAGACGGCGCGCACGACCACGCCGTAAGGGTCGGGGGTTCTCGACGCGCGAAAAAGGCCGGTTGCCCAATGGGGCGACCGGCCTTTTTCTTGTTCCCGTCCGACTCCCCTATCCTATCCGTTTGCTTCGAGCGGAGGTTCGAGCCTGTCGAGAACCGAAGTCGAGAAGGGGTTGCCACGAACGGCGAGTTCTCGACGGACGCTTCTCGACAAGCTCGAAGCTGCTCGAACCGAACGGGTGGGGAGCAGAAGGATTTCCAGCGAAATCGTTCGTCCTGACGAGTTGCTGAGGGAAGTCGAAGCGACGCGTCGAAGGACGACTTACCAAATGCTTCGATACGGGCCTTCGACAAGCTCAGTCCCTACTCAGCACGAACGGTTCCGATGAAGCTTAACCCACACCTGTCACCCCAGCGCAGGCTGGGATGACGGTTGTGGCGCGAGCGTGGGGCGGGGTGGTTGCCCCCGCCCCTGCCCCCCGTCAGAACGCCGCGGTCAGCGACACGACCACCGTGCTGGCCGCGATCGGGCTGCCGTTGGTGGTCTTGCTGAAGTTCGGCGTGATATAGGCCGCTTCGCGGTTCGAGATGTCGGTGTCGACATAGGCGACGCCCAGCGTCAGGTTCTTGTAGGTGAAGTCGGTGCCGACCGACCAGTCCCAATAGCTGCCGGTCGGCGACAGGCTGGTGCCGTTGGGGCCGAGGCCGGGATTGCCGTCCGAATAGCCGATATGCGCCTTCAGCGTCAGCGGGGTGTTCGGCACGGCGCCGACGGCATCGCCCGACAGATAGATATTGTCCTGCCGGCTGCCGTCGCCCGCGACCGGCGGGGTCAGCGAGCGCGTGAACAGGCCGAGCGAGGTCTGCTTGGGTGCATAGAAGGCGCCCGCGGTCAGCGTGGCGGGACCGGCAGTACCCGACAGCTTGCCGTAGAATTCGACGACGTCGGTTTCGTCGGCACCGCCCGGATAGGTGTACCACGTGACGCCGACATCGACGGTCGCGGTGTCGAACGTGTGCTTGTAGCCGGCGATCAGGTCGAGTTCGAGGTTCGCACCGCCGAACGTGCCCCAGCCGGCGAGGTTGGAACCCCAGGTGCCGATATAGATGCCGCTGTCGTGCGCGATGGTGATGCCACCCTGCACGGCGACGTTCTTGTCGCTCTGCGACACGCCGCGGAAGCGATAGTCGGACGCGACGGTCGCGCTGCCGCTGATCGTGATCGGTTCGGGGGGCGCGGTGTCCTGCGCAAGGGCGGGCATCGCGGTGGTGGCGGCGAGAATCGCGGCCGGGAGGAAGGTCGAGAATCGCATCGTAAACCCCTTTCAGGTTCCGTGGTGATTCTCCTGCGTCGGACGTCGCCGCGTTTGGCTGGACCTGCTGGTCCGTGCGGTCTGGCGTCCTGCGACCGAATATGTCCCAGCGTGCCGCGCTGCACAATGGGAATTGCGTGCGGACGCGATACGACGCCCCCGCTGTTGCGCGGTGGCAACAGCGGAGGCGGTCGGTGGACGATCAGGCGCGGATGGCGAGGATCGCGTCGATCTCGACCACGGCACCCAGCGGCAGGACCGGTACGCCGACCGCGCTGCGGGCATGGCGGCCGGCATCGCCGAACAGTTCGACCATCAGTTCCGAGGCGCCGTTGGCGACCTTGGGCTGGTCGGTGAAGCTGCCCGCCGAATTGACGAACACGCCGAGCTTCACGACGCGCTCGATCCGGTCGAGGCTGCCCAGCGCCTTTTCCGCCTGCGCGAGGATCATCAGCGCGCACTTCTGCGCCGCCGAGGTCGCATAGGCGAGGTCGCGATCCTCGCCGGCGCGGCCGGTCATCAGGTTGCCGTCCTCGAACGGGAGCTGGCCCGACAGGTGCAGCAGGCCACCGGCCTCTACCGCGGGGACATAGGCCGCGACCGGAGCGGCGGCGACGGGGAGCGACAGGCCGCGTTCGGCCAGCTTTGCGGGGATATCATATGCCATGGACGTTCCTCTCTGGTGGTTATCGGACGGGGTCAAGCCCGGGCCGGCTGCCCTTCGGCGAAGCGTGCCTCGATCCATGCCTGCGCCTCCGCCCAGTCGTCGATGCGGGCATGCGCCGCGGGCGCGGGGGCGATGTGGATGGCGAGGTCGGGTTCGGACACCATGTGCAGCCGGTGGACCTGCGGCACGGTGTCGGCGACCGACTGGTGATGGACCGCGAGGTCGTCGACGAACACCGCGACGCCGGGGTCGAACTCGGCGAGCAGCCGCGCGACCGGCGGGCCCTTGCCCCCTTGGTTGCATTCGACGCGGTGGACGATGCCGTGGGCAGCGAGCTGATCGATACGGTGGGTGCGGCAATGGTCCTGCAAATTGGTCAGCACGACGATGTCGGCCTGTTCGGCCAGCGCGGCCAGCGCCTCGCGCGCGTGCGGGACCAGCGTCTGGCGCGCCATCTGACCCGGGAAGAAGCCGTCGAGCATCCCCCACATCTCCTCGCGTTCCAGCACGGTGCCATCGGCGCGCGTCATCGAGTTCGCGAAATCGCCCCCGGCCATGTCGAAAGCGATGGCGTGTTCCTCGCCCAGCCATGTCCCGAAATGGCGGACCATGTGCAGCAGGACTTCGTCGCAATCGGTGATGAGCAGGGGTTTCATGCAGTCTCCAGTTCGGCGCGGGCCGCGACCAGAACGGTCGGCGCGACGTCCAGCGCCTCCGCACAGGCGATAAGGTCGGGTTCGTACGATTCGAGATGGGCGAGCAGCTGCGCGAGGAAGCCGGGATCACCGGCCCGTGCGCGCAGTTCCGCAGGGTCGATGCCGGTCAGCGCGAGGAAGCGGTCGCGGCGGGTGTCGTCGCCGATGACCCACACCAGCGCCTGCAGGCCCAGCGTCGCCGCGTCTTCATTTGTTTCCGGCATGCGCATCGCCTAGACAGCCTTTCGAACTCGATCGGGATGCAAAGCGCGTGGCAAAAAGGGTACTCGTTGTCGAGGACAACGAACTGAACCTGAAGCTGTTCTGCGACCTGCTGCGTGCGCATGGCTATCTGACCGAGCCGGTCCGCGACGGGCGCGAGGCGGTGGGGCGCGCGCGGGCGTTCCTGCCCGACCTCATCATCACCGACATCCAGCTGCCGCACATGACGGGTCTGGAACTGATCCAGATGCTGAAGGCGGATGCGCGGCTGCGGACGATCCCGATCATGGCGGTCACCGCCTATTCGGGCCGCGACGACGAGGACCGGGTGCGCGCCGCCGGGGCCAATGCCTATGTGACGAAGCCGATTTCGGTGGTGCGGTTCGTCGGAGAGGTGCGGGCGTTGCTGCCGGTGGAGGAGGTTCGGGGGGAAGGCGGCGCACTGGATGCCGAGAACCGCGACTGATGCGCGCGTATCGTTCGAGATGACCGTCACTCCCGCGCAGGCGGGAATCCATGGCCGCCGACGTTTCGGCAAGGGGCGCGACGCCAGCGTATATGGACGCCCGCCTGCGCGGGAGTGACGGTCGAGGTTGCGTTGGTCGCCCGCATCGCAGGGCCGACCCGTCAATTCCAGTCGACCCGCGCGACCAACATGGTGAGCGCCGCCGCCAGCGCCGCGGCGACCCATAGCGCCGCAAGCCCGAGCCACGCCCAGCCGATGCCGCCGATCGCCACGCCGGCGACGAAGCCCAGCCATAGCAACAGGTCGCGCTGCGGCGTCGGCGCGCTGCGGTCGCCCATCAGCCGGCGGGCGACACGCTGACCGATGCGGACCAGCGTGCCGGTCATGTAGGTCAGCCCGACGCGCACCTCGCCCTCGGGCGCGACGACGCCGTTCTGCGCGCCCATCGCCGCGGCGAGCAGCAGCATGGCGAGGGTCAGCGGCGCGACGGCGGACAGCGCCGCGCCGAAGGCGAGCAGCAGCGTGACGAAGCCCATCACCGCCTCCGCCCGGCGCTTCGGCCCCAGCCGCTCGACCGCCGCCGCGCCGACGATCGTGCCGAGCATCGCCCCGGCGACGAACGCCAGCACCAGCGCCGCCGCGGTCGCCGCCGCGCCGTTCCAGCCATGGGCAAGGCCGATGCCGAGCCGGGTCGAATTGCCGCTCATGAACGAGGCGAAGAACCCGCCCAGCCCGCTGAACGCCAGCGCGTCGACGATGCCCGCCAGCGCGGCGAGCAGGACGGTGGCGAGGGTGGCGGCACTGGTCAGACGGCGCATGATGTTCCTTTGCCCGATCGGCGGGGGGCGGGGCAATGCCCCCTCGCCGGCCGACCATGGGTACGTAGGGGGCAGACCGGTAAACGACAACGACCGGGACGGCGCCGAAGCTGGCGCACGGGCAGAAGCAGGGAGGGAGCGATGCACAGGCATCATGACCGACGCCGCCGTGCGCCGGCTTCGACCCGCCGCTGCGCGGTCGCCATTGCCGTTTATGCGTCTGCCCCCTAGCGAAGGGCGATGGTTCCCTCTCCGCAGGCGCTGGGGCAGATGCTCGGCGCGCTCGACATGATCGGCATCGCGGTGTTCGCGGCATCGGGCGCGCTGGCGGCGACGCGCGCGGCGCAGACCTTCGTCACCGCCGCGTTCTTCGCGCTCATCACCGGCGTTGGCGGCGGGACGGTGCGCGACCTGCTGATCGGCGCGTCGGTGTTCTGGGTCCACGGATCGCCGGTCGCGGCGATCTGTGTCGCGGTGGCGGGATTGGTCTGGGTGACGCCCGAACACTGGTGGCGCGACAAGGCGCTCGACTGGCTCGATGCCGCCGGGCTGGCGGCCTATGCGGTGTTCGGCGCGGCCAAGGCGCTCAGTTTCGGCGTGCCGCCGTTGCAGGCGGGGATGATGGGGGTGCTGACCGCGTGCGTCGGCGGCATCCTCCGCGACGTGCTGGCGGGCGTGCCGTCGATCCTGATGCGGCCGGAGCTGTACGTGACGGCAGCGGCGCTGGCGGCGGGGCTGCATGTCGTGCTGGTGGCGTGCGGCCTGCCGCCGTTCGTCGCCGCGCTGCCGGCGGCGCTGGCGGGGTTCACGCTGCGCGGGACGGCGATCCGGTACCGGCTGGCGCTGCCGGCGTATCGGGGGAAGCGGTAGGGGGTTTTGCCGCCGGGGTTTCCCGCGGAGACACGGAAGGGGTCCGTCGTGGGCCGCGGAGGCGAGTGGGAGCGGCCATGTTTTACGTTGCCACTCACGTTATTCCAGCGAAGGCTGGAATCTCGCCGTAAGGAAGGACGCGCCTCGCCGCGGAAGACCCCAGCCTGCGCTGGGGTGACGGTTGTTCGGATGTATGCGCTGCTCCCCGCCCCTGCCGCTTTGCTTCGTCCCCCCCGTTTGCTTCGAGCGGAGGTTCGAGCCTGTCGAGAACCGTAGTCGAGAAGGGGTTGCCTCAAACGGCCAGTTCTCGACGGACGCTTCTCGACAGGCTCGAAGCTGCTCGAACCGAACGGATGGGTAGGAACCGGGCGGATCTGGCGAAAGTGTTGGATGGCCGAGGAGTCAGCCCCGCACCACGCCCGTCTCGCTGAACGGTTTCGGCTCGCGCGGTGGTACGGCGCTGTCGTTCAGCTGGCATTGCCAGAAACCGACATCGATCCAGCGGCCCTGCTTGAACCCGATCTCGCGATAGACGCCCGCGCGGCGGAAGCCGACCGCTTCGTGCAGCGTGATCGACGCGTCGTTGGGGAGCGACAGGACGCCGATCGCCTGGGTGAAGCCCTGCGCCCGCAGCGTGTCGACCAGCGCTTCGTACAGCAGCCGCCCGGTCCCCTTCTGCTGCGCGCCGCCCGCCATATAGATCGAGGTTTCGACGACGTAGCGATAGGCCGGGCGGTCACGGAACCTGGTAGCATAGGCATAGCCCAGCACCGCGTCGCCGTCCGCCGCGCCGGTCGTCGCGACCATCCACGGGTAGAAGCCTTCGCTGTGCGCGATCCGGCTGCGGATCGTGCGGGCGTCGGGCGCTTCGGTTTCGAACGAGACCGTCCCGCCCGACACATAGGGGGCGTAGATCGCGGCGATCGCGGCGGCGTCTTCCGGCCGCGCGGGACGGATCGCGATCACAGCCCCAGCCGCGCCACCAGCAGGTCGAACAGCGACGCATCCTGCGCCGACGCCGCGACCGGCCCCAGTCCGCCGCATTCGAGGCAGCGCGCCTGCACCCCGGCCGGGGTGGTCAGCATCCGCCGCGCATCGCCCAGCGCCTGCGCCAGTACCGTGCGCTGCTGCCCGGCGACGTGGCCGAGCAGGTCGGTCGCCGCCTGATCGGGCGCGTCGCTGCGCTCCTTTTCCGAGAAGCTCTTCAATGCCCTTTCGAGCGCCGAGGGTTCCTTTTCGAGATAGACCGCGCGGACCTTAGCCGGATCGAGCTTCGCACGGCGGGCCGCCTCACCGATCGCGTCGGTCAGGTTGCCGAACCGGTCGACCAGTTTCAGCTGACGCGCGGTGCCGCCGTCCCAGACGCGGCCCTGCCCGATTTCGTCGACCCGCGCCGGCGTCAGGCCGCGCGACTGCGCGACGAGGCCGGTGAAGCGGCGATAGATATCCTCGACCCCGCTCTGCATGATCGTGTCGAACGCCGCATTCGTGCCGCGCAGCACGTCGGGCTGGCCGCTGAGCGGCGTGGTGGCGACGCCGTCGGCGGTGACGCCGATCTTGGACAAGGTGTTCTCGAACGTCGGGATGACGCCGAACACGCCGATCGACCCGGTGATGGTGTTCGGTTCGGCGAACACGACGTCACCGGGCGTCGACACCCAATAGCCACCCGATGCGGCGAGGCCGCCCATCGACACGACCACCGGGATCTTCGCGACCTCCTTGGCCTGCAGGATCGCCTGGCGGATGCGTTCGGAGGCGAGCACCGACCCGCCCGGCGAATCGACCCGGACGACCAGTGCCTTGAGGTTCTTGGTCGCAAGGCCGTCGAGCAGCAGCTTGGCGATGGTGTCGCCGCCCGCGGTCCCCGGCTTCGCCTCGCCATCGACGATCGTGCCGGCGACGGTGATGACGCCGATCGCGTCGCCCGCGGTCGACACCGGGTTCGCCGCCAGCCAGTTGGCATATTTGATCGTGCGGAAGCTGCCGGCCGCCTTGCCGGTTTCCGCGCCCGCCAGTTCGGCGACCCGCTTGCCGAAGGCGATGCGGTCGCCCAGCTTGTCGACGATGCCGCCGCGCAGATTGGCCTGCGCCACGTCGCCGCCCGCCGCCGCGATCGTCTCCGCCGGGCGGTTGAGGAACGCGTCGAGCTGCGCCTTGGGCCGCGCCTTTGCCACGGCCGCGCGCCACTGGTCGAAGATCGCGCCGTACAGCGCCTGGTTGGCGGCGCGTGCCGGTTCGGACTGGTCGGCGCGGGTGAAGGGTTCGACCGCCGACTTGAACTGGCCGACGCGGTAGACGTGCGCATTGACACCGAGCTTGTCGATCAGCCCCTTGTAATAGAGCTGCGCCCCGCCGGGGCCGCGAAACATCGTGCCGCCGAACGGGTTCTGCCAGATCTCGCTGGCGTTCGACGCGATGCGATAGCCGCCATCGGTGTAGAGCGTGGCATAGGCCAGCACCGGCTTGCCGCTGGCGCGCACGCGGGCGACGGCGTCGCCGACCTCGGCCAGCGCGGCGGGATAGCCGCCGGCGAACTTGTCGAGGTCGAGCACCACCGTCTTGACCCGCGTATCGCCCTTCGCGGCGTCGAGCGCGCGGACGACGTCGCGCAGCCGCAGCTCCTGCGCGACCGACTGTCCGCTGAGCAGGGCGACCGGATCGGCCTCGGCAGGCTGTTCGACGATCGATCCCGACAGGTCGAGCACCAGCGCACCGTCGGTCACGCGGGTATTGGGCCGCGCCGACAGGGCGGCGAACAGCCCGCCAAAGAACAGCAGCATCAGGATGAGCACGAGCGCATCCTTGATCCCGACCAGCAGCTTCCACGCACCCCGGACCAGTTTCACGGCAATTCCTTCGAACTTATCGTCTAGCGATAAATAACCGGATGGCCGGGGGAGTAAAGTGGCGTCTGCACCGTCACGTCCGTGCCGGGACGGCCGTTGTCCCCAAAGGCGTCATCCCAGCGAAGGCTGGGATTTCCCGGTGACAGGGCGCTCTGCCTGCCGCTTGAGATCCCAGCCTTCGCTGGGATGACGAATGTGGCAGCGAAAACCGTCCGTAAGGGTCACACCCGCATCGGCATCAGCACGTAGAGCGCGGGCGAGGCGTCGTTCTCGCGAATCAGCGTCGGGGCGGCGGCATCCGACAGATGGACTTCGCACAGGTCGCTGTCGATCTGGCCCAGAATGTCGAGCAGATAGCGGCTGTTGAAGCCGATCTCGAACGGCAGCGCGGTATAGTCGCCGGGCACTTCTTCCGCCGCCGCGCCGTTTTCGGGGCTGGTCACCGACAGGGTGATCTTGTCGCGGTCGAGCGCCATCTTCACCGCGCGGGTCTTTTCGGTGGCGATGGTCGACACGCGGTCGACGCCCGCCATGAAGCTCTTCGGATCGAGTTTCAGCAGCTTGTCGTTGGCGGTCGGGATGACGCGCGAATAATCGGGGAAGGTGCCGTCGATCAGCTTGCTGGTCAGGATCGCCTGTCCCAGGTCGAAGCGGATCTTGCTGCCCGACAGCGACACGCCGACCGAACCGTCGACCTCGTCCAGCAGCTTGCGCAGTTCGGCGACGCATTTGCGCGGCACGATGACGTCGGGCATCTTTTCGGCGCCCTCCGGCCGGTCGACGGTCATGCGGGCGAGGCGATGGCCGTCGGTCGCCGCCGCCTTCAGCACCGCGCGGCCATTGTCGTCGGCGACGTGCAGGAAGATGCCGTTGAGATAATAGCGCGTTTCCTCGGTCGAGATCGCGAAGCGGGTCTTGTCGATGATCGCCTTCAGCGTGGTGGCGGGCAGTTCGAACTGGGTCGGCAGCTCGCCTTCCGCGATCACCGGGAAATCGTCGCGCGGCAGCGTGGCGAGGCTGAAGCGCGCGCGCCCGGCGACGACGGTCAGCCGGCCCTCGGCGGCGGACAGCTGCACTTGCGACCCGTCGGGCAGCTTGCGCGCGATGTCGAACAGCGTGTGCGCCGACACGGTGATCGCACCCGGCTGGTCGATCGCCGCCGACACCGTCTCGTCGATCTGCAGGTCGAGGTCGGTTGCCATCAGGCGGATGCTCGATTCGCCCGCCTCGATCAGGACGTTCGACAGGATGGGGATGGTGTTGCGCCGCTCGACCACCGATTGGACGTGGCTGAGGCCCTTCAACAGGGTCGCGCGTTCGATCGTCGCCTTCATGATGTTCCCCCGCGCGGATGCGCATCGCACTGAGGTCCGGCGGACTCGGCCGGGACCTCCTAGAATCCAACGCAGCATGTCTAGCGCAAAGAAAGGCCGGAGCAAGCCGCTCCGGCCTTCCTCGGGTCCAAGTGGTTAGCACATGGTTAACGCACCGGCCGGACCTGGCTCGTCAGAAGCGGATGCCGACGCCCGCCACGACCTGATGCCGGTCGGTGTCGATGTCGAACCGCGACGTCACGTCGCCGTCGCGGAACTGGAAATCGGCGTTCGAGTAGTTCGAATAGCGATATTCAACCTTCGCATAGGCGCGCGAGCCGATCGCCTGTTCGACGCCCGCGCCGATGCGATAGCCGTTGAGTTCGAAATTCTCGCGCGAATCGGTCGTGCCGTCGCTGGCCAGTGCGTTCAGCCGGGCGTTGGTATAGCCGCCCTTGGCATAGACCAGCGTCGACGGACCGGCGAGCAGACCGGCGCGCGCGCCGACATACAGGTCGCGTCCGGTCGACACGCTGCCGAAGCCGAAGAAGTTCGGGTCGGTGCGCGCGGTTTCCACCTTGCCGGTCGAGCCGGTATATTCGCCCTCGACGCCGATCAGGAAGTTGCTGAGCGCAAAGTCGTAGCCGGCATCGACGCCATAGAGCAGGCCGTTGACCGTCTGGTCGTCGCCGTCCAGATCGGTGTCCTGCGTGCTGCCCGGACGGATGCCGTCATAGCCGGCGAGCGCGCCGACGCGGAAACCGGTGAAGGCGGGGTTCACGTCCTGCGCGAAGGCAGGGGTCGCCAGCATCGTGCCGGCAGCGGCAAGGCCAAGAGCGAGGGGGCCAGGGATGAGGGTACGCATACTCGAAACTCCATTGTCACCGCCCATGTTCTGGGCGCGGGAGTTCAATGAACGCTTTGGCCGGGCGTTGCATGAACCTCACCTAAACAGCGAAATCCGTTGCATTTGCGCAACACGGACTTGAAAGCAGGACCATGGAAACCCAATCCCCCGCCCCCCGCATTCCCGTTCCCCGGCGGGGTCGCGACTTCATCGCCCGGCATGGCGAGACGGTCTACAACATCGCGCAGCGGATGCAGGGCGACCACCCGCATACCCCGCTGACCCGCACCGGCTTCGCGCAGGCCGACGCGATGGGCGCGGCATTGCGCGACCTGCTGGGCGCCAGGCCGAAGATCACGCTGTGGGCGTCGAGCGCGGGGCGGGCGTTGCAGACGCTGGCGATCATCGCCGAGCATCTGGAGCTGGACTGGCACGCGGCGCGGCGCGACGACCGGCTGGTGGAGATCGGCATGGGCGACTGGTCGGGACGCTATTACCGCGAGCTGACCGGGGCGGATGCCGACTTCCTCGACGTCGAGGCGCGGCTGTACCGCCGCCCCGCGCCGGGCGGCGAATGGTATGACGCGATCGCCGCGCGGGTGGGCAGCTGGGCGGCGGACACCGCCGACGATCCGGGCGACCGGCTGGTCATCATGCACGGCATGTCCAGCCGGGTGCTGCGTGGGCTTCTGACCGGCAATGCCATCGACCCGCGCTTCGACGCGCCGGTCGCGCCCGACCTGCCGCAGGGGTCGGTGGCGCTGATCGAGGGCGGGCGCGAGACGATCGCCCATCTCGGCAGCGGGCGCGCGTCGCTGGCGGCGCCCGCTTGATCGCGCTGCTGCTGGCGCTGGCGGGGCCGCAGGCGATCGGCATCCACCAGCGCTGGGGCGCGTTCCGGGCCGACGGGCCGACGCGCTGCTACGCGATCAGCCGCCCGGTGCGGGGAAAGGTCGGCGCGCCGTTCGCCAGCGTCGCGACGTGGCCGGGGGCGAGGGCGCGCGGGCAGTTGCACGTGCGCCTGAGCCGCGCCCGCAGCGACCGGGCGCGTGTCGTGCTGGCGATCGGCGAGCGGCGGTTCGACCTGACCGCCGGGCGGATCGACGCATGGAGCCCCGACGCCGCCACCGACCGCGCGATCGTCGCCGCGATGCGGGGCGGCCGGTCGATGAGCATCGAGAGCGTGGCCGCGAACGGCGCGCCGTTCGTCGACGTCTATGCGCTGTCGGGCGCGGCGACCGCGATCGACGCGGCGGCGCTGGCGTGTCTGTAGGGTTGTTTTTTGGCACAGAATAAACTATGTGTTTAGTCATCAGGCCCCCGGTAGCCGTCTTGAGGCGCTCCTAACCGAGCAGACATCAGCTCAAGGCCGCCCCCGGGGGCAACCCATTTCTGGTGCGATCGATGTCGACTGCCGTCGTGATCGACGGTGCGTTTTTCCTGCGCCGTTTCAGCAATGCCTTTCCCAATCTTGATTCGGCCAATGCCGAAGATATCGCGTTGGGCGTCATATCGATGGCGGCGTTCCACGTGTCCACACGGTTGCACGCCACGCCGACCTGGCAGGGCAATATCGATGGCGAACGCTATCGACCCGAAGAAACGCGCGAACTGTATCGCATCTTCTTTTACGACTGTCCGCCATGGACGAAGCGTCTGCATACTCCGGTCAGCAAACGCTCGATCGATTTCAGCCGCACACCGGAAGCACGGTTGCGCATGGCTATTCATGACCGATTGCATCGGACCCGCAAGGTCGCGGTTCGGCTGGGACGGCTGAACGACAAGCTGTCGCCCTGGCGACTGAAGCCTAACGCAGTCGATCGCTGGCGGCGCGACGGTTTCGCACCGACCGACGACGATTTCGAACTGGATGTCATCCAGAAGGGCGTCGACATGCGACTTGGCCTGGACGTCGCATCGATGGCCTATAAGCGTCAGGTCGATCAGATCGTGATGGTCACTGCCGACGCGGATTTCGTCCCGCCGGCCAAACTGGCCCGACGCGAAGGAATTGACGTAGTTCTCGACCCAATGTCGGCGCACGTCGCGCCGGACCTTCTTCAACATGTCGACGGCGTTCGGAATTGCCGGATGCAGATCGGCTCGCCACTAGCGGAAGACCGTCAATGATGCCGCCCATGCCGATTCCCGGCCATGTCGATCCCGTGCCCGTGCCGCGCGGCCTTGCCCCGCGTCCCGATGGGCGGACCGACCTGGTCGGACTGTCGAGGGGCGAGATCCGCGCCGCGCTGGAGGCGGCCGGGTTCGACGCGCGGCAGGCGAAGCTGCGCGCGAAGCAGCTGTGGCACTGGATCTACAATCGCGGCGCGACCGCGTTTTCGGCGATGACCGACATCGCCAAGGCGCAGCATCCGGTGCTGGAGCAGCATTTCGTCGTCGGGCGGCCGGACGTGAAGGAGGCGCACGTGTCGACCGACGGCACGCGCAAATGGCTGCTGACCTCGCCCGACGGGCAGGATTACGAGATGGTGTTCATCCCCGATGCCGACCGGGGGACGCTGTGCGTGTCGAGCCAGGTCGGCTGCACGCTGAACTGCACCTTCTGCCACACCGGCACGATGCGGCTGGTGCGCAACCTGACGCCGGGCGAGATCGTGGGACAGGTGATGCTGGCGCGCGATTCGCTGGGCGAATGGCCGAGCCAGCCCGAGGGGCGGATGCTCACCAACATCGTGATGATGGGCATGGGCGAGCCGCTGTACAATTTCGATGCGGTGCGCGACGCGCTGTCCGTCGTGATGGACGGCGACGGGCTGGCGCTCAGCAAGCGGCGGATCACGCTCAGTACGTCGGGCGTGGTGCCGATGATGGCGCGCGCGGGCGCGGAGATCGGCGTGAACCTCGCGGTGTCGCTGCACGCGGTGACCAAGGAAGTGCGCGACGAGATCGTGCCGCTGAACCGCAAATACGGGATCGAGGAACTGTTGCAGGCATGCGCCGACTATCCGGGCGCCAACAATGCCCGGCGCATCACGTTCGAATATGTGATGCTGAAGGACAAGAACGACAGCGACGACGATGCGCGCGAGCTGGTGCGGCTGCTGCGCAAGTACCAGCTGCCCGCCAAGGTCAACCTGATCCCGTTCAACCCGTGGCCGGGCACCGTGTACGAATGTTCGACGCCCGAACGGATCCGGGCGTTCAGCGACATCGTGTTCGAAGGCGGCATTTCCGCCCCCGTCCGCCGCACGCGCGGGCAGGACATCGGCGCGGCGTGCGGCCAGCTGAAGACCGCGGCGGAGAAGAAGAGCCGGGCGGAACGCGATCGCGAGGCGGCGGTGCCGGTCGACTGACCGGGGGGCGGATACGCCCTCTCGACAGCCACGGCGCGATGGTATCTAGCGCGACGATGCTCGATCCCGCCTCCCTCGCGCTGACCGCCGCTGCCGGCGTCGCCGGCGGCATGATGAACGCGCTGGCCGGGGGCGGGACGTTCGCGACCATGCCGGCGCTGATCGCGCTGGGACTGCCGGCGTCGGTCGCCAATGCGACCTCGAACGTCGCGTTGCAGCCCGGCGCCATCGCCAGCGCATGGGCATTCCGCCGCGGGCTGGGGCCGCTCGGCGGACTGCCGATCCGGTTGCTGGCGTCGATCACCTTCGTCTCGGGCCTCGTCGGCAGCCTGTTGCTGATCTGGACGCCCAGCACGCTGTTCGACGTCATCATACCGTGGCTGCTGCTGGTCGCGTTCCTTGCGATCGCGTTCGGCACGCGGGCGGCAGCGTGGCTGCACGACCGGGTGACGATCGGCCCGGCGACGCTGGTCGTCGCGCAGGTGCTGCTGGGCATCTATGGCGGCTATTTCGGCGGCGGGGTGGGGATGATGGTCACCGCGACCTATGGCCTGCTCGCCGGACAGAGCGTGAAGTCGATGGCCGCGCCACGCACGCTGATGCTCGCCACCGCCAACAGCGCGGCGGCGATCGTGTTCATCGCCGGCGGGATGGTGGCATGGGCGGCGTGCATACCGATGATCCTCGGCGGGATCTTCGGCGGCTGGCTGGGCGCGAAGCTGGGCGTGCGGCTGACGCCCGGACAGGTGCGGGCATGGACGCTGCTGGTGACGTTCGGCGTGACGGTGGTGTTCTTCGTGCGCGCCTATCGCTGACGCTCAACCGGGGCGGCGCATGTCGAAGCGTTCGCCGGGTTCGAAATAGTCCCCGGCCCCGCCACCGCGCAGGATCGGGTGGGCGGCGGCGGTGCGATAGACCCCACCCTCGATCAGTGCCGGGTCGATATGGACCTGCACCACTTCGCCCAGCACCAGCCACGTATCGACGTCCCCGCCGCGCTGGTCGGTCAGGCGGACGATCTGCGTCAGGCGGCATTCGAACTGGACCGGCGATCCGGCGATGCGCGGCGGCGCGACCAGCGTGGAGGGCAGCGTGTCGAGGCCGGCAAGGGCGAATTCGTCGGCGTCGGTCGTCGCCGACGTCGCGTTCATCGCCTCCGCCTGCGCCCGCGTGGCGAGGTTCCAGACGAAGGCGCCGGTCGCCCGGACATTGGCGAGCGTGTCCTTGGCGCCGGTCGACGCGAAGCCGATGATCGGCGGGCGATAGTTGAACGCGTTGAAGAAACTGTACGGCGCGAGATTGCGTTTCCCCTCCGCCGAGACGCTCGCGATCCAGCCGATCGGGCGCGGGGCGATGATGGCGTTGAACGGATCGTGCGCGAGGCGGTGGCCGTCGGCCGGGGCGTAGGAATGGAAATCGGTCATGGCTGTCCCCAACGCACGATCCGGACACGGGGTGCAACGCCCCTTCGCAAGGCCGCCATCGGATCGTAGGGTGCGGCCATGACGACACGATCGATCCACCGCCATGCGCTGGCCACCCGGCTGTGGCACTGGGTCAATGCGGTGGCGGTCGTCATCCTGATCGGCAGCGGGCTGATGATCCTCAATGCGCATCCCCGGCTGTACTGGGGACGCTATGGCGCGAATTTCGACCATGCTTGGGCAACGTTCGACCGGTTTCCGGGGTGGGTGACGATCCCGCAGACCTACAACCTCGCCCTCGCCCGCAACTGGCACCTGTCGTTCGCGCTGGTGCTGGGGTTCGGATTGCTCGCCTATATGATCGCGAGCCTGCTGAACCGGCATTTCCAGCGCGATCTGCGCATCCGCCGGGGCGAGCTGTCGCGGCGGCATCTGGCGGCGGACATCCGGGCGCATCTGGCGTTCCGGTTCCACGATCCGGAGGCACCGGGCGATTACAACGTGCTGCAGAAACTGAGCTATGTGCTGGTGATCTTCGGGCTGCTGCCACTGGTCATCGCGACCGGCATCGCCATGTCGCCGGGGCTGAACGCGGCGTTTCCGTGGCTGCTGGACGTGTTGGGCGGGCGGCAGTCGGCGCGGTCGATCCATTTCCTTGCCGCCAGCGGCATCACGTTGTTCGTGATCGTCCATCTGGTGCTGGTGATCCTTGCCGGCGCGCTGAACGAGGTGCGCTCGATGGTCACCGGGCGCTGGCGGGTGCCGGAATGAGCCGATTGCTGTCGCGGCGTTCGGCGCTGGTGGTCGGGGCCGGCGGGCTGGTCGCGGCGTGCGACCGGGTGGCGCAGCTGCCGGCGGCACAGACGCTGCTGGGCGGGGCGGAGGATGCGCACCGGACGCTGCAACGCACGATCACCGCGCGCGACGCGCTGGCGGTCGAATACCGGCCCGAGCAGCGCTCGCCGGTGTTTCGCGCCAACGGCACCAACAATCCGAACACGCCCGATTACAACGCGCATGTCGCGGACCGCTTCGCCGACTGGCGGGTGGCGATCGACGGCCTGGTCGCGCGGCCGCTGTCGCTGCGGCTCGACCAGATCCGGTCGATGCCGTCGCGCCAGCAGATCACGCGGCACGATTGCGTCGAAGGGTGGAGCGCGATCGGCAAGTGGACCGGGCCGCGGCTGTCGCGGCTGCTCGAACTGGCGGGGTTGCGTGCCGACGCGCGCTATCTGGTTTTCCACTGCGCCGACGCGATCGGCGGGCGGCGCTATTACGAATCGATCGATCTGGTCGATGCGTTCCACCCGCAGACGATATTGGCGTGGGCGCTCAACGACCGGCTGCTGGGGGTGCCGAACGGCGCGCCGCTGCGGCTGCGCGTCGAGCGTCAGCTGGGGTACAAGCACGCCAAATATGTCGAGCGGATCGAGGCGGTGGCGGCGCTGGACGGGATCGCCGGAGGCAAGGGCGGCTTCTGGGAGGATGTCGCCGGCTATGACTGGTATGCCGGGATTTAGGTAGGATTTGGTTCACGCGGAGGCGCGGAGGCGCGGAGGGGTGACGTTCGGGGCGGGAGCACCGCTTGTGGCTCTGGATCCCCGCCTGCGCGGGGATACGGTCCCGCGGAGTCACTCGCACGAAAAAGGGGCCCGCGTCGCCGCGAGCCCCCCTCCCTTGCGCCGAAGCGCGCCGATCAGTTGTCGGTGATGAACGACGGCAGGCCGGCGTTGCCGCCGTCATCCTTCGATTCCTCACGACGCGGACGGTCGCCACGGTCGCGGCGCGGGCCGCGGTCGCCGGCGTCGCGGCGGGGACCACGGTCGCCGCCTTCGCCGCGCGGACCACGATCGCCACCGTCACGGCCGCTACCGTCACGACGGGGACCGCGCGGGCCACGGTCACCGCCTTCGCGCGGTTCGCGTGCCGGACGGCTGTCTTCCAGCTCGGCACCGGTTTCCTGATCGACGACGCGCATCGACAGGCGCACCTTGCCGCGCGGATCGACTTCGAGAACCTTGACCTTCACTTCCTGCCCTTCGGACAGGACGTCGGCGACCTTTTCGACCCGCTCGTTGCGGATTTCCGATACGTGGACGAGGCCGTCCTTGCCGCCCATGAAGTTCACGAACGCGCCGAAATCGACGAGGTTGACGACCTTGCCGTTGTAGATCTTGCCGACCTCGGCCTCTTCGACCAGCCCCTTGATCCAGTTGATCGCGGCTTCGATCTGCGCCGGATCGGACGACGACACCTTGATGACGCCCTCGTCGTCGATGTCGACCTTCGCGCCGGTGGTGGCGACGATCTCGCGGATGACCTTGCCGCCGGTACCGATGACTTCGCGGATCTTCGACTTGTCGATCGTGAAGGTTTCGATGCGCGGGGCGTGCGCCGACAGCTCGCCACGGGTTTCGCCCAGCGCCTTGGCCATCTCACCCAGGATGTGCGCGCGGCCTTCATTGGCCTGTGCCAGCGCGACCTTCATGATCTCCTCGGTGATACCGGCGATCTTGATGTCCATCTGGAGCGAGGTGATGCCCGCGCTGGTCCCGGCGACCTTGAAGTCCATGTCGCCGAGGTGATCCTCGTCGCCCAGAATGTCGCTGATGACCGCGAAATCCTTGCCTTCGAGGATCAGGCCCATGGCGATACCCGACACCGGGCGCTTCAGGGGCACGCCCGCGTCCATCATCGACAGCGAACCGCCGCACACCGTCGCCATCGACGACGAGCCGTTCGACTCGGTGATGTCCGACAGGACGCGGATCGTGTACGGGAACTCGTCCTTGGTCGGCAGCACCGGGTTCAGCGCGCGCCATGCGAGCTTGCCGTGACCGACTTCGCGACGACCCGGCGCGCCGAAACGGCCGACTTCACCGACCGAATAGGGCGGGAAGTTGTAGTGCAGCATGAAGCGTTCGTAGTGCAGGCCGTTCAGCCCGTCGATCATCTGCTCCGCATCCTTGGTGCCGAGCGTCGTGGTGCAGATCGCCTGCGTCTCGCCGCGGGTGAACAGCGCCGAACCGTGCGCACGCGGCAGGAAGTGGACCATCGCCTCGATCGGGCGGACCGTCCTGGTATCGCGGCCGTCGATGCGGCGGCAGTCCTTCAGGATGGCGGTGCGGACGATCTCGGCTTCCAGCTTCTTCACGAGCTTGAGCGTGCCGAGATACTGCGCCGGATCGCTTTCCTTGAGGTCGGCGAAGGCTTCGCGCGCCTTGGTACGGGCATCGTTGATCGCGTTCTGGCGTGCCTGCTTGTCGGTCAGCTTGTAGGCTGCCGTCAGGTCCTTGCCGATCAGCGTCTTGAGCTTCTTCTTCGCGGCCGACTGGTCGGCGACGGGCTGCAGCTCCCACGGGTCCTTGGCCGCCTGTTCGGCCAGGTCGATGATGCAGTTCACGATCTTCCTCGACGCATCGTGCGCGAAGACGACGGCGCCCAGCATGACCTCTTCCGACAGTTCCTTCGCTTCGGATTCGACCATCATCACCGCATCGCCGGTGGCGGCGACGACGAGGTCGAGCTCGCCTTCCTTCACCTGATCCAACGTCGGGTTCAGGACATATTCGCCGTCGATATAGCCGACGCGCGCGGCGCCGATCGGGCCCATGAACGGCACGCCCGAAATGGTCAGCGCGGCCGACGCGGCGATCATCGCGACGATGTCGGGCTCGTTTTCGCCGTCATAGCTCAGCACCTGGGCGATGACGTTGATTTCGTTGTAGAAGCCTTCGGGGAACAGCGGGCGGATCGGGCGATCGATCAGGCGGCTGGTCAGCGTTTCCTTTTCGGTGGCACCGCGTTCGCGCTTGAAGAAACCGCCGGGGATGCGGCCCGCCGCCGAATATTTTTCCTGATAGTGGACGGTCAGCGGAAAGAAGTCCTGCCCTTCCTTGACCGAGCGTGCGGCAGTGACCGCGCACAGCACCACGGTTTCACCCAACGTCGCGATGACCGCGCCGTCGGCTTGCCGTGCGACACGGCCCGTTTCGAGGGTCAGCGTCTTGCCGCCCAGGTCCATGGTGCTTTTCTTGATATCGAACATGTCGTTTCCTTCGCGTCCGGCGGCCCTATGCGCGCCGGGGCAGCTTGGGTGGAGGTCCACCCCTTGAATCAGGCCGTTTCGGCCCGGTGTCCCGCATCGCCGGATTGCGGCGGGACGGCTTGGCCGGATGTCCGGTCGCAAAGCCTATACCCCGTTTTGCGGGGAATATCGTGGGCGGAAATGTGCCGCCTAATATGGAAAAAGGGCGGCCCGTCGGACCGCCCCTTGTCTTCGTTACTTCCGAAGGCCGAGCTTCGCGATCAGCGTCGTGTAACGCTCCGCGTCCTTCTTCTTCAGATAGTCGAGCAGCGAACGCCGCTTGTTGACCAGCATCAGCAGACCGCGACGCGAGTGATTGTCCTTCGCATGCGTCTTGAAGTGCTCGGTCAGGTTCTGGATGCGGGTCGTCAGGATGGCAACCTGGACTTCCGGCGAACCGGTGTCGCCTTCGGCGCGGCCGTGTTCCTGGATCAGTGCCTGGCGGTTTTCGGAAGTGATCGACATCGTCGTCCTTTCTATTCGAGGTTGAAGCCGCGGACGACCCGGGTTTCCCCGTCCAGTGTCTCGACCAGCGCCACCGGGACCTTCCCCAGCATCGCGAAGCCCAGACCATCGTCCGTTGCAAGACCGATCAGTCGAAGCCCCTTGCGGAGCCGCCCTGCCTGATCGGCGTCGAGAGACAGAGCCGGGATGTCGTCCAGCCCCGCCCCCAGCGGCAGGAGCGTTTCTTCAAGCGCGTGGCCCTTACCCAATTCCGCCAGTTTGTCCAGCGAAATGGCCACGTCGAGGGCGAACGGGCCAGCTTTGGTGCGGCGGAGCATGGTGACGTGGCCGACCGTGCCGAGTGCGAGGGCGATGTCGCGCGCGAGGCTGCGGATATAGGTGCCCTTCGAGACGAAGGCGGACAGGGTGATTTCGTCCAGATCCTCCCCGTGCCGGGGAGGGGGGCCATCCGCAGGATGGTGGAGGGGGCCGTCGGCGTCCACGACGATTGCGTCCGGCGGCGATCCCCCTCCACCAGCTTCGCTGGTCCCCAGCATCAGGTCGGATCGTCCCCCGGACGATCCTCGGCCATGCGGGGCATGGCCGACCTGATGCTCCGTATCGGGGAGGATTTGCAGAGAGAACACCGTCACCTTGCGCGTCGCCAGCACCACCTCCTCGCCCTTGCGCGCAAGGTCATAGGCCCGCTCGCCATCGACCTTGAGCGCCGAATAGGCCGGCGGCACCTGCTCGATCGGGCCGGTGAAGCGCGGCAGCGCCGATTCGATGTCGGCCAGCGTCGGACGCACCGGCGACTCGGCGATCACCTTCCCTTCGAGATCGAGCGTATCGGTCTGCGCACCGAAGCGGATGGTGAAGTCGTACCGCTTCGACGCATCCAGCATCCGTCCGGCAAGCTTCGTCGCCTCGCCGATCGCTACCGGCAGCACGCCGGTCGCCAGCGGGTCGAGCGTGCCGCCATGACCGACCTTGTGCTTGCCGTAACCGCCCTCGCGCAGCGCGCGCTTGACCGCCGACACGATCTGGGTCGAGCCCGGCCCGAGCGGCTTGTCGATGATGATCCAGCCGTGCATCAGTGCATCGCCTCGCAGAAATGGCGGCGGCACAGCGCGACATAGCGGTCGTTGCCGCCGATCTCGGTCTGCTGGCCATCGCGAACGGCGCGGCCCTGCGCATCCACCCGCAGGTTCATCGTCGCCTTGCGCCCGCAGGTGCAGACCGATTTCAGCTCGATCAGCGCATCGGCGATCGCCAGCAGCCGTGCCGACCCCGGAAACAGGCTCCCGCGGAAATCGGTGCGCAGGCCGTAAGCGAGCACGGGTACGCCGAGATCGTCGGCGACCTGCGCGAGCTGGTCTACCTGTCCCGGCGACAGGAACTGCGCCTCGTCGACCAGTACGCAGCCCACCGCGTGCTGGCGGTGCTGCGCGGCGACGGTTTCCAGCAGGTCGGTATCGGAATCGAAGGGCGTCGCGGGCGCCGACAGGCCGATGCGCGAACCGATCGTGCCCGCGCCCTCGCGCGTGTCGATCGCGGCGGTGAACAGCATCGTCGTGAGGCCACGCTCACGATAGTTGAAATCGGCCTGCAGCAGCGTCGTCGATTTGCCCGCGTTCATCGACGCGTAGTAGAAATAGAGCTTGGCCACTCAGTCCTCGGCCCCGCCCTCGCCGGATTCAAGATCGCGGGCGACCTTGGGATCGCGCAGCAACTGGTCGATGCGGGTACCCTCGTCGAAGCTCTCGTCGATCAGGAACTTGAGCTTCGCGGCATATTTCAGGTTCACCCGCCGCGCGACCTCCGACTGGAGATAGGCGGTGTTGGTGCGCAGCGCTTTCAGCACCGCGTCCTCGTCTTTGCCCAGCAGCGGCTTCACGAACACCGTCGCATGGCGCAGGTCGGGCGACATGCGGACTTCGGTGACCGAGACGAGGTGTTTTTCGAGCACGTCGTCATGCACGTCGCCGCGCGCGAGGATTTCGGACAGGATGTGGCGGACCTGTTCGCCGACGCGCAGCAGGCGGACGGAGCGGGTTTCGGGCGTGGTGTCTGACATGATCTAACCGAATTGACAGTGGAACCAGTGGCTGTCGAGTCGCTGGCACCAGATGGTCTGGCTGTTGGGAAATATGCGGCGAATGTCGGCAGCGACCGGCCCGCCGTTCCAGCCGCGCGCGGCGGCGATGCGGTCGGTCGGATCGTGGACGATCGCCGCCCAGTCGCCGTCGAAACCGATGATGGTGCGAAAGGCAGTGCGCGATCCGGCACGCACCATTCCGCCGGTGCCCGTCGGCAGCGGACCACCGGTCAACCCCGCGTCGAAAGCGGCGCGGTCGGACCGCAACATCAACCATGATGGTGCGACATGCGACCAGTAGAGCGCATGGTTGGCTGCGAACGCCGCGAACGGCAACGTGACCATCGGCATCAGCACCAGCAGCAACGCCGGGATGCCTGCGGATCGCAAGCGCCATGCCTGCAATGCGCCGTCGAGGACGAGCGCCGGCCACAGGATGGTGAATACAGGCACAACGATCAGCATCGCCGAGCCGGATATTGCGTTGGCGACGAACAATGCCGCCGCCCCGCCGACCACCCAAGCTATGCAGAACCGCAGCCGGGGCCGGAGCGTGGCGGCAAGGGTCGCCCCCTGCCGCCCGTCACTCACAGCGTGCGGTCGCGCAGTTCGACTTCGTAGGTTTCAAGGAAGTCGCCCGCCTTGATGTCGGTGAAGTTCTGCGTGAACGTGACACCGCATTCGAGGCCCGCGCGCACTTCGGGGACATCGTCCTTGAAGCGACGCAGCGACGCGATCTCACCCTGGTAGATGATGACGTCGTTGCGCGTGATGCGCGCCTTGAGCGCCTTGCGGATGACGCCTTCGACCACCAGCAGACCCGCGGCGCGGCCATGCTTGCCCGCCGAGAAGACCTCGCGGATTTCGGCGCGGCCGACGACCGTTTCGAACGCTTCCGGCCCGAGAGTACCGGCCATGCCCGCACGGATTTCGTCGGTCAGCGTGTAGATGACGTCGTAATATTTGAACGCCACCTTGTTCCGCTCGGCGATCTCGCGCGCCTTGGCGTTGGGTCGGGTGTTGAAGCCGATGATCGGCGCGCCCGAGGCGGCCGCCAGCGTCACGTCGCTCTCGGTGATGCCACCCACGCCCGAATGCAGGATGCGCACCCGGATATCGTCGGTCGAGATCTTGTTGAGCGCCCCGACAATGGCTTCGACCGACCCTTGCGTATCGGCCTTGACCACCAGCGGATATTCGATCGCCTGCTTCGACTTGAGCGCCGAGAACATGCTCTCGAGGCTTGCCGGCGCCTGGGTGGTGCGCTTCTGGAGCAGGACGCCCTGACGATATTCGGCGACCTCGCGGGCACGTGCCTCGCTCTCAACGACCTGCAACGGATCGCCCGCCATCGGCACGCCCGACAGGCCCAGCACCTCGACCGGGGTCGACGGGCCGGCTTCCTTCACCTGACGTCCCTTGTCGTCGATCAGCGCGCGGACCTTGCCGCTTTCGGCACCGATCACGAACACGTCGCCGACGCGCAGCGTACCGCGACGAACCAGCACGGTTGCGACCGGACCGCGGCCCTTGTCGAGCTTCGCCTCGATCACGCTGCCTTCGGCGGCACGATCGGGGTTGGCCTGCAACTCGAGCAGTTCGGCCTGGAGCTGGATCTTTTCGATCAGCTGGTCGAGGCCGGTCTTCTTGAGCGCCGACACTTCGACGTCCTGGGTCTCGCCGCCCATTTCCTCGACCTGCACGTCATGTTCGAGCAGGCGTTCGCGGATGCGCTGCGGGTTCGCCTCGTGCTTGTCGACCTTGTTGATCGCCACGATCATCGGCTTGCCGGCGGCACGCGTGTGATGGATCGCCTCGATCGTCTGCGGCATCAGCCCGTCGTCGGCGGCGACCGCGAGGATCACGATGTCGGTCACGTCGGCACCGCGCGCGCGCATTTCGCTGAACGCTTCGTGGCCCGGCGTGTCGAGGAAGGTGATCTGCGACTTGTCCTTCATCGTCACCTGATAGGCGCCGATATGCTGGGTGATGCCGCCGGCCTCGCCGCGCACCACGTCGGTACCGCGCAGCGCGTCGAGCAGCGAGGTCTTGCCGTGATCGACATGGCCCATGATCGTGACGACCGGCGGCCGCGGCCGCAGCGCCTCGACCGCGTCCTCAGTCGTGTCGAGCGCGAGGTCGATGTCCGAATCGCTGACGCGCACGATGTTGTGGCCGAATTCGGTCACCAGCAGCTCGGCGGTGTCCTGATCGATCGTCTGCGTCATCGTGACGGGCGAACCCATCTTGAACAGCGTCTTGACGAGGTCGGCGCCCTTTTCCGCCATGCGGTTGGCGAGTTCCTGCACCGTGATCGCCTCGGGCACCTGCACGTCGCGGACCTGCTTGACCTGCGGTTCGCGCGGGCCGCCGAAGCCACGCTTTTCCTTTTCACGCGCACGCTTCAATGCGGCGAGGCTGCGCGAGCGCGCCCCATCGTCGCCCAGCGCACGGGTCACGGTCAGCTTGCCCGACTGGCGGCGATCGTCGCCCTTGCGGTCGCGCGACGGTGCGGGACGTGCCGGTTCGTTGCGACGCGGCGTCGCCTGGCCGGTGCCCGACGGGGTCGGACGCGCCGCCTGTCCACCGGCGGCGGGACGCGCGGTCGCGGTCGCGGCGGGGGTGGCAGCGGCAGCGGCAGCGGGGGCCGGTTCGGGCTTGGGCTGCGGCTTGGGGATTTCCGGACGCTGCACCGGGGTGAAGCGGCGCGGCGCCGGCCGGCTGGGGTCGGCGGTCAGCACGATCGGCTGCGGTGCCGGAGCGGGCGTCGGCGCAGGACGCGGCGCGGCGCGTGCCGGGGCCGGAGCGGGCTTCGCCTCGACCGGGGCAGGTGCCGGGGTCGGCGCAGGCGCCGGCGTTGCGGCGACCGGTTCCGGGGCGGGCGTCGGTGCCGGGGTCGGTTCCGGGGCAGCCACGGGTTCGGATGCAGGCGTCGGCGCGGCCTCGACCGGCGTCGGTTCGGGCGCAGGCGCCGGTTCCGGAGCCGGCGTCGGCTCGGCGGCGGCGCGAGTCTTTTCCTCGACGCGGACACGCTCGGCCTCGACCGCCTCACGGGCGATGCGCTCGTCGCGGCGCCGATGTTCCTCGGCCGCGTTCATGCGCGCCTCTTCGGCCTCGCGCAGCAGCTTGGCCTGCAACTCCAGCCGCGACAGGCCGGCATTGTCGGCCGCCGGACGCGGGGCGGGAGCCGCCGGCGCAGGTACAGGACGCTGCGGCGCGGGCGCTGCTTCGGGGGCAGCCGCCTCGACGGGCTGCTGTTCCTCGCCGGGACGGCCCAGCACACGGCGGCGCTTCACCTCCACGACCACCGTATTGGAGCGGCCATGGCTGAAGCTCTGCTTCACCTTGCCGGTTTCCACGGTGCGCTTGAGGCCGAGCGGCGCGCGGGTGCCCAGCTTCGGCTTGTCGTTGTCGATGTCGCTCATCCGGTTACTCAGGTTCCTGCTTCAATTGGTCGAGGCCAATGTGCCCGGCATCGTCAGTGCCGGAAAATTGCGCCGTCGATGCGCCCTGCGAAGGTGTTTCGCAAGCCGCTGAGATAGGTTCGGGTCCGATAAAGTGCAGCCAGCGGGACAGCGCGTCATTGGCTCGCTGTGCCGCCCGTGCGTCGGTCAGGCCGACATGTACCACATTTTCGCGCCCAAGCGCTAACGACAATATGGTGCGTGGGACCGGCAATGCCAATCCCCTGCGCCCCGATCCTTCGTCATCGGTGCCGACACGCCATGCCTGCGCCAGTTTGCCGGCACCATCGGGCGCGGCGTCGGACGCATGGTACAGCGCGTACAGCTTGCCGCTGCGTGCCGCCTTTTCGATGGCGGTGCCACCGATCACGACGAAGCCCGACTTCGCCTCCAGCCCCAACCGGTCGAGCGCGTGGCGGCGCAACGCCTCCTCGACCAGCAAGGGCAGGTCGGCGGGAATGGTCAGCGCCGCGCCCTTGAACGCGCGCGCCAGCGCCCCCTTCAACCGCCCCTTGCGGCAAGCGGTTTCCAGTTCGGCGCGATCCACGCCGATCCACGCGCCGCGGCCGGGGGCCTTGGCACGGACATCGGGCAGCACGTCGCCGTCGGGCGAGAGGGCAAGCCGCACCAGCCCGTCGCGCGAGCCATGCTCACGCGACAGGATGCAGCTGCGCTCGGGGCTTTCGGTCAGCCGCGCGGTGTCATTGTTCGGATTCCGCAACTGCGTCCTCCGAAACTTCGGCGCTCACGTCCTCATCGGCGAACCAATGGGCGCGGGCGGCCATGATGATCTCGTTCCCCTGCTCGTCCGACAAGCCATATTCCGACAGGATGCCACCCTTGGGCGCCTCGCGCTTCGGTGCATCGTCACCGCGACGACGCGGCTCGGCCTTCTTCTTCTCGACCAGTTCGTCGGTGGCGAGGTCGGCGAGGTCGTCGAGCGTCTTGATCCCCGCCTTGCCCAGCGTGACCAGCATCGCTTCGGTCAGATACGGCAGCTCGGCCAGCGCATCCTCGACGCCGAGCGCAGTGCGCTCCTCGCGGGCGGCCTGCTCGCGGCGCTCGATCGCTTCCTGCGCACGGCTTTGCAGCTCCTGCGCGAGGTCCTCGTCGAAGCCCTCGATACCGGCCAGTTCCTCGATCTCGACATAGGCGACTTCTTCCAGCTCGCCAAAGCCTTCGGCGACCAGCAGCTGCGCCAGCGTCTCGTCGACGTCGAGTTCCTTCTCGAACATGCCCGAGCGCTCGATGAATTCCTTCTGGCGCTTCTCCGAGGCGTCGGCCTCGGTCAGGATGTCGATCGCCTTGCCGGTCAGCTGGCTGGCGAGGCGGACATTCTGGCCGCGACGACCGATGGCGAGGCTGAGCTGATCGTCGGGCACGACGACCTCGATCCGGTCCTCTTCCTCGTCGAGCACCACGCGGGCGACGTTCGCCGGCTGCAATGCGTTGACGACGAAGGTCGCGGTATCGGGCGACCACGGGATGATGTCGATCTTCTCGCCCTGCATCTCCTGCACGACGGCCTGCACGCGGCTGCCCTTCATGCCGACGCAGGCGCCGACCGGATCGATCGAGCCGTCATGCGAAATGACGCCGATCTTGGCGCGCGAGCCCGGATCGCGGGCCGCCGCCTTGATCTCGATGATGCCGTCGTAGATTTCGGGCACTTCCTGCGCGAACAGCTTCTTCATGAAGTCGGGGTGCGCGCGGCTGAGGAATATCTGCGGTCCGCGATTCTCGCGGCGCACGTTCAGGATCAGCGAGCGGACGCGGTCGCCGACGCGGACCGCTTCGCGCGGGATCTGCTGGTCGCGGCGGATGACGCCTTCGGCGCGGCCGAGGTCGACGACGACGTGACCGAATTCGACGCGCTTGACGACGCCGGTGATGATCTCACCCTGGCGGTCCTTGAACTCCTCGAACTGGCGCTCGCGCTCGGCATCGCGGACCTTTTGCAGGATGACCTGCTTCGACGCCTGCGCCTGGATGCGGCCGAATTCGATCGGGGGCAGCGGGTCGACGATATAGTCGCCGATCGCGGCACCCTTTTGCAGCTTCTGCGCGTCGGGGACGCCGATCTGCTTGAAGTGATCGTCGACCAGTTCGACGACTTCGAGCACGCGCCACAGGCGCAGGTCGCCGGTCGTCGCGTCGAGTTTCGCGCGGATGTCGTTCTCCGACCCGTAGCGCGTCTTGGCGGCGCGCTGGATCGCGTCCTCCATCGCCTCGATCACGATCGCCTTGTCGATCATCTTTTCCGATGCGACCGAATTCGCGATCGCGATCAGTTCCGCCCGGTTGGCGGTGACGGCGGTGGCCATGTCAGTTCTGTCCTTCTGCGTCAGCCGGTTCGTCGTCGGCAGGTTCGTCTTCAAATTCGTCGGCGCCCTCGGCCGACAGCGGCGCGGTCGCCTTGAGCAGGGCATCGGTGATGAGCAGCTTCGCATCGACGATCGCGGCGAAGGGCACGGTCATCGCCCGGTGCTTGCGCACGTCGATGCTGACCTGTTCGCCGTCCGTACCGAGCAGGATGCCGGTCAGCTGCTTGCGACTGTCGACCGGCTCGGCCAGCGTCACGCGCGCCTCGAACCCCTTCCAGTCGTCGTAATCGGCAAGGCGCGTCAGCGGCCGGTCGATGCCGGGCGACGATACCTCCAGCCGATACGCTTCCTCGATCGGATCGTTCTCGTCCATCAGGTCGGAGATACGACGCGACAGTTCGGCGCAGTCGTCGATCGTCAGCTGGCGGGTGTCGGGCCGTTCGGCCATCACCTGCAGCGTCGGGTCGGACTTGCCGCCGATCATCTTCACGCGAACGAGCGCGAAGCCCAGCGCCTGTGCCTCCGGTTCGATCAGTCGCGTCAGTTCGGCGATATCCGCCATGCCGTCTCCATCCATCACGCCGCTTCGTTGCCGGTCCCTCGTCGGGGCCGGCCTCGGCATGTTGGCGATGTCGAGGAAGCACCCTCCCTATATGTAAAATATCATGTCCCGGCAAGGGCCGGCGGATCGACACGCCCGGCCGGGGCGTTGCCGCAGGCAACACGACACCCCCGAGAGGATTTGCCGATGCTGCCGTTCCACGCGCTGATTCCCGCTGCAATGATTCTGGTCGCGTGCAACGGCGGCGGCGACATGCCGGGCACCGTGTCGCCCGCACCGACCGCGACCCCCGCCCCCACCCCGGGCGCGACCACGCCGACCGGCGGCGTGCCGTTCGCGACTCGCGAGGTTGCGACCTTCAACGCGCCGTGGGCGATGACCTTCCTGCCCGACGGGCGGATGCTGGTGACGGAAAAGAGCGGCACGCTGCTGCTGGTCAGCGCCGATGGCAGCCAGAAGACGACGGCCGCGACGATTCCCGTCGATTCGGCCGGGCAAGGCGGGCTGATGGACGTGGTCCTCGCCCCCGACTTCGCCGACAGCCGGCGCGTGTATCTGAGCTATTCGGTCGCGGGCAGCGGCGGCAAGGGCGTGGTGCTGGCGCGCGGCGTGCTGGACGGCAATCGCGTGACCGGGATCAGCGAATTGTTCCGCGCGACTCCGTTCGTCAGCGGAGACGGGCATTATTCGGGCCGTATCGCCTTCGCTCCCGACGGACAGCACCTGTTCTTCACCAATGGCGAGCGGCAGAAATTCGATCCGGCACAGGACCGCAGGGCGACGCTGGGCAAGGTGCTGCGCCTGACGCTCGACGGGCAGCCGGCGGGCGATCCGGGGCTGACCGCAAAGGGCTTCCACCCCGCCGTCTGGTCGTACGGCCACCGCAACCTGCTGGGGATCGCGTTCGACCGGCAGGGCAATCTGTGGGAACAGGAAATGGGGCCGAAGGGCGGCGACGAGGTCAACCTGATCGTCGCCGGGCGCAACTATGGCTATCCGCTGGTATCGGAGGGCGATCATTATGACGGTCGCCCGATCCCGCGCCACAGCACCCGCCCCGATCTCGAAGCACCGAAGGTCGCGTGGAACCCGGTGATCTCGCCGGGCGGGCTGATGGTCTATTCGGGCAAGCTGTTCCCGCAATATGCCGGCGACCTGTTCATCGGCGGGCTGTCGAGCGAGGCGCTGGTCCGGGTCGACGTCAACGGGACCAACGCCGCCAAGGGCGACCAGTGGCCGATGAACGCGCGCATCCGCGAGGTCGAGGAAGGACCCGACGGCGCGATCTGGGTCTTGCAGGACGGGGCGGGTGCGAAGCTGCTGAAGCTCACGCCGCGAAGCTGACCTACAGGCGAACGAGCGTCGCCGGGTCGCGCTCCCCGGCATGGAAGGTGTCGAGGATGGCGGCGAAGACCGGTTCGCCGCCATCCGACGCCGCTTCGAACAGGGTCATCGACGACCGCAGCTTCATCGCGTCGATCGCGCCGAGCATGGCGACGATGTCGCGGTCGGGGTGCGCCAGCAGCGCCCCGGCCGATTCGACCAGCCGCGCCGCCAGCACCGGGTGCGCGAGATAGGCCTGCGCTTGCGCGCGGTCGGCGATGGCGTAGTGACGCGCCATCGCGCTCGACCCCAGTCCGGCGATCTGGGGAAAGACGAACCACATCCAGTGGCTGCGCTTCGCCCCGGCGCGCAGTTCGGCAAGGGCGGTGGAATAGCTGTCACGCTGGGCATCGACGAAGCGGGCAAGGGGATCGGTCATGCCACCGACATGGGGACGGGCGGCCGGTACGCAAATTCCGACAACGCTGACGGTTGCCCTGGCGGCCGGGATACGACTAGCATCGCGTCCTCGAACGACATGCCTTGGGAGGGGTTATGCACAAGGGTTGGATGGTGGCCGCACTGGTCGCCGTAGTCGCCGCGCCGTCGGTCGCGCAGAGCGCCGACGATTTCGCCGCGAAGGTCATCAACGCACCATTGCCCGCCAGCCTGAGCGTGTTCGGCCTACCGACGCCGCCGCCGGTGGTGCGGGTGAAGGGGGTCGATGGCGGCAAGGCGCTGCGCGTCGCGATTCCGGCGGCGGACAAGGACCCGTGGAAGATTTCGCTGTCGTCGCCGACGACCCAGCCGGTGGCGAAGGGTGACCGCCTCGTTCTCGCCTTCCACGCGCGGGCGAGCGGCATGGCGCCGGGAACGAAGGCGAAGATCGCCAACGCGTCGATCCAGCTGGCAAATGCGCCCTATACCGGCATCCTCGGCCAGCCGGTCGAGGTCGGCGACCAGTTCGAGTTCCTGCAGGTCGCGGGCCGCGCGGATCGCGACTATGCGGCGGGCGAGCTGTCGGCCTCGCTGCAACTGGCGACGGGCAAGCAGACGTTCGAGTTCGGCCCGCTGTTCATCATCAACCTCGACAGGAAGTGAGTGTCAGGGGCTGATCCTTGCCTGGCCGAAGCAAACGTCCTCCCGGCCTTCGCCGGGGTGACGTACGGTTCAATTAGGGCAGGTCAGTCCCGCGTCGCCGTCAGGAAATAGTCGAGCGCGATATCGTCCGACAGGGTGAAGCCGCGGGCGGCAGTGAAGGCGAGGCCGCTGGGCGGCGACACCGTCATGCCCGCCGCGCGCAGGTGCGCGGTCAGTTCGTCGGGGGTGAGGAAGCGGTCCCAGTCATGGGTGCCGCGCGGGATCATGCCCAGCCCCTCGCCCAGCGCGATCATCGCGAGCCGCGACAGCGCGGTGCGGTTCGGCGTCGACACGACCAGCAGCCCGCCGGGGGCCACCGCATCGGCCAGTCCGCGCACGAACGCGGCGGGATCGGCGACATGCTCGATCACTTCCAGCGAGGTGACGAGGTCGAACCGGCGCCCGGCGATCGCCTCCACGCCGCCCGCCAGATACTCGATCGCCAGCCCGCCCTGCGCCGCGTGCGCGGCGGCGGCACCGACATTCTCGGGCGCAGCGTCGACGCCGGTCACCTGCCCGCCCAGCCGGGCGAGCGGTTCGGCGAGCAGCCCCGCGCCGCAGCCGACGTCGAGCACCGTCCTGCCGTCCAGCGGCGTGAAGCCCGCCGCATCGCCGCCCCAGTGCGAATCGATCGCCGCGCGCACGAAGCCGAGGCGTACCGGGTTCAGCCGGTGGAGCATCGCCGAGCTGCCATGCGGATTCCACCAGTCGGCGGCGAGTTGGCCGAAATGGGCGGCCTCGCGCGCCACGACGCTTGATTGCGCGGCCACGGCATTTGCCGACATAAAGCTGTCGTTGCTTGCGTTCGTCATGGCGCTCTCCTATCAGCCGCCGCCATTCCCCCCAAGGATGAATGGCAAAACGCATGGCGCGGATCGTGATGAAGTTCGGTGGCACCTCGATGGCGGGGATCGAACGTATTCGCAGCGTCGCCGCCCGGGTGAAGCGCGAAGTCGAGGCCGGCAACCAGGTCGCGGTGGTCGTGTCGGCGATGGCCGGCGACACCGACCGGCTGGTCGGCTTCTGCCGCGAGGCATCGGCGCTGTACGACCCGCGCGAATATGACGCGGTGGTATCGTCGGGCGAGCAGGTGACCAGCGGGCTGCTGGCGATCGCGTTGCAGGCGATCGGCGTGCCCGCGCGCTCGTGGCTGGGCTGGCAGCTGCCGATCCGCACCAGCGACGCCCATGCCACCGCGCGGATCGAATCGATCGACACCAACGCGCTGAACGAGTCGCTGGCGCGCGGCGAAGTGGCGGTGATCCCCGGATTCCAGGGCGTGACCGACGACAACCGCATCACCACGCTGGGCCGCGGCGGGTCGGACACGTCGGCGGTGGCGATGGCGGCGGCGATGCAGGCCGACCGCTGCGATATCTACACCGACGTCGACGGCGTCTACACCACCGACCCGCGCATCGTGCCGCGCGCGCGCAAGCTGGCGCGGGTGACGTACGAGGAAATGCTCGAACTCGCCTCGGTCGGGGCGAAGGTGCTCCAGACCCGCTCGGTCGGGCTGGCAATGAAGGAAAAGGTCCGCGTGCGCGTGCTGTCGTCGTTCGACGACACCCGCGACGAGGACGGTTATCGTGGAACGCTGATCGTCGGCGAAGAGGAAGTGACGGACATGGAACGGCAGCTCATCACCGGAATCGCCCACGACAAGAACGAGGCGAAGATCACGCTGGTCGCTGTGCCCGACCGCCCCGGCGCGGTGGCATCGATCTTCGCGCCGCTGGCCGGCACCGGCATCAACGTCGACATGATCGTGCAGAACATTGCCCATTCGACTGGATCGACCGACGTGACCTTCACGGTGCCCGCCGCCGAACTGGCCCGCGCGCTCGACACGCTGGAGAAGGCGAAGAGCGACATCGGCTTCCAGAAGGTGCTGCACGACACCCGCGTCGCCAAGATATCGGTCGTGGGCGTGGGGATGCGCAGCCATGCCGGCGTCGCCTCCACCATGTTCACCGCGCTGGCCGAGCGCGGCATCAACATCCAGGCGATCACCACGTCGGAGATCAAGGTCAGCGTGCTGATCGAGGAGGATTATACCGAACTGGCGGTGCGCGTGCTGCACACGGCGTACGGGCTGGACGCGGAGGGCTGATAGCTCCTCCCCGGCACGGGGAGGGGGACCGCCGCGTAGCGGTGGTGGAGGGGGCTGGCCGCGCAACGCAACCGTTGTGGACGCCGATACCCCCCTCCACCAGCTTCGCTGGTCCCCCCTCCCCGTGCCGGGGAGGATTATTCGCCGATCAGGTGTACCGCGATCCTGCGGCGGTGGGCGGCGCGGCGGTGTTCGAACAGGTAGATGCCCTGCCACGTGCCCAGCACCGGGCGGTGGCCGACGACGGGGATCGACAGCGACGTGTCCGTCAGCGCCGTGCGCAGATGGGCGGGCATGTCGTCCGCCCCCTCCTCGTCATGCGCATAGCGGTCGCTTTCCGGCGCGATGTGGCGGAAATAGCGTTCGAGGTCGTCGCGCGCCGCCTCGCTGGCGTTTTCCTGCACCAGCAGCGAGGCCGAGGTATGGCGGCAGAACATCGTGAGCAGCCCGCTGGCGATGCCGGTCGCATCGACCCAGTGGCGCACCTGTCCGGTGATGAGGACCAGCCCCTGCCCGTTGGTGGTGACCACCAGTTCGCCATGTTCCTGTCGCATCATCGTCCCTGCTTGCCCGAAGCCGCCCGCCCGCGCTAGGCGGGGCAATGACCAACGCTTCGATCGGCGCCGAGCGCCTTGAGCGCCGCATGGCGCGCGGCCGTGACTTCCTCGGTTCCGAAACCGCGATCCTGTGCGGGGCAATGTCGTGGGTGAGCGAGCGCAACCTCGTCGCCGCCATTTCCAACGCCGGCGGGTTCGGGGTGATCGCCTGCGGCGCGATGACCCCCGAACTGCTCGACCGGGAGATCGCGGGGACGAAAGCCCTGACGGACAAGCCGTTCGGGGTGAACCTCATCACGATGCACCCGGCGCTGTTCGACCTGATCGAGGTGTGCGGGCGCCACGGCGTCACCCATGTCGTGCTGGCCGGCGGCCTGCCGCCCAAGGGGTCGCTGGAGGCGATCAAGGCGACGGGGGCCAGGGTCATCGCCTTCGCCCCGGCGCTGGCATTGGCGAAGAAGCTGATCCGGTCGGGCGCCGACGCGCTGGTGATCGAGGGGATGGAGGCCGGCGGCCATATCGGCCCGGTTTCCACCAGCGTACTGGCGCAGGAGATGCTGCCCGAGGTCGCCGAACAGGTGCCGGTGTTCGTCGCGGGCGGGATCGGCCGGGGCGAGGCGATCGCCGGCTATCTGGATATGGGGGCGGCGGGCGTGCAGCTCGGCACGCGCTTCGTCTGCGCCACCGAATCGATCGCGCATCCGGCATTCAAGAAGGCGTTCCTGCGCGCGTCGGCGCGCGACGCGGTGGCGAGCGTGCAGATCGATGCGCGGTTGCCGGTGATCCCGGTGCGCGCGCTGAAGAATGCCGGCGGCGAGCTGTTCACCGCCAAGCAGCGCGAGGTGGCGCAGCTGCTGGACGAGGGCAGCGTGGCGATGGCCGAGGCGCAGTTGCAGATCGAACATTACTGGGCAGGCGCGCTGCGCCGCGCGGTGATCGACGGCGATATCGAGCATGGCAGCCTGATGGCCGGGCAGTCGGTCGGCATGGTGACGAAGGAAGAACCGGCGGCCGAGATCATCAGGGCGCTGATGGCGGAAGCGGCACAGGCGCTGGAAAAGCGCGCGGCGTAAGGCAAAGGTCACGAAAGTCACACTCGTGCGCAGTTTGTCGCACGGGTGCACCGGGGTCGGGGGCGGTCACGGTGTAAAAGAGCGTGACCGGAGCGTGGCAGCGGACGGGCGTGTAGGAAAGCGGTTCTTTTCGGGAGCGCCCGTCGCCCGTGTCGCTCCTGCAAAAGCAGTATATTCCAGCGGCGGGCGAAGGTGCGGCCATGCAATTCCCGCAACCTGACGGAGGCGGAACCTTTGCGAATTTCGCTCCGGCGTACCCCCGCGCAGGCGGGGGTCCAGGGTCGCAGGCACAAACCGTTGTTCTGCTTGGCTCTGGGCCCCGCCTGCGCGGGGGCCCGGCAAGGGTCGGACTTGCCGGAATACCATGCTGCACCTCTTACGGACGTTTCCTGTCGCAATATACTTCGGCAATGACGGCGCCTCATTGCGTGTGGCAGCGCACATGGATCCTCGCCGGTGCGCGAAGGACGATGGTGCGGACCTCAAGCCGATGCTTCGGCGCCCCCCTCCTCCCGCAACCACGCTAGCGCGTCCTCGCGCGTGTCGAACATCGACAGGTGCGGAATGGCGCGTTTGACCTGCATCGCCAGCAGCGCGCTGTTGCGGACCAGCGCGATCTTGCGCGAGGTCGTGCGCGAGCGGTCGGCGATCTCGCCGATCGCGGCGAGGACGTCCGGGGACTGGACCGCGAAGCCGGTGATGTCGAACAGCGCGACCTGTTCACCTGGCCGGACCCCCAGCGTCGGTAGCCGCGTCACCGCATCGCGCAGCGCCGCGCCGAAGCGGGCGACGGTGCCGAGGTCCCAATGGCCGAACAACGCGAAGTCGATCGTCCAGGGTGACGCGGTGATGGACCCGCGAAAGGCGGGGTCGTCGGCGATCTGCATGCAAGCCCCTGCAACGCGGACACGCGCCAAATGCCGTGCCCGCCGCAATGCTGCACGACGTTGGTTTACAAAGGGTTAGCTACGCCCGACGCCGTCAATAGGCGCGGCGGATCGCGAATTCGACCGCCTCGATCATCGCGTCCTTGGCCGCGCCGCCCGCGAAGCCGCCCAGCGCATCGATCGCGCGCTGGCCGTAATGGCGGGCGCGGGCCAGCGTGTCGTCGACCGCACGGGTCGAGCGGATCAGGGTGATGGCATGGGCGAGGTCGGCATCGCTCGCGCGCTTGCCCGACACCGCATCGCGCCAGAAGGCGCGCGCCGCATCGTCGCCGCGGGCATAGGCGAGGATGACCGGCAGCGTCATCTTGCCTTCGCGGAAGTCGTCGCCCGCGTCCTTGCCCATGGTATCGGCGTCGGAAACGTAATCGATCGCGTCGTCGACCAGCTGGAACGCGATGCCGAGGTTGCGGCCATAGGCGTCCAGTGCGGCCTCGTCGGCGTCCGAGCGGTCGGCGACGATCGCGGCGATGCGGCAGGCGGCGGCGAACAGCGCGGCGGTCTTGGCACCGATGATGTCGAGATAGCGGTCCTCGGCGGTGTCGATGCGGCGGATCGCAGTCAGCTGGTTCACTTCGCCTTCGGCGATCACCGCCGACGCACCCGACAGGACGCGCAGCGCCTTGAGGCTTTCCGCCTCGACCATCAGTTCGAAGCTCTTGGAAAACAGGAAATCGCCGACCAGCACGCTGGCCGGGTTGCCCCAGATGATGTTGGCGGTGCGCTTGCCGCGGCGCAGGTCGGAGCCGTCGACCACGTCGTCGTGTAGCAGCGTCGCGGTGTGGATGAATTCGACCGCCGCCGACAGCAGGTGGTGGCGCGTGCCGCCATAGCCGATCAGCCGCGCGCTGGCGAGCGTCAGCATCGGCCGCATCCGCTTGCCCCCGCCCGCGATCAGGTGACCGGCGAGTTCGGGGATGAGCGGAATCTTCGACTGCATCCGGTCGAGGATCACCGCGTTCACGCGGTTCATGTCGTCGGCGACCAACGCCATCAGCGGATCGAGCGAGGGGTCGGTACGCTTGTCGAGGCGGTGGAGGGTGGCCGTCATGTCGTAAGCGATGTGGCGGTTCACGGGGCCGAACGCAAGGGAAAGGCGGGGTTGCGCCGCGCGTCCGGTCGCGCGAAAGGGACGACGGGACGGCGGGCCGGTCGCCCCCTTTGGTTACAAAAGAGGACGCCATGCCCGACGCGACGCTGCAACGCTTTCGCCAGAGCATCGACAATATCGATGCCGCGCTCGTCTTCCTGCTCGCCGAACGGTTCAAGGTGACGCAGGCGGTCGGCCGCTACAAGGCGGAGGAAGGGCTGCCTCCCGCCGATCCGGGCCGCGAGGAGGCGCAGATCGCGCGGCTGCGCGCGCTGGCCCGCGACGCCGACCTCGACCCCGAATTTTCCGAGAAGTTCCTGCGCTTCATCATCGACGAGGTGATCCGCCATCACCGCTCGATGCAGGACGATGGCGGGCAATGAGCGACGACCGGATCGTCTTCGCCCCCGACGATGTCGACCTGACGCGCTCGCCGCTCAGGCGCGGCATCGCCGAGCCGACCTATGTGCTGGGGGCGTTCAATCCGGCGCTGACGCGGCTGCCCGGCGGCAACCTGCTGTTGCTGGTGCGGATCGCCGAGGCGCTGCGCGAACCGGTGCGGGGCGGCTGCGTCCGCTCGATCCGCTGGACGCCGACCGGATATGTGCTGGATGCGTTTCCGGCGGACGCGGCGGATGTCAGCGACCCGCGCTTCTTTTCGCTGAACGGCGGGGCGTATCCGTTCCTCGGCCTCACCTCGCTGTCGTGGCTGCTGCCGGTCGAGCTGTCGGCCGACGGGCAGCGGGTGGTGGCGGTGCATTACGACCGCGCGGTCGAGCCGTCGGCGGACCATGCCCAATATGGTGTCGAGGACCCGCGCATCGCAGTGATCGACGGCGTCTACTGGATGACGGTGTGCGGGGTGTCGGGCGGGCGGCTGTGCACGGTGATGTACCGGTCGGACGACGGGTATGACTGGCGGTCGCAGGGCATGGTGCTGGATCATGGCAACAAGGACATGGTGCCGTTCGAGGGGCGGGTCGGCGACCGGTTCGTCGCGCTGACCCGGCCGCTGTCGGATGCGTGGTTCGTGGCGGCGCCCGACGCGGCGGAGGGCAGCGGGCCGAGCATCAACGTCGCGACCTCGCCCGACATGCTGCATTGGCGGCCGCTCAGCGAACCGGCGCTGCGCCCGCTCAAAGGGGCGGCGGCGTACAAGCTGGGCGGGGGCACGCAGCCGGTGCGGACGAGGCGCGGGTGGATGCTGCTGTATCACGGCGTCGAGAAGCAGGGCGCGGTCGGGGTGTATCGCACCTATCGCGCGCTGATCGACCATGACGTGTCGCGGGTGCTGGAGCGTGACGAACGCGTGCCGGTGCTGGAGGCGGCACCCGCGCTGATCGCGCCGATCGCGCACCAGGCGTACCTGCCGCAGCCGGTGGTGTTCACGACCGGCATCGTGGCCGACGGCGACGACTGGATCGTGGCGTCGGGGGAGGCGGACCTTGCGTGCCGGTTGACGCGGGTGGCCGGCGCGCAGCTGGACTGATCCCCCCCTCCCCCCACCGTTTGGTTCGAGCAGCTTCGAGCTTGTCGAGAAGCGCCCGTCGAGAACGGCCCGCTTGGGGCAACCCCTTCTCGACTTCGGTTCTCGACAGGCTCGAACCTGCGCTCGAAGCAAACGGAGGTGGGGAAAGGCTACACCCCCAGCCACATCCTGAGCGGATTGGCCGGGTCCGCGACCAGCTTCACCGTCAGCGCCAGCGACACCACGACCAGCAGCGGCCGGATCGCGCGGCCGCCGAAGCGGATGGCGAGCGCCGCGCCGACCTGTCCGCCGGCAACGCTGGCGACCGCCATCGCCAACCCCACCGTCCACCACACATGGCCGCCCGCGATCATGACCGCGAGGCCGGCAAGGTTGCTGGCGAGGTTCAGCAGCTTGGTATGCGCCACCGCCCGCGTCGCGCCCATGCCGGCGGCGGTGACCAGCAGCAGCGTGAAGAACGACCCCGTCCCCGGCCCGAAGAACCCGTCATAGGTGCCGATCGCCGCCACCGCGAGCAGCAGCCCCGCCGGCGCGAGGCGGACATGGGTATCGACGTCGGACAGCCGCGGCCCGAGCAGGAAATACAGCGCCATCGCCACCAGCAGCACCGGCAGCAGCCCGGAGAGGAAGTGCGGATCGATCGTCTGCACCAGCGCCGCGCCGGCCGCCGCCCCGCCGAACGACGCCAGCGCCAGCCGGGCGAAGCGGCGCAGGTCGATATGCCCCTTGCGCCAGAAGGCGAAGGTCGCGCCGGCGGTGCCGAACGCGCTTTGCAGCTTGTTGGTGCCCAGCGCCACGACCGGCGGCATGCCGGCCGCCAGCAATGCCGGAATGGTGATGAGCCCGCCCCCGCCCGCCATCGCATCGATGGTGCCGGCGAGGAACGCGACCAGCATGAGCAGGGCGATGAGCTGGGTATCCATGCGCGGGGGCGTAGCGTGGGTGCGACGGATACGGCAAGGCGGCTGGTGGCGCGGGTTCGCCCGCGCGTCGCATGGCCCCGCCCCGCCAACACCCGTCATTCCAGCGCAGGCTGGAATCTCCCGGTAATAGCGCGGGACAATGACCGCGTTCGTGGCAATCGGGGGTGCGCACATGGCGAGAGACCCCACCCTGCGCCGGGGTGACGTTCGGATCGGCATGGAGAAAGGTGGGGAGCTTCTGTTGCCCGGTGCTCCGCGCGCGCAAGGTCCGGGGGGTTCTGTTGCCCGGCCCCCCCGGCGGCCGCTGGAATCCGATTCTGTTGCCCGGTTCGGTCCAACCGCGCTATCTTGGAGTAACTTCAGGCCGTGAGGCCCTCAGTTACGCCGCAATCGCGAGTGCTTCGTTATCGTTGGCACTTGTGTGTATGGGCCGTTGCGGTGGTCCCATTCCGAACGAAAACAGCGCTTTTCAACACACGTCGATCCTGGTTCGGCCCCGTCAGAAACGGTGTCCAGAACACCACCTTATGGTGGAGCCGCCGGGTACTGCCCCCGGGTCCGCTGCGTCTATTGCACGCCGCAGTTTATCGTCATAGCCGGCTGTAAGCCGACGAAAGGGCATATAGGCGCTCGTCCCGGCTTTGAAAAGAAGCGGACTTCCCTCGGGCGCGTCCAAGTGGCATGGGCGACAGGATCATGCTGACCCAGCGTTCCCGCTATGCGCTTCGCGCGATGCTGTTCCTGGCCGAACAGCCCGCGGGCGAGGCACCGATGCCGATGCACCGCATCGCCGCCGCCGCCAACGTGCCGCGCAAGTTCCTCGAACTGATCCTCGCCGATCTGCGCGAGGCCGGGTTCCTGTCGTCGACGCGGGGCAAGGCGGGCGGATATCACCTCGCGCGGCCGGCGCACCTGATCTCGCTGGGCGAAATCATCCGCGTGATCGAGGGGCCGCTGGCGCTGGTCCCGTGCGTCAGCCGCACCGCATACCGCCCGTGCGGCGACTGCAAGGACGAGGCGAGCTGCGCCATCCGCCACGCGATGGCGCGGGTCCGCGACGAAACCGCGCGCATCCTCGACGGCACCAGCCTGGCCGCCGCCGCGGCGCAGGAGCTGGCGGCGGCCTGACGCACACGGCATTCCAGCGCAGGCTGGAATCTTCCGGTGATGACGCGCAGCAGGAGCCGAGGGAGACCGCAGCCTTCGCCGGGGTGACGTTTAATCCAGCTTCTTCGCCGCGCGCAGTTCGTCGCGGATCTCGCGCAGCAGCGCGACCTCGGGCGGATCGGCGGCAGGGGGCACGTCGCCGTCCTTCTGCTCCTGATGCACCACCGCGATCGCGCGGTTCACGAACTTCACCAGCAGGAACACGATGAAGGCGAGGATCACGAAGTTGATGACGACGCTGAGGAACTGGCCATAGCCGAACAGCGGGACGCCGGCGGCCTTCAGCGCGGTATAGCTGTCGGGGCTGCCCTTGTAAGTCGCCGGAATGGGTCCGAGCTTGACGAAATAGCTGGAGAAATCGAACCCGCCGAACAGCCAGCCGATGACCGGCATTATCATGTCGTCGGTCAGCGATTTGGTGATCGTCCCGAACGCCGCGCCGATGATGACGCCGACCGCGAGGTCGAGCACGTTGCCGCGCGCGACGAACGTGCGGAATTCCTTGAGCATGGACCTCGGCCCTCCCGTCTCTGCTTGAGGGCGTCATATTGCTTCGATACGATGGCCGCAGGCAAGCACCGGGTGAACAAACATGCAGATGCGGCGGGCGATGGTGGTGATGGCGGCGATGCCGCTGGCGGCATGCGGCGTGAACAGCGTGCCGACCGCCGAGGAGAATGTGAACGCCAGATGGGGCGAGGTGCAGAACCAGTATCAGCGCCGCGCCGACCTGATCCCCAACCTCGTCGCGACGGTGAAGGGCTTTGCGGGACAGGAGGAGCGCGTGCTGACCCAGGTCGCGCAGGCGCGTGCCGCCGCGACGTCGATCAACGTCACCACCGACGACCTGTCCGACCCGGCGACGTTCCAGCGGTTTCAGGCGGCGCAGAACCAGCTGACCCAGGCGCTGGGGCAGTTGCGCACGGTGGTCGAGGCGTATCCGCAGCTGACCAGCAACCAGAATTTCCTGAACCTGCAATCGCAGCTGGAAGGGACCGAGAACCGCATCGCCATCGCCCGGCGCGACTATAACGAAGCGGTGCAGGCTTATAACACCCGCATCCGCACCTTTCCCGACGCGATCGGCGCGCGCGTCTTCTATGGCGCGAAACCCAAGCAGAGCTTCCAGGCGCAGGCCGGAGCCGAGGTCGCGCCGCAGGTCGATTTCGGCAACGCGCGCTGAGCGCCGGGATGCACCGCATCCTGCTCTCGCTGTGGCTGGCGCTGCTGATGCTGGGCGGCGCGGTGCCCGCGGGGGCGCAGACATTCCCCAGGTTCAGCGGGCTGGTGGTCGATGACGCCAATGTCCTGCCGGCGGAAACACGCGCCGACCTGACGCAGAAATTGCAGGCATTGCAGCGCGATACCAAACGGCAGTTCGTCGTCGCGACGATCGCCGACGTGCAGGGCTATCCGCTGGAGGAATATGGCTACAAGCTGCTGCGCGCATGGGGCATCGGGCTGGAGGGTGTGGACAACGGTGCGATCCTGTTCATCGCGCCCAACAACCCCGCCGGACAGCGCGGGCCGCGGCTGGAGGTCGGCTACGGCCTCGAACCGGTGCTGACCGATGCGTTGTCGAGCACGATCATCCGCCAGCAGATGATGCCGAAGTTGCAGGCGGGCGACGTACCCGGCGCGATGACCGCCGGAGCCGATGCGGTGATCGCACAGCTGCGCGCCAGCCCCGACGAGGCGCAGGCGCGGACCGATGCGGCGGTGGTGAAGTTCGACCGGGCGCAGCGACCGCGGTCCAGTGGCGCCGGCATGGCGACCGGCACGGTGTTCTTCATCGCGGTCGGCGTCATCCTGTTCTGCATGATCGCCTTTTCCGGGCGGCGGCGACGTGCCGGGCCACGGGGGCAGCGGCATCGCAGCGGCACCGCGGGCGATGTGGCGCAGGTCGTGCTGTGGTCGATCGCCGACGAACTGACACGCAGCGCCGCGCGCGGCGGCGGCGGTGGCTGGAGCGGCGGGTCGTCGGGCGGCTGGAGCGGTGGTTCGGGTGGCGGCAGCGGCTGGACCGGCGGCGGCTTCACCGGCGGGGGCGGCGGATCGGGCGGCGGCGGCGGCGCGTCGGGGAATTGGTGATGGCGATGACCCCCGAGGATCGCACGCGCATCCGCGATGCGGTGGCGACTGCCGAGGCGGCAACCGATGGCGAGATCGTCGTCGTGCTGGCGCGGCGATCGGACGCCTATCACGATGTCGGGCTGCACGTCGCGGTGCTGGCGATGCTGCTGGTGCTGGCCGCGACCGCGCTGTGGCCGGCATGGCTGCTGGCGGTGCATGGGCTGGTCGAGCCGTGGGGCGACGCACCCTCGCCACGCTTCCTGCTGGCGACGACCGGGTGGGCGATGACGGCGACGTTCCTGATCGTGCGCTATGCCTGCGCATGGATGCCGCTGCGCATGGCGCTGACCCCGGCGGCGACCAGGGCGCGGCGGGTCCATGCCCGCGCGCTGCTGCTGTTCCGCGCCGCCGCCGAACGGCGTACCGTCGCGGCGACCGGCGTGCTGCTGTACCTGTCGCTCGACGAACATCGGGCCGAGCTGATCGCCGAGGCTGCGATCCACGACCGCGTCGAGCAGGCGGTGTGGGGCGATGCGCTGGCGGCGTTACTGGTGGCGTTGAAGCAGGATCGCGCCGCCGACGGCATCGTCGCGGCGGTCGGTGCGATCGGCGCGGTGCTGGCCGAGCATTTTCCACGAGGAGCTACCCCGATGAACGAACTGCCCGACCGGTTGATCGAGCTGTGATCGACGCCGATGCCCCCGAAGAAGTGATGTGGGCGGGCCGCTTCATCACCGCGAAGAAACGCGGCCGCTGGGAATATGTCGGCCGCGCCAACGGCATCGGCGCGGCGGTGATCGTCGCGATCGACGACGGCCATGTGCTGCTGGTCGAGCAATATCGCGTGCCGCTGGGCCGCAACTGCATCGAACTGCCCGCGGGGCTGGTCGGGGACGATGCGGAAGGCGAGGCGGCGGCGGTGGCGGCGACGCGCGAACTGGAGGAGGAGACCGGCTATCGCGCGGGGACCATGGTGTCGCTGGGCGAATATCATTCGTCGCCGGGGATGGTGTCGGAAAGCTTCACGCTGTTCCGCGCCGGGGCGCTGGAAAAGGTCGGCGACGGCGGCGGCGTGCCGGGCGAGGATATCGTCGTGCACCGGGTGCCGGTGGACGGCGTCGCCGCCTTTCTGGATGCGCAGCGCGCGGCGGGCAAGGCGGTCGATGTGAAGCTGTTGCTGCTGCTGGCGCCGGTGTTGTTGGGCTGACGGTTTTGGAAACGGGATCACGAACGCCGTTTGCCCCGGGTAGCCGCTGAGCCTGTCGACGCAGCGTATCGAAGGTGGTCACGGATGCTTCGATACGCGCCTTCGACTTCGCTCAGTCGCTACTCAGCACGAACGGTGGTGGGTGTCTGGTGTTGCGAGTGGGCGGCGTTCTGCCCGGTTACCCACTTCCCCGCCTCTCACCCCCGTTTGCTTCGAGCGGAGGATCGAGCTTGTCGAGAGCCGTAGTCGAGAAGGGGTTGCCCCGAATGCCCCGGTTCTCGACGAGGATCGGGTCGGATTGTCCCCCGGACAATCCTGAACCATGCGGGGCATGGTTCACCTGACCCTCTTCTCGACAAGCTCGAAGCTGCTCGAACTGAACGGTGGGTGGCGGGGTGAGGCAGTTCAGCCCTTGTGCGTGCCGGTGGGGGTCGCGCTCGGCGTCGGTGCCGGTACGCGGCACGGCACGATGTCCTTCGGCTCCGGGCGCGGCCCTGCCGGTGTGAACATCGCGATATAGCCGCCGGCCGAGGGCATGCGCTGCAGCTCGACCAGCTTGTAGCCGACCGCTTCGAACTCGCATTTCAGCAGCGCGGGCGGGGTGCCGTGGTTCCGGGTGGCGCGGTCGGCATCGACCACCACCACCCGCCCGCCGGGGCGCAGCGACGGGCGCAGGTTCCACAGGAAGGCGTAGGGCTCGGCGATCTCGTGGTACATATGGACCATCAGCACCCGGTCGAAGCTGTTCGCCGGCAGCTTCGCATCGTCGGGCTCGCCCAGCCGCACGCTGACATTGTCGAGCCGTTCGCGCGCGACGCGTTGCGCCAGCGCGTCGCGGATCTGCGGGATGATGTCCTCGGCCAGCACGCGGCCGTCCGGGCCGACGCGCTGCGCCATGCGGATGGTGTAATAGCCCTCGCCCGCGCCGATATCGGCAACGGTCATGCCGGGCGCGATACCGGCCTTGTCCATCACCAGCTCGGCTTCGTTCAGCCGGTCGCGCGCTTCCTCGGTCGACCAGCGCGCCGACACGATCGTCGCCACCGGCCGGTCGGCCCTGGGGAACACCGGCTTGTCCTCGCCATGCGCGTTGGCGACCGGGCCGGGCTGCGTCGCGTCGCAGCCGGCCAGCATCAGCAGGGCAAGGGACAGGGCGCGGCGCATCTCAGTCGACATCCTCGATATCGACCTTCTCGCCGGTCACGCGCTGCGACAGGGCCGCGGCCATGAACGGGTCGAGCGCGCCGTCCAGCACGTCGCCCGGCGCGGTCGAGACGACGCCGGTGCGCAGGTCCTTCACCATCTGGTACGGTTGCAGCACATAGGAGCGGATCTGGTGGCCCCAGCCGATATCGGTCTTGGTCGCGTTCTCGGCATTGGCCTCCGCCTCGCGGATCGCAAGTTCGCGCTCGTACAACCGGGCGCGCAGCTGGTTATAGGCCTCCGCCTTGTTCTTGTGCTGCGAGCGCTGGTTCTGGCACTGCACCACGATCCCGGTCGGGATGTGCGTGATTCGCACCGCCGAATCGGTCGTGTTGATGTGCTGGCCGCCGGCACCCGACGCGCGATAGGTGTCGATGCGCAGGTCGCTTTCGTTGTAGTCGACCTCGATATTGTCGTCGATCACCGGATAGACCCAGATCGACGCGAACGAGGTGTGGCGCCGCGCCGCGCTGTCATACGGGCTGATGCGGACGAGGCGGTGGACGCCGCCCTCGGTCTTGGCGAAGCCGTACGCATTCTCGCCCTTGATGAGCAGCGTCGCCGACTTGATGCCGGCCTGTTCGCCCGAATGCTGGTCGACCAGCTCGACCTTCATGCCGCGGCGTTCGGCCCAGCGGGTATACATGCGTTGCAGCATGCCGGCCCAGTCCTGGCTCTCGGTCCCGCCGGCACCGGCGTTGATCTCGATATAGGTGTCGTTGCCGTCGGCCTCGCCCGACAGCAGCGCCTGTACCTTATCATGGTCGGCGCGGCTGGCCAGCTCGGCGAGGTTGGCGACGCCTTCCTCCGCCATCTCGGCATCGCCCTCGGCATCGGCCATCTCGATCAGCTCGACGGTGTCGGACAGTTCGCGTTCGATGGTGCGGGTGGCGGTGATCGCCTCGTCCAGCCGGCGGCGTTCGCGCATCACCTCCTGCGCGGCCTTTGGATCGTTCCACAACGCCTGGTCCTCGACGCGCGCGTTCAGCTCGTCGAGCCGGCGCAGCGCGCGGTCCCAGTCGAGGAAGCGGCGCAGCAGCGCGAGGGCATCGTTGATCTTGTCTACATGGGCTTGCGCTTCGGCGCGCATGGGGAAAACTCCGGGAAGGGGACTGAGGGGGATGCCGCCGATATCGGCCGCGCGCTAGTAGATTCCCCCTTCGCGTTGCAAGAAGTCGCTGTCGCGCGGTTGCGCCTGCTGCGGCACGGGCGCGGCGCGGGTCGGGTCGCGGGTGACGGGCGCGCGCGCCTCGCCCAGCCGGCCGGTGGCGCGACGCGCCTCCGTCTCGGGTTTGAACGCTTCCCAGATGATCGCCGCCTTGGGATCGGTGGTCGGCCAGCCGCCATAGACCGGGCGGCCGCTGGCGCGGTCGATGCGGACCATGCGTACGCCCGCAGGCGCGCGGAACGGCAGGACGTCCATGTCCTTGTACGCCCTGAGAGCGAAGCTCTTGTAGATCGGCGCGGCGATCGTACCGCCCTGGGCATAGCCGCCGAGGTTCCGGGGCGTGTCGAAGCCGAGATAGAGGCCGGCGATCATCTGCGGCGTGCCGCCGACGAACCAAACGTCGGTCGGCCCGGTCGAGGTGCCGGTCTTGCCCATGATCGGACGGCCGAGGTCGCGCAGCGTGGTGGCGGTGCCGCGCTGGATCACCCCCTCCATGATGTGCACCATCTGGTAGGCGCTCATCGCGTCCATCACCTGACGCGACCTGATCTGCGGGCGCGGCATGGCCTTGCCGTCCCAGTCGGGCGCGTTGCAGCCGTCGCACGCACGCCAGTTCTGCGGCAGGATCACCTTGCCGCGGCGGTCCTGCACGAAATCGATCACCGTGGGTTTCAGCTCGCGGCCCTGATTGGCGAGGACCGAGTATGCGTTAACCATGCGCATGACCGTCGTTTCGCCCGCACCCAGCGCGTAGGACAGATAGGGCGGAAACTTCGTGTCGCTGACGCCGACGCGCTGGATCAGGTCGTTGACCTTGTCCATGCCGGTCTGCGCTGCGGCGCGCACCGTCATCAGGTTGCGCGACTGTTCGACGCCCCAACGCATCGTGTGCGGGCCGGCACCGCCGCCGCCAAAGTTGCGGAAGCATTTCTGGCCCAGCCGGCCGCCCTGGTTCACGCAGAACGGGCCGTCGACGATGATCGAGGCGGGGGTCATTCCCGCTTCCAGCGCGGCGGCATAGACGATCGGCTTGATGGTCGAGCCGGGCTGGCGCATCGCCTGCGTCGCACGGTTGAACGACTGGATACGGCTGTCGAACCCGCCCTGCATCGCGAGGATGCGGCCGGTACGCGGGTCCTCCACCACCATGCCGCCCGATACGCGCGGGACCGAGCGCAGCGACCAGTCGCCGCCCGCCGGCGCGACCGCGACGATGTCGCCGGGTTCGAGCGCGGCGAAGGCGGTGCCCCCCTGCCCCCGCACCGGCATCACCGCGTTGCCGCGCGGCAACGTGCCGGTGCGGCCATCGGCAAAGCCCAGCTGCGCCTCGCCCCCGGCCTTGGCAATCACGATCGCCGCCTGCCAGTCCTGATAATCGACCGCGATATTGGTGTTGAGCAGCGCCTGCTGCCAGTTGTCGCCGTCGATCGTGGCGCGCGGCTTGTTGAGCGGTCCCGACCAGCCACGCCCCGAATCGAAGCGGATCAGCCCGGCACGCAGCGCATCCTGCGCATCGACCTGGATCTTCGGGTCGAGCGAGGTCCGCACCCACAACCCGCCGGCATAGACGCTGTACGGCCCGTCCTTCGCATTCTCGCCGAATGCCCCGAGCAGCTGGCGGCGCACTTCCTCGATGAAATAGCCGCCCGCCGTTTCCTGTCGCGGGGTCTGGCGCGGGATGGTGCCGAGCGGCTGGGCGGTGGCCGCGGCGCGCTGTGCCGGCGTGATGAAGGCGTTGCGCTCCATCTCGCGCAGCACCCAGTTGCGACGGGTGATCGCGCGGTCATAGCCGCGTTCGGGGGTGTAGTTGGACGGCCCCTTGGGCAGGATCGCCAGATACGCCATCTGCGGCAGGGTCAGTTCGCGCAGGTCCTTACCGAAATAGGCATGGGCCGCCGCCTCGACGCCGAACGCGTTGCGGCCGAGCGCGATCTGGTTGAGATAGAGTTCGAGGATCTGCTGCTTGGTCAGCGCATTCTCGATACGATAGGCGAGCAGCGCCTCCTTCGCCTTGCGGACATAGCTGACTTCGTTGGTCAGCAGCAGGTTCTTCGCGACCTGTTGCGTGATCGTCGACGCGCCGATCGGGCGGCCGTCGCTGCGCAGGTTCGTCAGGATCGCCGCGGCGATGCCGGGATAGTCGACGCCGTGATGGTCGAAGAAGGTCCGGTCCTCCGCCGCGAGGAACGCGCGGACCAGCAGCGGCGGATATTCGGCATAGGACAGCTGCACGCGGCGTTCGCGGGCATAGCTGTGGATCGGATCGCCCTCGATCCCGCGGACATTGGTCGGCAGCGGCGGTTCGTAGGCGCGCAGCGAATCGACCGACGGCAGCGTACGCCACAGCAGCAGCCAGATCAGGAAGACGCCGATCCCGGCCAGCAACAGCGCGACGGCGGGCAGCCGGAACCACCACCGCCGCCGGATACGGGCGAAACGGGACCGCCGGCTCGTCCGGGCAGCGGGATCATGGGTGGCTTCGGTGTCGGATACGCTCATCGCCCGCGCGGTTTAGCAGGTTTGGCCGTGGGGGAAAGCGGGGCGCAACGGCGCCCGGGCAGGATCGTCGGCGTTACGCCAGTCCGTCCGCCGCCAGCGCATCGGCGAGCAGCGCGCGGACGGCGCGCAATTCGGTGATGCGGGCGGCGCGGCGCGGCGCGGGGGCGACCGGCAGCGGCGCCTTCGCCTCCTGCGCCAGCAATTGCTGCACCCCGCGCACGGTATAGCCCTGTTCGCCCAGCAGCGTATGGATGCGGCGCAGCAGCGCGACGTCCTCCGGCCGGTAATGGCGGCGGTCGCCCGCACGGGTCAGCGGGCGAATCTGCGGGAAGCGCCCTTCCCAATAGCGCAGCCGGTGCTGCGGCACCCCAAGGTCGCGCGCGACCTCGCCGATCGTGCGATAGGCGCCCAGCGCCTTGTCGACCGGGGGCGCCAACGGGCCTTCAGTCCGCCGCGACAATGCGGTCGCGCATCATCTGGCTGGCGCGAAAGGTCAGGACGCGGCGCGGCGCGATCGGCACCTCGATCCCGGTCTTGGGGTTGCGGCCGATGCGCTCGCCCTTGTCGCGCAGCACGAAGCTGCCGAAGCCCGAGATCTTGACGTTCTGTCCATCCGACAGCGCTTCGCACATCGCGCCGAGGATCTGTTCGACGACGCGGGCCGAATCGGCGCGCGAGAGGCCGATCTCGCGGTGCATTTCCTCGGCGAGGTCCGCGCGGGTCAGCGTGCCTTCGGATACCATGGTACTTCGTCCCCCTGATGCTACGCTGCCCCGCTAGCACAGCGTATACGGAGATTCAAAAATCCGAAAGGATTACCAACGCACTACGGCGGCGCCCCAGGTGAAGCCACCCCCCATCGCCTCCAGCACGACGAGGTCGCCGCGTTTGATCCGGCCGTCCTTGACCGCGACGTCCAGCGCGAGGGGCACCGAGGCGGCCGACGTGTTCGCATGGCGATCGACGGTGACGACGACCTTTTCGGGCGCGAGGCCCAGCTTGCGCGCGGTCGCATCGAGGATGCGGGCATTGGCCTGATGCGGCACGACCCAGTCGACATCCGCCGGCGTCAGCCCGGCCAGGTCGAGCGATTCACCCATGACGGCGGCGAGGTTCACGACCGCGTGGCGGAACACTTCCTTGCCCTTCATGCGCAGCTTGCCGACGGTGCCGGTGGTCGAGGGGCCGCCATCGACATAGAGCAGGCCGTTGTGGCGGCCATCGGCATGGAGCCGGGTCGACAGGATGCCGCGACCGTCCGCATCCTCGGTCGCCTCCAGCACGATCGCGCCGGCACCGTCGCCGAACAGGACGCAGGTGGCGCGATCCTCCCAGTCGAGGATGCGGCTGAACGTCTCGGCGCCGATCACCAGCGCACGGCGGTGGACACCGGCGCGCAGCATCGAATCGGCGACCTGCACCGCATAGAGGAAGCCCGAACACACCGCCGCGACGTCGAACGCGACGCAGTCGTCGATGCCGAGCGCGGCCTGCACCTTGGTCGCGGTGGCGGGAAAGGTCTGGTCGGGGGTGGCGGTCGCCAGCACGATCAGGTCGATCTGGCCCGCGTCCAGTCCGGCGGCGGCGATCGCCGCGCGCGCGGCATCGGTCGCCAGCGTCGCGGTCGTCTCATGCTCGGCGGCGATGTGGCGGAAACGGATGCCAGTGCGCTCGACGATCCATTCGTCGGAGGTATCGACCCGTTCGGCCAGCTGCGCGTTCGACACGCGATTCGCCGGGAGCGCCGATCCGGTGCCGGTGACGACCGCGCGGATCATGCCGCCTGCGCCTCGATACCTGCAAGATCGCTGGCGATGCTGCGGGTCAGGTCGTCGCGCACCATCTTGGCCGCGACCTGGATCGCGTTCGAGATGCCGGCCGCGTTGGCGCTGCCATGGCTCTTCACCACCAGCCCGTTGAGGCCGAGAAAGACCGCGCCGTTATGGTTGTTGGGGTCAAGATGGTGGCGCAGCAATTCGGTGGCCGGGCGCGAGATCAGGAAACCGATCTTGGAGCGCACCGACGAGCGGAACGCGCGCTTGAGCAGGTCGGCGACGAAGCGCGCCGTCCCCTCCGCGGTCTTGAGCGCGATGTTGCCCGAAAAACCGTCGCAGACGACGACGTCGACCTGTCCGCGCGACAGGCGGTCGCCCTCGATATAGCCCGAAAAGGTCATCGGCAGATGCGGCGAGGCGCGCAGCGTCGCCGCCGCTTCCCGCACGCTGTCGATGCCCTTCAGCTCCTCGGTGCCGATGTTCAGCAGCGCGACGCGGGGGCTTTCGAGGTCAAGCGCGGTGCGGGCATAGGCGGCACCCATCACCGCGAACTGGACGAGGTTGCGCGCATCGCACTCGGCATTGGCGCCGAGGTCGAGCATGACCAGGTCGTTGTCGCCGAGGCTGGGGAGCAACGCCGCCAGCGCCGGGCGATCGATGCCCGGCATGGTGCGCAGCGACAGCTTCGCCATCGCCATCAGCGCGCCGGTATTGCCCGCCGACACCGCGGCGGCGGCGCGCCCCTGTTTTACCAGGTTGATCGCGACGCCCATCGACGTCACCTTCGCCCGGCGGATCGCCTGGCTGGGCTTGTCCGACGAACCGACGACCTCGGGCGCGTGGACGATCTCCGACGCGGCGCTGAGATTGGGATGCGATTCGAGACCGGCGCGAATCGCCGCCTCGTCGCCCACCAGCAGGAAGCGCATCGATTCGTGGCGTCGCCGTGCATGGGCGACGCCCGCCAGCATGGTGGCAAGCCCTTCGTCACCGCCCATCGCGTCGATGGCGATCCAGGACCCGTCAGCCATGCGTGCTTCCCTGTCCGGTGTTAGCGCTTACGCTTCGACCGAGACGACTTCGCGACCGTTATAGTGGCCGCACGCGGTGCACAGGTTGTGCGGCCGCTTCAGTTCGCCGCAGTTCGGGCATTCCTGGAACGACTCGATGCTCAGCGAGTCGTGGCTGCGACGCATACCGCGCTTCGAGGGCGAGGTCTTTCTCTTGGGAACTGCCATTTCGGCACCTTTATCACTTGGGTATCGGGTGGTTTCACCACCAACTGCCGACGCGGCCCAGGCAAGTGCCGGACCGTTTGCGCGACCGACGACCCGCCGGACCGGCAAACAGGCTGGTCGCGAAGCGAACCGCGCCTATAGCGTTTTCGCGTGGGGTTGCAAGCTTTGGGTTGGGATCGGGCCTGCGACACCATCCCCTGCCACGCCGGCCATCCCGGCGAAGGCCGGGATCTCCGACGATAGCACGAAGCAAGAGCCGCGGAAGACCCCAGCCTGCGCCGGGGTGGCGATTATTGTGCTGACCAGGACTATTTGGCCAGCACCGCATCGCCAACGAAAGGATTGGTCGCGCGTTCGTGGCCGAAGGTGCTGCCCGGTCCATGGCCCGGCACGAACGCGACGTCGTCGCCCAGCGGCCATAGCTTGCTCACCACCGATGCGAGCAATGCCTGATGGTCGGACAGCGGAAAATCGGTGCGGCCGACCGATCCCTGGAACAACACGTCGCCGACCAGCGCGAATCGGGCGCCCTCGTGGAAGAAGATGACATGGCCCGGCGTGTGGCCCGGCGTCTCGTACACCGACAGCGTGGCTTCGCCGACGGTCACCGTGTCGCCCTCGACCAGCCAGCGGTCGGGTTCGAACGGTACGCCGCGCAGGCCCCAGCGCTTGCCGTCCTCGTCCAGCCGCGCGATCCAGAAGCGGTCGGCCTCGTGCGGGCCCTCGATCGGCACGCCCAGCTGTTCGGCCAGCGGCTTCGCCTCTCCGCAATGGTCGATATGGCCGTGGGTCAGGAGAATCTTTTCCACCGTCACGCCGTTCTGCTGCGCCGCGGCGAGCAGGCGCGGCAGGTCGCCGCCGGGGTCGACGAACGCGCCGCGCATCGTCTTCGTGCACCACAGGAGCGTGCAATTCTGTTGCAGCGGGGTCACCGGGATGATCGCCGCACGGATCGGGGATGGGGTCATGCCGCCCGCCTTACTGCTTAATGCCCGGTACACAAGGCAGCGTAAGAATGGTTGCCCCGCGCGCGCGCAACCGGCAAGCGTGGGGGATGCTCGATGCGACGCGGCCCTTCGTACTGCTCGACGATGCCCGGCCGGGGGGAGGCGCGCGGCTGTACCGGGCGCCGGTCCGCGTGATCCGCGCCGATCGCGTCGCCGACGTCCCCGCCGCGCTGGCGGACATGACGAAGGCGGTGGTCGGGGGCGCGGCGGTGGCGGGGTATCTCGGCTACGAAGCCGGTGCCGCGCTGGTGCCCGGCGTGCCGGTACGCGATGCGGCGACGCCGTTGCTGTGGTTCGGGGTGTTCGACCGTGCCGAGACGGTCGATGCCGCGGCGTTGCTGCCCGATCCGGCGGGCGCATGGATCGGCGCGGTCATGCCCGATATCGACCGCGACACCTATGCCGCGCAGTGCAACGACATCCTCGAGCTGATCGCGGCGGGCGATATCTATCAGGCGAACCTGACCTTCGGCGCGCGGGTGCCGGTGGCGGGCGATCCACTGGCGCTGTACGCCGCGATCCGGCCGCGGGCGGCGGCGGGGCACGGCGCGGTGGTGTGGACCGGCAGCGACTGGCTGCTGTCCTTTTCGCCCGAGCTGTTCTTCGCGGTCGAGGGCGGACGGATCACCGCGCGACCGATGAAGGGCACGGCGTCCCGCGATCCCGATCCCGCGCGCGACCGGGCGGTGGCCGATGCGCTGGCGAACGATCCTAAGCAGCGCGCCGAGAACCTGATGATCGTCGACCTGATGCGCAACGACCTGTCGCGCGTCGGGAAACCGGGCAGCGTCCGGGTGCCCGAGCGGTTCGTCGTCGAAACCTATCCCAGCATCCACCAGCTGGTATCTTCGGTGACCGCAGAGCTGCTGCCGGGCACGACCGCGGTCGATGCGCTGGCGGCACTGTTTCCGTGCGGATCGATCACCGGCGCGCCCAAGCGGCGGGCGATGGAGGCGATCGACGCGGTCGAGGGGCGCGCGCGCGGCATCTATACCGGGGCGATCGGCGCGATCGACGCCGGTGGCGACGCGACGTTCAACGTCGCGATCCGGACGCTGCATCTGCCCGATGGCGGATCGCACGCCACGATCGGGCTGGGATCGGGGGTGGTCGCCGATTCGGATGCGTCGGCGGAGTGGCGCGAATGCCTTGCCAAGGCGCGGTTCCTCGACACGTCCCCGCGCCGGTTCGACCTGGTCGAGACGATGGCGTTCGATCCGATCGCCGGCATCGCGCTGCTCGAACGGCATCTGGCGCGCATGACCGACAGCGCGCGGGCGCTGGGCTTCGCTTTCGATCGCCACGCGACGCGCAACGAATTGCAGGCGGCGACCTTTCGGCTGCGCGAGGCGTCGCGGGTGCGGCTGCTGCTGTCGGTATCGGGCGCGATCGCGGTCGACGTCACCCCGCTGCCGACTCCGCCCGCCGGACCGGTCGACGTGGGGCTGGCCCCCCTTCCCGTCCCGCCGCGCGACCTGCGGCTGGCGCACAAGACCAGCGACCGCCGCTTCTGGCCCGCGCCGCCGCCGGGCTGTTTCGAGACGATCTTCGTCGGCGACCATGGCGAGGTGACGGAGGGCAGCTTCACCTCGATCTTCGTCGGCGCCGGGGCGCAGCTGCTGACCCCGCCGCTCGACCGCGGCCTGCTGCCCGGCGTATTGCGCGGCGAATTGATCGCGCGGGGCGAAGCGGTGGAGATGCCGCTGAAGATCAGCGATCTCGCGCAAGGATTTTACATCGGCAACGCGGTTCGCGGATTGATTCGTGCGCGCTTGGTTGCAGATGCGAACATAGGGGGCTAAGGGCGCGGGCATCGTTCCCCTCCCAGCATCGGACGTCCCATGAAGCCCTCCGCCGCGCTCGACCGTATCAATCCCTCGCCGACCCTCGCCATCACGTCGAAGGTGCTCGAGCTGAAGCGGCAGGGCGTCGACGTGATCGGGCTGGGCGCGGGCGAACCCGATTTCGACACGCCCGATTTCGTCAAGGACGCCGCGATCGCGGCGATCCGTGCCGGCAAGACCAAGTACACCAACGTCGACGGCACGGCAGAGCTGAAGGACGCGATCGCCGCCAAGTTCAGCCGCGACAACGGCCTGACCTATGCCGCGAACCAGATCAGCGTGAACGTCGGCGGCAAGCACACGCTGTTCAACGCGCTGGTCGCGACGATCGATGCCGGCGACGAGGTGATCGTGCCCGCGCCCTATTGGGTCAGCTACCCCGACGTCGTCCAGTTCGCCGGCGGCACCCCGGTGTTCGTCGCGGCGGGTGCCGACCAGAATTACAAGATCACCCCCGAACAGCTCGACGCCGCGATCACCGAGCGGACCAAGTGGCTCATCATCAATTCGCCGTCGAACCCGACGGGTGCCGGCTATACCCGCGCCGAGCTGCGCGAGCTGGGCAAGGTGCTGGAACGCCACCCGCATGTCTGGATCTTCGCCGACGATATGTACGAGCATATCGTCTATCCGGGGTTCGAGTTCGCGACGATCGCCGAGGTGAACCCCAGCCTCTACGACCGCACGCTGACCGTGAACGGCTGTTCGAAGGCCTATGCGATGACCGGCTGGCGCATCGGCTATGCCGGCGGTGCGGCGTGGCTGGTCAAGGCGATCGCCAAGCTGCAGTCGCAATCGACCAGCAACCCGTGTTCGATCGCGCAGGCCGCCGCCGTCGCCGCGCTGAACGGCGACCAGTCGTTCCTTGCCGGGCGCAATGCCGCGTTCCAGCGTCGCCGCGACATGGTGGTCGCCGAACTCGATGCGATCGATGGCGTCACCTGCCCGACGCCCGACGGCGCCTTCTACGTCTATCCCGACATTTCCGGGGTGATCGGGCGCAGCACGCCCGGTGGCAAGCGGATCGCGACCGACGAGGATTTCGTCGGCTATCTGCTGGAGGATGCGCGCGTCGCGGCGGTGCAGGGCGCGGCGTTCGGCCTGTCGCCGGCGATGCGCATCAGCTATGCCACGTCGGACGATCTGCTGCGCGAGGCGTGCGCGCGCATCCGAACAGCCTGCGACGCGCTCAAGTAATACTTCCGTAGCAACGGACTATTAGGGCATCGGTCCTATCCCGGTTTCGGTCGCGATAGAGAAGACATGCTGCTCGATATTTCCACCCTGTACATCATGGTCGCATTGTGTTCGTTCGTTGCGGGCATCGTGCACCTGACCGCGGCGGTCGGCGGCCGCTTCGGCAGCTGGGCGAACTGGTGGGGCGGCGGGCATATCCTGCTGGGGGCCAGCGCGGTGATCCCGCTGGCCCGCGGACTCGGCATCCCGATGCTGATCCCGGTCGGCAATACCGTCGCGGTGCTGAGCTATGCCGCGATCTATATCGGCATGCGGCGCTTTGCCGACGGGCGGGCGGACATCGGAATCTGGATCGTGGTGGCCGCGATCCTGGCGGTGCCGATGCTGTTGTGGAGCGACCCGGCGGGCATGGGCGGGCGAATCGCCTATCTCAACGTCGTACGATCGATGTTCGACGTGGCGACCGTCGTCGTCGCGATCCGCATCGCCCGGCGCGAATCGCTGCGTACCGGCTGGATCGTCGCGGTCATGTTCGCGCTGACCGTGCCGATGTTCCTCAGCCGCGCGTGGCTGGTGCTGACCGGCCATATCGGCACCAGCCCGACCGGACTGCAGGGCGGGCCGGCGGCATGGCTGGCGGCGGGCGCCGTCGCCTTCATCATGTTCCGCGGCTTTTCGCTGCTGACCATGGATGCCGAACGTGGCGAGCGTCGGCTGGAGATGCTTGCCGAGCGCGATGCGCTGACCGGGGCGGGCAACCGTACCGCATTCGAACGCACGCGCGGCGGCTGGCGCGGCGAAGGTGCGGTAATGATGATCGACCTCGACCGGTTCAAGGCGCTGAACGACAGCCGCGGCCATGCGGTGGGCGACGCCGCGCTGTGCATCGCCACCCGTGCTGCGGTGGCGTCGGTGCCGATGACGGGACGGGTGTTCCGATGGGGTGGCGACGAGTTCGTGTGCGTCCTGCCGGGCACCGGCGCGCAGGAGGCGGCCGTCATCGCCGAGGGTATCGCCAGCCGGTTCGGGGAGGGAACCAGCGCGCTGCTGGGCACCGGGGCGGCAGCGACGCTCAGCATCGGGTGGACGCTGGGGCCGCTGTCCGACGTGGAAGCGCTCATAGCCGACGCCGACGAACGCATGTATGCGGACAAGCGACAGGGCCGCGCGTCCGATACGCAACGCAGCGTTGCCGAATCCGCACCCGCCGCCTACTTGATTTCGCAGTCGCAACATGGTTGAGGCTGTGCGCACGATGAACGGGCGCGCCAGCGCCGGTTCAGCCCCACACACTATATCTTGCATCGACGAACGGGCCGGCCGGTCCGGTTCGGCGCCGCGAACCATCGGGGGGAGCGGCCGGGCAAGAGGACGAGACAGATGACCCAGAATCGCACCGGTTTCCTTCGCCATTTCGTCAGCGGTTTCGCGCTGGGTGCCGTCGCGCTGGTCGCGGTGCAGGTGGCGGATCGCAGCGATGCGAAGTCGGTCCGTTCCGCACCGGCGATGATCGAGCGCATCGGCTGATCTGGCGGCGTTCGCGCCGAACCCCCATCTTGGTTCCGTATCGTTAGGAACCATGTTCATGAAATTCCTGCTCCCCGTCGCCATCGCCGCCATCGGTGTGGCCGCAGTGTCGATCCCCCCGGCCACCGCAGAGCGTGCGGTGCCGATCCCGACCATCGCCAGCGACGTTCCCCCCACCCCCGGCCCTGCCACCGCCGTACTGGCCGGCGGCTGCTTCTGGGGCATGGAGGCGGTGTTCGAACGGGTGAAGGGCGTGAAGTCGGTCGTCAGCGGCTATGCCGGCGGCACCCGCGCCACCGCGACCTACGATCAGGTATCGACCGAACGCACCGGCCATGCCGAGGCGATCCGCATCACCTACGACCCGCGCGTCGTCAGCTATGGCACGCTGCTCCGGCTCTATTTCTCGGTCGCGCACGATCCGACGCAGGTCGACGGGCAATATCCCGATCGCGGGCCCAGCTATCGCTCGGCGATCTTCGCGCAGAACGGCGCGCAGGCGCTGACCGCACGGCGCTATGTCGCGCAGCTGACCCGGGCGAAGGCGTTCCCGAAACCGATCGCGACGAGGATCGAGACCGGTGCCTTCTATCCGGCCGAGGCCTATCACCAGGACTTCGCACGGAGGAACCCGTCGCATCCCTATATCGTGCGGTGGGACAAGCCCAAGGTCGCGGCGGCAAAGGTGGCGTATCCGGGGTTGGTAGCGTAGCCTTTTCCGTCGCCCCGGCGAAGGCCGGGGCCTCGTGCGGCGAGGAGTGCGCTTCCTTACCGGGAGATCCCGGCTTTCGCCGGAATGACGTTTTGGGCGAGCAGGAAGAAGTTTGGGTTTCACGCGGAGACGCGGAGGGGGTGCGGCTTCCCCCCCGTTCCGCGTCGGCGTAACCGTCATCCTCGTGGCGATGCGCCTGAACGGCAGATCGCTACGCGATCGAATAGCCGCGAACGCAACCTCCTCCGCGCCTCCGCGCGAACCACTCCTTTTACAGCAACCCCAGCGCCACCAGCTCGCCGATCAGCCGCGGCGGCAGTTCGTCGGCGCCGGTGCCCTCCCCGCCCAGATCGGCCGGCGCATCCGCCGCCTCCAGATAGCGCCAGCCCTGATGCGCACGCTTGGGCCGCGCCTCGACCAGCACCAGCTTCGGCCCCAGATGGATCGCGACGCGCCCCCCCTCCGCCTCGCCGAAGCCCAGGATCGGCGAACGGGCGACCAGCCGGTGCTTGAGGATCCAGAACAGCGACCCGCCCTCGATCTCCGCCGCACGTTTCGGCAGGTAACGGGTGGTCAGGAATCCGCCCTCGGCATGACGCGTGGCCAACCGCCCGGCCAGTTGCTCGACCGATTCGATGGCGAAGGCGACTTTGGTGAGATGCAGCGGCACGCCCCCCAGATGGGAAGCGCGGCGCGCCGGCTCAAGCGGTCAGCCCGCTGACGGTCGCGAGACCCAGAAAGACGAGGAACCCCATCGAATCGGTGGTCATCGTCACGAAGATCGACGACGCGACCGCCGGGTCGGCATTGTACCGGTCGAGCGTCAGCGGCACGAACACCCCGGCGAACCCGGCGATCACGACGTTGAGCAGCATCGCCGTGCCGATCACCGCGCCCAGTTGCGGATTGCCGAACCACAAGGTCACGCCGGTGCCGATCAGCGCGGCGACGGTCGCGCCGTTCATCAGCGCGATGATCATCTCGCGCCGGATCGCGCGGACCGTGTTCGACTGGGTCAGCTGGTTGGTGGCGAGCGCGCGGACCGTCACCGCCATGGTCTGCGTGCCCGCATTGCCGCCCAGCCCGGCGACGATCGGCATCAGCGCGGCCAGCGTCACCATCCGGTCGATCGTCGCCCCGAACATGCCGATGATCGTGGCGGGCAGCAGCGCGGTAATCAGGTTGGTGATCAGCCAGCGCACCCGCGCCTTGTACGAATCGCGGATCGGTTCGTTGATGTCGCCTTCGCCCGCCCCCGACAGCAGCAGCGCGTCCTCGCCCGCTTCCGCCTGGATGATGTGGACGACGTCGTCGACGGTAATCATGCCGACCAGCCGCCCGCTGCCGTCGACCACGGCGGCCGAGATCAGCGCATACTTCTGGAAGCGCAGCGCGACTTCCTCCTGGTCCATGTCGACCGGGATCAGCGTCTGTTCGCGCGCCATCACGTCGGCGATCGCGACCGAGCGCGGCGTGCGCAGGATCCACGACAGCTGGCAGGTGCCGACCGGCCTGTGCGCCGGATCGACCACGAAGATTTCCCAGAAATCGGTGGTCAGCACCTCGTCGGCGCGCAGATAGTCGAGCGCGTCGCCGACGGTCCAGTGCTCCGGCACCGCGACCAGCTCGCGCTGCATCAGGCGGCCGGCGGATTCCTCGGGGTAGGACAGCGCCTCCTCGATCGCGGCGCGATCGTCGGGGTCCAGCGCGCGCAGCACCGCGCGCTGGTCGGCATCGTCGAGGTCCTCGATGATCGCGACCGCGTCGTCGGTGTCGAGCTGCGCGGCGATGTCGGCGACCTGCGTCGCGGTCAGCGCGTCGATCACGGCCTCGCGCACCCAGTCGTTCATCTCGGCCAGCACGTCGCCGTTCAGCCGCTCGGCGATCGCGGCGGCCAGCGCCGCGCGCTGTTCGCCCGGCACCAGTTCGAACAGGTCGGCAAGGTCGGCGGGGTGGAGCGGTTCGACCAGCTCGCGCGCCGCCTCGTCGTCGCCGCGGTCGACCGCTTCGCACACGGCGCGGACGAATTCGGGCTTCAGCCGGTCGTCCTCGTCCAGTTCGCTCGTCGTGTCGGGCAGGTCGAGTTCGGTCATGGTCGCAACCCTCCTGTCGGCACGATGTCCGCCTGCTGTAGCCATGCTGCACCGCCGTGCCAACGCCCGTGCGGTTGCCCTCGGCCGGTCGAACCCCTAGCTAGCTCCCCAGTTTCAAGGAGCATATAATGGCCGATACCCCCAGCACGCTCGTGATGACGCTCGATACCGGCGAAGTCCGGATCAAGCTGCGCCCCGACCTCGCCCCCAACCATGTCGAACGCATCGTCAAGCTGGCCGATTCGGGCTTCTATGACGGCGTGCCGTTCCACCGCGTGATTGCCGGCTTCATGGCGCAGGGCGGCGACGGCGGTCGCGGTGACGGCACCGGCGGGTCGAAGGAACCGAACCTCAAGCAGGAGTTCAACGCCGAACCGCATGTGCGCGGCGTGTGCTCGATGGCGCGGACCAGCGATCCGAACTCGGCCAACAGCCAGTTCTTCATCTGCCTCGACGATGCGACCTTCCTCGACCGGCAGTACACGGTGTGGGGCGTGGTCGACAGCGGCATGGACGCCGTCGACGCGCTGCCCAAGGGCGAGCCGCCGCGCAACCCGGGCAAGATCGTGACCGCGCGCAGCGAGGCGTAAGGTTCTCTGCCCCCCCATCCGTCATCCCGGCGCAGGCCGGGATCCATGGATGGGGGGACGGATGCGACCTGTCGACAGCACCCGACACGATGGATTCCGGCCTGCGCCGGAATGACGGAGTGGGCGGGGAAACGTCGCGTACCTACTCCGCCGGCGCGTCGAGCGCGGCGACCAGCCAGTCGTGGAACAGCTTCACCGGCCGCTGCTGCAACATGCGCGGGCGGCACACGAACCAGTGGCTGTAGGTCGAATCGACCGCGCGATCGAACAGCGGCACCAGCCGGTCGTCGCGCGCGGTTTCGAAATGCGATTCGAGCATGAAGGCGATGCCGAGCCCCTGTGCCGCCGCCTCCAGCATCAGCGTGCCCGAATCGAACCGGTCGGTCGCGGCGGGCTCTAGGTCGGGCAGTCCGGCGGCGTGGATCCAGTCGGCGAAGGTATCGGGCATGTCGCGGTGGATCAGCGCGGTGTGCTGTGCGATCTGCGCCGGATCGGTGATCGGGTGGCGATCGATCAGCGCGCGCCCGGCAATGGCATAGACCCGGTTGCGGTCGAGCCGCCGCGCATACAGCGCGGGATCGATCGCGTGGCCCAGCACGATCGCGACGTCGATCCCCTCGCCCAGCCGCCCCAGCCCGTGATGCGCGGTGTCGAAATCGAGGTGCAGTTCGGGATGCCGTTCCTTCAGGTCGCCCATCCGAGGCATCAGTCGCTGGATCGCGAACAGCGGCAGCACGCCCAGCCGCAGTCGCAGCACCTCGACCGCGCCCGACATCTGCTCGACCGCGTCGGACAGCGTGTCGAGCGCGCCCGACAGCAGCGACAGCAGCCGTTCGCCATCGGCGTTCAGCTTCAGCGCCTGGTGCCGGCGTTCGAACAGCGGCTTGCCGATGAAGCGTTCCATCGCCTGCACCCGGCGGCTGAGCGCCGGCGAGGACAGCGCCAGTTCGTCGGCGGCGAGCTTGACCGAGCCGAGCCGGGCGACGTGGACGAATGCCTCGATCGCGGTGAGGGGGGGAAGGCGACGCATCCGATACCTTAGACCTTCGTTGCGGTGCGGTACACGCTGCACCGCGATCGTCGCACTTGCAACCATCCACCCGTATGGTGAATGCAATTTATGCAATGCGACTTTAACTGTTCGCACTTGCACAAAATCACGCCGCGCCGCACATATTGCGTGCCTTTCAGGCATCCTCTCCTAAAAACTTTCTGGCCGGTCGTTTTCGATCGGCCTTTTTTTTCGCCTTGTTGCCGGCAACCCGCCCCCTATCTCCCCCGTTCCAATACGTTCCAGCAGGACGGAATTTTGATGGCGGACAGCGAAACAGGCGGACGGCGGTTGCAGGTGGCGAATGCCCGGCCCGAGGACAGCGGACGCGGCATTGCCCACCTCCCCCGATCGGTCATGGCGCTGCTCGGCATCAACGAGGGGGACGTCGTCGAGATCGTCGGCAAGAAGACCACCCCGGCGCGGGCCATCGCCCCCTATCCCGAGGACGAGGGGCTCGACATCGTCCGCATCGACGGGTTGCAGCGCGCCAATGCCGGCGTCGGATCGGGCGATCAGGTCGAGGTGCGCAAGGCCGAGTCGCGCCCGGCCACCCGCGTCGTCTTCGCCCCCGCCCAGCAGAATCTGCGGCTGCAGGGGTCGGCCAACGCGCTCAAGCGCACGTTCTTCGGACGGCCGCTGTGCCAGGGCGACATCGTCGCCACGACCGGGCACCAGCGGGTTGACAGTCTGTCGCCCAATGTCCGCCGCTACGTCAACGCCCCCGCCTTTTCGTTGCAGGAAATCCGCCTCGCGGTCGTGTCGGCCGCGCCCAAGGGCGTGGTGCATATCGACGAATCGACCGAGATCGAGCTGCGGTCGGAATATGAGGAACCGCGCGAATCGCGCCGCGCTGACGTCACCTATGACGATATCGGCGGCATGGGCGCCACGATCGACCAGCTGCGCGAAATGGTCGAACTGCCCTTGCGCTATCCCGAGCTGTTCCAGCGGCTGGGCGTCGATCCGCCCAAGGGAGTGCTGCTGCACGGGCCGCCCGGCACCGGCAAGACGCGGCTCGCGCGTGCGGTAGCAAACGAATCGGACGCCGAGTTCTTCCTCATCAACGGTCCCGAGATCATGGGATCGGCCTATGGCGAATCGGAAAAGCGCCTGCGCGAGGTGTTCGAGGAAGCGACCAAGGCATCGCCGTCGATCGTGTTCATCGACGAGATCGATTCGATCGCCCCCAAGCGGGGGCAGGTATCGGGCGAGGCGGAAAAGCGGCTGGTCGCGCAGCTGCTGACGCTGATGGACGGGCTCGAATCGCGCGCCAACATCGTCGTCATCGCCGCGACCAACCGGCCCGAGGCGATCGACGAGGCGCTGCGCCGGCCCGGCCGGTTCGACCGCGAGATCGTGGTCGGGGTGCCCGACGAGCGCGGACGGCGCGAGATCCTCGGCATCCATACCCGCGGCATGCCGCTGGCCGACGATGTCGAACTCGCCGAACTGTCGCGCACGACCTATGGCTTCGTCGGTGCCGACCTCGCCGCGCTGACCCGCGAGGCCGCGATCGAGGCGGTACGGCGGATCATGCCGCGCATCGACCTGTCCGAAGGGACGATTCCGCAGGACGTGCTCGACAGCCTGTCGGTGACGCGCGACGATTTCCTCGAAGCGTTGAAGCGGGTTCAGCCCAGCGCGATGCGCGAGGTCATGGTGCAGGCGCCGACCGTCCGCTGGGACGATGTCGGCGGACTGGACGATGCGCAGATGCGGTTGAAGGAAGGCGTCGAGCTGCCGCTCAAAAGCCCCGAATCGTTCCGGCGCCTCGGCATCCGCCCGGCCAAGGGGTTCCTGCTCTACGGTCCGCCCGGCACCGGCAAGACGCTGCTGGCCAAGGCGGTCGCCCGCGAGGCGGAGGCGAACTTCATCGCCACCAAGTCGAGCGACCTGCTGTCGAAATGGTATGGCGAGAGCGAACAGCAGATCGCCCGCCTGTTCGCCCGTGCGCGACAGGTGGCGCCGACCGTCATCTTCATCGACGAACTCGATTCGCTGGTTCCCGCGCGTGGCGGTGGCCTCGGCGAGCCGCAGGTGACCGAGCGGGTGGTCAACACCATCCTGGCGGAGATGGACGGGCTGGAGGAGTTGCAGTCGGTGGTGGTGATCGGCGCGACCAACCGGCCCAACATGGTCGACCCGGCATTGCTGCGGCCGGGACGGTTCGACGAGCTGGTCTATGTCGGCGTGCCCGACCGGGCGGGGCGCGCCCGCATCCTTGGCATCCAGACGCAGAAGATGCCGCTGGCCGACGACGTCGACCTCGACGCCGTGGCGGCGCGGACCGAGCGGTTCACCGGTGCCGATCTGGAGGATGTGGTGCGCCGCGCCGGCCTGTTCGCGCTGCGCGCCTCGCTCGACACGCGCGAGGTGACGATGGCGCATTTCGAGGCGGCGCTGGGAGAATCACGCGCGTCGGTGACGGCGGAGATGGAGGAGGAATATCGGGCGATGTCGTCGCGACTGAAGCAGGACGCATTGTCGATCCAGCCGATCGGCTTCATCGCGCCGGGCATGGTCGAGGGGCGCGGGCCGAAGGGGTAGCGTACCGTTCGGCCCGGTGCGACGGACTGCAACTGTTCGGCTTGCAAGTTCGTTGCGCTTTTGCGACGACGCGATGACCATGGCCCTACGCGCCATCCGTTCGAGGATTTGCATGACGACGAGTTCCAACGCCGCGACCCGACGGAAGCCGCGCGGCGTGCCATCGCCTGCCGGCATCTTCCTGCGCGGATTCGTCAAGCATCCGGTGATGGTCGGGTCGGTCATCCCGTCGTCGAACAAGCTGATCCGCAAGATGCTGGCCCCGATCGACTGGGCCAATGCCAAGGTCGTGGTGGAATATGGCCCCGGCGTCGGCACCTTCTGCCGCCCGATCCTCGAACGGCTGGCGCCCGATGCGCAGCTGATCGTGATCGATACGAACCCGGACTTCATCGACTATCTGAACGCGACGATCCTCGATTCGCGTTTCTCCGCGGTTCATGGATCGGCGGCGGACGTCGAACGGATCGTGGCCGATCATGGTCATCCCCATGCCGATTACGTGCTGTCGGGCTTGCCCTTTTCCACGCTGCCGCCGGGCGTCGGCGACAGGATCGCGGTGGCGACTCAGGCGGTGCTGCGGCCGGGCGGCGCGTTCCTGGTCTATCAGTTCAACCCGCGCGTCCGCGATTTCCTCGACCGGCAATTCGCCCGGATCGACCACGACATGGAATGGTGGAACATGCCGCCGGCGCAGCTGTGGTGGGCGTGGAAGGACTAACCCGGTAACCATTCGCGTCGTCCGTGCGTTGACCGCGCGATGACATCCGCCTCCGCACCCGTCGCGTGGTTGAACGCGGTCGCGACGGCGACCCCGACCCACGACATCCATAACGCCTTTGTCGGCTGGGCGCGCAACCGCCTGCCCCCGCGCGAAGCACGGCTGTTCGACCGGATGGTCGAGCGCGCCGGGATCGGCCATCGCTGGTCGGTGCTGCCGATCGGCGGCGACGGCGGCTCGCCGGTAGCACCCGGCGGTTTCTATGCCGAAGCGATGCCGGGCACCGCCGCGCGCATGGGCATCTACAGCGATGCCGCCCCGGCCCTTGCGGTCCGCGCGATCGAATCGCTGGCGGCACAGGCGGCGCTGGGCGAGATCACCCATCTGGTCGTCGCCAGTTGTACCGGTTTCGTCGCGCCGGGCATCGACCAGATCATCGCCGCGCGGCTGAACCTGTCGCCGCGGGTCGAGCGGCTGCTGGTGGGGTTCATGGGCTGCTACGCCGCGGTCGCCGCGTTGCGCAGCGCGCGGCACATCGTCCGCTCCGAACCAGACGCGCGCGTGCTGGTGGTCACGGTGGAGCTGTCGACGCTGCACCTGCAACCTGCCACCACGCTGGAACCGCTGCTGGCGATGCTGCAATTCGGGGATGGTGCCGCCGCCGCGCTGGTCACGGCCGACCCGGCGGGCTTCGCGATCGAGGCGCCGTTCGCGGCGACGCTGCCCGATTCGGCCGAACTGATCCGCTGGGACATCACCGATGCCGGCTTTGCGATGCACCTGTCGGGTGAGGTGCCGGCGCGGATCGCCACGGCGCTGACCGATCCCGATTTCGCGCGTGCGGCGACCGGCGGGCGGTCGCTCGACAGCGTTGATGGCTGGGCGGTCCATGCCGGCGGGCGATCGATCCTCGACGCGGTCGAGCGCAGCCTGTCGCTGCCGCGCGCAGCGCTGGCGGCGTCGCGCGCGGTGCTGGCGGCCAATGGCAATATGTCGTCGGCGACGCTGATGTTCGTGCTGGCGACGATGCTGGATGGTCCACCGGTCGCCGACGGCATCGCGCTGGCATTCGGGCCGGGCCTCGCCGCCGAGGGCTTCGGCTTCCGGAGCGCGGCATGAGCTTCGCCCGGGTCGATGCCGAAGAATTGATGGACGACCCGTCGCTGGCGCCCGAAACCTATGCCGCGGTGCTGCGCGATCTGGCACGGGTGAACACCGTCACGCTGGCGGCGCGACCGACGCTGGCGTTCCTGACGCGTATCGCCTGGCGCGGCGACCGGCTGAAGCTGCTGGACGTCGGCTATGGCGATGGCGACATGCTGCGGCGAATCGCGCGCTGGGCGGCGAGGCGCGGCGTCGAGGCCGAACTGGTGGGCATCGACCTGAACCCGCGCAGCGAGGCGATCGCCCGCGCCGATACGCCCGGCGACCTGCCGATCACCTACCGCACCGGCGACTATGCCGACCTCGCCGGCGAAGGGTGGGACGCGGTCGTCTCCAGCCTCGTCGCGCACCACATGACCCGGGCGCAGCTGGTCGCGTTCGTGGCGTTCATGGAACGTGAGAGTGCGCGCGGGTGGTTCGTCAACGACCTGCACCGCCATCGCTTCGCCCATCGCGGCTATCCGCTGCTGGCGACGCTGGCGCGCTGGCACCCGATCGTCCGCGCCGACGGCACGCTGTCGATCGCCCGATCCTATCGCCCCGACGACTGGCCGCCGATCCTCACCGAGGCCGGGGTCCGCGAGGCGAAGGTGCAACGCCATTTCCCGTTCCGGCTATGCGTCGAACGTCGGCGCTGATCGCGGGCGGCGGCCCCGCGGGCGCCGTCGCCGCGCTGTGCCTCGCGCGGGGCGGCGCGACGCCGCTGTTGCTGGAGCGATCCCGCGGGACGCCCGATGCGCTGTGCGGCGGCTTCCTGTCGTGGCGGACGCTCGATTCGCTGGCGTCGGTCGGGGTCGATCGCACGGCGCTGGGCGGGCATGTCGTGCGGCGCGTGGTGCTGTTTGCCGGGGGACGCCGCGCCACGTCGATGCTGCCCGCCCCGGCGATCGGGCTGTCGCGGCGGCGGCTCGATGCGCTGCTGCTCGACCATGCCATCGCCGCCGGTGCGGGGGTCGAGCGCGGGGTGACGATCCGCTCGGCCGACGGCCGGACGCTGCACACCGGCGATGGCGCGACAGTGACCGGCGACTCACTGTTCCTCGCCACCGGCAAGCATGACCTGCGCGGGGCGATGCGCGATGCACCGATCGGCGGCGACCCGGCGATGGGGGTGCGCGTCCGGCTGGAGCCGCATCCGGCGCTGACCCGGCTGGTCGGTGACGCGATCGAACTGCACGCCTTTGCCGGGGGCTATGCCGGGCTGGTGCTCCAGGAGGATGGCGGCGCCAATCTGTGCATGGCACTGCGCCGCTCGCGCCTGCGCGCGGCGGGCGACCTGCCGGCGTTGCTCGCCGCGCTGGCGGGCGAATCGCCGGCGCTGGCCGAACGGCTCGCGTTCCTTGGGCACGTGCCGGCGATCGATGCGATCGCCAACGTCCCCTATGGCTGGCGCACCGGCCGGACCACGCCCGGCGTCTTCCGGCTGGGCGATCAGGCCGGGGTGATCCCGTCGCTGGCGGGCGAAGGCATGGGTATCGCCATCGCCAGCGCGATCCGTGCCGCCACAAGCTGGCAGCAGGACGGCACGGCGGGGGCCGAGACGTATCAACGCGACCTCGCCCGTGCGCTGCACCGCCCGATCGCGCTGGCCGGCGTGTTGCGGACGCTGGCCGATCATCGCGCGGGCCATGCGCTGCTGCTCGCCGGGGGGCGGATCGCGCCGCTGGTGGCGGCCGCCGCGCGGTGGACGCGGGTCGCGCCCGTCAGCCACCGTTCATTGCGGCCGGCCTAACGCGCGCCATTCCCAATGCGCGGTGCGTCCGGGGCTTGTGCCGCCGGGGGCGGGCGCGGTATCCGGCGCACTCCCATGGCACGCACCCCTCAACGCCCGCAAAAGCAGCCCACCGCTGCCGCCCCGTCCCGCTGGTGGCGCATCTTGCGCTGGGTGCTGGGCATCGGCTTCGGCGTCGCGGCGCTGGCGGCGATCGCGCTGGTGGTCGCGGTCTATAACGCCAAATCGAACCTGCCGAGCTTCAACCAGCTGAAATCCTCGCCCAACGGGCAGATGATCCGGGTGCGCGCGGCCGACGGATCGATCCTTGTGTCGCTGGGGCCGAGCTATGGCGAATGGATCCCCTATGCGCAGATCCCGGCGGAGATGCGCGACGCGATGGTGTCGGTCGAGGATCGCCGCTTCCGCTCGCACTGGGGCGTCGATCCGGTGGCACTGGCGCGCATTACCAAATTCGCGATCGAGACGCGCGGCACCGGGCGACGGTTGCAGGGCGCATCGACGATCACGCAGCAGGTCGCGCGCACCATCTTCCTGTCGAACAGCTACACCGTCGGCCGCAAGTTCCGCGAGATCATCCTCGCGCTGGCGCTGGAGCGGAAGTTCACCAAGAACCAGATCCTCGAGCTGTACCTGAACAAGGTCTATTTCGGCGGCGGCGCGTACGGCATCGACGCGGCATCGCGCCGGTTCTTCAACCATCCCGCGACCGAGCTGTCGCTGTCGGAAGCCGCGGTCGTCGCCGGGCTGGTCAAGGCGCCGTCGCGCTACTCGCCGACCGCCGATGCCGAGGCGGCGGTCGGTCGTGCCGGCGTGGTGCTGAAGCTGATGCAGGAAACCGGGGCGATCACCGCGGCACAGGCGATGGACGCCGATCCGCAGGCGATCAAGCTGGCGCCCGAACCGCAACAGAACAGCGTGCGCTATTTCACCGACTGGGCGCTGCCGCAGCTCGAAACGCTGATCGACGAAACCGAACAGCCGCTGGACGTGTGGACCACACTCGACCCGGCGATGCAGAAGAGCGCCGATACCGCGATCCGCGCCAATGCCCCGGCGGGCGTACAGGGCGCGCTGGTCGCGCTCGACCGCGACGGGGCGGTGCGGGCGATGGTCGGCGGCAAGGATTACGTGTCGTCGATCTACAACCGCGCGACCCAGGCGACGCGCCAGCCGGGATCGGCGTGGAAGCTGTTCGTGTATCTCGCGGCGCTGGAGGCGGGGATGAACCCCGACAGCCAGGTCAACGACGCGCCGGTGACCATCGACGGATGGAGCCCGCGCAACAGCTCCCGCCGGTTCAGCGGGCAGGTGTCGCTGCGTACCGCCTTTGCCTATTCGCTCAACACCGTGTCGGCGCGACTGGGGCAGGAGGTCGGCTTCGGCACCGTCGCCGACATGGCGAAGCGCTTCGGCATCTCGACCCCGATCAATACGCAGCCGGCAATGGTGCTCGGCACGTCCGACGTGCGGCTGATCGACCTGACCCGCGCCTATGCCTCGGTCGCCAGCGGCGGGACGGCGGTCGTCCCCTATGGCATTACCCGGGTCACCGCCGGCGGATCGGTGATCTACCAGCATCAGGTCGACAGCTCGCGCGTGCTGGTCGCCCCCTATGTCGCGCAGCAGATGACCGACCTGCTCCAGACCGCGGTCAACACCGGCACCGGCCGCGCGGCGCAGATCGGGCGTCCGGTCGCGGGCAAGACCGGCACGACCAGTTCGTACAAGGACGGCTGGTTCATGGGCTTTTCGTCGGGCATCACCACCGGCGTGTGGATGGGCCGCGACGATGCGAAGCCGGTCGGCGGCCTGCAAGGCGGCACCGCCCCGGCGCGCGCCTTCGCCGCGTTCATGCGGCAGGCGGTCGCCAGCCGCCCGGTCGAGGAGTTCAATACCAAGGTCACCCTGCCCGAATGGCAGGAGGAACCCGACGCCGAGAGCTATTACGGCGCGCCCGACGACCGGGTCTATGTCGATCCCGACGGCAATCCGGTCGACGGACCGCCGGTTACGACCCAGCCCGAGGCGCCGGTCGAGGATGGCGATGCGCCGCCCGTCCAGCCGCAGCAGCGCCTGCCCGACGAACAGCTCGATCAGGACTGGATCGACCGCGCGCTGGGCCGCAACCCGCGCGGTCGATCCAGTCCTGAT
>RPSH01000120.1 GCA_003946805.1 Bacillus sp. 2B10 | reverse complement strand
GGCACAGGCGAGCGCCGCGCTGGCGAAATAGGCGGCGACGAGGCGGGAACGCCCTTTACGCGATAAGGTCACCCCGGACGTGATTTAGACCTCTGCAAAAGCCTCGAACAGAGCCAACCCTTCGCCGGGGTACGGATTGAGGGCTTTCGCAAAGGCCTCGACGTGATCCGGGGTGAAGACGATGCCGACTGTCCGGCTCTACCGTGAACCCGCGCCGCCACGCGCAGTTTCAAATCCCCGCCAGC
>RPSH01000119.1 GCA_003946805.1 Bacillus sp. 2B10 | reverse complement strand
GGCCGGACTGTTGCCCGATGCGCGGCTGGTCGAGACGCCGGGCAACCATATGAGCGCGGTGGTGAAACGCGAGCTGGGCGACGCGATCGCCGAATTTCTCGCGTAGTTCCTCCCCGGCACGGGGAGGATTACTTCACCGCCTGCTCATACTGCTCCAGCACCCAATCCTCCTCCTGTGCGGCGGCGATCCAGTCCTGCATCCACGGATGGTTGATGAGGGTGATGATGTAGCCCATCGCGAAGCGC
>RPSH01000118.1 GCA_003946805.1 Bacillus sp. 2B10 | reverse complement strand
CTTCCGACGCCTCGTCAAAGACTACGAACGTTACGCCGAAACACTCGCAGGACTTCACATCGTCGCCTTCGCCTGCCTCATGATGAAACAGGCCGCTGCACTCGCTGATGGTTCATAACAGCCTCTAGAGCATTGAGCGTGAAGCAGGAATCATGGGTGATTCCGCTTGACGGGAAAGTGTGATTCACCTGGATGTGGAGGTGGATCATGGGTCGAGCGTATTCAGGCGATCTGCGGGACCGGATATCGGC
>RPSH01000117.1 GCA_003946805.1 Bacillus sp. 2B10 | reverse complement strand
GATTCAAGCAATACGTAGTCGTTGACTGTTTCTTGCTGCGCATCTTTTGCATGATGTCCTTTGATCATGACGTTTTTCGCACCCATATCTTGCAGTTCTTTTGCTGCTTGCACAAAATCTTCTTCAGTTGCTAATGTCCGTCCAGTCAGCTTTTCTGCTTCGTAAAAATTAGGTGTCAGTACTTCTGCCAAAGGGACAAGTTTTTCTTTCAAGCTTTGTAAAGCAGATTCTTCTAGTAAAAGATTTCCATGTTTCGTTACGATCACGGGATCCACGACTAATGGACCAAAATCATATTTTTGATAATTTTTTACAACTGTCTCAATCAAATTTGAATCTGCTAGCATACCTGTTTTAGCTGCACGTATTTGAAAGTCCTCTGCAATCAGTTCAAATTCTTTATCGATAAAATCGGTTGGCAAGGTCACA
>RPSH01000012.1 GCA_003946805.1 Bacillus sp. 2B10 | reverse complement strand
AACCGATGCCGACGCCTCGCCAAGGACTGGGAGGCTTCCATCGCCTCGTCAGAAGCATGGCTCATCATCGCATCCATCAGGCGAATGACCCGCCGTATCGCAAAGCTCGAATTATGAGTCGGGCTCTAACACTAATCCAACAAAATCGCTGCGAGTACCGCAATTTTTGTCTCGCCTCGCCCTGCAAACCGCTTGTCAGCCCTTGCGGACCACTGACTGGGGTTCGGGCCACTGGGGAAGCGTTGAGCGTGCTCGGTACTGTACGACCAGCAAAAAGACCCGGCGCAGGATCAGGCCAGTAATAGGATATCGAACGAAAGGTGCACCCGATGGTCAGCACGGTTGTCCGACAACTGAAGAGCGGAGCACCCGCCTCGAAAGACGGGTGCCCCACAGCGCCATTGGAAGGCTCAGGAAAAATGTAGCGCCGGGGGTATCGTTCCGCATCGGCTACGATCGTCAGAGCAGTTCAGCTAATCCATTCGGGAGGTACGGGACGCAAAGCCTCGCGAACGCCCCGCAGACGCCCGCTGAGCGTCTTTGCCGGCTTTGGGCTATCTGGGGAACCTGACCAGCACTAGGTTCAATCTTCCACAGCGCTTGGATGACATGGATTGGCTGGACGAGCGCGACGCTATTGACGGCCCCCCTCCCCGTCCTTGCACTACGGGGCAAGTAGTTCATACCAAAACTATTATTTCCTACAACAGCAGCCCGGACCTGCCCTTCGACCGGAGTATAAGTCCGTTGGTGGGCTGCTAGCATGGCTGCATCTATTGCTTCGCGCGACCGACCCATGCCTGGCACGACCTGTCGCCGGGGCTTGATTTCGAGACGAAGCTGTTCGCCAAGCCCGATGCGGCGGCGCTGCTGCGCGCCGAGCTGGCAAAACCGGGCTATGTCGCCAGACCGGTCGCGATAGGGACCAATACCGACCCCTACCAACCGATCGAGCGCGACTGGCGGATCACGCGCGACTGTATCGCGGTGCTGACGGAGACGGACCATCCGCTGACCATCACCACCAAGTCCGACCGGGTGGTGCGCGATCTCGACCTGCTGGCGCCGATGGCGGCGAAGGGGCTGGTGAGCGTCACGCTGTCGGTCACGTCGCTCGATCCGGCGATCGCGCGGACGCTGGAGCCGCGGGCGCCGCATCCGGAAAAGCGGCTGGCGGCGGTGGCGACGATGGCGCAGGCGGGGGTGCCGGTCTTCGTCTCGATCTCTCCGGTCATCCCGGCAATTACCGATCACGAGGTCGAGCATCTGATCGAACGCGCGGCTGCGGCCGGCGCGCGTGGTGCCTATTTCCTGCCGGTGCGCCTGCCGCATGAGGTCGCGCCGCTGTTCCGCGCGTGGCTGGAGACGCATTTCCCCGATCGCGCGGGCAAGGTGATGGCGATCGTCCGGGCCTTACGCGGCGGACGCGACAACGATCCCGGCTTTCATTCACGGATGCGCGGCCAGGGGGTGTGGGGCGAACTGCTGGCGACACGCTTCGCCCTCGCCTGTCGCCGCCACGGCATTGGCAGGGGGCATCCGCGGCTGCGCTGCGACCTGTTCCGCCCGCCCGCTGGCGCGCAGGGCGAGTTGTTCGGCTGAGCCACGGAACCGTTGCCGTATCGCAACGTATTCCGACCAGGGACAATCGGGGACGACGGACGATGACGACACGGATCTGGACTGCGGCGATGCTGTGTGCCGCGACGATCACCGCGCCGGCCGGAGCGCAGACGCGATCGATCTCGCAGAGCGACCGCGCACAGGGGGCGCAGGCCAATCCGCAGCTGGTCGCGCAATATGGCGGCGCCTATTCCGGGCCGCAGTCGGCCTATGTCGAGCGCGTCGGCAAGAAGGTGGCGCTCCAGTCCGGCCTGTCGAACGCCAGCGGCGACTTCACCGTCACGCTGCTCAATTCCCCGGTCGAGAACGCCTTCGCCATCCCCGGCGGCTATGTCTATGTCACGCGGCAATTGCTGGCACTGATGAACAGCGAGGCGGAACTGGCGGCGGTGCTGGGGCATGAAGTCGGCCATGTCGCCGCGCGGCACAGCAATTCGCGCAACACCCGGTCGACCATCGGCACGCTGGGCGCGACGCTGCTGGGGGCGGTGACCGGCAGCGATCTGGTCGGGCGGCTGGCCGGCGCCGGATCGCAGCTCTACACCCTGTCGTACAGCCGCAACCAGGAATATCAGGCCGACCACTTCGGCGTGCGCTATGCGACCGGGGCGGGCTATGCGCCGTCGGGCATGGCCGATGCGCTGATCCAGCTGAACGAGGCGCAGGCGCTGGCCGCGCAGACCAGCGGGCGCGGCGGCAACACCGTGCCGACGTGGATGAGCACCCATCCCAACGGCGCCGAACGGGTGCGCCGCGCGATGCAACTGGCGCAGCAGGCGGGCGGCGCCGCGACCCGGCCGGCGCAGGACACGACCTATCTGCGGATGCTCGACGGGCTGCGCTATGACGACGATCCCGCGCAGGGGGTGATCGACGGCACGACCTTCAAGCATCCCGGCATCCGCATCCGCTTCACCGCGCCTGCGGGCTACGCGCTGCAGAACGGCACCGATGCCGTGACGATCGCCGGGCAAGGCGGGCAGGCCGAGTTCCGCATGGCGGCGGCGGGCGACCCGGCGAGCGTCGTGCGACAACGGCTCGCGGCGCTCGGCGCACGCAATGCGCCGCAGCCGGAAGCGACGCGGATCAACGGCACCGACGCGGCGATCGCGACCGTGCGCGCCAACGCCAACAACCAGGCCGTCGACGTGACCATCGTTGCCTATCGCTACCCCTCGGCCACCTATTATTTCCAGATCGTCACCCCCGCCGGGCGCGGCGTCGGGCCGTTCGAATCACTGATCGACAGCCTCGGCACGCTGAGCCAGGCGGAGGCGAGCGCGATCACCGGCAAGCGCATCCGCATCGTCACGGTCAAGACCGGCGACACGGTGGACTCGCTCGCCCGGCAGATGGCCTATTCCGATTTCCAGCGCGACCGGTTCCTGACGATCAACGGCATGGACGACGACGCGCGGCTGGCGCCGGGACAGCTGGTGAAGCTGGTGGTGCGCGGCTGACCCCTTTCCGCCGCTCCGTCCCCATGCGAAGGGGCGGCGATGACCAGCCATGACGTCATCATTCTCGGCGCGGGCGGTGCCGGCCTGTTCTGCGCGGGCGTCGCCGCGCAGCGCGGGCGGCGGGTGGCCGTCCTCGACCACGCCCCCGAACCAGGGCGCAAGATCGTGATCTCGGGTGGCGGGCGCTGCAACTTCACCAATATCGGTGCCAGCTGGGACCGCTATGTCTCGGCCAACCCGCAGTTCGCGCGGTCGGCACTGGGGCGCTACTCCGCGCAGGATTTCGTCGCACTGGTCGATGCCCATGGCATTGCGTGGCACGAAAAGACGCTGGGCCAGCTGTTCTGCGACGGATCGGCGCGACAGGTCGTCGCGATGCTGCTGGACGAGGCGCAGGGCGCGGATATCGCGCTGGGCCAGCCGATCCGCGACGTCGTCCATGCCGACGGCGTCTTCACCGTCGTCCATGGCGAGCGCAGCGTCACCGCCCCGTCGCTGGTGATCGCCACCGGCGGCCCGTCGATCCCCAAGCTCGGCGCGACCGGCTTCGCCTATGACCTCGCCAAACGCTTCGGATTGAAGCTGGTCGAACCGCGCCCGGCGCTGGTGCCCCTCACGCTGCCACCGGAGGATGCGCTGTTCCGGGAATTGTCGGGCGTCGCGACCGAGGTCGTGGCGGGCGCGGGCAAGGCGCACTTCCGCGAGGCGGCGCTGTTCACCCATCGCGGCCTGTCGGGCCCGGCGATCTTGCAGGCGTCGTCCTATTGGCGGCACCGCGAGGCCGTTACGATCGACTTCGTGCCCAATCAGCCGGCGGGCTGGCTGGTCGAAGCCAAGCGCGTGCGGCCCCGCGCCGGACTGCGATCGGCGCTGGGCGCGACGCTGCCCGACCGGCTGGCGGAGGCGCTGGCGGCGAAGTTCGCGGTGGCGGGCGAACTGGGCAACCAGCGGGACGCGACGCTGACGCAGATCGAGCGACAACTGTCCGGATGGCAATTCCATCCGAACGGCACCGAAGGCTTTGCCAAGGCCGAAGTGACGGTCGGCGGTATCGCCACCGACGGGCTGAACCAGAAGACGATGGCGGCGAAGCACCTGCCCGGCCTGTATGCCATCGGCGAGGCGGTCGACGTGACCGGGTGGCTGGGCGGCTATAACTTCCAATGGGCATGGTCGAGCGGCTGGGCGGCGGGACAGGCGGTGTGACGCGCAAGGCGTCGTTTCCGCCCGTTGTCGACACGTCGACACGGGCGTTGATCCTCGGCAGCCTGCCGGGCGACGCATCGCTGGCGGCGGGACGCTATTATGCCCATCCGCAGAACCAGTTCTGGCGGCTGCTGTCGCCGGTGGTGGGGGTCGATTTGCCCTCACTCGGTTATGACGACCGGCTGGCGGTGCTGCGGGCAGCGGGGATCGGCCTGTGGGACGTGGTGGCGAGCGCCACCCGGCCGGGCAGCAGCGACGCCGCGATCCGCGAGGCGACCGCGAACGACGTCGCGGCGCTGATCGCGACCCTGCCCGCGCTGCGGCTGGTGGCGTTCAATGGCGGGACGGCATGGAAAGCGGGCCGCAGTCTGGTGTCCGGCGTCGAGACGCTGGCGCTGCCGTCGAGCAGCCCGCTGCATACGGTCGGGGTCGCCGCGAAGCAGCCGGCGTGGGATGCGATCGGGGCGTATCTGTAATCGGCTCGAACGCCGCCCCCTTCAATCGGCAAGGCGGTAGCATCCAGCAAGAACCATTTCGCTACAAACCCTTAATTGCGTCCGCACCGCGAATCAGGGTGTGAGCGAAGTCGGCGCGACCGTAGGTATTGCCCTGTGGTTCAAAGCCAAACCCGTCAAAACAGACAATCAGCGCCGAGATGACATAACTCGAGGCGCGCATTTCATTCGGGGTGCGAACCCGAATGCTCAGAACCGCATCCTTTCCACCGATTTTTTCGGAAGCAGAGATGCTCATCAGCCGGTCATTCACATTCTTCACCTCCGCCGGCATTACCAGGGCCGGGGCGAGTTCTCCTTCGAGATACGCGTCCGTGCCGTCGATCGCCGCAAGCACCCCGTCGCGCACAACGCCTGCACTGTCCAATCCAGGAAAGCGTTTGATCTGGACCGGATAATCATGGTCCGTCATGCACTGCTGCACCGCAGCGGCGGTCGGCCAGTTTGCAGCGGGCACAGCTACGTAGAAATCGACACTCATGCGACACCTCCATCAACAACAACATATCCGGCACCGGCCGATACTATTACTGACACCTTACAATTGTGCAGCGCATGCTGTCGAACATACTCCCTTGCCCCTAGCTCCGGCCGGCCCGCGCGATGCGACGCAAGCCGGATCGCACTCCCAATCCGCCGACACCCGGCACGCCCCGGTTGCAATAGCCCTGCCCCCTGCCCCATAGCATCGCCCATGTCCGACGAACGCGATGTTTCCACCCTGTCCTTCGAAGATGCGCTGCGCGAACTCGAGGGAATCGTCAGCCGGCTGGAAACGGGTCAGGAAGACCTCCAGACCGCGATCGACCTCTATGCCCGCGGCGACCTGCTGCGCGCGCAGTGCGCCGCCCGGCTCGATGCGGCGCAGGCACGGATAGAGGCGATCCGGATCGATGCCGAAGGACGCGCCACCACCCAGCCGTTCGACGCGCAGTGATGGCGACCGTCGCGCCGCCGGTGTCGCTGAACGCCGCCCTTCGCGAAATCTCGGCCGAGATGGATCGCCAGTTCGATGCGCTGTTGCCCGTTCCGGGCGATCCGCGCGCGAACCTGTACCGCGCGATGCGCCATGCCGCGATCGGCGGGGGCAAGCGGCTCCGCCCTTTGCTGGTGTTCGCCACCGCGCGGCTGTTCAACGTCGAGCGGGTCCGCGCGGCGCGCGCCTCGCTCGCGATCGAATGCATCCATGTCTACAGCCTGATCCATGACGACCTGCCGGCGATGGACGACGACGATGTCCGCCGCGGCAAGCCGACGGTGCACAAGGCGTATGACGAAGCCACCGCGATCCTCGCGGGCGACTGCCTCCACGCGCTGGCGTTCGAAATTCTCGCGCACGAAGCGACCCACTCCGACCCGCACGTCCGCATCGAACTGATCGCCGACCTCGCGCACGCTTCGGGACCGTCGGGCATGGCCGGCGGGCAGGCGATGGATCTGGAGGCGGAGGACACCAGCTTCGACCTGAATACCGTCACCCGGTTGCAGGCGATGAAGACCGGCGCGCTGATCGCCTGTTCGGTCGAGGCCGGCGCGATCCTCGGCCGTGTCTCCGCCGAGCAGCGCACCTCGCTGCGCGGCTATGCCCGCGACATCGGCCTCGCCTTCCAGATCGCCGACGACATCCTCGACGTCGTCGGCGACGAGGCGGCGGTCGGCAAGGCGCTGCGCAAGGATGGCGAGGCGGGCAAGGAAACCTTCCTCTCGCTGCTCGGCCTTGACCGCGCGCGCGAACAGGCGCGACGGCTGGTCGACCAGTCGATCGAGCATTTGCGCGACTTCGGCCCCGAAGCCGACCTGTTGCGCGCGATCGCCCGTTATGTGCTGGAGCGCGACCGGTGAGGATCGGCGTCTATCCCGGCACCTTCGATCCCGTCACGCGCGGGCACATGGACATCATCCGGCGCGGGGCGAAGCTGGTCGACCGGCTGGTGATCGGCGTGACGACCAACCCGTCGAAGTCGCCGATGTTCTCGCTCGACGAACGCCTCGCGATGGTCGAACGCGAGGTGGCGGAGGTCGGGGGCGATATTCAGGTGGTGGCGTTCGACGCGCTGCTGATGACCTTTGCCGAGCGACAGGGGGCGAGCGTGATCGTCCGCGGCCTGCGCGCGGTCGCCGATTTCGAATATGAATATCAGATGGCGGGGATGAACCAGCAGCTGAACGACCGGATTGAGACAGTCTTCCTGATGGCCGACGTGTCGCTGCAACCGATCGCGTCGCGGCTGGTCAAGGAAATCGCCATGTATGGCGGGTCGATCGCGAAGTTCGTGTCGCCCATGGTGTGCGAAGAAGTGGTGGCGCGCGTCGAGAAACTGGGCCGCAAGGGCGAATAATGCCCTTCCCCGCACGGGGAGGAGTTACGCGCGCCGCTTCACCAGCCACGTCACCCCCGCCAGCAGCACGATCGCGATTCCGCCGCCGGCCAGCACCTGCCACGACGGCAGCCACCGTCCGACGATCTCGCTCAGCCCGTGCCCGAACCAATAGCCGATCGACACGAAGATCGTTGCCCAAAGCAGCGCCGCCGATCCGTTCAGCACCACGAACCGCCCCAGGGGAAGTTGCGTCGTGCCGATCGCGATCGGGCTGACGGTGCGCAGGCCGTAGAGGAAGCGGAAGGCGAAGACGAACAGCGTCGGATGCCGTTCGAACGCGGTCAGTGCGCGGGCGAAGGCGGGCTTCGCGCTCCACCGCCGCACTCGCGGATGATCGCGAAACCGGCGTCCGGCGGCGAAGAACAGCTGGTCGGCGATGAACGATCCGACCGCCGCGGCCACGATCGCACCGACATAGGGGAGCACGCCGCGCTGGACCATGATCCCGCCCAGCACGACCACCGTCTCCCCCTCCAGCCCCGCGCCCAGCGCCAGCGCGGCGAGGCCGTAGCGCGCGATCAGCGCCTCGATCGTCATGGCAGGGTATCGGTCATCGCGGCACCGTAGCGGCTCGCCCCGCACGGTAAAGCGAAACACGGCCCTTCCGCCGCTACCGCCCCCGCGCTAGATACCGGCGATGCTTGCCCCGCCCCTTCCCTCGCGCGCCCGGCCGGGTGCTGTCGCCCGCTGGCTCTGGTGGGTGGCCGCGCTGATCGTGGCGATGGTGGTGGTCGGCGGCATCACCCGGCTGACCGAATCCGGGCTGTCGATCACCGAATGGAAGCCGCTGTCGGGCACGCTGCCGCCGCTCGACGCGGCGCAATGGGAAGCGGAATTCGCCAATTACCGCCGCATTCCCGAATATCAGCTGCTCAATCAGGGCATGACGCTGGCGCAGTTCAAGGGCATCTTCTTCTGGGAATATGTCCACCGGCTGCTCGGGCGGATCATCGGCCTCGCCTTCGCGCTGCCGCTGGCGTGGTTCTGGCTGCGCGGCGCGATCCCCGGCGGCTATAAGGTCCGGCTGGTGGCGCTGCTGGCGCTGGGCGGGTTTCAGGGGGCGATCGGCTGGTGGATGGTCGCGTCGGGGCTGTCGGTGCGCACCGACGTGTCGCATATCCGGCTGGCGGTGCATCTGCTCAACGCGCTGTTCATCCTTGCCGGCACGGTGTGGACCGCGCTCGACCTGCGCGAGCTGGCGGGGGACCGCTACGCCCGGCCGGCACGGCTGACCGGGATCGGCGCGGCGGCGGGGGTGATCCTGTTCGTCCAGCTGCTGTACGGGGCATGGGTCGCCGGGTTGAACGCCGGCCTCGTCACCGATCAATGGCCGTTGATGAACGGGCGATTCTTCCCCGCCGACGAATGGGCATCGCGCCGCGCCCTCGATGCGATGGTCAACGACCCGTACGTCGTCCACTTCATCCATCGCTGGTGGGCATGGGTCGCGGTCGCGGCGCTGGTCCTGCTGGCGCGCGCCGCCAGGCGCGCCGGCCATCCGAAGGTCGCGCGGATGATCCACATCGCGTTCGGCATCCAGATCCTGCTGGGCATCGGCACCGTCATGAGCGGGGTCCGGATCGAGGTGGCGGCGCTGCACCAGCTGGTCGGTGCGCTGCTGGTCGTCGCCACCACCTGGGGCGCGCACGCAGTCGGCCGGCGATGATCGACCTGCCACCGCCGGCGATCGAGGCGGCCAGTGCGACCGGCTTCGCACCGGCGCTCGACACCGCCTATCGCTACCATATCGAGCAACAGCGCGACGAAGCCGGCGTCGCCCGCCGCTACACCACCGATCGCACCATCCGCTTCCGGCGGATGGTCGACGGGCTGGTCGCCGAAATGGTGATCGACACGGTCGACGGCAGCCTGTCCGACGGCCCCGGCGCGATGTTCGAGCGCGCCTTCGCGACGCTGCGCGGGCGCCCGATCCGCTACACCCTGTCCGACCGCGGCGAGGTGACCGGCGTCGTCGATCGCGCCGGCGTGTGGTCGGCGCTGGTCGATGCCATCGCGGCGCAGGCCGGGACCGATCCGGCACGCGCCGCGATGCTGCAACGGCTGACCGCGCCGCTGCGCGCCATGACCGAGCGGCAGCAGGTCGCGATGCTGGGGTCGATGCTCGCCAACGTCCTGGCCCCCGACATCGTCCGCCGCGGCGTCCAGCCCGAACGCGCGATCCGCCGACCCGGCACGCCGCCGTTCGGCACGGACACCGACGTCACCGGCAGCGAGCGGGTCCATGCAGAGGGGCGCGACCTGATCGCCGAGGAACGGCTGGCGGGCACGATCCCCGCAACCGGCGGGCGGCCGACCGGGCGCCGTACCAGCACCGTGTCCCGCACCGTCGACGCCACGACCGGGCTGATCGTCCGTCAGACGTCGACCGTACGCATCGACAGCGGGGACGCCACGTCGATCGCCACCACCCGGATCACGCTGCGCCGGCCATAGGGTATTCCAATACCCGTCAGCAAAGCCGCCGTTTGCTTGACTTTCTGCCGGCCGTTGGGCATTTGCCCGGCGTTCGCACCGCTCCGGTTCGGGGCGGGCGCGTCATACATCCGAAAGGTCCAACGCCCATGAAGGCGCTCATGAAGACCACCAAGTCGGCCAAGCCGCACGAGGTGGAAAAGAAGTGGCATATCGTCGATGCCGACGGCCTGGTGGTCGGTCGCGCTGCGTCGATCATCGCCAACGTCCTGCGCGGCAAGCACAAGACGTCGTTCACCCCGCATGTCGATTGCGGTGACAACGTCGTCGTCATCAATGCCGACAAGATTCGCTTCACCTCGAACAAGGCGAAGACGAAGACCTATTACAAGCACACCGGCTATGCCGGCGGCATCAAGGCGGTCACCGCCGAGAAGGTCCTCGAGGGCCGTTTCCCCGAGCGCGTGCTGGAAAAGGCCGTCGAGCGGATGATCCCGCGCGGGCCGCTGGGTCGCGACCAGATGCGCAACCTGCGCATCTTCAAGGGCACCGAGCATCCGCATGAAGCGCAGAACCCGCAGGTTCTCGACATCGCGAGCATGAATCGCAAGAACAAGGTGGGCGCATAATGTCCGACAACCGCCAGTCCCTTTCCGACCTCGCCGGCCTGACCGGCCAGCAGGCACCGGAAGCCGCCGCACCGCAGGCGTCGGCCGCGCAGGTCGACGGTGCCGAAGCGCCCGTCGCCCCGGTCGAACCCCCGCGTCCGACCATGCCGCTGCGCGCGCAGGAAATCGACGCCTATGGCCGCGCCTATGCGACCGGCCGCCGCAAGGACGCCGTCGCCCGCGTGTGGATCAAGCCGGGTTCGGGCAAGATCACCATCAACGGCCGCGATCAGGAAGTGTATTTCGCGCGTCCGACGCTGCGTCTCGTCATCAACCAGCCGTTCGGCGTCGCTGACCGCAATGGTCAGTATGACGTGATCTGCACCGTCAAGGGCGGCGGCCTGTCGGGTCAGGCCGGCGCGGTCAAGCATGGCATCAGCCAGGCGCTGACCCGCTACGAACCGATCCTGCGCGCGCCGGTCAAGGCCGCCGGGTTCCTGACCCGCGACAGCCGCGCGGTCGAGCGCAAGAAGTACGGCAAGGCGAAGGCCCGCCGCAGCTTCCAGTTCTCGAAGCGCTAAAACCCGTTCGGAAACGCGCCCCGACGGGCGCGTTTCGCGGTACTGGCCCGCTCCCCCACCCGACCACCCACAGCGTATCCTGATCGGGTGGTCGGGTGGGGGAGCGGGCCGGTACCGTCTCAGGACAAAAACGCCACGCGCGGGGGCTCGAAAAGTTCCCGTTTGCGGCCAAATGCGTGCCGATTGGGGCGGTCCGGTGTCGGGCCGCCCTTTTCGTTTGCCGCGGAACCGTATAGCGAGAGCCGGTCCGCACGCTGGCGGAACCATCCAAGAGACGCCATGACCTCGCGCGCCAAGACTTCGTTGCTGCCGCTCGCCGATTCGGACCTGTGGCCCGACGAACTCCGCCGCAGCCTGTCGGACAAGCTGTTCACCATCGCGTTCGGCGCGATCCAGTGGCCGTGGCTGCTGCGCAGCCTGTCGGGCGGCAAGAAGGCCGACAAGGCACGGCTGATGGCCGATCTCGGCCTCGCCCCCGACGCGCTGCCCAATCTCGGCAGCTGGAAGGCCGATACCGGCTATCTCTCGCTGATCGTCGAGCGCATCGCGGCCAGCCGCCCGCGCACCGTCGTCGAACTCGGCACCGGTGCGTCCAGCCTCGTCACCGGCGCGGCCTTGGCCAAGCATGGCGGCGGGCAGCTCATCAGCTTCGACCAGCATGCCGGCTTCGTCGATGCGACCCGCGACTGGCTGGCCGAACACGGCATCGCCGCCGATCTGCGTGCGGCCCCGCTGGTCGAGGCGCCGGGCGACTGGCCGGGCGTGTGGTACGATATCGACGCGTTGCCCGATCAGGTCGATCTGCTGCTGATCGACGGCCCGCCATGGACCATCCACCCCTATGTCCGCGGCGCGGCGGAAACGCTGTTCGACCGCCTGCCGGTCGGCGGTGTGGTGATGCTCGACGACGGCGCGCGGCCGGGCGAGCGGGTCGTCGCGCAACGCTGGCGCCGCCGCTGGCCGAACTTCCGCTTCGAACTGGTCAATCGCGGGACCAAGGGTACGTTGATCGGGCAGCGGCTGTCGTAACGGCTACCCGGGTGTTTGATCCATCCGACTGTAAACGTCACCCCGGCGAAGGCTGGGGTCTCCATCTGCTCCTGCTGCGCGCTACCACCGGAAAATCCCCGCCTTCGCGGGGATACGACGGGCTCACCCCACCGTAACCGGCTCGTCCGCCGCCCCCATCTTCCGCGCGATCGTCTCGAACGCGCCATTCTCGATCCGGATTTCGTTGAACGACGGCGGATCGTCGCGGGTGCGGATCGACAGCGTGCCGGCGCCGACCATGCGCAACCGTCCGGTTCCGGTGCGGTAGGGGATATCGAACGGGTCGTGGACATGGCCCGACAGCACGGCATTCGCGCCCGCCGCCGCAACCGCGTCGAGCGCGGCGCTGCCGCCGCGCGTCTCGCCGCTCGACTTCGTACCGACATCGATCAGCGGATGATGCGCGGCGATGAAGATCAGGTGGCCGTCCGGCACCTTGCCGATCAGCTCCAGCGTGCGCGACAGCGCGCGGTCGCCGACATAGCCCTTCGACCAGTCCCAGCGGAACTGGAACCGCGCGGTCGTCTTGAGCGGGACGATCGCGACGCCGTCGATCTCCAGCGGCCGCTCGATCATCCGTTCCAGCCGGCGATAGCGCTTGTAGGGGCGGACGAAGCGCGCGAAGAGATTGTAGAGCGGTAGGTCGTGATTGCCGACCTCGACCGTGACCGGCCGACCCAGCCCTTCGAGCCATTCGGCCGCCGCCTCGAACTCGGCGGCGCGGGCGCGCATCGTCAGGTCGCCGGTCATGACGATCGCGTCGGGCTGTTCGCGACGCACCGCATCGCCGAACCATGCGAGCGCCGCCTTGTCCTCCGCACCGAAATGGACGTCGCTGACATGGAACAGGCGGATCATCAGGCGCTCCCGGAAATATCGTTCCGGTCCCAACGCATGATGTGCCTCAGCGCTCCGAACGGATTGCCAGTGCCGTGCCGCCGCCGACCGCCGCGACCAATGCCAGCGCCACGAACACCGCCCCCAGCCCCGCACCGGCGGGCACCAGCGCGGCGAGCAGCGGCGGCACGCACGCGGGCAGCGTGTTGGTGAGGTTCAGCACCGCCAGGTCGCGCCCGCGGGTGTCGGCCGACGGCAGCAACTGCATCGCCAGCGCCGCATGCAGTGCCAGGAACACCGACAGCCCGGTCTGCGCCATGCCATAGCCGATCGCCGCCCCGACGAAGCCGGGCGCCACCGCCATGCCGATCAGCCCGGCGACGACCAGCAGCGTCGCGCCGCCCAGGAACGGCTTGCGCCCGCCGACCCGGTCCGACCAGCGGCCGGCGAGGATCGTGGCGACGACGACGATCGCGGTGACGATCGCCATCGCCTGCGCCACCGGCCCCGCCGCATCGCCGGTGCCGCGCCAGCGATCGGCGAAGTGGAAAAAGGCATAGGCGGTCACGCCGTTGCCCGCGACCTGCATCGCCAGCCGCGCGACCCACGCGCGGACCAGATCGGCGCGCACCGGCGCCGCCGCCCCTTGCCCGGCATCGGCAGCGGCGACATCGCCCGCCCCCCGCTCGCGTGCGAACAGCAGGAACGGCACGATCATCGCCGTCGCCAGCACGACGTTCGCCGCGAACCGTGCCGCCTCGCCCGCGAACAGCGGCGCGGTGACCGCTGCGGCCGACAGCACGCCGATCGGGTGCGAGATGCCGAGCAGTCCCGACACCCGCCCCTTCGCCCGGTCGGGCACTTCATCGGCCATCACCGCGACCATCGGCGCGAACATCAGGTTCAGCGCGACCTGCCAGAATGCGATCGCGCCCAGCAGGGCCGACGGCGTCCGCGCCAGATGGATCGCAAGAAACGCGAACGCGATCAGCACCAGTCCGACCGCGATCGGCAGCCGCCGGCTGCGGCTGCGACGCCAGTGCAGGTCGCTCAGCCAGCCCGCGGCGATGTTGGCGACGCTCGCGACCGCCGATCCGGCCAGCACCGCCCATCCCAACAGCGCGACGCGGTTGCCGGGATCGATCGCATCGACCTTCACCTGCAACAGGATCGACACGAACGGAATGAACGCGACGAACAGCCCGCAATAGGCGAGCGTGTAGAGCGGCACGAAGCCGCGCGCCGGTACCGCGCCGCCGGGGCTCAACGCCCGGCGGTCCGGCGCAGCGCCGTGACGAGCTGGCCGATGGTATAGGGCTTGTGAAGCAGGTCGAAGCCCATCGTCCCGTGGCGGACGATCACGTCGCTATAGCCACTGGTCAGCAGCACCGGCAGGCCGGGATACCGATCGCGCACCCGCGCGGCTAGCTCGACGCCGTCGATGCCCGGCATCATCACGTCGGAAAACACGATGTCGAACCCGTCGGGCCGCTCGGCCAGCATCGCCAGCGCGGCCTGGCCGTCGACGACGTGCAGCGGATCATATCCCTGCGCCTCCAGCGCCTGCGTCGTCGTCGTGCCGACCGCGACATTGTCCTCGACCACCAGCACGCGCAGGCCATGTCCGGCCGCCGGCGCCGCGACGTCGCGCGCCGCCGCCGGGGTCCGCTCGGGCGTCGTCACCTGCGGCAGGTACAGCGCGAACTCGGTATCGGCGGGCGCGCTGCGCGCGCGCACCTCGCCGCCGGACTGCTTGGCGAACCCGAATACCTGGCTGAGGCCCAGGCCGGTGCCCTTGCCCAGTTCCTTGGTGGTGAAGAAGGGTTCGAAGATGCGGGTCAGCGTCTCCGCATCGATGCCGCTGCCGGTATCGGCGACGGTGATCGCGACGAACCGTCCGGTCACGGCCGGGGCGGTGGCGCTGGCGGGAATCCCGTCGACCGCACGCACTCTCAGCGTCAGCCGGCCCTGACCCTGCATCGCGTCGCGGGCGTTGGCGGCGAAATTGACGATCGCGGTGTCGAACTGGTTCGGATCGGCATCGACGAACACCGGAGCCGCGCACGGTTCGATCGTCACCTCGATCCGCGACCCGGCCAGCGTGCGGACGATGTCGCCCAGCGCCAGCACCGCCTCGTCGACGTCGAACACCGCCGGCTGCAACGCGGATCGCCGCGCGAACGCCAGCAACTGTCCGGTCAGCTTGGCCGCGCGATCGACGGTATCGCTGATCGCCGACAGATACCGCTCGCGCCGTTCGTCGGTAAGCGTCGGCTGGCGCAGCAGGTCGACCGACGACCGGACGATGGTCAGCAGGTTGTTGAAGTCGTGCGCGACGCCGCCGGTCAGCTGGCCGATCGCCTCCATCTTCTGGCTCTGGCGCAGCGCGTCCTGCGCGGTCACCAGCGCCCTGGTCCGGTCGACGACCTGTTCCTCCAGCGATTCGGCCAGCGCCGCCAGCTCGCGCTCGGCCCGGCGGCGCTCGGTCGCGGCGCGGGTGCGTTCCGCGACTTCGCGGACGAACGCGATCTCGTCGTCGCGCCACATGCGCGGCTCGCCATGGTTGGTGTAGATCAGCGCGACCAGCCCGCCCAGTTCGGTCAGCGGCATGTTGATGAACGCGCGCGCGTTGATCGATTCGAGCTGTGCGGCGGTGCCGGCGGTGCGCGGGTCGATCCGCGCGTCCTCGACTACCGCCGTCTCGCCGCGCTTCAGGTCGTCGATATAGCTGCCATAGTCGCGGAAATGCAGCACGCCGGCGATGGTCGTCACCCCCGGCGCGTTCCAGTCGCGCTCGATCGTGATCGTCTCCGCCTGCCGGTCGACCACGCCGTATCCTACCCGGTCGACGCCCAGCGCCTCCCCGATGATCCGCGACGCGGTAACGCCCATCTCGACCGGATCGTCCAGCAGGCGCAGCTGGTCGTTCAGCTCGGCCATGGCGGCGCGCATCCGCTCCAGCCGCTTGTAGACGGTGACGTCGATCGACACCCCGGTCAGCCGCACGACCTCGCCATCGGTGTTGCAGGTCGGTTGCCCGCGACTGGCGATCCAGCGCGTCTCGCCGTCGCCCGCGCGGATGCGGACCTCCATCTCCAGCGGCGCACCGGCCAGGCTCTCCTCGATCGCCGCCAGCGCCGCTGCCCGGTCGTCGGGGTGCAGGATCGCGGCGATCTCGGCCGGCGACGGCGGGTAATCGGCGTCGAACCCGAAATTGGTACGGCAGATCGCCGACATGGTCAGCTGGCGCGTCGCCCGCTCGAACGACCATGTGCCGAAGCGCCCCGCCTCCAGCGCGAACAGCATCTCGCGCTCGCGTTCCTCCTGCTCGCGGAACCGCCCGGCCAGTTCGGCCAGCAGCGCGACGTTGCTCGATTCCAGCCCCTCCACCCGCGCCCGTTCCGACGTCACGTCGAGCTGGCTGGCAAAGAAATAGACGAGCTGTCCGTCGGCATCGTGGACCGGCGCCAGCAGCAGCCGATTCCAGAACGGCGTGCCGTCGCGGCGATGGTTGCGGATATCGATCTCGATCGATTGCACCGCCGCGACTGCCGCGCGGATCTGTGCCACCGTCGCCGGATCGGTATCCTCGCCCTGCAGGAAACGGCAGTTGCGGCCGATGATCGCATCGCGATCGTATCCGGTCAGGCGGCAGAAGGCGTCGTTGGCGAACACCACCGGATTGTCGGGCAGCCGCGGGTTGGTGACGATCATCGGCATCCGCGTGGCGCGGACGGCCGCGACGAACGGATCGGTCCCGCCATCGGTGCCGGCGATCTCCAGCGCGATACGGCGATCGTCGCTGGCAGCCTGTCGGCTGGAATCCGCCCTGTCGTCCACGTCGCCTCGCATCATCCCGGAACGTGGACCGCGTGCGGCCGTTCCCCCGTACGAGCTATGCGGGGATCAGCGGCGAACGTCCAGCCCGCCCGACAGGAACGCGTCGATATCCGCCTGACGAAACAGGCTGAAATCGCCGGGCAGCGAATGTTTGAGCGCGGCGACCGCCAGCCCCCAGCTGGCGGCAGTGGCATCGTCCTGCCCCGACATCAGCGCATGCAGCACGCCGCTGGCAAAGGCATCGCCGCCGCCGATCCGGTCGACGATGCCCGACACCGCCACCTCGGCGGTCTGCACCGCGCCCGTGCGGCTGTCGATCCGCGCCGACAGGCGGTGACGATCGGCATCGTCGACATGGCGCGCGGTCGAGGCGATGTGCTTCAGGTTCGGGAAGGCCGCGAACGCCGCTTCCGCCGCCTCGCGCCGGCGATCCTCGCCATCGCCCGAAAACTGTTCGCCCAGCAACAGCGACACGTCGCGGTGGTTGCCGAACAGCAGGTCGGCCATCGCCACCAGCCGGGTCAGCACCCCGCGCGGGTCGCTGTCCCACGCCTCCCACAGCCGCGCGCGATAATTGCCGTCGAACGAGATCGTCAGCCCCCGCGCGCGTGCCGCTTCCGCCGCGGCGATCGCGGCATTCGCGGCGTCCGGCCCCAGCGCCGGCGTGATCCCCGACAGATGCAGCCGGGTGCAGCCCGCCAGCAACGCATCCCAGTCCCATGCGGCGGCAGGTGCCGTCGCAAAGCTCGACCCGGCGCGGTCATAGACGGTGTCCGACGCGCGCAGCCCTGCGCCGGGGCTGAGGAAATACAGCCCCATCCTGCCGTCGCGGGTCGCGACCCGCGAACAATCGACGCCCTGCGCCCGCAATGCCGCCACCGCCCCGCGCCCCAGCGGGCTGTCGGGCACGGCGCTGACCATCGCGCTGGCATGGCCGAGGCTGGCCAGCCCCACCGCGACGTTCGCCTCGGCCCCGCCGACATGCACGTCGAACCGCCCGCTCTGCATCAGCAGCTCGCGGCCCGGCGCGGTCAGCCGCAGCAGCAGCTCGCCGAAGCACAGGATCATCGCGCCAGCCACCCGCCATCGACCGCCAGCACATGGCCGTTGACGTAATCCGACGCCGCCGAGGCGAGGAACACCGCCGCCCCGCCCAGATCGCCGGCATCGCCCCAGCGCCCGGCCGGAATCCGCTCGACGATCTGGCGGTTGCGCGTCTCGTCGGCCTGCAACGCGGCGGTATTGTTGGTGGCGATATAGCCCGGCGCGATCGCGTTGACGTTCACGCCCTTCGCCGCCCATTCGTTCGCCAGCAGCTTGGTCAGCCCGCCGATCCCGGATTTCGATGCGGTATAGCTCGGCACGCGCACCCCGCCCTGAAAGGTCAGCATCGACGCGATGTTGACGATCTTGCCGCGCCCCTTGGCCACCATGTGCCGCCCGGCGGCCTGACACAGGAAGAACACCGATTTCAGGTTGGTGTCGATCACCGCGTCCCAATCCGCCTCGGTGAAGTCGAGGCTGTCGGCGCGGCGGATGATCCCGGCATTGTTGACGAGGATATCCAGCCCGCCGAGCGTATCGACCACCTGTGCGACGACGCCCTCGACCGGAGCGATCGTCGACAGGTCGGCCGACACGATCTCCGCCCGCCGGCCCAGCGCGCGCACCTGTTCGGCGGTGTCGGTCGCGGGCGTCCGCCCGATCAGCGCGACGTCCGCCCCGGCGGCGGCCAGCGCCAGCGCGATCGCCTGTCCGATGCCGGTATTGGCACCGGTGACGGCCGCGACCCGGCCCGAAAGATCGAAGGGATTCATGGCAACTCCTCGGTTCCCCGGCTGGGCGGGGCGCCGCGTATCAATCAGTTAGTGGAAGACAACCGTTCGTCCTGAGTAGCCACTGAGCGAAGTCGAAGAGGCGTATCGAAGGACCGTTTGGGGCAGGTGCTTCGATACGGGTCTTCGACAAGCTCAGCCCCTGCTCGGCACGAACGGTTTTCCATCAGATTCATCGGGCATGGCGCAGCCATAGGACCGCTCCCATGCCCCTTACGCCAGCTGGCAGATGTCCAGCACGTTCATGTCGGTATAGTCCTGATTCTCGCCCGCCATCGCCCAGATGAAGGCATAGGCGCGCGTGCCCGATCCCATGTGCACCGACCATGGCGGGCTGATGACCGCTTCCTCGTTGCTCATGACGATGTGGCGCATCGCTTCGCCCTCGCCCATGTAATGGAACACCTTGTCGTTGTCGGTCGGCAGTTCGAAGTAGAAATAGATCTCGCTGCGACGCTCGTGGATGTGCGGCGGCATGGTGTTCCACACGCTGCCGGGCTTCAGCACGGTCAGCCCCATCACCAGCTGCGCCGAATCGCACACGCCGGGGATCACCAGCTGATAGATCGTCCGCTCGTTCGATTCTTCCAGGCTGCCGCGCTCCAGCGCGTTGGCGTCGGCGATGCCCAGCTTGCGGGTCGCGAAGCCCTGATGCGCCGGGCACGACGCGATGTAGAAGCGCGCGCCGTTACCGCCGAACTCGACGTCCCTGGCACCCATCGTGACATAGACGCAGTCCTTGTTGCCGAGCGTGAACGTCTCGCCGTCGACCGTCACGGTGCCGTCGACCGCACCGACATTGACCACCGCCATCTCGCGCCGTTCAAGGAACGGATGCCCCTCGGCCGACTTCGGCTCGGTCTGCGCGGGCAGCTTCACCGGCGCATCGCCCACCGCGACGCCGCCGATCACGAAGCGTTCGGCATGGGTGTAGTTCAGCACGCATTCGCCGGTCCGGAACAGCCCGTCGATCAGGTAGCGGTCGCGCAGTTCCTCGTTCGACACGCATTCCATCATGTCGGGGTGCGTCGCGTAATAGGTCCGGTCGAACATCGTTCTCTCCTGATGGTAACCGGTATCAGCAGCATCGGGGCTGTCGGCGTACCGGCACGTCTTTGGGTCTGCCACCGTCCTACCGTCCTCCACCGGATGCGTCGACCGGTTTTTGCGATGGTCAGGTGGCGGTTTTTCCAGCGTTCCGGTTCGGCAACAGGCCGTACGATTCACCTGTCGGCAATTCCGACATATGGACCTTGCTCCTTACATACGGAACAAATGCCGTTGCTCACGCACGATGCCGCAGGAGAACGGCTATCGTTGACACCGGTTTCTCGCTGAACTGATTGATATTTTGCGCACATCGTCACCCCGCGCTTGACCAAGACTTTTCCGAACGCCCTCAATCCGTACCCCGGCGAAGGCCGGGGCCCAGTTGGGGAACGTTGGTAAGATACGGAAAAGCCATTCCAACTGGACCCCGGCCTTCGCCGGGGTACGGTTTCAGGACTTTCGCAGCGGTCCCGGCTTGACCCCGGGGTGACGGGAGGGGCCGGATCGTTCGAGCGGAAGCGTCCATCGCTCACCCCAAACGGCCGAATGTCGATCGACCCTGAATCATCCGAAGGCGTTGTCGAACCCACCCTCCACCACGCCTTCATCGGCACCCGCCATAAACCCCTGTCCTACACGCCCACGCCCTGCCACACTCCCCGACGCTCTTTGACAACCGCACCGCGTCCCGCTCCGGCAAATGGTCTGCGCGCAAACCGTGGCGAGTGTGACTTTTGTGACCTTTGGCGGATTTGCGTCGTTGCGAAGTCCGGCGACCGCTTCGAAGGCATGGGACATTCCGCCCTCTTGCCCCGCCCCGCCGCACCCGCCAAAGCCGACCGATGCAACCGCTCGACCCCCAGCAGCTCGCCGCCCGTACCTGGTTCGAATCGCTGCGCGACCGCATCTGCGCCGCGTTCGAGGGGCTGGAGCGCGAGGCCGGTTCCGATGCCGCCTTCGCCTACACCCCTTGGGACCGGACCGATCCGTCGGGCGCGCCCGGCGGCGGCGGGGTGCGCGGGGTCATGAAGGGCCGCGTGTTCGAAAAGGTCGGCGTCAACGTCTCGACCGTCGGCGGCACGTTCGAGGGCGAGTTCGCCAAGTCGATCCACGGCGCGGCGGACGATCCCCGCTTCTTCGCCACCGGCATCAGCCTCGTCGCGCACATGGCCAACCCGCATGTCCCCGCCGTCCACATGAACACCCGCTTCCTCGTGACGACGAAGCGCTGGTTCGGCGGCGGCGCCGACCTGAACCCGCCGATCCCCTACGACGTCGACACCGCCGACTTCCACGCCGCGATGCAGGCGGCCTGCGACGCGCACGACCCGGCGCACTATCCGCGGTTCAAACAATGGGCCGACGACTATTTCTACATTCCCCACCGCGGCGTCCATCGCGGCGTCGGCGGCATCTTCTACGACCATCTCGGCGACGACTTCGACCGCGACTTCGCCTTCACCCGCGACGTGGGCGATGCGTTCCTGTCGATCTATCCCGCCCTAGTACGGCGGCGCATGGCGATGCCGTTCGACGATGCCGACCGCGCCCGCCAGCTCGAATGGCGCGGGCGCTATGCCGAATTCAACCTCGTCTACGATCGCGGCACGCTGTTCGGGCTAAAGACCGGCGGCAATATCGACGCGATCCTGATGAGCCTGCCGCCGCTGGCGACGTGGAGCTGACGCGGTGGGGCTGATCCCGGTCCGCCCGGGTGAGGTGGCGACGATCGTCACCTCGCTCGAAATGCTCGATCGGCCGCGCCCGGCGCCGCTGCCGGCCTCGCCGCTGCGGCTGGTTCGCTGGGAACGGCCGACGCCCGATCGCTATCGCGCGCTGTTCCGCCGTGTCGGTGGCCCGTGGCTCTGGTTCTCGCGACTGGTGATGCCCGACGACGCCCTCGCCGCGATCGTCCATGCCGATACCGTGCGCATCTGGGCGGTGGTCGACCGGGCGGGGATCGAGGTCGGGATGCTCGAACTCGACGATCGCACCGCCGGCGAATGCGAACTGTCCTATGTCGGGCTGATCCCCGAACTGGCCGGACAGGGGCATGGCCGCTGGCTGATGGCGCACGCGCTAGCGCTGGCATGGGGCAAGGACGTGCGGCGGGTGTGGGTGCATACCTGCACGCTCGACCATCCCGGCGCGCTCGCCTTCTATCGCCGCTCGGGCTTCGTGCCCTTCCAGCGGACGATCGAGACCTTCGCCGATCCGCGCGTCGCCGGGGTGCTGCCCGACGACTGCGGCGGCCATTATCCCCTGTTGCCCAGCCGGCGATAGATCGTCGCGCGGGTCAGGGTGAAGGCGATCGACATCGCCGCCGCCACCACCGACGCCGCGGTGGCGAGGATCGCCATCGTCACCGGATTGGTCCCGCCCGCCGACACCGCGCCCGCCGTGGCGCTGAGCAGCAGCACGACCATCTGCGCCCCGAAATAGATCAGCGCGGACAGCGACAGCAGTTGCAGAGCATGCCCCTTGGTCAGTCCGATCGCCCGGCTCATCGCATCGCCGAAGCGCCGCTCGGGTTCCACCATCAGCACCGGCAGCACGACGAACACCCGGCCGATCACATACAGCATCGGCAGGATGAACAGCAGCAGCCCGCCGAGCTTCGCGGCATTGACCAGCAATGTCGCGCCGACCAGCACCGGCAGCCGCCGGAACGCCGTGCGCAGCGCCTCGCCCACCGTCGGCCGTGCCGGATCGAGGATCAACGCCAGCAGCACGGCGATGCCGACCAACTCCGCCACCGCCTGCAACGCCAGCCAGTGGACGTTGTCGACCAGATAGGCCTGCATCGACGCCAGCAGCGCCTGATCGTCCTGGGCGGCGGCGCGCGCCGCGATACGGTCGGTGCGCATGAACAGCGCCATCGCCAGATTGGGCAGGAAGAAGAAGACGCCGGCGACCGCGACGATCACGTCCCGGTCGCGGCGCCAGATCGCCAACGCTTCCTGTACTGCGGCACCGACATTCAGCTTCATGCGAAGACGGCCGCGTCGTCCTGTTGCCCGACGATCTCGCGATACAGCTTGCCGACGACCGCCGACTGGTACAGCGCCAGCGCGGCGCTGACCGCCGCGACGGCGATCGCCCCGCCGATGATGGCGAGCGAGAAGCTGCTGTTCGGGTCGGACAGCAGGCCAAGGACGCCACCGACGACGAACTGCGCCGCCGACACCGCGACCCCCGCGACGATGGCGTAGAGCAGCAGCAGCCCGATCAGCTTCCACGTCAGTCCCCGCGTCAGGCGGAACGCCTGCGCGATCGAACCGACGCCGCGCCGTTCCATCGCCACCACCGCGTTGATCAGCAGCAGCCGGGCCGAGGCCCACAGCACGAACAGCGCCAGCACGAAGAAATAGAGCACCGACACGCCCAGCTTCGCGAACTCTTCGGGCTGCGGCGGCAGGCCCGCCATCACGCTTTGGAAATCGAACCCGCTGGCGACCGCGAGGATCACGCCGGGGAGCGCCAGCACCGCGAGGATCGCGACCAGCACGATGCTGACGCCGATCAGCGGCAGGAACCGCGACTTGGCGAGGCCCATCGCGACGGCACGCTGCTCGCGCCCGTTGGGCTGCGCGGCAAAGGCGATCAGGTAAAGCGCACCCCATAGCGACACCAGGGTCGTGACCAGCGACACCAGCCCGAACACCGCCGCCATGCCGCCGCTCGACGTCGCGCGCACCCCGGCGAGGCTGCCCGACAGCGCGGGTGCGGCGAACTGCGTGATGAGCAGGACGGGCATCACCTCGCCCAGATGATCGCGGACGAAATCCACCGCCCGATCCCACACCGTTCCGATCTTGACCATTGTTGCACGCGCTCCCCTTTTATCCGATGGATGCTCTACCCATCCTGATCCCGAATGAAAATGCCTCCTGATCCCATCGTCCCGCCGATCGCCGTCGCCCAGCAGATCGAATGGCGCGCCGAAACCGCGCCGGTCGACTATCCCCATGCGCTCGCCGCGATGGAGGCACGCGCCACGGCCATCGCCGATGGCCGCGCGGGCGAGATGGTGTGGCTGCTCGAACACCCCCCGCTCTACACCGCGGGCACCAGCGCCGATCCCGCCGAACTGCTCGATCCGCGTTTCCCGGTACATGCCGCCGGGCGTGGCGGGCGCTATACCTATCACGGGCCGGGGCAGCGGATCGGCTATCTCATGCTCGACCTGACGCAGCGCGGGCGCGACGTGCGCCGGTTCGTCCATGCCGTCGAATCATGGGTGATCGGTGCGCTGGCGACCTTCGACATCCACGCCTATGCCGTGCCCGACCGGATCGGCATCTGGACCGCCGACGGCGGCGCGGAAGCGAAGATCGGCGCGATCGGCGTCCGCGTGCGCCGCTGGGCGACGCTGCACGGTTTTTCGGTCAATCTGGCCCCAGATTTGTCACATTTCGGGGGCATTGTTCCGTGTGGGATCGCCGAATATCCCGTGACCAGCGCCAGGGCGCTCGGGAAAACGGTCGACCCGACGATGTTCGATGTCGCGCTCGCCGCCGGTCTTCCGGCGTTTCTGGACGCGCTGTACCCTTGCGCGAAAGAGGCTTGAGGGCGGCTCCCCCTTCGACTAATGTCCGGCACGGATTGGGTATTAACGGCAAAAAGAAAGCCGCCTATCCATAGCTTAGGGAGCTTACCATGCGTGCATTCTCGAAGATCCTGACCGGTTCGATCGTCGCCGGCGCGGCGCTGGCGCTGTCGGCTTGCGGCGGCAACACCGAAACCACCGCTGCCAACGATGCGACCATCACCGACCTGAACTCGACCGACATGATGGACGGCACGATGTCGGACAACATGACCGCCGTCGACGGCGCCATGGGCAACGACACGATGATGATGTCGAACGACAGCATGATGATGTCGAACGACAGCATGATGATGTCGAACGAAGCCGGCATGACCAACGCCATGTAATCAACCGGTTCCGGTTGATCTGGCGAAGGGGCCGTCCGGGTGACCGGGCGGCCCCTTTTCCTTGTCCGCCGCGGCTTTGTCCGGTCGTTACGGCCCCATGCGGCGAATCGTGTGGCCGCCACGCAAGTTGGGGCTTGGGTCGCTGCGAAAAACGCCTTAACCATCGCCGCCTGCCAAGGCGCTCTTTCCGCGCCGTGAAAGGAAGAGATGAGCGTAGTGCGTACCCTGGTCCTGGCCGCTGCCGCCGCCCTGACCGTCGCGGCCACCCCCGCGTCGGCCCAATTTTTCTTCAAGCCGTACAATCTCGACGGTCCTCGGGTGACCGGTGAGGAACCGGGCGTCATCACCCAGCCGCTGCCCGGCGCCACGCCGGCCGAACTGCGTGCCGCGGTGTTGTGGAACATGCGGTCGGCGCTGAACGTCGCCGCGCTGCAATGTCAGTTCGAACCGACGATGCAGACGTTGAACAACTACAACGCGATGCTGTTCGACCATGCCGAAGAGCTGAAGCAGAGCTATGCCGCGCTCGACAAATATTTCGACCGCACCACGGGCTCGCTGAAGGCCGGCCAGACCGCGCTCGACCAGTTCGGCACCCGCGTCTATTCGGGCTTCTCGACCGTGTCGGCGCAACTCGGTTTCTGCCAGGCCGCGAACGAGATCGGCGCGGAGGCGCTGTTCGTCCCGCGCGGTTATCTGGGCGAGTTCGCCGAGCTGCGGATGCGCAAGCTGCGCAACTCGCTGGTCGCCTATGGCGAACAGCAGTTCACGCGCCAGATTCCCTACATGCGCCCGGTCCGGCTGTACCAGTTCGAAAACCCGAAATGCTGGCGCAAGGGCCTGTGGCAGGTGAAGCGCTGCGGTGCCTATCCGGTCTGAAACGGATTTTCAAAAAAAACGCATCTTGCCGGAACCAAGGATCACGCGTCCCGTTATGCCCTTCGGATAGCGATCTTATGCCCCCCCGCTCTCGCTATCCACACAAGGGTCCGGTCGGATGCACACCCTCCCCCCCCGGTAGTGTCCGCCGGACCCAAAAATGGTTTCAAACTAAGCGACCCGTCGATGCAGATCGGCGGGTCGCTTTTTTGCATCCCGCTCCGTTGTCCAGCCGGAACGAATGGTTTCGCCAGACATTTGTTGCGCAGAGCGGGTGCGCCCCGTGTCAGATGGAGAAATTTATGCGTAAGATCCTGAGCCTGGCCGTGATCGCCGGCGCCCTCGCCGTCAGCGCCTGCAACACCGTCGAAGGCGTCGGCAAGGATGTATCGTCGGCCGGCAACGCCGTTGCGGGTGCCGCGAACGACACCAAGTAAGCCACCGCTTACGGAACAGGAAAAGGGCGGTTCGGACCAGGTCCGAGCCGCCCTTTTTTCTGCCGAACGAACCGGAACGCCTTACCTGCGCTCGACGATCTCGCCATCCGTCGCTGTCGCCTCACCCGGATCGCGCTTCGCCCGCCGCTTCTCCGTGAACCAGATCGCGATCAGCGCGAGCTCGTAAAGCAGGATCAGCGGCACCGCGAGCAGGAACTGCGACCCGATATCGGGCGGCGTTGCGACCGCCGCGATCGCGAACGCGGCGACGATCGCGTAACGCCGCGCACCTACCAGCTGCTTGCGGGTGACGATCCCGGCCAGCTCCAGCAGCATCAGCAGCACCGGCAGCAGGAACGCCAGTCCGAACGCGAACAGGAACTGCATCACGAACGACAGGTAATTCTCGACCGAAGGCAATGCCTCCTGCTGCACCCCGCCCAGATTGCCCTGGTAACCAAGCAGGAAGTGCAGCGCGACCGGAATGGTCACGTAATATGCCAGTGCCGCGCCGGCGATGAACAGGACCGGCGTCGCCAGCAGGAACGGGAACAGCGCGCGCTTTTCGTTGCGGTACAGCCCGGGCGCCACGAACTGCCACAGCTGGTTCGCGATCACCGGGAACGCCAGCATCATCGCCGCGAAGAACGCGACCTTGATCTGGACGAAGAACGCCTCGAAAATCTGGGTGAAGATCACCCGTTTCTGGCCTGCGGCCAGCAGGGGCTTCACCAGGAACGTCAGGATCTGTTCCGAAAAATAGAAGCATACCGCAAAGCACGCCGCGACCGCGACCGCCGAAAAGAGCAGGCGACGGCGCAGCTCGATGAGGTGGTCGAGCAACGGGGCCTGGCTTTCGTCGATGTCGTTCATGACGCGGCCTTGCCGTCGGCGGCGGGCGGATGGTCGCCGGGCGCCTCACGCAGTTCGGGGCGCTCGACCATCACCGGGGCCGGCATGTCGTCGTGCGGCACGGGTTCGGGGTCGTGCACGGGCGGCGGCGGCGACGGCGCATCGACCGGATGCACCGTGGCGGCCGCCGGATCGGTCGGATGCTCGCGCATGATCCGCGCGTTCTCCTCGGCCCATTTCTTTTCCATTTCGGCCAGTTCCGCCTCACGGACCATGGTGTCGAAACCGGAACGGAACTGGCGGGCGACGCCGCGCGCCTTGCCGACCCAGTGGCCGACGAGGCGCATCGCCTTGGGAAGGTCCTTGGGGCCGATGACGACCAGCGCGACCAGCGCGACGACCATCAATTCGGTGGGAGCGATATCGAACATCGGCGCTCAAGCTCAGGCGGGCGCGATGCCCGCCGGGGAAGGATCAGCGGTCGCCGTGCGGACGGTCGGCATCGCGCACCGGATCGGTGTGCAGCGGGTCGCGCGGCGCAGGATCGCGGTCATAACCGGTATCGAGCGGACGCTGTTCCAGCCGTTCGCGCGGGCGGGCGGGCGGCGGCACGTCGTCATCTTCCGCCATGCCCTTCTTGAAGCTCTTCAGCCCCTTGGCCACGTCGCCCATCATGTCGGAAAACCGGCCCTTGCCGAACAGCAACAGAACGGCGACGCCGACGATAAGCCAGTGCCAAATGCTAAGACCACCCATCGTCCACACTCCAAGCGAAACAAGTCGTTGGGGTCCACTTAGTCGCTATCGCCGCCGCTTTCCAGCACGCTTGCGAACGCATCGTCGATTGGGTCCAGCAACCCCGCCGCGCGCAGATCGTCGATTCCCGGCAGGTCGCGGCGACTTGCCAGCCCGAAATGGTCGAGAAACGCCTGCGTCGTAGCGTAGGTCAGCGGACGGCCCGGCACTTCGCGTCGCCCCGCCGGCCGGATCCAGCCGGCGGCCAGCAGCACGTCGATCGTGCCCTTCGATATCTGCACGCCACGGATCGATTCGATGTCCGCACGGGTCGCGGGCTCGTGATAGGCGATGATCGCCAGCGTCTCGATCGCCGCACGCGACAGGCGACGCGATTCGTCGCGGTCGCGGCGCAGGAAATGGGCGAGGTCGGGCGCGGTCTCGAAATGCCAATGCTCGCCGCGCCGCACGAGGCCGAAGCCGCGCCCGACATGGTCCGCCTCGATCGTGGCGAGCGCGGCGCGGACGTCGCCCTCCCCGACATAGGCGGCGATCATCGGCACGGTCAGCGGCGTCTCGCTGGCGAACAGCACCGCCTCCACCGCACGGACGAACGGATCGGTCATACGATCCGCCGCACCGCGATCGGGCCGAACGGCGCATCCTGCCGCACCTCCACCCGCCCCTGCCGCGCCAGTTCGAGCGTGGCGAGAAAGGTGGAGGCAAGCGCGGAGCGGCGATAGCGTTCGTCGGCATGGGCCGGCAGGAAGTCGACGATCGCGGTCCAGTCGAGCGACATGCCCAGCATCGTTCCGACCCGTTCGATCGCGACCTCCAGCGTCATGACCGGGCGCGTCGCGACGACGTGGAGGACCGGGCGGGTGCGCGCGCTGATCCGGCCATAGGCGCCGATCAGGTCGAACAGGCCGGCATCCCAGCGCGCCTTGCGCACGACGTTCAGCCCCTCCGGATCGCCACGCAGGAATACGTCGCGGCCGATCCGGTCGCGCGCCATCAACCGCGCCCCGGCCTCGCGCATGGCATCCAGCCGTTCGAGCCGGAGTTGCAGGCGCAGCGCCATCTCCTCCGGATCGGGGTCCATTTCCGGTTCGCGCGGCAGCAGCAGCGCCGATTTGAGATAGGCGAGCCACGCGGCCATCACCAGCCAGTCGGCGGCGAGTTCGAGCCGCAGCGCCGCAGCACGATCGATCCAGCGCAGATACTGTTCGACCAGCGCGAGAATCGAAATGCGGCGCAGATCGACTTTCTGCGTCCGCGCCAATGCCAGCAGCAGGTCGAGCGGCCCTTCCCACCCGTCCAGTTCGATCGTCAGTACCGGCGGTTCGGCGTCCATGCCACCGATCCTATCCGCGCGGGCGGTACGCCGTCACCGATATTCGTGCGTCACGTCCTGATGCAGCCCGTGCAGCCTGACCGAACGCCCGTCCTGCACTTCGGCCATGGCAGTGACGCGCAGCCAGCGCTTCGGCTGACCCGGCGCGTCGATCTCGGTATCGATGGTGAAGCCGCGGCAGTGGCGGATGGCATGGGCACGCAACCGTTGCAGCGCCGATCGCGATTCCGGCGCATACATCGGCAGCGTCACGTCGCGGCGCGGCGTGCTCCCGATCGGCAGGCCGAACAGGGCAAAGGTCGAATCATGCCATGTCAGTGTGTTGGAGCGCAGGTCGCAGCTGAACTGTCCGTCATCGGGCAGGTCGGGGGTATAGCCGTTGCGCAAGACGCCCTGCGGCAGGCGAACGCCGCGTTCGAACAATGGCCAGCTATGATATAGTTGCAGCGGTTCCGTCGGCAGCATCGTGCATCCCCCAGCACCAAGCGGCACCGGGGTAGCGTGCAGCCGTTAAGGCGGGGTTAGCGCAGGCTCATGCCAGCGCGAGCAGCCGGTCGCGGGTGTCGACCAGTTCCGCCATCGGCACCGCGCTGACCGTCCCGACCGCCGCCATCGCCCGGTCGAGCCGCGCGCGCGATGCCGGCGCGATCTCGTCCAGCCGCCCGGCGATCGCGTGCATCTCGTCCAGCCGTGCCCAGCAGTCGAGCACCACGTCGCACCCGGCGGCGATCGCCGCCGATGCCTTGTCCGCCGGGGTGCCGCTCAACGCCTTCATGTCGATATCGTCGGTCATCAGCAGCCCGTTGAAACCGATCCGCCCACGGATGATCTCGCGGATGACGGTGGGTGACAGGGTGGCCGGACGCTCGGCATCCCATGCGTCGAACACCAGATGCGCGGTCATGCCCATCGGCGCGGCCGACAGCGTGGCGAAGGGGGCGATGTCCTGTTCCAGCGCATCGGCCGATGCCGTGACGCGGGGCAGTTCGAGATGGCTGTCGACCGTCGCGCGGCCATGGCCCGGCATGTGCTTGACGATGCCGACCACGCCCGCCGCCGCCAGCCCGTCGAGCGTCGCGCGACCGAGGGCGGCGACCTGCATCGGATCGGCGCCGAAGCTGCGGTCGCCGATCGCGCCGGTCGTATCGGGTTGCGCGACGTCGAGCAGCGGCAGCGCGTCGACGCTCACGCCGACCTCCGCCAGCATCATGCCCAGCGCCTGCGCATTGGCCTTCGCGGCGGCGATCGCCGACGACGGCGCGCGATCGTAGAGCCTGGCGAAGGCGGCGGGCGCGGGAAAGTCCGGCCACACCGGCGGCTTCATCCGCGACACCCGGCCACCCTCCTGATCGATCAGGATCGGCAGGTCGGCCCGACCCGACAGGTCGCGCAAGGTATCGGTCAGCGCGCGCATCTGTTCGCGATCGACGCAGTTGCGCCCGAACAGGATGTAACCGAGCGGATCGGCCGTACGGAACAGCGCGGCCTCGTCGGCGGTCAGGGTCGGGCCGGACAGGCCGAAGATCACGGGCTTCATGGGGTCAGCGCTACCCCAGCCGCCCGGGTGCGACAACCGGGGTATGTCACCGGGCTATGAAGCAATTCTCTCCGGCGAGTTTCAGCTTGCCGCACAGGTCCGACGCCTGGTTCGCGCTGCCGGCATTGACGCGCAGGCGGTAGACCGTCTTGCCCTTCACCTCCGCCGCCTGCACCGATTTGCCGAGCGGGGCGAGATAGGCGAAGCGGCGCGACAGCTGGTTCCACGCGGTGTTCGCCACCCCTTCGCTGGGGAAGGAGCCGAGCTGTACGACCGATCCGCCCGCCCCCGCCGCCGTCTCGACCGGCGCGGCGGCCGCCGGCGCGCGCGCTTCGAGCCGCGAGGTGGTGGTCGGGACCGCAGTCGCGACCCGGCCGGTACCGCTGCGGGTCGGTGCCGCCGCCGGTGCAGCGGCGCGCCCCTGTACCGGCGCCTCGGGCACGGCGTTCAGGTTGACCGCGGCATTGCCGCCGGTCGCACCCTCGCTGGTGGCGATCGCGGTGTCGCTGTCGCCGGTCACGCGCATGCCGTCGGCCTCCTGCGGCCGCGTCTTGTACGGCCCCTCCGGCGCGGCGATCAGGTCGCCGTTGCCGCTGGCGGTCGGCGCGGCGCGGTTGCGCAGCAGCGCGAACGCGATCGCCCCGACCATCAACAACCCGATCAGCACGACCAGCACCGTGCGCCAGACCGGACGCGCGGGCGCCTCCTCCGGCTCCGCGCTTTCCAGCCACGGCAGGCGTTCGTGGTCGGGATCGCCGGATGCGATCATGTCCGCCATCACTTCATCTCCTCGACCGCCTCTACGCCCATGATGGCGAGGCCGTTGCGGATAATCTGCCCGATCGCGCGCGCGAGGAAAAGCCGTGCCTGCGTCAGTACGGCATCGTCCGCTTGCAGATAGCGGCGCGACGGATCGTCGTTGCCGAGGTTCCACGCGGCGTGGAACTCCGCCGCCAGGTCATAGAGGTAGAAGGCGATCCGGTGCGGCTCGCGCGCTGCTGCGGCGCTTTCGACGACGCGCGGAAACTGCGCCGCACGCTTCACCAGTGCCAGCTCGACCGTATCGAGACGGGACAGGTCGGCGTTCGCGTCCTCGGCAATGCCGGCCTCTGCGGCACGGCGGACCAGCGAATGGACGCGGGCATGGGCGTACTGGACATAGAAGACCGGATTGTCCTTCGACGCCTCCACCACCTTCGCGAAGTCGAAGTCCATCTGCGCATCGGCCTTGCGCGTCAGCATGGTGAAGCGGACGACGTCCTTGCCGACCTCGTTCACGACATCGGCCAGCGTCACGAAATTCCCGGCGCGTTTCGACATCTTCACCGGCTCGCCGCCGCGCAGCAGGCGCACCATCTGCACCAGCTTGACGTCGAAGCGGGTCTTGCCCTCGGTCAGCGCCTGCACCGCCGCGACGATCCGCTTGACGGTGCCGGCATGGTCGGCGCCCCAGATGTCGATCAGCTGGTCGACGCCCTCGGCCTTCTGGAAATGATAGGCAAGGTCCGCGCCGAAATAGGTCCACGTCCCGTCCGACTTGCGGATCGGTCGATCCTGATCGTCGCCGAACCGGGTCGAGCGGAACAGCGGCAGCTCGACCGGTTCCCAATCCTCGGGCGTCTCGCCCTTCGGCGCTTCGAGCACGCCGTCATAGACGAGGTCGCGCGCGCGCAGCCATGCCTCGGCCGCTTCGGGCTTCCTCGCCGCCTGCAATTCGGCTTCGGACGAGAAGACGTCATGATGGATGCCGAGCAGTTTTAGGTCGGCGCGGATCATGTCGAGCATGGCCGCCACGGTCCTGGTGCGGAACAGCACCAGCCATTCGCTCTCCGGTGCGTCCACGTAGCGGTCGCCGAACTCGGCCGCGAGCGCCTTCCCCACCGGGACCAGATAGTCGCCGGGATACAGCCCTTCCGGGATCGTGACGCTCTCGCCCAACGCCTCGCGATAACGCAAATGGGCCGAGCGGGCGAGGACGGCGACCTGTCCGCCGGCGTCGTTGACATAATATTCGCGGATGACGCGCGCGCCGTTCCATTCGAGCAGGCTGGCCAGCGCATCGCCGACCACCGCGCCGCGGCAATGACCCATGTGCATCGGCCCGGTCGGGTTGGCCGAGACATATTCGATGTTCACCACCTGCCCCGCGCCGACGGTCGAACGACCGTAATCGTCACCCGCCTCCGCAATGGCGCCCAGCTCGCCGCGCCACGTGTCGTCGGTCAGCGTCAGGTTGATGAAGCCGGGCCCGGCGACCGACACGCTCGCCACTTCGGCAAGGCCACCCAGTTCGGCGACCAGCAGTTCGGCGAGTGCGCGCGGATTGGTCTTCGCCGGCTTGGCCAGCACCATCGCGGCGTTGGTCGACAGGTCGCCATGCGTCGTGTCGCGCGGCGGCTCGACCGTGATCGCGCGTCGCTCCAGCCCCGCCGGCAGGTCGCCGCGGGCGACGAGCGTGTCGAGCGCGCGGTCGAGATGGGCGAAGAAACGGGGGTACAGCGTCATGGCGGTTCCGGTCGGTTGATCCAAACGCGCCGCTTAGCCGATAGCGCCCGCCCTGCAAAGGATCACGCCCGGATCAGTCCCGCCACCGGACGCCGCCCGCCGTTGCCGGGGAACAGCGTCGCCATCGTCCGCGCCGGATCGATGCCGAAATGTCCGGCGACCGCGCCGGCGATCAGTGCGTCGAGATCGGTCGTCGGGGTCAGGTCGCGGTCCTCGTACAGCTTCGACAGCCCCGGCCAGTCGGCCACCACGCGCTTGCCCAGCACCGTACCGCCCAGCATCATCGTCGCGGTCGCGGTGCCGTGATCGGTGCCGCCGGTGCCGTTGATCCGCGCCGTCCGGCCGAACTCGGTCGCGACCAGCACCAGCGTCTGGCTCCATGCCGTGCCCAGCCCGGTCCTGAGTGCCGCGACCATCGCGTCGAGCGCCTTGAGCTGGGTGTTCAGCCGCCCGCGCTGTCCGGCGTGGGTGTCCCAGCCGCCGGTCTCGATCATCGCGATCCGCGCGCCGTCGGCCGGCGCGAGCAGTCGGGCGGCCAGCGTACCGGTCGCCGCGGCGTTGCGGCCGGCATCGCCGCCCGCCTCCTGCGCCAGCTGTCGGGTCTGCACCGCCTGCGCCCAGAGCGCATGGAGCTGCGCATCCCCGGCATAGAGCTGGGTCACGCGCGCCATCAGGTCGCCCGAGGCGTCGGGCAATGCGGAGGGGGCGTAGGAGGCGACCTCGCGCGTGCCACGTAGCGCCAGCGGCACCGTAGCGGCGACGGCGATGGCGCGAGCGTCCTCGCGCGGGAGCAGCGTCAGCAGGCGGTTGAGCCAGCCGTCCCTGACCGCATAGGCCGCCGCCCCGCCCGTCTCCAGCACGTTCTGTCCGTCGAAATGCGACCGGTCGCGATAGGGCGAGGCGATGGCGTGGGCGAACAGCGCCTGCCCGCTATCGTACAGCCCGGCCATGCCGGACAGCGCGGGGTGCAGCGCGAACATGGCGTCGAGCTTGCGCGCCGCCGCCGCATCCTCGCCCCATGCGCCCCGCAGCGCCGCATAGCCGGGGTCGCCGGTCGGCATCACCGTGGCGAGCCCGTCGGCCGCCCCGCGCTGGATGACGAACACGAAGCGCAGCTCGGTCGCCGCGCGGGCATAGGCGAGGCGCGGAGCGAAGGCGGCGGACAGTGCCGCTGCGCCCCCGATCAGGAAATGTCGCCGGTCGGTCATGGCCTATCTCCGCAGGAACTGGGGGGCGACGAACAGCAGGGCGAGCGCCTGTGCCGTGCTTTCGGCGCGATCGATCGCCGCCCGCGTCGCAGGCGCAAGGCCGTCGGGAAACAGCCGGGTCGCCAGCGCACGCGGATCGGGCGGCTCGCGCAGCCGGCCGGCCAGCCGCTCGGCGGCCTCGACCCGGCGCATCAGAGCGTCCGGCCCGGCCCAGCTGGCCGCGATGTCGTCGAACCCGCTTGGCTGACCCGGACGCCAGATCGGCTGGCCCAGCTGTCCGAACAGGTTGAACATCCCCCGCCCCTCCGTCACCGGCGCATCGATCGCGCGCAACGCGGCGACGGTCCATTCCCATGGGGTGCGGAACTTGGCCGTGCCGGGCGCCCATGCCTCCGGCGCGTCGATCAGCGCGCGGTACACGGTCGGCAGGTCGCCGCGCGAGGACAGGAAGGCACGCTCGACGCGGGCGACGGCGGCGGGCGGCGGATCGTCGGCGACGAAGTGGCGGACCAGCTTGGTGGCGACGTGGCGCGCGGTCGCGGGATGGACCGCGAGATCGCCGAGCACCGCCGCCGACTGTTCCACGCCCCCTTCGGCATAGTCGCGGCCGAGGATACGGCGCTTGCCCGGCTGATGCAGCGCGGGGGCGAACGCCGCGCTGCCGTTCGCACCGGGCACGATGCGCGGGCCGCCGCGACCGAGACCGGCAACGGTCCAGCCGGTCAGCGCGCGGGCGAGTTCGGTGACGTCCGACTGCGCATAGCCGGTGCGGACGCCCAGCGTATGCAGCTCCAGTATCTCGCGCGCGAGATTTTCGTTGAGGCCGGCACGACCGTCGACGCGGCGCTGGCCGAAGGGGCTGTCAGGGCCGACCGACTGCGCCTGATCGAGATAGATCAGCATCGCCGGGTGGCGCTCGACCGCCAGCAGCAGGTCGTGGAAGCGGCCGAGGACGTGCGGGCGGATCGCGTCGAATTCGAACGCGGCGGCAAGGCCGGTGACGGGCAGCTTGTCGGCCGACACCGCGAAATGGTTCGACCAGAAATGGATCAGGCGCTCGACGAACGGCGTGTCGCTGGTCACCGCCGCCGCGGTGCGCGCCGCGACGCCGTCGAGATAGAATTGCCGGATGCCACGGCGGATCTGCGCGGCGCGGTTGTCGGGCGGGTCGGCGGCCATCGGCATCGCCTCCGCCTTGCCCTCCGCCTGCGTCGCGCGGCGTTCCTGCCGTACCGTGCGCAGGTCGGCCTGCGCCTGTGCCGCCGCCTGCCCCGCCACCGCGGTCGTCGCCACGCCGGCCAGCGCGGGCGGGCGCGGGTTCCAGCGGGCGAACTGATCGGTCAGCCAGCGCTTCGGATCGGCGGGCGGCACCGCGTCGCCGTGCGCGCCCAGCCCGAACCGGTTCCATGCGATCTCGCTCTGGGGCATCGCCCGCGACTCCACTGCCAATCTGTCAGGCGATCGAACGCCCTGATTGTCGCAGAGTTATGCCAGCGGCGTCAGAACCCGTCGGGCAGGTCGATCGGCCCGACGACCTGCCCGTAGCAGCGCACCGCGAAGCGATCGGTCATGCCCGCGACATAGTCGGCGATATGGCGGCTGCGGTCGGGTTCGTCCGCGGGCAGGCTCTCGCGCCAGCCATCGTGCATCGCCGCGGGATCAGCGTGATAGGCGGCGAACAGGCCATCGACGACCTGTTCGGCGATCTGCGCCGCCGCGAGCTGGCGCGGATGGTGGTAGAGATTGGCATACATGAAGCGCTTGAGCGTCCGCTCCGCCTCCGCCATTTCGGGCGAGAAATGGGCGAGGCACCGACCCGCGGCGCGGACGTCGGCGACGGTTTCGACACCGGCGGCTGCGGTGCGACGGCGGGTCTCGGCGATCAGGTCGTTGACCATCGATCCGATCTGCGACCGGGTGAGTTCGCCGACCAGCCGGTCGGCCGGCACATCGGGAAAGCGCGCGCGAACCACGTCCCAGCCGGCGGCGACGAACGGCACGGCGAGCAACTGGTCGAGCGTCAGCAGCCCCGCACGCAGGCCGTCGTCGATGTCGTGATTGTCATAGGCGATGTCGTCGGCGATCGCCGCGACCTGCGCCTCCAGCGACGGCCATTCGTCCAGCCGCAGGGCGTGCGCGGCATCGGCCTGCGCCAGCGCCCAGCCGGGCGTCGGGATCGGCCCGTTGTGCTTCGCCAGCCCCTCCAGCGTATCCCAGGTGAGGTTCAGGCCACGCCAGCGGGGGTACGGGCTGTCGAGCCAGGTCAGCGTGCGCAGCGTCTGCCCATTATGGTCGAAGCCGCCATGCGCCGCCATCGCCTTGCGCAGCGCATCCTCCCCCGCATGGCCGAAGGGCGGGTGGCCGATATCGTGGGCGAGGCACAGCGCCTCGGTCAGGTCCTCGTTCAGGCCCAGCGTCCGGGCGACGGCGCGGCCGATTTGCGCGACCTCGAGGCTGTGGGTCAGCCGGACGCGGAAATGGTCGCCATCGGGCGCCATGAACACCTGCGTCTTGTGGCGCAGGCGACGGAAGCTGATCGAATGGATGATGCGGTCACGGTCGCGCTGGAACGCGTCGCGGGGACCGCGCGTGGCGTCGCCCGGTTCGGGGTGGAGCCGCCCGCCATGCGCCTGCGGATCGGCGGCCCAGTTCGCCCTCACTTGACCGGGACCCGCACGACCTTCTGCCCCGCCTCGCTGGTGAAGGCGAACGCCTGCACCCCCGATTTGCGCAGCGTGTTGACGAAGTCCTGTGCCTCGGCATCGCTCTTGAACGGGCCGGTGAGCAGGCGGTTGGTCGCGCGCAGCGGCGTGGTCCAGGCCTGCCGCCCCTTCAGCGCGGGTGCCTTGCCCGCCATGATGCCCCATGCGGCGGGAAGGCCGGCGACGTTGGCGCCGCCCGCGATCTGGACCCAGTGGCGTTCGGGATCGGCGCGCTTGACCTGTGCGAGGCGGGCGGCCTCGGCAGCCTCGGCCTTCTTCTCGTCGGCGAGGCGTTTGGCTTCGGCGGCCTTTTTGGCGGTGGCGGCGCGGGCGGCGGCTTCCTTCTTCGCTTCGGCGGCCTCGGCGGCGCGAGCCGTCGCTTCGCGGGCGATCGCGGCGCGGCGGGCGGCTTCGGCCTCGGCAGCGAGGGTCGAGGGGGCGGCGACCGGGGCGAGCGGCGGACCGACGCCCAGTTCGGAGGCCGGGATGTCGAGGTTGCGGATGATCCGGGCGAGGACATCGTCGTTCGAACCTCTGCGCGCGGCGACGGTCGCGGCTGCGCTGGAGGCGGCGGGCGCCGTGGCCGGTGCGGGGTTGCCGGCGACGGCGACCGGAGCGGCGGGCGGCGCGGGCGCAGCGTCCGGCGGGCGGTCGACCACGGTCACGGGCACCGGCGCGGCGGCGACCTGAACCGGCGGGCGGGCGGCCTGTTCGGCGCGGTCGCGCACGGCCAGCGCCTCGGCGGCGACCCGGCGTTCGTCGGCGCGGGCGGCGGCGACGCGCTCCGCCTCGACACGGGTCGCTTCGGCGATACGCGCCTGTTCGGCCTGCTGCGCGGCAAGCTGACGCTGGGCCAGCGCGGCGCGGCGGGCGGCCTCGTCGGCCTGCGCCTGCGCGAGTTGCTGCGCGCGGGCGTCGGCGGCGCGACGGGTCGCCTCGGCCTGCGCGGCCTGCGCCTGTGCCAGTTGCTGCGCACGGGCTTCGGCGGCGCGGCGGGTCGCTTCGGTCTGCGCGACCTGTATGGCTTGCGCCTCGCGCTGGCGTTCGGCGCGGCGCTCGGCATAGGTCGGGCGGCGCGCGGCGGTGCGGGCCGGGGCCGCGGCGGCGACAGGCGTGGCGGAGGCCAGCGCGACCGGCGGCGCGGTGCGGACCGGCGCGGGCAGCGGCGGGGCGAGCCGGGCATCGGCCAGCCGCTCGGGACTCGGCACCAGTCGGCCATAATGGACGGCGAAGGCGCGATCGGCCCCGGCCAGCTGGGGCAGGCGGCGGAAGAAGGGCGAGAGGCTGGCGGAGAAGCCGGGCAGCACGCTGGCGGTGATCTTGTCCGCACCGGCGGCGTCGCCCGACATGGCGAGGACGAAGGCGCGCACCCGCCATGCGGCACGGTCGCCGCGCTGGAGCAGCGGGTTCAGTATGGCGGTCGAGCCGGCCATGTCGCCATCGATGCCGAGCGACAGCGCGAGACGGCGGGTCACCTCGTCATCGTCGCCCGCACGCAGCGCCTGCCGGTAATCAGCCTGGGCCAGCGATCCGCGGCCGAGCAGGTCGTAGGCAAGGCCCCGCTCGGCGAGATAGGGAGTCATGTTCACGCCGGCACGCTCGGCCGAGGCGAACAGCGCCAGCGCCTCGCCCGGCCGCTCCATCCCGACCAGCGCGACGCCGCGGGCGGCACGGATGCGCGGGTCGTTCGGCGCGACCTTCTCGGCACGCGCGAGGAACTGCATCGCCGCATCGGTATCGCCGAGCTTGCCCGACAGCCGCCCCGCCTCCACCAGCGCCGACACGTCGTTCGGGCTGCGGCCGAGGACGCGCATCTGTTCCGACAGGCGGTCGGCGTTGGGCGTCGGCGGCTGGACGATCGCCCCGGTCTGCGCCGCGGCGGGCAGGGGCAACGCGGTGGCGAGCAGCAGCGCGGTCAGATGAAGCGGTGAGAGTCGGGTCATGGGCGCGACCGCTTAACCATGCGGCGGCTGAACGGGGAATGTTCGGGCGGCGGTCCGGCGACGAAACGAGTGGTGGTGACGATGAAGCGAGCCATGCGGTCCAAAGGTCACGAAAGTCACACTCGTGCGCATTTGGTGCGGCGTGCGGATTGCGGGTCGGGAAACGGGTCGGTTGCGAAACGGGAAGCGACAGGCTGGCAGGATGTGTTGTTGTAGGAAAGGGGTTTGGGCAAGGTCGAGCGCACGCGTCCAACCGTTTGCCTCGCCTACGCCGCTATCAACCGAAACCGGCCGGCCGTTTCCCCGCAGTCCACAGGAACCCGATCGACCCGAGAATGGAACCGAGCAGTGCCACCTGAAACAGCAGCGGCCATCCGAAATCGGCAAAGCCCATCATCCGGGTCGCAACGACGTTGATAGCCACGTCGCTGACCATGATCGCAAGGCCGACAAGCAGTCCTGCCCGTATTCGCCCGATCGTCAACAGCACCACTACCGACAGATCGAGCAGGATAAGCGCCGACCAATATAGCTCGAACGCGGGCAACGGCGCCCAGCGATAAGGCCGCCACCCCCCGATCACGAAATCGCGCGCATGGTTCAACGCGCCGATCGAGAAGCAGGCCGCCTGAAGGAAGATCGCAATACGCGCCGCCCCGCGAAACGAGTCACGGGGCGGCATAGCAACGGTCGCCTACTGATTGTTCTGGCGATGCAGGAAGCGGGGGATGTCCAGCGGTTCCTTCGCATCGTCGGTGCCGCGCGCGGGGGCGCGGCCGGCATTGGCCATGCGTTCGAACAGCGTGCCGCCGGGCTTGCGTGCCGGCGGGGCCTCGTTGCGCGGAGCCTCGGCCGGGGCGTCGGGGGTCAGCCAGCGGCGACGGCCGTCGCTGGACGACGCACCGAAGTCGCTCGCCGGGGTCGGCGCGGGCATCGGGGCGGGCATCGGGGCGGCGGCCTGTTCGGCGCCAAGGACCAGTTCGTCCTCGTCATGCGCCGCGGTGGCCGGCGTGTCGTAGGTCGAATGCGGCACGACGCGCTCCGACGCCGAAGGCTGGCTCGTTCCTTGCGGGAAACGGTCCATCGGCGCGGGCGCCGGTGCCTCGTCGAGATGCTCGGCAGCGGCACCGCTGGGCGCGACCGGCGCGGCGGCAGGTGCCGTCGGGGCGGCGGGGCGGCGCGGCGCGTTGAACGAGAAGGCGCGGGTCGGTTCAGCCTGTGCCGGCTGCGGCGCAGCCTGCGACGGGGCCTCGTCCTCGATGCCCGTAGCGACGACCGAGACGCGGATCTTGCCTTCCAGCTCGCTGTTGAACGCCGAACCCCAGATGATGTTGGCGTCGTCGTCGACCAGCTCGCGGATGTGGTTCGCGGCCTCGTCGACCTCCAGCAGGCGCATGTCGTCGCCGCCGGTGATCGACACGATCACGCCCTTGGCGCCGTTCAGCGACACGCCGTCGAGCAGCGGGTTGGCGATCGCCTGCTGCGCGGCCTCGATCGCGCGGTTGTCGCCCTCGGCCTCGCCGGTGCCCATCATCGCCTTGCCCATTTCCTGCATCACCGAACGGACGTCGGCGAAGTCGAGGTTGATGAGGCCGGGCATGACCATCAGGTCGGTGATGCCGCGCACGCCCTGCTGCAACACTTCGTCGGCCATTTCGAAGGCCTGCTTGAAGGTCGTGTTGGCGTTGGCGATCAGGAACAGGTTCTGGTTCGGGATGACGATCAGCGTATCGACATATTTCTGCAGTTCCTCGATCCCGGCATCGGCCGACTTCGCGCGGCGCTTGCCCTCGAACGCGAACGGACGGGTCACGACGCCGACGGTCAGGATGCCCATCTCGCGCGCCGCTTTCGCGATCACCGGGGCGGCGCCGGTGCCGGTGCCGCCGCCCATGCCGGCGGCGATGAAGCACATGTGCGCGCCCTCGAGGCTCTTCTGCACCTGCTCGATGGTTTCCTCGGCCGCGGCGCGACCGATTTCGGGACGGCTGCCGGCACCGAGCCCCTGCGTGATCTTGGCACCCAGCTGGATACGCTGCGGCGCGGACGACTGCTTCAACGCCTGCGCATCGGTGTTGGCGACGAGGAACTCGACCCCCTGCACCTCGGCACGGATCATGTTGGCGATCGCGTTGCCGCCGGCACCGCCGACCCCGATGACGGTGATACGCGGGGTCAGCTCATCCACGTCGGGTGCCAGAAATTCGATGCTCATACTCGGTCTCCCTGTCCCGGCCGGCACCGGGCACAAATTTCGAAAGGCGGTTGTGCATCAAGCCGGGGGACGATCCTAGCCCCCCACCCGGCCCGATGGTAATAAAAAGTCAATAGTTCGTGCGGAATGCGGTCATCAGACGCTGGAACAGCGCACCGGTGCTGGGGCGCGATACCATCTGTTGCGTCGGCTGCAACGCGCGCAGGTCGACCGGGTTCGACGCGGCGAACATGGCGAGGCCGGCGAGCGTCGCGAATCCCGGGCCGGAATGCGCGTCGGGCAGCGCGACCAGCCCGCGGGCGCGGCCGACGCGGACCGGACGACCCAGCGCCTGCTGCGCATAGTCGGCGATCCCCTTCAGCTCCGCGCCGCCGCCGGTCAGCACCACCTGCCGCCCGACCGGGTCCTCGAAGTTCAACCGGCGCAGTTCCTTGTTGATCTCCGCCACCAGACGGTCGAGCCGCTGGCGGATCACCGCGATCAGCTGCGCACGGGTGATGCGGGTCCCCTCCGCATCCTCGTCGACGCGGACCGGCGCGACATCGATCATGTCGTGATTGTCGCGCGGGGACATGTTGGCGGAGCCATAGAAGCATTTCAGCCGCTCGGCCTGCGCACGGTTGGTGCCGAAGGCGGAGGCGACGTCGTCGGTGATGTCGCTGGCCCCCATGGCGATCGAGGCGAGGCCGGTCAGCACGCCGTTGGCGAAGACCGAGACGTTGGTGATCCCCGCGCCGATCTCGACCAGCGCGACGCCGAGTTCGCGCTCCTCCTCCGACAGGCAGGCGAGACCGGTGGCGACCGGGGCGGCGACGATCGACTTCGTCTCCAGATGCGCCGAGCGGACGCACAGGTCGAGGTTGCGGACCGGCGAGCCTTCGGTCGCGACGACGTGGATCTCGACGCCGAGGCGGTCGGCGTGCAGGCCCTTGGGCTCCTTCACCCCGCCGAGCCCGTCGAGCGTGTAGCGCATCGGCTGCGCGTGCAGCACCATGCGCTGGCCCGGATCGATCGCGTTGCGACCGGCCTTCAGCAGCGCATCGATGTCCGACTGTTCGACGCGGTGGCCGCCCAGATCGACCTCCAGCTTGACGATGTCGGACACGAGGCCCCCGGCCGAGAAGCTGACCCACACATCCTCGATATTGAAGCCGGCGATGCGTTCGGCCTGTTCCACCGCTTCGCGCACCGCCGTCTCGGTCGCCTTCATGTCGGCGATATAGCCGCGCTTGACGCCGCGGCTCTCGCGCTGGCCGGTGCCGAGCACGGTCAGTTCGCCGCCCTCGCCCGCCTGCGCGATCATTGCCGACACCTTCGACGTGCCGATGTCGAGTGCGGTGATGATCCCTTCCGGTGCCGTCTTCGCCATGGTCCCTGCCCCCTGTTCAGTCGCCGTCGACCGGTTGCGCGGTCGCGGTGCCGTTACCCTGTTCGCTGCCGTCGTCCCCGTTGTCCGGCGTCGCATGCTTCATCCGCACGACCAGCTTGGTCGGATCGCGCAGGTCGAACCGGTCATAGCCCTTGCCCAGCAGGCCGAGCGTCCCGTCGAGCTGCGCGAACTTGACCAGTGCGCGCGCCGATTCCCGGTCGCCTTCGGGCAGGACCAGCCGCTCGCCGGTCTGGAACAGGATGTCCCAGCGGCGATTGCCGACCCAGATCGCGGCCTTCACCACCGGCTTGAGCGCCGGCGCGGCAGCCATCAGCCTGCGATAGGCCGGTTCCTTCGCATTGGCGCCGTCGCCGATCACCAGCGGCAGGCGCGGCATCCGGTTGGGCTGTACGCCGTCGAGGAGCACGCCGCCCTCGTCGATCAGCATCAGCTGACCCTTGTTCTGCCACACGGCGGCGGGATCGCGTTCGACCACGTCGACGACCAGCGTGTCGGGCAGCCGGCGCGAGACGCGGGCGTCGGCGATCCAGCCATAGTCGAGCAGCTTCTGCCGCGTGGCGTCGAGATCGACCAGCGGCATCGCGCGCGAGCGCTGGTCGAGCGCGACGGCATAGACCGAGGTGGCGTCCATCCGCTTGAGCCCGGTCACCTCGATCTGTTCGACGCGGAAGCCCGCCGCGCCGACCGCCTCGGCCGCCGCCACGCCGACCATGCCGAACAGCCCGAACCAGTTGGCGAGCGCGATGACGATCGCGCCGGCACCGGCGGTCAGGCTCCAGCCGACGATGCGCCGCGCGGTCGCGGCACCGCCGGGGAGCGCGGCCACCGCCTGATCGAGGACCGAGACGCGGACCGGGCGCTTGGCCTGGACGCGGCGCTTGGGTTTCACGGTGCGGGTCTGGACGACGCGCTTGCCGGTCTGGGTCATCGCATCGCCTCTTCCACGATCCAGCCGACGAGCTGTTCGTAGCGCATGCCGACATGCCGCGCCTGTTCGGGGACGAGGCTTAGCGGAGTCATGCCCGGCTGGGTATTGGTTTCGAGGACGAACAGCCCGTCGATGCCACGCTCGTCATCCCAGCGGAAATCGGTGCGCGACGCGCCCTTGCACCCCAGCACGCGGTGGGCGGTGACGGCATAAGCCATGCATGCCTGCGCGATGTCGTCGGGAATGTCGGCGGGGCAGACATGTTCGGTCAGGCCGTCGGTATATTTGCTGTCGTAATCGTAGAAGCCGCTCTTGGGCTTGAGTTCGGTGACGCCCAGCGCGCGATCGCCAAGGACCGCGGTGGTCAGTTCGCGCCCGCGGATGAACGGTTCGGCGAGGAGTTCGTCGAATTCCTGCCACGGGCCTTTCGAGCCCTGCGCGATCGGGTTGCCGTAGTTGCTGTCGTCGGTGACGATCGCGACGCCGACCGAAGAGCCTTCGCTCACCGGTTTCAGGACATAGGGGCGCGGCAAGGGATCGCGTTCGAACAGTTCCTGCGTCTTCACGATGCGACCGCCGGGCATCGGCACACCGGCGGGGACGAGCGCGTGCTTGGTCAGCACCTTGTCGATCGCGATGACCGAGGTGGCGAGGCCGCTATGGGTGTAGCGCAGCCCCATCAGGTCCATCATGCCCTGCACCGTGCCATCCTCGCCGGGCGAGCCATGCAGCGCGTTGAAGACGAGGTCGGGCTTCGCCTCGGTCAGCCGCGCGGCGATGTTGCGGTCCATGTCGATGCGGGTGACGCGGTGGCCGAGCGATTCCAGCGCGGTCGCGACGCCGGCGCCCGACATGAGCGAGACTTCGCGTTCCGACGACCAGCCGCCCATCAGGACGACGATGTGGAGGAGGTCGGTCACGCGGTCGGTTCCTTCGTTGTTACACTATACCCGTTTGCTTCGAGCGCAGGGTCGAGCCTGTCGAGACCCGAAGTCGAGAAGGCGGCGGTTATTGCACGCGCGTTCTCGACGGGCGCTTCTCGACTACGCTCGAAGCTGCTCGAACCGAACGGGGAGGTTGGGGACAGGTTGGTCACGGCACCCCCACGCGCTGAACTTCCCATTCGAGCGTTACGCCCGATGCCGCCAAAACCTTCGCGCGCACCTCTTCCCCCAGCGCCTCGATATCGGCGCTGGTGGCGTCGCCGGTGTTCAGCAGGAAATTGCAGTGTTTCTCCGACACCTGCGCGTCGCCCCGGCGCAGCCCGCGGCAACCGGCGGCGTCGACCAGTGCCCATGCCTTGTGGCCGTCGGGATTCTTGAAGGTCGATCCGCCGGTCTTCGAGCGCAACGGCTGCGAAGCTTCGCGTGCCGACGCGATGCGGTCCATTTCGGCCTGGATGACCGACGGTTCGCCCTGCTCGCCGCGAAACGTGGCGGAGACGACGATCGCGCCGTCGGGCAGGTCGCTGTGGCGGTAGCGATAGTTCAGCTCGGCGCACGACAGCGTCACCGGCGTCCCGTCGCGCAGCAGGACTTCCGCCGCGACCAGTATGTCCGCCACCTCGCGGCCATAGGCGCCGCCGTTCATCCGCACGAAGCCGCCGACCGTGCCGGGGATCGAGCGCAGGAACTCGACGCCGGCAATCCCCGCATCGCGCGCGCTCGACGATACGAGGATACCGCTCGCCCCGCCGCCACAGGTCAGGGTCAGGCCGTCGGCGGATACCTTCGCGAAGGGCTTGCCGAGGCGGACGACCACGCCCGGCACGCCGCCGTCGCGGACGATCAGGTTCGAGCCCAGCCCCAGCCCCATCACCGGCGCGTTCCCGTCGAGCGCGCGCAGGAAGTCGGAGAGGTCGTCGGCATCGGCCGGTTCGAACAGCCATTCGGCGTTACCGCCCGCCTTGAACCAGACGAGCGGGGCGAGCGGGGCGTTCGGGGTCAGCCGGCCACGGACCGGCGGCATCGTCATTTTCCTGCGCCCCAGAAGCGCGCCCACGCGGTCCACGCCTCTGCCTGCGCATCGGCGATCTGCTTGCCCACCTCGGTCATGTCGCGCGTTTCGGCGGTGTCGAGCAGCTTTCTGGCCGCGTCGAGCTGCGCCTGCTGCGCGCGCAGGATTTCGCGCTGCATCTCGATCGCCGTGGAGAACCAGTCGCTCATGCCAGCTTCGCTCCGATCGCAGCCGGCAGGCCGGCGGCGATCTTCGTGATGTCGCCCGCGCCCAGACAGACGATCAGGTCGCCGTCCTGTCCATCCGCCGCCAGCGCGGTCGCCAGCGCGTCCTTGTCGGCCGCGACCTGTGCCGAGCGGTGGCCGCGCAGGCGGATGCCGTCGACCAGCGCCTCGGCGCTCACCCCCTCGACCGGGGTCTCGCCCGCGGCATAGACGGGCAGGACATGGACCGCATCGGCATCGTTGAACGCCTGTGCGAACTCGTCCATCAGCGCGCCCAGTCGCGAATAGCGGTGCGGCTGGACCACGGCGATCACGCGGCCGCCGGTAGCCTCGCGCGCAGCGGAGAGGACGGCGCGGATCTCGACCGGGTGATGGCCGTAATCGTCGATCACGGTCATGCCCGCGACATCGCCCACGCGGGTGAAACGGCGCTTGACCCCGCCGAACTTGGCGAACCCCTGCGCGATCGTCGCGTCGTCCAGCCCCAGCTCGACCGCGACGGCGATCGCCGCCAGCGCGTTCTGGACATTGTGGCGGCCGGCCATCGGCAGGTGGATGCCGGCGATGGTGCGGGCATTGCCGTCGCGATCGCGGACCACGCAGTCGAAGCGATTGCCGTCGCGACCCGCCGTCACCTCGACCCCGCGAATGTCGGACTGGGCGGAAAAGCCGTAGGTCACGATGCGCCGGTCGCGGATGCGCGGGATCAGCGCCTGCACCTCCGGGTGATCGAGGCACAGGATCGCGGCACCGTAGAACGGCACGTTCTCGATGAATTCGACATAGGCGTCCTTCGCCCGGTCGAAGCTGCCATAATGGTCGAGATGTTCGGGATCGATGTTGGTGACGACCGCATAGGTGCCGTCGAGGCGCAGGAAGCTGCCGTCGCTCTCGTCGGCCTCGACCACCATCCAGTCGGACGCGCCGAGCCGCGCGTTCGAACCATAGCTGTTGATGATGCCGCCGTTGATGACGGTCGGATCGACCCCGCCGGCATCGAGCAGCGCGGCGATCAGCGAGGTCGTGGTCGTCTTGCCATGGGTGCCCGCGACCGCGACGGTCGATTTGAGGCGCATGAGTTCGGCGAGCATCTCCGCACGGCGCACCACCGGGATGCGCTTCGCCAGCGCATGGTCGCGTTCGGGGTTGCCGGGCTTGATCGCGGTCGAGGTGACGACGACCGCCACACCCTCCACATTCTCCGCCTTGTGGCCGATATGCACGTCGATGCCGCGCGCGCGCAGGCCGTCGACGACATAGCCCTCGGCCACGTCCGATCCCTGAACCTTGTAGCCGAGATTGTGCATCACCTCGGCAATGCCCGACATGCCGATGCCGCCGATGCCGACGAAATGGATCGTGCCGATATCGGTCGCGACACCCTTCACGCAAATACTTCCTTCTGCCGTTTGACGGGGGCGACCTTGCCCACCTTCGCCCTGGGTGCGTCGATGCTTTCGACCAGATCGGCGAGGTCGCGCACCGCGAACGGCCGGCCGCAGCTGCGCGCGCGGGCGGCGGCATTGGCGAGCGCTGCCGGGTCGAGGCCGAGCTTCTGGATCTGCTTGGCCAGTTCGGGCGCGGCGAACTGCGCCTGCGGGATCGAACGCCCGCCGCCGGCGGCCACGATCTCGCGGCAGTTCGCGGTCTGGTGATCGTCGGTGGCCGAGGGCAGCGGCACGAGGATCGCGGGACGACCGGCGGCGGTCAACTCGGCGATGGTCGAGGCACCGGCACGGGCGATGACGACATGGCTCCATGCCAGCCGGTCGGGCAGGTCGGGCAGATAGGTCGCGATCTCCGCCGGAATGCCGTGTTCGGCATATTTGGCGCGCACAGCGTCAATATCCTCGATCCGCGCCTGATGCGTCACCTGCATCCGGCGGCGGAAGGCGACGGGCAGCAGCGCGAGGCCGTCGGGCACGACCTGGCTGAGGATGCTCGCCCCCTGGCTGCCGCCGGTCACCAGCACGCGGAACAGGCCGTCCTCGTCCAGCGCGGGATAAGGCCGTTCGCGGAGCGCAAGGACGCTCTCGCGCACCGGGTTGCCGACCAGATGCGTCTTGGGGACGTGCTTGTCCTTCAGCCGGTCGACGCGTTCGTAGCTGGTGGCGATGGCGTGGACGCTGCCCGCGACCAGCCGGTTGACCCGGCCGAGCACGGCGTTCTGTTCGTGGATGATCGTCGGCACCTTCTGCGCAAAGGCCGCCAGCAGCGCCGGGAGCGCGGGATAGCCGCCGAAGCCGATCACGGCTGCGGGGCGGAACGTCTTGTAGAGTTCGATCGCCATCGACCGGCCGGCCAGCATCTGTCGCCCGGCCTTCATCCAGCCGATCGGCCCGCCGCTCAGGCGCCCGGCGGGCAGGACATGGGTCTGCACGCCGTCGAACAGGTCGGGAAAGCGCACGCCGCGCTCGTCGCTGACCAGTGCGACGCGGTGCCCGCGTCGGGTCAGTTCGGTCGCCAGCGCCGCGGCGGGGACCATATGCCCCCCGGTGCCCCCGGCGGCGAGGACATAGTGCTTGCTCATTTCGCTGCGCTCCAGCGCTGTGGGCCGTAAGGTGAGCGGCTCAGATACGGGTTCCGGCGGGTGAAAGCGAGCAGCAGTCCCATGCCGATCGACAGCGCGATCATCGAAGACCCGCCGTACGAGATGAACGGCAGCGTCATTCCCTTCGACGGGGCGATGCCGACATTGACCGCCATGTTGATGAGCGCCTGCGCGCCGAACTGCAGCGCCAGGCCTGCGGCGGCGAGCAGCTTGAACGCATCCTCCTCGTCCAGCAGGCGGACGAAGACGCGCACGACGATGGCGAGGAAGATCAGCGCGATGATGGCGCAGGCGATCAGGCCGAACTCTTCGCCGACGACCGCGAAGATATAGTCGGTATGCGCCTCGGGCAGCTTGAACTTGACGCGACCGCCGCCGGGGCCGGTGCCGACCACCCCGCCCGCCGTCAGCACGGCATGGGCCATGTCGACCTGATAGCTGTCGGTCGCGGCGCTGGCGGGATCGGGGAACAGGAAGCCGTCGATGCGGACGCGCGCGGTGCCGTAGAAGGTGTAGGCGGCGGCGATCAGCCCGACGCCCGCAGCACCGAGGATCGCCATCGTGCGCACCGGGATGCCCGCGATCACCAGCAGCGCCGCCCATACGCCGCAGAAGATCACCGTCTGCCCGAAATCGGGCTGGAGCATCAGGCAGCCGGCGATGACCGCGGTCAGCGCGCCGGTGACCCACAGCATCGGCAGCTGCGGGTCCTTCGCGCGCAGCGACAGCAGCCAAGCGGTCGTGACGATGAACATCGGCTTGAGGAACTCGGACGGCTGGAACTGGCCGACGCCGAGGTTGATCCAGCGCCGCGCGCCGTTCGCCTCCACGCCGACGAACGGGGTCACCATCAGCGCGAGGAGCAGCACCGCGGCGCCGAGCAGGCACAGCCGCCGCGCGAGCGTGACCGGCAGCATCGAGACGACGATCATCACCGGGAAGGACAAGGCGATCCACCCCGCCTGTCGCCAGAAATACATCATCGGCGGCACGGTGACGTCGCCACCCGAATAACGCACCGCCGAGGCAGGCGATGCGGCTGCGACCGCGACAAGGCCGATCGCGATCAGCACCATCGCGATCAGCAGCAGCACCCGGTCGACCTCGCGGAACCACGCGCCGACCGGTGAGCGCGCGCTGCGACCCTGCAGCGTCTCCACCCGTTGCCGCAGCGCCCGGACGTCGCGCCCGCGTACCGTATCGGTCATTGCAATGCCCCCACCGCCGCCGCGAAGGCGCGTCCCCGCGCTTCGAAATCGCTGAACTGATCGAACGACGCACAGGCCGGCGACAGCAATACGGTATCGCCCGGCTGCGCGGCTGTCGCGGCCATTTTTACGGCGTCGTCCAATGTGTTGGCGATGGTGACCGGCAGGTCGGGTGCCAGCAGCCCGGCGAAGCGTTCGGCGGCGGTGCCGATGGTATAGGCGTGGACGACGTTGCCGAAGCCGGGACGGCAGGCATCGAGGTCGTCGGACTTGGCGAGGCCGCCGACGATCCAGTGGATGCGCTTGAACGCGTTGAGCGCAGGCGCGGTCGAATCGGGGTTCGTCGCCTTGCTGTCGTCGATCCAGGCGACGCCGTTCACGTCGGCGACGTGCGCCATGCGGTGCGGGAGGGCACGGTAGCTTTGCAGCCCGGCGCGGATGGTATCGGCGGACAGGCCGAGGGCTTCGCAGACGGCGATGGCGGCCAGCGCGTTCTGGGCATTGTGCGGACCGGCGAGCGCGGGGCCATGAGCGGGGGCGTCGGCGGGCACGGCGATGCGGATCGCGTGCGGCAGGGTGTCGGCGATGGCGGTCGAAGCCGCGTCGCCGGTGCCGACGATCGCGATGCGACCGGGCGACTGCATCGCGAACAGGCGGGCCTTCGACGCGGCATAGGCGTCGAACCCCGCATAACGGTCGAGATGGTCGGGGGTGACGTTGAGCAGCACAGCGACGTCGCAGTCGAGGCTGCGGGTCAGGTCGATCTGGTAGCTCGACAGTTCGAGGACATAGACGCCGCCCGCCGGCAGCGGGTCCTGCGCGAGGATTGGCAGGCCGATATTGCCGCCCATCCGCGTCGGCACGCCGGCCTGTTCGAGGATGTGGTGGATCAGCGCGGTGGTGGTCGACTTGCCGTTGGTGCCGGTGATGCCGACGACCCTGTGCGGGGGCAGGTCGGCGCGCGCCTGCGCGAAGAGTTCGATGTCGCCGATGATCGGCGCGTCGCCGGCGTGCTGGGCGATCGGGTGGCGGTTCAGTGGAACGCCCGGCGACACGACCACGCCATCGAAGCCGGTGAGGTCGATCGAGAGCGGATCGGCCAGGATCAAATCCTCCCCGGCACGGGGAGGGGGACCGTCCGCGGGACGGTGGAGGGGGGTGGCCACGGACGGGGTCGCTTGCGGCACTCCCCCTCCACCAGCCTGCGGCTGCTCCCCCTCCCCGCGAGCGCGGAGGATTTGGTGGCGCTTCGCCTCGTCACCGTCCCACGCCACGACCCGCGCACCACCGGCAAGCAGCGCGCGCACCGTCGCCGCGCCGGAACGGGCGAGCCCCAGCACCGCGAACCGCTTCCCCGCCCAGGCGGCAGCGACAATCACCGCAGCTTCAGCGTCGAGAGGCCGGCCAGCGCCAGCACGAAGGCGATGATCCAGAAGCGGATCACGACCGTCGCCTCGGCCCAGCCGAGCTGTTCGAAATGATGGTGGATCGGGGCCATGCGGAAGATGCGCTTGCCGGTGCGCTTGTACCAGAACACCTGGATGATGACGCTCAGCGCCTCGACGACGAACAGCCCGCCGATGATCGCCAGCACGATTTCATGATGCGACGACACCGCGATCGCGCCCAGCGCGCCGCCCAGCGCAAGGCTGCCGGTATCGCCCATGAACACCGCCGCCGGGGGCGCATTGTACCACAGGAACGCCAGCCCGGCGCCGACGATCGCGCCGCAGAACAGCGCGAGGTCGCCCGCGCCCAGCACGTGCGGAATGCCGAGATACGCCGCGAATTTCGCGTTGCCGACCATATAGACGATCAGCATCAGCGCGACCGACGCGATGATGACCGGCATCGTCGCCAGCCCGTCGAGCCCGTCGGTCAGGTTCACCGCATTGCCGAACGACACGATCGTGAACGCGGCGAAGACGATGTAGAACGGCCCGAGATCGATCGCGACGCCCGAGAAGAACGGCACGTACAGCATCGTGCCGGTCTGGCGGATGATGATCCAGCTGGCGATGCCGGCGATCAGGAATTCGAGCAGCAGCCGCACCCGGCCGGAAACGCCGGCGGTGCTGGCCTTTCGCACCTTGTCGTAATCGTCGAGGAAGCCAATCGCCGCAAACCCCAGCGTCACGAACAGGCAGGCCCAGACGAACGGGTTGGCGAGGTCCATCCACAGCAGCACAGACGTGGCGAGCGACGTCAGGATCATCAGCCCGCCCATGGTCGGCGTGCCGCGCTTGGCGAGGTGGGTCTGCGGCCCGTCGACGCGGATCGGCTGCCCCTTGCCCTGTCGCACGCGCAGCCAGCCAATGAAGCGCGGGCCGATGATGAGCCCCAGGAACAGCGCCGTCGCCGTCGCCGCGCCGGTGCGGAACGACAGGTAGCGAAAGAGGTTCAGCACCCCGGGAAAGCCGAGATATTCGGCGAGTTCGTACAACATCAGTCCTGGCCCCACAGGTCGGCGACGACCCGCGCCAGCCCCACCCCGTTCGATCCCTTTACGAGTACCGCATCGCCCGGCGCGATCAGGGTCGCAAGGACCTGCGCGGCGGCGGCGGCGTCGGGCACATGGACGGTTTCGATGCGGCCCTCAAGCGCCTTGGCGAGCGGAAGCATCCCCGCCCCCACCAGTACGGCGCGCGAAACGCCCGCTTCGTCGATCGGGACCGCCAGCGCGGCGTGATAGGCGTCGGACGACTCGCCCAGCTCGCGCATCTCGCCCAGCACCGCGATGCGGCGATCGGCGCGTTCGGCGGCCAGCACCTTCAGCGTCGCGCGCATCGATGCCGGGTTGGCGTTGTAGCTTTCGTCGATCAGCAGCGCGTCGCCGCCGCCCAGCCGAACCTGCCGCCGCGCGCCCCGTCCGGCCAGACCGGCGAGATCGGCGAGCGCGAGGCCGGCGACGCCCAGGTCGCCGCCGATCGCATCGACCGCCGCCATCACCGCCAGCGAATTGGCGACCCAGTGTTCGCCCGGCGGGGCGAGGGTATAGCTGACCTCGCGCGCGCCCAGCCGCGCGGTGACGAAGCTGTCGCCGCCCGACAGGCGGACATGTTCGATCGCGCGGACATCGGCCCCCTCACGCAGGCCGAAGGTGACGATGCGGGCGGCATGCGGACGCGCGGCGGCGATCAGCGTGTCGCGATGCGGGCTGTCGAACGGGACGATCGCGATGCCGCCGTCGACCAGCCCTTCGAAGATCTCGCCCTTGGCGCGGGCGATCGCATCCTCGCCGGTGAAGAATTCGGTGTGGGCGGGGGCGATGGTGGTGACGATCGCGACTTCGGGGCGGACCAGCCGGGTCAGCTTCGACAGCTCGCCCGCATGGTTCATGCCCATTTCGAACACCGCCGCCTGCGTGTCCGCCGGCATGCGGGCGAGGCTCAGCGGCACGCCGGTATGGTTGTTGTAACTCTTGACCGAACGATGCGCGGCCCCATGGGTAATCCGGTCGAGCGCGGCGAACAGCGCTTCCTTGGTTCCCGTCTTGCCGACCGATCCGGTCACACCGATGATCCGCGACGCGGTGCGCGCGCGCGATGCGGTGGCGAGCAGGTTCAATGCCGTGGTGGTGTCGTCGACCAGTACGTGCGGGCCATCGACGGCACGCGACACGATCGCCCCCGCCGCCCCTTGCGCGAACGCCTGTGCCGCGAACCGATGACCATCGGTCGCCTCGCCCGACAGCGCGACGAACAGGTCGCCCTGCCCCACTTCGCGGCTGTCGAACGCCACGCCGCTGGCGGTGAAGTCTGCGGAAGCGACGCCCCCGGTCGCGGCAGCGATCGCAGCCGAGGTCCAGAGCGGCCCGTCAGCCCGCACAGTCACGCGCCACCTGCACGTCGTCGAACGGCAGGATCATGTCGCCGACGATCTGCCCCTGTTCATGGCCCTTGCCCGCGATCAGCACGATGTCGCCCGGCTGCGCCATGTCGCAGGCGGCACGGATCGCGGCGCGGCGGTCGCCGATCTCGGTCGCGTTCGGGGCACCGGCCAACACCTGTGCGCGGATCTGCGCGGCGTCTTCGGTACGGGGATTGTCGTCGGTGATGATCGCCACGTCGGCCCGTGCCGCGACGACTTCGCCCATCGGTGCGCGCTTGCCGTTGTCGCGGTCGCCGCCCGCGCCGAATACGACGATCAGCCGCCCCTCCGCATGCGGGCGCAGCGCGGCGATGGCCGCCTCCAGCGCGTCGGGGGTATGGGCATAGTCGACATAGACCGGCGCGCCGTTCGGCAGGATCACCGCGCGCTCCAGCCGCCCGCGCACCGGCTGCAACCGGGCCAGCCCCGCCAGCGTCGCCGCCAGCGTGCCGCCGGTCGCCAGCACGAGGCCGGCGGCGGTCAGCGCGTTGGCCGCCTGATACGCGCCGATCAGCGGCAACTGCACCTTGTGCGTCGTACCCTCCGCCTCGATCGTCAGCGCCTGTCCCAGCAGGCTGGGGTCGCGGCCGACCAGTTTCAGCGTCTCGCCATGTTCGCCGACGGTGATGAGCGCGTTGCCGCGCACCCGTGCCAGATCCATCACGCGGTCGGCATGCGGATCGTCAATCCAGACCACCGCGGTGCCGTCATCGGCCAGCACTTCGGAAAACAGGCGCAGCTTGGCGGTCAGATAGGTCGCCATGTCGCCATGATAGTCGAGGTGATCGCGGCTGAGATTGGTGAACGCCGCCGCGCGCACCGGCAGCCCTTCGGTGCGGTATTGCGACAGGCCGTGGCTCGACGCCTCGAACGCGACATGCGTCACGCCCTCGCGCGCCAGCCCCGCGACGTTCGACAGGAAGGTGACGATGTCGGGCGTGGTCAGCCCGGTCGTGACGCGTTCGTCGGCGGTGGTGACGCCCAGCGTGCCGATCGACGCGGCGTGATGGCCCTGCATCCGCCACAATTGCCGGACCATCTCGACGGTGCTGGTCTTGCCGTTGGTGCCGGTCACCGCGATGCAGGTCGGCGGGAACGGCGCGAAGAAGGCGGCGGCGGCGCGGGCAAAGGCTTCGCGCGGATCGCCCGCGGCGATGTGTACCGCGCCTTCGACCACCGCTTCGGGCCGGGCGACGACGGCGATCGCCCCGGCGGCGATGGCGGCGGGAATGAAGTCCTCGCCATTCACCCGGGCACCTTCGAACGCGCCGAAGATCGTGCCCGGTGCGACCTTGCGATGATCGATCGCGAAGCCGGTCACCGTCTGCGGTTCGTCGCCGCCCGTGATCGTCCCTAATTTCATTCCACGTTCGCCAGCTTCTTCGCATCACCCGGCGCGTGCCACAGCAGCCCGCGCAATCCGGCGATGTCGATATCGGCATTGGCGTCGGGAATCACCCCCAAGAGCGGCCCGGTGCGCGAAATCACCCGGCTGACCACCGGCGCGGCGGTCCATGCGGCGGTGGTGAAGCCGAAGGTTTCCTTCGTACCCCTGGGGCTGTCGAGCATCGCGATCACGACATAGCGCGGGCGATCCATCGGGAACACGGCGGCGAAGGTCGAGACATTGACCTTCTTCGAATAGCCGCCGCCCGCGCCGACCGTCTCGGCGGTGCCGGTCTTGCCGCCGACGCGAAAGCCCGGCGCCTCGGCCTTGCGGCCGGTACCGTCGGTGACGATCAGGCGCAGCAGCCCGCGCATCTTGGCGCTGGTGGCTTCCGAAAACACCCGGCTGCCCGCCGGCGCCTGACCGGGCTTCAGCTTCAGCATGGTGGCCGGCCGCCAGATGCCGCCATTGACCAAAGCGGCATAGGCGCTGGCAAGGTGCAGCGGGGTGACGGCGATGCCGTGGCCGTAGGCGGTGGTCATCGTCGTGGTCCGACCCCAGTAATGCGGCCAGATGGTGCGCGATTTTTCCAGCTCGATATCGGGCGCGCTGTCGAAATGCAGCGCGCGGAACAGCTTTTCCATGCGCGCCTGCCCCATTTCGTCGGCGATGCGCGCAGTGGCGATGTTCGACGAATGGACCAGCGTCTCGGGGATGTTCAGCCAGCGCTTCTGCGCATGGTCGTCGCGGATGCGGAAGCCGCCGACGGCCAGCGGCTGCGTGGCGTCATAGCGCTTCGACAGCGACGGGGTGACGCCGGTGTCGAGCGCGGCGGCCATGGTCAGCGGCTTGAACGCCGAGCCCAGCTCGTACACACCCTGCGTCACCGTGTTCATCTGGCCGGTATTCGCGGTCACTTGGTTCGGGTTGAACGTCGGCAGCGAGGTCATGGCGATCACCTCGCCGGTGTCGCTGTCCAGCACGATGCCGCCGGCGCCGCGCGCCTGGAACACCGCCATCGCATTGGCGAGTTCGCTTTCCAGCGCCGCCTGTACGCGCAGGTCGAGGCTGAGCGCGACCGGGCGGCCCCGCTCGGCCGGGTCGATCAGCCGGCCGTTGAGATATTTCTCCATGCCGCGCACGCCGCGCCCGTCCATGTCGAGATAGCCCAGCGCATGTGCCGCCATCGCGCTCTGCGGATACAGCCGCTCGGGTTCGCGGCCGAGCGCGATGCCCGGCTCACCCAGCGCGTTCACCGCCTGCACCAGTTCGGGCAGCGCGCGGCGGCGCAGATAGACGAAGCCACGATCGAGGTTCAGCTGCGCATAATAATAGGCTGCGTCGTGATCGGGCATCAGCGCGGCAAGCTGCTGCGCGAGTTGCCGCTTGTCGCCGATCACCTTGTCCGGGCGCACCGCGATCGACCATGCGTCGATGGTGCGCGCCAGCGGTGCGCCGTTGCGATCGACCAGATCGCCGCGCAGCGGCACCAGCGCCGCCTCCGCCGCGATCGCCGAGCGCGGCTCGGCCGCGACCGCCAGCAGCATCAGCCGCGCGAGGACCACCGTGACACCCGCCGCGAACAGCAGCATCAGCACCATCAACCGGTAATGGGCGATGTTGACCAGCGTATGCCGGGCGCCATCGGCACGTTGCTGGTTGAGGGGGGGCGCCACGACGACGATCACGGCCGCGCGGCTTCCCTGCGCGCCGAACGCGCGAGGTCGGCCATCGTCGCGTCGCTCAGCAGCGTGCGGTCAAGCATCGCCACGGCGCGCGCCTTGGCCGGCACGATCGCGGCGGTGCGCACCGCGCCGACCGGCTTCACGGCGGGCTGGCGCTGCTCCACCTTGCCCGGGGCGGCGGCGGGTGCGGGAGTCACGGCAGCGGCGGCGAGCGTGGGTTCGGGCATCGCCGCCATTTCCATCGGCGCGGCGGGCACGACATAGGCGAGCGCGAGATTGCCGCCCTCGGTCCGGCCGGGCAGCGACGCCAACTGATGTTCGCCGCCGACATATTGTTCGGCCCGCGGCGCGGCGAGCGACAGGACGTCGCCGTTCCAGCGCTCGAGCTGCGCCATGTTCGCGCGGGTATCGAATTCGGTTTCCAGCGCGCGGATATCCTTGCGCGCCTGCACGATCGAGCGTTCGACCGCCTCGACCCGGCCCCGTTCCGCCGCCCCTTGCGAGATGACGAGGTAGAAGGCCGGCGCCATCACGCCGACCGCCACCAACTTACCCAGGGTCCCGAACCCGAACGTCCCCATCACATCGCACTCCCGTTCGAACGCCACGGCGCCGCAGCCGTGCGAAGCCCCACGCGCAACGTCGCCGAACGCGCGCGCGGATTGACCGATACTTCTTCGTCACCCGGCCGCACCGCCTTGGCGATGTCGGCAAAGCTCGGCGCAGGCCCCTGCGCCACGACCGGGCGGTGGCGCGACCCGGCGGGCATCGCCCCGCCGCGCTCGCGCAGAAACCGCTTCACGATCCGGTCCTCGAGGCTGTGGAAGCTGACCACCGACAACCGCCCGCCCGGGCGCAACACCCGCTCCGCCGAGTCGAGCCCGGCGGTCAGCTCGCCCAGTTCGTCGTTCAGGTGGATGCGAATCGCCTGGAACGCGCGGGTCGCCGGGTCCTTCTTCTCGTGCGGACGATGGCCTAGCGCGCGGCGGACGACCGCGGCCAGTTCGCCGGTACGCGACAGCGGCCGCGCGCCGACGATGAAGTTCGCGACGCGGCGATGGCGCGGCTCCTCGCCATAGCGGTCGAGCACGTCGGAAATCTCGGCCTCTTCGGCGGTGTTGAGCCATTCGGCGGCGGTCAGCCCCTCGCGGCTCATCCGCATGTCGAGCGGGCCGTCATATTGAAAGGAAAAGCCGCGATCGGCCTGATCGAGCTGCATCGACGACACGCCGATATCCATGATGACGCCGTCGACCGCGTCAATGCCGCGCGCCGCCAGTTCGCCCGCCATCGCCGAAAACGGCGCACGGACCAGCGTCAACCGGTCGCCGGCTTCGGCGAGCAGCGGCGCGGCGGCCTCGTGCGCGGTCGGATCGCGATCGAACGCGACGACGTTCGCACCGGCGGCGAGCATCGCGCGGGTATAGCCGCCCGCGCCGAAGGTCGCGTCTACATGACATTCGCCCGGCCGGATCGCCAGCGCGGCGACCGCTTCGGTCATCAGGACGGGGATGTGCGGGGCGGCGGTCATTGCAGCCCCTTTTCTTCCATCAGGAACTCGCACAGCTCGCGCGTGTCGGCGTCGATCTCCAGATCGGCGATCAGCGTGAACGGGTCCCAGATGTTGAAGGTGTCGCCGCGCCCGTGGAAGAACGCCCATTTGTCGATCTTCGCCCGGCGGCGATAGAAGGTCGGCAGCACGAAGCGGCCGGCGCTGTCGAACGGCGCGGTTTCGAGGTTGCCGAACGCCTTGCCCGCGACGTTATAGTCGGTGTCGGCATCCTCGTCGCTGCCCTGCGGACGGCGCGAATACAGCAGCCGGGGCCATGCGGCGTCGAAGGCGCTGAGGCAGACATGCTTGCCGTGACGCTTGAGCAGCAGTTCGCGGGAGTCGGCGTTCTTCTCCAGCACCGAGCGCAGCTTGGCAGGCACCGCGACGCGACCCTTCGCGTCGACCGCCTGTAGCCCGTAGCTCAGGTAGAGTTCCCTCTCCAACACAGCCCCTGTTCGGTCACGCAGGAGAAGCGTCGCCCGCCGGCAAATACGCGCCGGGCGGTGTGATTTCGACGATCCCAGGACCTGCCCCCTGTGACGTCCAAGGCGTACCAAAACACAACATGGGTCACAATGGGAGAAGTTGGGTGAGAGTGGGAAAATCACCCACTGGAACGTCGCTTTGTGGGATGTACGTTGTTTGTTCGCCAACCTTCCGCGTCGGATTTTTGGTACGGGGATGGGAACGCCCGCTACCGGGGTGGGTGCGGGCGGTAGCGAGTGGGTTTGGGGGGCGGACCGCGCGAATCTCGCTGCGTCACCTGTCAGGCAAGGGGTACGCCAAACCGTCACCCCGGCGAAGGCCGGGGTCTCTCACGGCGAACAGACCGCGCTGTTACCGGGAGACCCCGACCTTCGCCGGGGTGACGCTTGTCGCCATGTGGTCCGTCGGAAGTTTCAGGCTATCGGAACGATGGCGCTCAGCGCGCTTCCGGCACTACCGCGTTGGCGCCCGGCGCGGCGCCGGGGGAGATGCCGAGCTCGGCCAGCGGTTCGTCGGGATTGCCCGGTGCGGCCAGATTCGCCAGCGCGACATTGGCCTGTTCCTCGACCGTCGCGACATCCTCGCCGATCGGGGCCTCGTCGATCGCCGAGCGGAACAATGCGCTTGCCAGCACGATCAGCAGCACGACCAGCACCAGTCCGGTCGCACCGACGCGCAAACGTTGCAGAAGCTGGGATTGATCGGAGCGCGGCACCATCAAGGGCGGTGTTACGCGCAAGTCGCCCCGCTGTCGACCGCCAACCCCTTCGCCGCCAGCCATGCCGGATCGTAGAGCGTCGAGAGGTAGCGGAAGCCGGTATCGCACAGGATCGTCGCCACGCGGCTGCCCGGTCCCAGCTGCCGCGCGAGCAGCACCGCGCCCGCGACGTTGATGCCCGACGACAGGCCGAGGCACAGCCCCTCCTCCGCCAGCAGCCGGCGGACCCAGACCATGCCTTCCTCGTCCGACACGCGGAACTGGGTGTCGACCGGCGCACCTTCCAGATTGGCGGTGATCCGCCCCTGCCCGATCCCCTCGGCGACCGAGGTGCCTTCGGACCGCAACTCGCCATGAGCATAATAGTCGTACAGCGCCGCACCATGCGGGTCGGTCAGCGCGATGGTGACCGATTCGTCCTTTTCCTTGAGGCCGAGGCCGACGCCGGCCAGCGTGCCCCCGGTGCCGGCCGCACAGGTGAAGCCGTCGATCCGCCCGCCCATCTGCTCCCAGATTTCGGGGCCGGTGCCGACGATATGCGCGCGGCGGTTGGCGATGTTGTCGAACTGGTTCGCCCAGATCGCGTTCGGCGTCTCCTCGGCGATGCGGCGGCTGGTGTGGACGAAATGGCCGGGGTTCGAATAGGGCGCGGCAGGGACCAGCACCAGTTCGGCGCCCAGCGCGCGCAGCGTGTCCATCTTCTCGCGGCTCTGCGTCTCGGGCATGACGATGATCGTCTTGTACCCCTTGGCATTGGCGACGAGCGCGAGGCCGATGCCGGTATTGCCCGCCGTCCCCTCGACGATCGTCCCGCCGGGCCGGATCAGCCCCCGCGCCTCGGCATCCTCGACGATGAACAGCGCGGCGCGGTCCTTCACGCTGGCGCCGGGATTGGCGAACTCGCACTTGGCGAAGATCTCCGCCCCGGCCGCCTCGCTCGGCCCCTTCAGGCGGACGAGCGGGGTGTTGCCGATCAGGGCGAGCGTATCGGGAGCGGTGTGCATGTCGATCAGATGGCCCGCCGCGCCCGCCGGGGCAAGCGCGGCGAGCGGTAGAATGGATTGGCGGGCGGCAAAGATGGCTATGCGCTACCCCGCCAGCGCATCCACCAGCGCCTTCACCTTCGCCTGGCGCCATTGCGGCAACGGCGCGACCAGCCAATAGCCCAGCCGCCCGGACTTCGGATCGCCGACCACCGCGACGCGGTCTGCCGCAATGTCGTCGCGGGCCAGCAGTTCGGGGACGGTCGCACGGCCGAGGCCGGCCGCCGCCGCGTCGATCGCCAGCCCGGCATCCGCCACGCGGACCAGCGCGCTGGCATCCTCGGGCGAGCAGCCGGGCCAGCCGATACGGGTGTCGGCACCGCCGCCCGCCCGTTCGATCGTGACCATGCCGTCCGACTCGAGCGCCTCGCCCTCATGCGCGCCCGGTCCCTCGCCCCAGCGGATCGCGAGGTCGAGATTGGCTTCGGTGAAGTCGAGCGCATCGTCCGCCGCGACCAGCGCGAAGCGCAGCTCGGCATCGGCCGCGGCGATGCGCGACAGGCGCGGCAGCAGCCATTTCTGCGTCAGGTCGCGCGGCGCGGCGATGGTCAGCGACTTGGAAGACTGGCCCGCCTGCATCGCGCGGACCGCTTCCTCGAACTGCAGGAACCCGCCGCGCAACGCGACCAGCCCCGCCTCCCCCTCCGGCGTCAGTTCGAGGCCGCGGGTCGTGCGGCGGAACAGGACGACGCCCAGCGTGTCCTCCAGCGCGCGGACCTGCTGCCCGACCGCCGCCGGGGTCACCGCCAGTTCGTCGGCCGCACGGGTGAACGACAGGTGCCGCGCGGCGGCGTCGAGCACGCGCAGGCCGTTCAGCGGCAGGTGCGTCCGCTTCATGCGCCCACCGCCGGCGCCAGCAGCGCGAAGCGGGGGATGGCGACGTCGAAGGTCGCGCCGTCGTCGGCCAGCATGTGATAGCTGCCCTGCATCGCGCCGGTGGGGGTCGAGAGCGGACAGCCCGAGACATAGTCGAAGCTGCCGTCCGGTTCGATCACGGGCAGTTCGCCGATCACGCCTTCGCCCTCCACGCTGTGCCGTTCGCCGCGCCCGTCGGTGATGATCCAGTGGCGGGTGAGCAGCTGCACCGTCCGGTCCGATCCGTTCTCGATACGGATATGATAGGCCCAGAACCAGCGTCCCTGCTGCGGCTGCGACTGTTCGGGCAGATAGGTCGCCGACACCCGCACCACGATGCCATCGGTCGTCGCCTCGTGCGGGAACAGCGCCTTCATAGGGCGACCGCGCGCAATGCCTGATCGAGGTCGGCGATCAGGTCTTCGGGGTCTTCGAGGCCGACGTTGATGCGGATCATCCCTTCGGAAATGCCCATCTCGATCCGCTTGTCCTCGGCCACGCCCGAATGGGTGGTCGAGGCGGGATGCGTCATCAGCGAGCGCGAATCGCCGATATTGTTCGAGATATCGATCAGTTGCAGCGCGTCGAGCAGCCCGTGCGCCTGGGCGCGCCCACCATCCAGCTCGAACGAGAAGATCGGCCCGGCCATCCTCATCTGCCGCATCGCCAGCGCGTGCTGCGGATGGCTGGGCAGGCCCGGCGCGTTGATCCGCGGGACGCGACCTTCGAGGAAGCCTGCGACCTTCAGCGCGTTCTCCGACTGGCGGATGACGCGCAGGTCGAGCGTCTCCAGCCCTTTCAGCACCACCCATGCGTTGAACGCGCTGAGCGTCGGCCCGGTGTTGCGGGTGAAGGGCAGCAGCACGTCGTCGACGAACGCCTTCGTCCCGCAGACCGCCCCGGCAAGAACGCGGCCCTGCCCTTCCATCAGCTTGGTCGCGCTATAGGCGACGACGTCGGCCCCGAAGTCCATCGGGCGTTGCAGCGCGGGGCTGGCAAAGGCGTTGTCGACCACCGTCACGATGCCGCGCTCGCGCGCCGCCGCGCAGATCGCGGTCAGATCGGCGATGTCCATCGTCGGGTTGGCCGGCGTCTCGAAGAACCAGACCTTCGTGTTCGGGCGGCTGGCGTCGATGAACGCCTGCGTATCGCGCGCGTCGACGACGTCGGTCCCGATCCCGAACCTGGGCAGCAGGGAGTCGGTCAGCCAGCGGCACGAGCCGAACGCCGCACGCCCGCCGACCAGATGGTCCCCCGCCGACAGCTGACACAAGAGCGACGCGGTCATCGCCGCCATGCCGGTCGCCATGGTGCGACACGCCTCCGCCCCTTCGAGCAGGGCGATGCGTTCCTCCAGCATCTCGACCGTCGGGTTCTGCAACCGCGAATAGGTCATGCCGACCTGATCGCCCGCAAACCGCGCCGCGGCGTCGCCCGCGCAGTCATAGGCATAGCCCGAGGTGAGGAACAGCGCCTCCGACGTCTCGCCATATTCGCTGCGCGCGGTGCCCCCGCGCACGGCCTGCGTTGCGGGACGCCAATGGGCGGTAATGCTGCGGTCTTGTCCGGTCTTGCGCTTCATGGGCACGGTCTTTGCGCGTTCGGAAGACAAATTTCCAGTGCGGGTTGGCGCCACCGGGCTTTGCATATGCCCGACGTTCATGGTTAGTTGCCGGGATCGGACGGGAACGGGGAAAGCATATGCGGCATGCGGTTCGGATGACGGGGCTTGGTGCGGCGCTGCTGTGCGGCACCGCGAACGCGCAGACGCCGCCGCCCGCCGCGCCGCCAACTTCGGAGATCGTCGTCACCGGCCGCGTCGCCCTGACCCGGGACGAGGCCCGCACCTTCACCAACAGCATATCGGTGCCGATCGACCGGCAGCTCGCCCGGCTGGGGGTGACGGCCTGCCCCCGCGCGATCGGCTTCCCGCCGGCGATCGCCGCCGAGATCGAGGCGCGCATCCGGGCGGTCGCCGCGGCGATCAGGCTGCCGGTCGGCAAGGCGGACTGTCGCGGCAACATCGCCATCATCGGCGTCGACGATGGCGCGGGCCTCGTCCGCGCACTGGAAAAGACGCAGAGCCCGCTGGTCTACGGCCTTCCCGGCACCCTGCTCGGCCGGCTGCGCACGATGCAGGCGCCGGCGCGCGCATGGTCGCTGGTCGAATTGCAGAACGAGGACGGCATACCCGGCCTGACGCCGGTCGGCGCGCTATGGGCCAATCTGGAGGTACGCCGCGCCTCCTATCTCGCCCCGCCGACGCAACAGGCGATCCAGTTTTCGGTGGTGGTGCTCGAATGGCCCGCGCTGCCCGGCAAGACCACGACGCAGATCGCCGACTATGTCGCGATGCGCACCTTTGCCCGCACGAAACCGGTAAGCGGCGCGGGCAAGGTCGGCACGATCCTGTCGCTGTTCGAACCGGACGGTGCCCCGCCGCCGTCGATGACCGCCACCGACCTCGCCTATCTCCACGCGCTCTATGCCCGCTCGGCGCCGCAATATGCCCGCCAGCAGGTCCGCGAGATCGCCGCCAGCCTCGAGAAGGCAAGCCGGTAGGCTGCCAAGCCGCTGGACCCGTGCCGACCGCGCGCCTAACAGGGCGGACATGCGTTCCGTACTCAATGTGCATCGCTCGATCCTGGGGCAGCCATGGCGCTGGCGCGGGCTGGAGGGCGATGTGTGCGACGAAGGGTTCGTCGCCGACGATCTGGTCACCCGTATCCTGCTGGCGCGCGGTTGTCCGCGCGAGGGGCTGGTCGCGCACAAGGCGCCCAGCATCCGCGAATTCATGCCCGATCCCTCGATCTTCCGCGACATGGACCGCGCCGCCGAACGCCTCGCCGACGCGGTGATCGCCGGAGAGGCGGTCGCGATCTTCGGCGACTATGACGTCGACGGCGCGACGTCGTCGGCGCTGCTGGTGCGGTTGCTGCGCGACCTCGGCCTCGCCGCCCGCCCCTATATCCCCGATCGGCAGCGCGAGGGGTACGGCCCCAACGCCCCGGCGATGTTGCGGCTGGCGCAGGAGGGCGCGACGCTGATCGTCACAGTCGATTGCGGCGCGCAGGCGTTCGAGGCACTGGCAGCGACGCGCGATGCCGGGGTCGACGTGCTGGTCGTGGACCATCACCAGTGCACCACGGCGCTGCCCCCTGCGCTGGCGATCGTGAACCCCAACCGATTGGACGAAGGCGATGGCGCGGCGCACGGCCATCTGGCGGCGGTCGGGGTCGCGTTCCTGCTGGCCGCCGCGCTGGTGCGGACGCTGCGCGCGCGCGGCTTCTTCGCCGGGCGGGCCGAGCCCCGGCTGCTCGACCTGCTCGACCTCGTCGCGCTCGGCACCGTTGCCGATGTCGCGCAACTGCGCGGGCTGAACCGGGCGTTCGTCGCGCAGGGGCTGAAGGTCATGGCCGGACGGCGCAACATCGGCATCGCCGCGCTGATCGAGGCTTCGCGGCTGACCCGCGCGCCTACCGCCACCGATCTGGGCTTTGCGCTGGGGCCGCGGATCAATGCCGGCGGGCGGGTGGGCAAATCGGATCTCGGCGTCCGGCTGCTGACGACGCAGGACCCGGAGGAAGCCCGGGCGCTGGCGGCCGAACTCGACCGGCTGAACGAGGAACGCCGCATGATCGAGGGCGATGTGCAGGCATCGGCCGACCTGTCGGCACGGGCGCAGGACGCGCGCGGCTGCGTCGTCGTGTCGGGGCGCGGCTGGCACCCCGGCGTCATCGGCATCGTCGCCGGGCGGCTGAAGGAAAAGCTCGGCCGGCCGGTGCTCGTCGTTGCCGTCGACGACCATGGCGTCGGAAAGGGATCGGGCCGTTCGATCCCCGGCGTCGACATGGGCGCCGCGATTCTCGCCGCAAGGGAACTCGGGCTGGTCAGCGCGGGCGGCGGCCATGCCGCGGCGGCGGGCGTCACCGTGGCGGAGGACGCGATCCCCGCCCTCGCCGACTTCCTGCACGAACGGATGGCCGGGGCGGTCGAACGCGCGCGCGAGGACCGCGCGCTGCTGGTCGATGCGGTGCTGGCGCCGGGCGGGGTCAGCCCGATGCTGATCGAGGCGCTGGAGGCCGGCGGCCCGTACGGCATGGGCTGGCCCGCGCCGCGGGTGGCGGCCGGGCCGGTGCGGATCGTGAAGGCCGATATCGTCGGCAACGGCCATGTCCGCGCGATCGTGACCGGCGACGACGGGCGCGGGTTCAAGGGCGTGGCGTTCCGCCAGGCCGAAACCGATCTGGGCCGCGCGCTGCTGGGCGCACCGCCGCACCGCCGCCTGTGGCTGGCGGGTCGTGCGAAGCTCGACGACTGGGGCAGCCGCCCCGCCGCCGAACTGCATATCGACGATCTCGCCTGGGCCGATTGACGCATTTCTGCAAAAGGGTGTTGACCGATCGGGCAAGCTCGCCTAACCGGCCCTCCACGCCATGACGGCCCCTTCGTCTAGCGGTTAGGACGCGGCCCTTTCACGGCTGAAGCACGGGTTCGATTCCCGTAGGGGTCACCAGCCTCCGCCTAAGTGGCGGATTTCGGCGGATAAGCAGCAAAATCAACGCTTCGGTAGGCACCTTATGCTACGAAAAGGTGCTACGAATGAGGCGTCGCATGACTCACTCCCATCGTCGGAAGGCGTCGAGTAACAGCTATTTCCGCATGGATGTTCCGAAGGACATCCGCGATCTGGCTGGCGTCACGTCGTGGCAGCGCAGCCTTGATACCGCCGACCTGACGCTGGCCGAGGCGCGCCGTTCTTCATACGCTGCTCACTACAAGGGAGAGATCATCCGCCTGCGCGCGCTGAAAGCCGATCGCAGGCGCCATAGCGCCGCCAGCCTGGTCGACGAGGCGCTGACGCGTCTGGCGCGCTTCTTCGGTTCGATGGACAGGGCGATCGCTGCCGAATTGACGAGGGTGGCGACGATCGTCCGCTCGTCCTGGAGCAACGAACATGCGCGCGCAGTCGAACTCCAGCATCTTGCCGAGTCCTATACCGGCTATAGCGATGATGAGCCGGTGCCGATCCCCGCCATTGATACGGAGCATGCACGCCAGATGTTCCGCGTCCGCGCGGAAGTATTCGAGGGCAAGGACCTTTCGACCGATGGTCTGGTGTATCAGGAACTCGCACGCGCCCTGCTGGTCCGCGGCGTCTATGAACCACTGCGCTTCGTCATCGGCTACCTGCCATATCTCGTTCCCAGGATCGATCTGTCGAACAAGGGAGATTATGACGCGATTACCCAAGCGTATCTGACCCGTCTCGCGGATCACGACTTCTCTTCCTACTGGCCGGACGGCATCCGCGAGGCGCTGGCACCGATCGTGGCGCCCATCGCGCAGCCGGACGATCATCCTCCTGCTGCTGTCTCGGTCCCGCCGCGAATCGTAGCAGGACCGACGTTAAAAGAGGCGTTCGACGCGTGGGTGGCTAATCGCGGCAGGACTGGCCGCGACAAGACGACCGACGAGTTTCGGCTGGCTATAGCGCGGTTCGAGGAAATCTGCGGGACCTCGGATGTTACGCTCATCACCACCGAGATGGTGGAGACATTCGCCGCCACTGTCGCAAAAATGCCCGCTCGTGCGAAGAAGGACGTCGCCACTCTGCCGATCCTCGAACAGATCGCCCGTGCGGAGCGGGACAAGCTACCCACATTACAGGCACCGACCGTGGGCAAGCAGGTCGCCGGCATCCGATCTGTGCTGGCCATCGCGAAAAGGAAGAAATGGATCGCATTCAATCCGGCGACCGACATCGCTGTGGCAGGCGCCAAATGGCAGGGCGACGAGCGCGACCATTTTTCCGATGAGGATATGCGACGCATATATACGTCACCGCTGATGACCGACCCGGATGCATGTAGCGACACGATGTTCTGGATTCTGTTTCTGGCTCCATTCCATGGCTCACGCCCGGGTGAGCATTGCAAACTCAAGCCGAACGAGATCGTGCAGGAAGAAGATGCGTGGGTCATGCGCTTCCGCCGTGACCGGCCCGGCAAGTTCGATAAGGCCGATCCGACGTCGATGCCGCGTCGCCAGAAGACGCGGCATTCGGTTCGCGACGTGCCGTTACATTGGATCGTGCTGGAAGGCGGCTTCCTGGATTACGTTGCGCATCAGCGCAATCTGGGTGCCGAATGGCTGTTCAACGACCTGAAGGTCGACAGCTATGGCGATCGCTACAAGCTGCTCTCCAACGAGATCAACCGAGCCCTCCGTCGCATCGGCATCGACGCCGCGAACAAGGCGTTCTACTCGACGCGCCATACGATGAAGCGCGAAGGCCGTCGTCGGCGCATCGACAGGCAGAGCCTGGATCAGATCGCCGGTCACGCAAGCTCGCACGTCGGCGATCGATATGGTCAGGGCCTGCCCATCGAAATTCTGAAGGAGGATATCGACCGGCTCGAATTCCGCAGCGTGCCGTGGGACGCCGTGGTTGCATGCGCTCGGACACGCGTCCGTCGCCTGATCGGGTAAAGCCGGCCCGGCTTCGCTCCCGACGCTCGATCGCTCGTTCAAAGGCTCAGGACGGCAAATGGACCGACATTCTGAGATGTTAAGCCGAGAGGCCATTTAGCGCGATTTCTGTCCGGCTTGCTGATGCAATCTCCGCAGGATCATCTCCGCTTCTGCATCGTCGAGCGGTCCTTTTGACAGCATGGGTGGGGATCGATCGGGATCGACCCTCCTGACCATTTTCGATGGCTCGCCCTCCATCCGGTTTTGGTCAAGGGGCACGTAGGAAAGACCCGCATCGATCAAGTCACCCTCCTCCGCAGATCGTTGCTTCGTCGACGCAATGGGTGACACGTCAATCCCGGACGGGGCAACGTCGATCGCGGAGGCTACCGGGTTCCCACGCTTGATCCCGGCGCTGACGGCGTTCCTGACCTCGTCAGACGATCCCCAATGCTTATGCAATGTCCGCACGGATTTCGGCGCGGCCAGCAAGGCTGTCTCGAACTCGACCAGATTCGCGAAAACTGCCTTGCCGACCCACGTCGCAAGCCGCTTGATCTCAGCTTGCTGAAACCGATAAATCGCCATCAGCCGCGCCTGGGCACGCGCCTGCCCTTCCACCCCGAGCGCCGGGTCGCTTAGGGCGGCATCGAGAACCGGTGATCTGTAAGCGATATCTGCATCGCTGGGCATCCTGCTGACCGGCAACCGGTCCTCGCTGATCTTTGTCAGCAGGGTATCGAGCAATTGCCTGGCCGCCAACCTCCCAGGAGAAATCCGCCCCGGCCTACCCGAAACCTTGGTCAGAGTTGGAGTGACAAGAGGCCGCACGGTCTCGTTCGACGACGTGGCGCTCTGCCTATCAGCTTTCGGATCATGGCCAATCACAATCCCGGCTGAGCCAGCCGGGTCTAACGGCGGCTCAGTCGCATCCGCCCCGATAGACCGGCCGCGCGACGCGCCTAACATATGCGGGAGGGCGGCATCGGCGTTCACGGCGAGCGGGTCGGATATCGACGGGAGCGGAGTCTCTGCGAATTCCGTCGACCCAGCGGCGATCGTCGGTGGCAACGGGCTTTTACCGTGCGCGCCTCCAGTCGCCGCTATCGTGTCCGCTGCCCTGTCCTGCGGCAGCGGCGCCTGCGATAGCGTATTCAACAACATGGAGAGTTGCCGGATCTGATGCTCGAGCCGCTTCTCCTTTTCGGCAAGCCCGTTCGCGGCAAGTTCGAGTTGGCGGCGTTCGATCGCGCCAACCTGAGCGAAGTCGGCCAGATATGCCTCTGCATCCGCCTTGCGGCGAGCATAAGCCGTCACGTCCTTTCGGGCCCGCTTGGCCACGTCAGGCCCGGCCTCCAACATATCGCGACAATGATCGCGTACGAACTCGGCTCGCGAGCGACCCTTGCGCAGGGCAAACGCGACAAGATCGATCTCGAGACGCTGTTCCGATAGATTCGCAGCCTCGACCGAAATCCTGCTGCGAAGGCTCAGCACTGCGTCCAGTGTGTCACGATTCGGGGCATGCCGCCCCGCCTGCCCCGCCCGATCCAGCAAAGCGTCAAGCTCCGCCATGCGGTGCTCATGACGACGTCGAACCTGCTGTTCCTCGTCGTCCCAGATGGCGATGGCATTGCGATCCCCGACCGCGGTCGCGATGCCGATCTGCTCGGGCTTGTGATCGTGCCCTAGATGTTCGGTTTGCGTGCGCACCATGCCGCATTCGGCCAACGTCCCCGGGTGGAAACGCGTGGTCGTGTTCTTGCGCTCAAGGACCTTGTTAACCGACGCCGCGAATGCTTCGCGCAGATGTTTCGTGTATCCCCTGCCGACATCATCACGGTCGAACATCTGTCGTCCCTGCTGATCTTTCGCCCGCTTCGATTGCGATACCGCAACCAGTTTGCGCTGCCGATGCGGGTAGCGCGTGCGCACTTCACCGCGGTGTTGATGGGTTTCCGCAACCGCAAAATCCCATTGGCAATGTTCCGGCAGGAAGCGCGCCGGCCGATCGTGGGCGATCACATGCAAATGGTAGTTGCGGCGATCATTGTTCTCGTCGGGGGCGTGGATGACGGCAGTATACATCCAGCCGACCCACTGCCCTTGCTTATTCCTTTCGACCCGTTCGAGACCTGCGCAGAAATCGCGTACGATCTCGAGCCGTTCGGCGGGCGTCGCCTCGTGCGGCAACTCGGCAATCATGCGGGTCTGGACGCGGCCGTGCCGCACCTTGGCGGACACAGGAGGCTGGCGCTCGTCCCACGCGCCGACCGTCTCCAGCGCACGCATGAAGTTCTCGCGCTGATGCACCGGCACCTTGAATGACAAGGGTCTGAATGTCTTGTCGGGGCGGTCGGCAATGTGCCGGACGTAGCGATCTCGCTCCGTAAGAAGATGGCGATGCAGGTCACGATCGAGCACCGTGTCGGTCACCAGCCTATCCCACCACTCAGGGCATCTGGATGGGTCCGCGAGCAGTGTCGCACTATGCGTCTTGCGCTCATGATCATTGACCAGCGACCAGTAAGTCTGGCGTTCGATGATATCGTCGGAGATGTTGGACAACACCGCCAAATCGCCGCCGACCAGCGGCGCAGCGCCCATGCCATCGAGCTCGGGAACACCGAGCAGCGCCTGCGCTTCGTCACGGGTCAGGAGCGTGATGGAGCCGTGCTGTTCGACCGCATCCTCACGACTCAGATAAGCCTCCCGGTCCTGCGACACGACAGCCTCGGCAGCACCGTCACGCTCGACATAGACCGCGTGCTCGAACCCGGGTCCGCGACCGGAAAACGCGCCGCAACTCGTCTGGGCAGCAACGGCGCTCGGGTTACGACCCACGGTCTTCATCTCGAAGTGAAACGGCCTCGCGCCGGTGGGAGTCGACCGCTGGATCAATGGCGTCGGGCGGCTGAAACTGGGCGGCGTTGTGAAGCGGCTCTGGCGATGTGGCCGCCCCGTCTCGTTATTGATATCACGACCACGACGGGCCGCATTGTTCAAGCGACTTTCCTCTTCCTCGCGCCGACGCAGAAAGGCAGCCAGCTTGCTGTTCGCCGCCCCTGCCAAATGACTGATCGATGTCGATTGCACCGCTCGTGCCCTTCCCGTCGCAGAAGAAGTATACGCTCCCGCATAATGCTCCTGAAGCCCCCCCTCGCAACATTTCCAGGTGCCCACATCAGCGGCGTTTCTGACGGACGCTGGCATAGCCGCGCTTCAAGAAGCAGCTATGCCAAATCCGGCCCTCACGGGCATGCGGGAGGAAAGACAGCTATGCCAAAATCGACGATTTGTCATAGGGAAGATGTCAGGCGCAGTTCCGTAAAGCTGGGGGGCCCAGCTTTACTGTGTTGACCGACGTATGTGTCCAGTCACGGCGCTTCGCCTTGTCGAGCTCCTGTTTCTGCAGTCGACGAAATGGCATATCGGGCGGTGAACAAGCTGGCCCGGCCTATAGTCGATTTCGATCCGCCAAACCCGGTCGGACGGTCGAATCAAAAGCGGCAACCGAGGCTTGCCTTGGGGTCCTCCACCATCGTGAAACGATGGCTCCGGAAGGGGGCCTTCGATCATAAGAATGCAGATCGCAATGGACCGTTCGAGTGATGCGAACAGCATATGACATCATGAATGGCGCGCCCATTCTGGCGCGGTAAAAATCGGACGGAAAGGCCTGTCGGCTGCACCATGATGGTGAAAAACTGACCCTGGCGGCATGTGAACAGCCCCGCGCCGCTTGAAGACGGAAATACCCTGATGAAGACCAAGAAGACGGCTGTGACGACGACGTGGCAGAGCCCGCGCGAAGTGATGGACACGCTCTATGATGTCCGCGAGCCCGGCTGTGACGGTGTCGGCTTCGCGCTACTGCGTCCCCGCGCCAAGCAGAAGGTGAACAGCGTCACGGCGCTGATCGGTGCGAAGCTCTCGCCGATTAAACCGGCGGGCGGGACGCCGACGACGGTCTGCGGCATGCCGGTAACCGCGCGCGATCACCGGGTGGTGCTGGCGCGCGGCGTCGCCGACACCGCGCTCACCCGGCTGCTCGACGATTACGATGCGGCGGTGCGCCCGCATCAGCGCCTGCTGGCGGCGGTCATCACCATGCGCGGTGACGAGGACATGCCCGCGCACGATCTGCTCGACATGGCCGCGACCTATGCCACGATCCATCTGGCGCGGGGGCGCCGGCTGACCAGCGTCGTCGCGCTGCATACGCCCGGCGACGAGCTGAGCAGGGCCTTGCCCCACGCGCATATCTGCATCCTCGCTCGCCAGCATGCCCCGAGCGGCTGGCTCGCCGAGCATGAGGATCTGACCGACACCGCACACGGTATGTGGGCGGAGGAATGGGCAGCGTTCCGCGCCGGCTGGGAGCGGATCGCGGCGGCGGCATGACGGCCTCGACGGGGCGGCTGGCGCCGCCCCATCAGCTATCCCGCCGTTGACGGGGCGGCCAAGCCCGCCCCGTCTGCCATCCCTGTGCGATAGTGGCGTCAAAACGACGACTTGGCCGGCGTGCCGCCGCCGGCTGCGCGTTGCAGCTGTGCCTGCCAGGCGCGTTCGGCGTCACCGCCCTCCATCAGGATGAGCTTGGCCTTGTGGTAGACGTCTTCCTGCGCACGCAGCGCCGGCTTGGCGGCTCCGTACGCGAATCGGCACGGCTCGCCCGCACTGCACCAGGTCAGATCGAGCGGAAGCTGTGGTGAAGCGGCGCGCGTCGGTGCGCCATAGCGTTGCGTCAGCTGCGCCCGGAGTTGCACACCCGTGCGACCCGCCATCGGCGCCTCGTATTTGACCACCTTGACTTCGGCGCCGGACGGCACCGGCCGGAACTCGACGATCAGCGCCTCGTCACCCTTGCTCGCCTGGATGGTGGCGAGGCCAGTGCGCGGCAGGTCGAAAGAGGAGGCGCCGCGCTGCTGGCGCTTTTGTTCCTCGACAGCGGTCGCCCAGTCGTAGCCGGGGAAGGTCTCGACCTTCCAGCCGTCGCGGGTGAGTGCGGTCTGCACCTCGGTCGCCGGCATGCCGATCCGCACGCCCGCGATCGCCAGCGGCTTTGCGGCAACCGCGGTCTGCGCGGCGGCATCCTGTTCGGCGACGGACGCCGATCCGCAGGCGGCGAGCAACGCCAGAGCGGCGGTGGCAGTGATTCTGGTCATCATGATGTGTCCTTGTGCGTGGGACGTGCGTCGTCGTTCGCCGGGAGGCATCCCGGCGTGGCAGGTCCGATGGTGGTGGGTGTTTACTGGTCGGCTGCAACCAGCGGGGGCGGGGAGCGCGCCCGGAAGCTGCGGGTCATCGCAGCACCAGCGTAGCGAAGCCGGCGGTGTCGTGGACGCCGGCGACGTGGCCGGCGTTGACGGCGTGGGCGATACCGAGGCGCAGCGACTGGTTCGGACCGAAGGCGGTGGACCAGCCGAGTTCGATATCGAGTTCGCGTGCGGTCGGCGTCAGGTCGATGCTCGCGGTGCGGGTGGTAAGCGCGCCGCTCAACAGGTCGTAGGCAACCGGTGCCTGCACGGTGGCACGGGCGCGTTCCAGCCGCAGGGGTGACGAGAGCCCTAACGTCGCGGTGCCACCAGCCAGCCGTCGGGCGGCGTCAAACGCAAAGGCGCTGCCGACGAGCGGACCGGTGAAGCGCAGCAAATCGGAGCCGCCCTCTACCCTGGTCGTCGCGGCGGTGGCGCGGGCGGAAAGCAGCAGACCGGCGATGCCTCGGCTGGCCGTCAGCGTGGCGAGCGTCGTCCTGCCGCCGGACAGCGAAAAGCCAGTGGCGCCGCGCAGGCCGAGCACCTGACCCCGTTCGGCAAGGTCCGACAGCTCGACGCCGATCCCCACCGGCGTCGTCAGCCACACGGTGCGCAACGCGGCACGACGATCGCGCGCGATGCCGGATGCGAAGCCGGCGGACCAGCCGCTGCTTACCCAAGCGAAGGACTGGCCGACGGGCGTCGCGACCACGCCGCGCAGTGCCGAGCCGCTGATGCCCGCGTTCTGGCCGATGGCGATGTTAGCGGCCAGCGTCACCGACTGGCCCGGCGCAGGTGAGAAGGCGATGGTGGTGGGCTGGTTCGACCGGGCACCTTGCCATGGCCCGGTCGTGGCGGAGGTGAAGCCGAGCCGCGCGTCCGTCTGTGTCGGCGTCAGCCATGGCGGATCGACCGGCGCCAGCATCGCGCCGGCGAGCAGGCCTGAACCGCGATGGCGCGGCGCGGCAGAGCCGGTCATCCGATAGTCGCGGCCATAGCGGTCGAACACCGTCATCGCGGCGGTGGTGGCTGCCAGCGCACCGCCATTGCCGAACGGTCCCGACAGCGTCAGCGAAGAGTAGCGCGCCAGCACCGTGTCGGCAGCGGCAAAGGCGCTGGCGGGGGCCTGCGCCTTCATCGCCTGCTCGATGTCGAGCAGCCCGGCGCCGTAGATCTGGTCGACGCCCTTGTCGCCGAGGTCGGTGGCGGTATCGAGCAGGATGCGCGCGATCGCCTTGCCGCCAAGCTGCGGCCAGTATTGCTTGAGCAGGGCAGCCGCGCCGGCGATCGCGGGCGCGGCAAAGCTGTTGCCCGTCGTGATGACGAAGCTGCCGTCCTTGCCGACGACCTGCACGTTCGTGGCGACCACCGCCAGCGTGCGGTCGGCGAGATCGCCGGGGCGGCCGTTGCCGGTAGGCGGGCGCAGCGCGGCGTCGACGCGGATGCCGAACAGGAACCAGTCCCTGTTCTCGAGAGTGTCGCCGACGAGGTTGCGCGCGATGGTGCCGGCGGCGGCACTGTCGTCGCCGATATCATTCGATACCGATGCCACCATCAGCCGGTCGGCACCAGCGACCTGATCCATCGCCGCCCTCTGCTCGGCGGCGGCCTGACCGCTCGATACGCCGTTGAGGCTGAGCGACAGGACGAAGGCACCCTTGTCGACGCTGTAGCGGATCGCGGGGGCGATGTTCATGGCGTTGGCGGCGCCGCTCTCCTTGATCGGTGAGGTGGCGGTGACGCCTTCGAGATCGGGACCGCTGATCTTGAGCGCCAGCAGCGTCGCGTCGGGGGCGACGCCGTGGACGCCGGTGCCGTTCTTCGCCGCCAGCGCGACCGAGGCGGTCTCGGTGCCGTGCCCTTGGAGATCGTCGAGCGCGAAGGTCACCGTCTCCGGCGCGCAGGTCGGGCAGCGCGCGATCCTGTTCTCGAACGCCTTGCTGTCGGGTGAGATGCGCCCCATAAACTCGGGACCGTTCACCGCGATGCCGGTGTCGATGACGGCGATGGTCACGCCCTTGCCGGTGATGCCCTTGTCATAGGCATAAGCCGCCCTGGCCCCGACCACGGCGGCGGACGCCTTGTATTCTGCGCCATCGGCGGCTGTCGGCGGCGGGGTCGGTGTAGGCGTAGGCGGCAGTGCCGGGGTTGGTGCGGGTGTCGGCGTCGCGACCGGCGGCGCGTTGGTGCCGGGCGTGCTGACGCCGCCGCCACCGCCGCCACATGCGGCAAGCAGCAACGCACCCGATAAGACCGATCCTGTATGAAGCGCCGCGCGCCATCGGCGGCGATATCCCACAACCATGCACACCCCCCGTGTTCGGCGGTGCAGGCTTCTCCAGCCGGCGGCACCGCCCCATGAAACGAGGCGGTGCCGGCCCGTGAGCCGGAAGTTGATAACTCGCTCTTAGACGAGCGCGAACGCCTTTAGGCCCCGAAGGGCCCTGGACATACGCGTCCGCCTCCCGGCCGAAACTGGTTCGGGCCGGGCATTCGGCTACTAAGAGCGAGGTTATCACGCCTCGGTTCGCCTGCTGGCGAACGGTCCACTCATATGCCGGCGCGGTTAACGAACCAAGTCATGTTGTGCAGGTGATGCGACGCATGCGCCTCGTCATGGGTCGGAGCCGCAGGAGCCAACGGCAGATTTAACAAGTGATCCGCGAAACTTAGCGAGCCGCCAGCGTGACTGATCCGCTGGAGGAAAGAAGATGAAGCAATGCCGGTTCCCGTGGGTGTTCCGCATGGCCACCGCCGTGATGCTGCTGAGCGTGGTCGCTGGACAATGGTGGCAGCGCCAGCCTGCTGGCGAGGTCGGTCTCGCTATGCTGACGATCATCGCCGCGCACTGCCCTGCCGCCGCCCACCGCCAACCCGGCAGGATCAGCGTTGCCGACACCGCCCGCGCGCTGGACCGCTGGGGCTATGCGCGGCTGACCGAGATGGTCCGCCGCGATGGCCGCGACCGCTGCCGGCGGCAGGGCTGAGGGGAAAAACGATCGGGGCGAAGCGAAGCCCCTGACGAGAATGAAAATCGAAGGGGGCCTGATCCGGACCGAGCCGGTCCGGGGATCACGCCAAGCCACGAAGGCCCCCGATGTCCAACATGATCTACGAAACGCTGCCGACCGCGTCGGTTGCGCTCATGCACTATGTCCTCGCCGAACTCGAACCCGACGAACCCGACCAGCTCTACGGCAACACCGGTCTGCCCGCCGCGGTCGACTTCCCCGTCCACGACGTCATCGTCTCGGTGACGCCGGTCACCGCCCGGCTTTTTGATCAGGCGCTGCTGCGCTGTGCCGCGGCACGCCGACGCGATGTGATGCTGATCCGGCACGGTTTCCACCCGGAGACGATCGACCCGGTCCGGGTCGATGTCGTGCTGCACTCGGTCGGCGGCCCGCTGCTGCTGACCGACCTCAGCTTCTTCCGCCACCGTGATCGCAGCCTGCACCTCGTACCCGACGACGCCGGTCGATCCGTGAAGATCGGCGATGGCGGTCTCGAGCTGGGCATCCGGCCACCCTGGGACACCGCGTGGGATCGCGCCGCCGGACTGGAGAGCGCCGCCGCACAGATCGTGATCGCCTGCCGCCGCAGGAACCGGGGGTGAGATGAGGAGGAGGGCAAGCGGCCCCGATGCGGGGATGAAACAAGGAAGCAAGACTATGACCATGACCAACGACGCGTTCGAGACCGCCTGCACCAAAGCCATCGCCCGGCTGCTGCTCGGCAACCGCAGGCTGAGGGAGGGCATCGTGCTCACCGGCGGCGACCAACTCGACCTGGACGGCAAGGTCCGGCTCGCCCGGCAGGCGCGGGCCAGCGGCACCGATGTGCTGCACCTCGAATATGGCACGGACGATGATGGCCGGCATGCGCTGACCGGCATGATCGTCTTCATGGTGCGCGGTGACATCTGCCACATCCAGACGCAGTGCCGGCTGTTCCTGTCGAAGGGCGGCACCCGCGGCGTCGTCCTGCCGCAGCCCGGCGCCCGTGGTCACTACCGTCTGGCGCCCGGTGAAATCCTCCACATCGATGGCAAGCCCACAGGGGACGTCACCGACGGCATGGCGCGCGCCGATGCATGGCTCGCCCGTCAGCTGGCCCTCGGCAACGACGGCACCGATGACGGTCGATATCAGGTCTGGTCGCAGGCAGCGTGACGGTAGCGGCAACACCGACCATGGAACGGCGAAGGCGGGTCACCGAACCAGCGATAGACGAGGCCGATTGGCGGATGCCGCCGTGACGCTGCGGGTCAGCCAGAACCCCGGGACCAGTTCCGCATAGCGGTCCTTCTGCTCGGGCGTCGCGCCCAATGTCAGCACCATCAGCGAGAACGGGGTCTGCTGGCTTTTGCCGCGTATATCGAGAAAGCGGACGCGGCCCTGCAGCAGGTAGATGTCCGCGTCGGCGCTCAGCGTCCCGTGGAACCAAGCAGAGTCAGTTCGGACCGGCACCAGACAGACGACCGTCTCGACCTTGCCGGCCCGCCACTGATCATGGGCACGCCGCAGCCAGCGCAGGAGCTGCGAATAGGGCGGATTGACGAAGGCGACCTTGCCCGACCAGTCGTCGATCAGCCCGTCGCCGCCGTCGCGCGGCAGGATTCGGCGATGCGCGACGACAGGACTGAGCGGATGCCCACACGGGTCGAGGTCGATCTTGCCGAACGCGGCGTAGATGTTCGCCATGAAGTCGGCCGGCGTAAAGCGGATGTCGCGATCGTCCTTGTCGCCCTGCCCCCAATAGGATCGTTCGAGGGCGCGGCGGCGGGCGGTCGGTGCGATCACGGCCAGCAGGCGCAGCAGGCTGTCGACCGATCCGCCGCCTCGCTCGAGGCTGGCGATGGTGGTCGGTGACAGGCCGGTCTTTTCCGCCGCGTCCCTCAGCGACATCGATCGCTTGCGCCGCTCCGCGCGCAACTGCTCTGGCAGCGTCTTGCCCGCCGCCAGACCGGTCAGGCGAAAGTTCAGCCCCGCCATGGCCGCGATGAGGGTCGGCACCGAACCGACACCCTTCTCCAGCCGCTTGATGGTCTGGGCGTCGACGCCGATCCGGTCCGCCAGGGTCCGCTGCGACCAGCCGGACGCCCGCCGCGCATCACGTAGCTCATGTATCAGAATCTGATCCTGTTTGAGTTCACATCCTATGCCGGTATCTAACGTTGCACGGCACCGGCAAGCCCCTTGGCACGCCGTGCACCCATACATCACTGTCCACCCGGTTAGCGGATACAGACAGTCCGCTTCTCGGCAACGCTGATCGAAAGCCGCCCGTCCGCTCTCCGGGCGCCCAGGCAGCACACGCAGACGCTTATTCACGAAGCTCGCAACGGCCGCTTCGCGCCCCAAAGCCGGACGTTCATGACGTTCGCCTCACAGCCCGCAACCAGACGCTTTATTAGCCAGGTCGACAAACTCCCAAATTGGTGAAAGCCTAACGAGTGCGGATTGACGCGCGCAGCGAATTTCTCCAACGACGGGACCACGTAATGCCGGACACTGCTGACAGAACCGAACACTTTCAGTGGTTAGTCGAGAATCGGCACCGCAATCAAATGTGTGCGCTGCAGCTTAGACTGCTTCTCAGAGATCACGAGAAAACGTGGAAAACGGGTCGCTACTCGTATGCTGCTCAAGAGCTGATATCTGTGTCATTCTCGCTGTGGAGAGCGGTATTTTTGGCAGAAAAGACTGGCAACAGATCGGCTGTATTCAACGATGGCTTCTCTTTCCTTGAACGAGTGATAGAAGATAACTCCATCGCCTATGCACAAGACAAGGCGATGCGCGAGTGGTCGTTCAATTATTACACAAAGGCGGCTCGGTTCTCCTTAGAGTATCTTCATCGTCTTTATCCTACTGCTTCGCCTAGCTATTTACATGCTACGCGTAAGCCAAAGGAGAGATGGGAGTATTGTCAAGCCCTTCTTGAGCAGGCGGTGCTGCAGTTTCGATCTCAACTGGAAAAGCCGAAACCTCGAAAGGTTCGCGACATCGCCGCAAAGCCCGCCAAATCTCGTCCTAAAGCGCAAACGAAAGCTAATCGGAAAACCGTTCGAAAGATGCAGCTCGATGCGAAGAACGGCGCGGGCGATTCCTAGGAAAGGCAATACGGTCGGCTACTCTCTTGAAGCTCGGGAAGCGGTTATTCTTCGGAGTCGCGCCGGAAAAGATTGATACGAATTTCGCCGAACCAGCCTTTGCCTACAGACGAGATGATTTTGCGCGAAACGAGCCAGGCTGCGAGCGCAGCGTTGGTCTGCGTGTTTTCAAGCCGCGGAATTCCATAGCCTCGCTTGATCTCAGAAAAGGGCCTGGGGAGCTCGGCCAGAGTCTCGCGGACGTCTTCGTCGCTTAGAAGCGACTGGTAGCGGTTGAACAATCTGACCTGAACCTCGATCGGCCCCGTGGCCAAGATGATAGCGCGCGCGGGGCCCGCGCTGAGCCCGGGCAGGTCGGCTCCGGTTTTTCCAATATGGCGCCCACGACGCGCGCCCGTGTCGCGAGCCCGGAGAGCAAAGCGAGATCCATCGATCGTATGATCGCCACTTTGTGCCCGTCACCCATCGGGCTGCCAAGCAGGGCCTCCCGGAAATCGTCGTCGATCGAAAGCCTGGCCTGCTCGTTTAGGAATGGTTCGATGTTTCTGATCGCAAACGCAAGGCGAAGGTCATCGTGGGCGCTGAGGAAATCCAGCGCCTCGCCCGAAAAAGCGACTCTTCCCTCTTCTATCAAGATCTGAAGCTTGGGGACGCCCACGCCATCCGGGAATTGCGAATGGCCTCTCGGCAAGGCCCGAACGTAGGTCCGATAGGCCACCTCGGTCAGTCCATCATTCTCAATCAGGAAACGATGGAGCGGCGCAGCGCCTTCGTCGTCGGGCATGGGTTCGGCCGAAAGCGCCGCTTGCGACGCGTCCATATTGAGAAAGGTGGTGAGGCTCTCGGAATCGAATACCTCGCTGGAAAGGAAGGCTTGAACGTTCTCCCAGGACGGTGCGATCCGGCCCAGTTGAAACGCCGGGCTATGGAAGCGCGCCGGCACCGCTGCCAGAATGGGGATGACTGCCGACTGCGTCCGGAGAAAGGTGACCAGATCGTCGAAATCTGCGTCGTTTCGCGCGAGGATGGCGAGGATAGTGGCGGTGCTCTCTTGCCGATTATCGGGAAGACCTATCAGGACGAGCTTCAGATGCCCCGCGAATTCACGCTCGATCCTTGCGGTAAGCGGGGCGTTCGCGATCTGGGAAATGGTGGTATAATGACGCGTATGCAGAGACTGCATGTCGCTCTCGCCCAGGACGGCCTGAACGGCATAGTCCAGATTGTCGATCGTAAGCGTGTAAAGCCCCGCCTCGAACAGGAAACGCGCGATCCCGGGAAAGCCATCCACGCTACGCAGGTTTTCCAGCTCGAAGCCAAGGGCTTCCAGCCGTGACGGTTCGAAGCCAACACCCAGCGCCAGTATTTCGGCAAGATTCGCCGCGAGAAATTCCGGAAGTTCGGCATATTTCTCCGGCAGCGCCTTGAGCGTGGCGAACGGTAAATACGCGATCAGCTGCGCGACGTGGGGCAGATGCCTGGGGTTGACGAGGATTGCGGGGATGAAGCCAGCCCATGACCGGACCATGCCGGCGGCGAATTTCGGCACCTGCGTGCCGGAAGCGTAATAGCTCGTGAAGAAATTATCGATCGTGTCGAATTCGGATTCCAGATAGCCGAACATGTCGGCGATGTGGGAGGCATAGAGCAACGGCTCGGAGAGCAGGCAATCGACAATTTTGACGTTCAGCACGTAGCTTTGCCGGAAATCCTCGTCGCGCATCGCGGCGATGACCTCCTTAGGATTGTCGATTGGGAAGCCGGGCTCCGGCGTGATGAAGCCGCGAACCTTGATGAGATATTTGTTGTCGTTCGGAGAAAGGCGGCCGGAATGGAATAGCGACGTGTATTGGTAATACGTGTCGTCGAGATGTCCTTCAAGGATCAGGAAGCGTGCGAGCTCAATCCTTTCGTCGAAGGCGTTGAAAATTGCGTCGAGCCCGTCTGTATCGAGCCGAATGATCTCATTAAATTTGGCGCCTCGCAGGCCAGCGCTCTTTGTTCGCAGAAGGCGCAGTTTTCTGGCGGCCGCAGTTCTGAATTCGGCACCCCTGCGCTCGATCTCGTCTTTGCGCTGTCTGTAGGTGCGAGAAGGGTCGACTTCGGCCTCAAGCGTCGAGAGATTGACCTGACTCTGATGCCCCTGTTGCGATCGAAGGGAAACATTCGAACTTTTGATGAGCTGGTCGAACATGTCGAGATTGGCGATCGATGGAATCTCGATCCAGTTCTGCCCGTTTATCGTCAGGAGCGACATGTGTCCGGGGATTCTCTCGATCACCGCCATCGCGTAGATCCTGCGCAATTCCAGAAGGTTGGATGGAATTTGCCGCTCCGCGACGTCTATTTCGCCTTCTATGAGCGCGATCCGGGCTTTGTAGTCCGCCTCGGCATGCACAATGAATTCGTCGTGACGGTCGAGGATCCGAGCGAGATTGCCTTTGCCACGGTGTAGCGCCTCGAAATCCTTGGGAAAGACATTCTTGTAGATGAGGATGGCGAGGAGCTTGGTTGCATTCAGATCATTGCCACCGTCGGTTTCCAAGTTCGCGGCGTAGATCGCATATTCGTTGAAGATGTTCTGTATAAGTCTCAAATCATTGAGATAGCGCGATACCTCTCGCAGAAACTGCCTGTCGAGCCGATCATCCAGGGCTAGGCGTTTGCCCTGCTCCAGCATCTTGTCGATCGAATTCGAGCTGTTGATAATCGGAATGACGGGAATGATGAATTCGAAAAATTTGGTGCGATCGGTGTTGATGAACATGTCGTCACGCAGCGCATAGAGAAAGCGTATCGTGCGCTTTACACCGGCATTCTCGTTAATAAGCTTGTTGATCTCTCGCAACGTGACGAAAATCTCGGAATCGTCAAATCTGTCCAAATCCTCGATGATGACGAGATCATATTTCGTCGATTGGAAAAAATATATAATCTCGTCGAGATGACGGTTCAGGATCGATTCCTGCGCGATTGCCGCCGGCGTGATCTCGATATCCTTGAGCGAGATGCTCTTCAGCGATATCCCGAAACTGGCCTTGTAGACCTGGTGAAGGATTACCCAGACAAAGGAGGCCCCCACCGCAAACCAGACAAAATGCGGCCAGTTGCTTTTTGCGAGGGGGAGGAAATATGCCCCGTCGAGGATGTCGTCGCGCTTCTGGAAGAGGTGCCAGACCGATACCGCGCCGATCAGGGCGTAGAGCGACAGAAAGGCCGACAGCCGGCCCGGCGACCGGATCCGCTTGAAGCGCGAGAAAGGAAGCTTTTTCGCGTCTGCCCCATAGAGCATCTGCTGAAGGATACTCCTCTCGATCTCCTGCTTGCTCACCTTGCGATCGGGGACAGCCTGATCCGACCCGGCTTTGATCGCTTCGGGAAGGAATGCCGCGAGCGAGATCTGTAGCGCGGATATTTCGTTCTGTTTCAGGAACGTTTGGATGATGCTGCTTTTGCCCGACCCGTAGGGTCCGGTCAGCGCGATGTTCGAGACCTTCGGGTCATTTATCGCGCCTTTCAGCGCCTTGGCATAAACGCCGGCTTCATCCGCCGTATCGGTCGGCGCGAGATTGACGAACTGGGATGGTGCGTCGGTAGCCGTTATCGATCGGCTGAACCGGTTCCTGATTTTCGCGATGAGTTGCCGCAAGTTCGTTCAAGTCCTGTGAAACGAGGCCGAGATCGAAGAACTAGCACGGCTGGCGTCGGCGCCAAGGTTGAAGTGGAACATAACGGGTGCGAACCGTGTCTGGCTTTGGTGCGAAGTGTTTGCGGCAACGTCGGCCGCTCGGCTCGTAGCCGGCGCGGAACGCCCTATCCAATCCCGCCTCCGTTGAGGCGGGTTACTCGGGGCCGGTGAGCAGATCGAGCGCTCGATACATCCACCATTGGATTGAAACAGTAATCGCTAAATGTCCCGACCAGTATGCTGCTTTATAAGCGCGGCGTGAGTATGTGACCGCTCCCGCATGGCTGATCCGAAGATCACCGTCTGAAGGCATCTCGCGACGATCAATTCTAGGTCGCGGGTCGCGTCCTCTTCATACCGCTCATAATATTTGTGATAGTCGCTCGATTCATAGACGTTCGGCGCGCCGCCGTGGATGACGCTGGCTCTGAGACCGAGCAGAAGCTTCAGGCGATCATAGTCGTAGGCAAAGCCCATGACTGGCCCAACGGCTTCGATTACGCTCTGTGTCGCCTTGCCGGCGTCGCCGTAAATAGCGTCGAGCGCGCCGAACAAGGTTGGGAAGCGCCGCGTGGTATCGGGCACCCATGCACGATAGAAATACTCAAGCGCCCGCATTTGTCGCTTGTCGACCTTTGTCGGCGAGACGAGCTTCGCGGCCAGGACGGCCAGCCACCCATGATCCGTCTTCCCGATTACAACGTCCTCCGAAAGCGCTGGCGTATGCGGATCACCGCTCGTCATGCTGAGAGAGCCCGCGAACGTGCAGAGGCCGCCGAACAGCGTCCGGCCAGAAAACAGATAGCGCTCCATGGGGTGCGGAAGGAGGGCTACAGCGCCGAGGATAGCGGCCCTATGCCGCTTTGCCACCTCCGGCGTGCCCGCCCAAACACCAAGCCATGACAATGGCGCTCGGCGGATGCCATCCCACCGACCGAACGGGGGAAAGCTGTCCGATTGCAGATCGGCATCGTTATAGCCGGGAGGCACGCGGCTAAGTTTCAGACCATCCGGCTTGACGAAGAAGAATGTGGGACACTCGAACTCTTCCTCGACACCTACTGTCACCAAGGGAAATGCGACAAGCTGGCGGGGTTCAACGAAAAGGTCGGAGACCGCGATTGTCTCAGCCAGACGCTGCTTCGTGGTAGTCGAAACGAACTCCGAGAAAGGAGCGTCTCGGGTTTGGCCCGCGCCAAGCAGACAGCCATCCCAAGCCTCGTTGCCAATGATCCAGAAGTTATTGCTGATGAAGTCCGTCAGCACTCTTTGGACATGACTCACCGACAGCGATCCGAGGTGTGGCGCGGCGTTGCGGCGCATAAACAGCGCTGCCTTCAGCAACCCGCGATCCTCGTAATTCACCTCGAAGCCAGCCCCGCCCACAAATGGATGGCCGCCCGGCTTGTTATACATGAAGCTGTGTTGCCGCCGATCGGGAGCGCGCTGGCAAAACATAGCGTCAAGCGTCATATCGACCACTATGCGGGCATTCGAAACCGGCGCAGTCACGTATTATGCTCACCCTTGTGACCAGAACGAAAGCTCTTCTTCTTGTGCGGCGCAATCGCATAGGAAAAAGTTACCTCGTCGACCGACGAGCCATGGCCGCGACTTTGTAGCTTCTCAATTTTTGTTGCGAGATAATAACCAGCGGTATTGTGCCAGATTACTATTTCACCAAGATGAGGTGAGCGGTAGCGAGAAGACGTATCATACACCGAGGCATCCGCGATTTCGGTGATCTGGCTGACCCCGACAGCGAGCGCAACCGTCCGTATGCTGCCAGGATCGTTCAAGGCATAGATTGAAGTCGATCCACCCCGCGACCATGCGGTTTCGAAAAGCATGTCTCCCGCACCGACAGCGAACCGACCATTGTTGTTCGAGTAGTCGAATGTAACCGAGCCAGAGAACGCGGGAAATACATAGCGCTCGGGCGAAAATGCCAGCCGTGGTTCGATTGCAGGAGCGGTTTGGACAAACGGATTCGGACCAAGGGCGGGACGTGGCGCAACGGGCTGATTGTGGATGTCGCGCAGCAGTTCGGCGTAACGTCCTTCGAACGTCTCATCGGCGCGAAAATCGACATACAGACGTGATAGCAGGAAGGTCGGCAAAACATCGGTCGAAGCGTTGTTGCGAATTGCCGGAATGATCCGATCGGCAGTTACCTCGCGCATAAGCTGACCCGTCAGGATCATCTTTTCGTAGCCGACGCCGCCTTGGCCGCCATTCGCTTTCTCGACATAGGTCGTACTACAAACCGCGAGCACTCGGTCGGCGCCAGTCAGTCCGGTCTCCATAAAGCGCGGTAGGTCGGAGCCCAGTCGCATATCCCATTGATCGAGCAGAACGTCGACACCGTTCGCCACGAGCCGGGTGGCAAGCATCAGCACCCAATCTTTATGCGCTTGGTCATCGTGGGAGTAAGAGATGAATAGTCGGGGAGCTTCTTGCATCTCGCGAACTGGCCCGATCAGCGCGGCGAGGTCAACACATCAGCATAGCGCGCACCGGCGCATCGCTAACCAGCGGCAGGTTATGCACAGGAAGCCGCCATAGAGGAAAGCTGCAATGAACGGCAGATTTGTCCCAGAAAATGGCGATCAGCCGTGGCAGCAGGCGACCAGTTGTCGCCGTTCCCATGTGCTGTTGAGAGTGTCAGCTTACGCCGACATCGGTCATTCCGAGCTCATTGAGATCTTCGATCAGGCCCGTGGCCAAAGGCGACATTCGCGGGCCAAGTTGCTTGTCCGAATCTGCCCTCCATAATTCTTTCGCAAAGAGGCGGGAGCTAGGCCCCACCCAAGTAAAATCAGGGCTTGATGCCATGATCCTTAAGTGATTGCTTGAACGATTCCAGATCGTCTTCAATGTCATCCAGATCGTCGGCCAAGTCGGCTAGTTCTTGCGCCACCTCAGGCCGCTCCTCGCCATCCAACTCATTCACGGTGTCCTCGGCCTTGTTGAGAGCCTCCTCCAGCTTCGAACCGGCATTTTCGTTTTCTTCGTCATCGCCGTCGTAGGCGAGATCTTGCTCGTCCTCATCAAGGCCCTCGACATAATCCTCAAGCTTATCCGTCACCGCCTCGCGCAGGTCGCCAAGAGTCTGCTGGGCAGTTTAAATACGGGACTGAAGGGCGCGCGACACTTCTTCGTTCGACATAATGCCTCCTCATGCCAAGTTCATGGCGATCAAATCGATGCTGTGCTGAGCTTTTCCCAAGCCACGGATCCCAGACGCAACTTATCGCCGGCAAAATCGTGGTTCGGGGGTGCCACCGCCCATCTGGGATCGGCCCGGTGCGTTTGGTCTTGCTTCAATGGATAAGTGCGCAAATCGCCGTTTGCAAGCAGGTGCCTATCGGCCTCACTACAAATTTACACCCGCCCCTTGCAATCAGGATGTCAGCGGAATTCGTGGTCCATCGCTACATCAACTTCGCGGGGTCCAATAACATAGGCGTTTCAGAGCAAATCTCTCGAGCCCAGAAATGAACGGCAGCTTGCCCCTTCGATGATCCGGAAGGCGGCTTTCCCTTTGAGGATTCTAGCGGCGTTCGTTTAACTCCGCGGATCCGAACGGCGCCATGGTAATTGCCATGGCCGCCGGCCCAGCCTGGGTGGTTCGGCAACCGGACGAACGCCGCCGCTCCGCAGCGCCTGAAAATCGGCAAGGCGCCATTCAAGACGTTTGACGATCGCCTTGTCGGTGACCGGGATGTAATGCGGCGCATAGTCGGTCGACTGGGTATAGGCCCCCGACATCTTTTCACCGCTCTGGAAGCTCTCGACCAGTTCCCAGGTGACCAGTCCGTCGTGCACATCGGCGCAGTGATAATAGCGCAACGGGTGCAGTAGGAAATAGAAGTTGCCCGGGTTCACCGGCCCGGTGCCGAGCGGTAGCTGGTCAAGCGCGAACCGGTCGACCGTCCCGGTCACGACGTTGGTGTAGATGACCGGCGGCCGGAACGCGCCGGGATCGATCCGCACGTTCCCGCTGATGTGCCGCGCCTGGCGCAGCGCAATGACGCACTCGATCGCCTGCAGCTTGCCGGCGGGGAAGTAATAGGTGTCAGGCGGCGTGACAGTGCGCGGCGGTCGGAGCTTGATCACTTCCTTTCGTGTTTTATTGAGCTCAACCGGACCGAAGGGATGGTGATCCATCGCGTCTCTTAGGACGCGGCCGTCATCGAACCCCGTCTTGCCGACATAATAGGTCAATTGGGACTGCTCGTCGGGTAGCGCATACCGCCGAGCTCCCGTGAACAGGAGGGTGACGCTGTCGATCGAGAGAACCGGTCCCTGGTCGCCGATCGACAGTGTCGGCACCGTCCCTGGGGGGATCGGTATAGCGGCGCGACGGATCGCGATATAGCCCGAGGTCGTGGAGAGTTCGAGCTGCTCTTCATCGAACGACACCTGGAACAGGTCGACGCCGTGTCGTTTGCCGACCTCGATCGCACCCGCCTGAAAGCCCGCCGCGCTCACGAACACCGCCTTGTTCGAATTCTGGTCCCGCGCCTTGGTGACGAAGGCGTCGAGATCCTGCGCGGAGGCGCGGCGTGTCTTGTTCTTCACCTCGATCAGCACGAGGTAGCGAAGCGTACCGAGCGCAAAGCGCACGACGACATCGAATTGTCGTCCGTTGATGACCTCGTTCCAGCTGACGTCGGCATCGCTGGACGTGACAGCATGAATGCCGGCGACGATGCGCTCTAGATATTCGTCTTCGCCGATCATCGCTCGCCCCTTTTCGCCTTGGCGAACGCCCGGCGCGCGCCTTGTTGTTTTCCTTTCGTTCCGCTATCTGGCACGTTGCGGCGCCCCGGGGAAGGGGCGCCGATCTTGTGTGGCGAAGCGGCGATGGCGGACAACAAGAACCAGCATTTCGTCCCGCGCACGCACCTCAAGCCGTTTACGTTGAATGGCGAAGGCCTGGCGATCAACCTCTTCAACATGACGGGTATGAAGGCGATCCCGAACGCGCCCGCCAAGAACCAATGTTCGAAAGACTATTTCTACGGGCAGGACCCACGGCTCGAAAAAGCAATCCAATTCGTCGAGGGGCATTACGGCTACGCGGTGCGGCAACTTGCCGAGGGCGGTTTGGTCCAGCCCGGCGTGGACATCGTGCTGCGACGCTATGTCTATCATCAATATTTGCGGACCGAGGCTGCGGCGCGGGCCTCGGCGACGATGGTGCTGGCCATGACCGATTTACTCGGTTCGGATTTTCCGGTTCCGCCGTTCAGGGAAGCGGTGAAGATCGCCACCAAACAAGCGATGCTGCACTATGCCGAGGCGATGGGGATCGTCGATGATCTCAAGATTTGCATCGCCCGCAATGCGACCGATGTCCCGTTCGTTACCTCCGACAATCCCGCCGTGCTCACCAATCGTCTGCACTATCAGCGACCCACGCCCGGCAAGCGCGCGTTCGGCGTGAAGACCGCGGGCGCGCTGTTCGTCCTGCCACTGACACCTTCCTTGCTCGCCTTGTTCTACGACGGGGCGGTCTACTCGGTCACTCACAAGAGTCACTTCGTGGACCTCAAGCGCCCATCGGACGTCGCGGCGCTCAACGATCACCAATATCTCAATTGCGCGGCCAACATCTATTTCGGCGCGTGGGAGGGCCGCGACCAGGTTGCCGTCGCGGCGGCGGCCGCGGCGCCACGTCGACCAGAGACGCCACACACGCGGACGCATGCGGTTCTCGACCAGTCGGGCGATCGGGGCGAGCGGTTCACTGTCGAGCCCGTTTCCGACATTCGCGACGGGCGCAAGCGTCTCGTCCACATCGTAACAAACAAGCCGACCCCGTCCACCTGGCCCTCGTTTCTCCGATTTCGGCCCGATGCCTCGGGCTGGTCGAACGGGACGGGCGCAGGGCTGACGCGGCGCGGTTGCCTCGATAAGGGTTATGTCATGGGCAACGGTTATGCCCGGGTCAGGGTCTGAGCGCGGTGGCTAAAGTCTTCGGACTGATCCGCGATTCCTATCTGCTCCGCAAGGCGCGAGCCTGCAAGGCGATACGGATACCCGCCCATCTTCAGTTGCTGTGCATTACAGGGCAAGCGACGGTTGAATGTCGCCTTCCGGCCAGAGCTGCCGTTCGACATGTCGCACGCCAACGGTGGCAAAGTCCCACGATCCCGCTACGCCTCCGGTGGCAGTCGATCAACATACGCCGTTGGCCGATCAAGCTTTGGACGACAGCTTCCGCCAAAACCAGCCGTTCCCGGCGCGAAGCCGTCTGACAACAATGCTCCATGCCGACCGTAGGGGGCCGATGACGGCGATCCTGATTGCGGAAGGTCAGTCACCGTCAATCTTCGCCGTCAGCAGCCTTCGCCGATCGCGCCTCCCGCAGCAGGCCCAGCCACAGATTTGGCGGAAGTGGCAGCCCGGCATGCCTGCATGCCATCGCAAGCACCGGCCAGTGGCCCAGCGAGATAGCGGACAGATTTTCGAACCCCGTCGTTGACGCGAGCTCCGCCTCCAGCATGCGCATCGCGCCTTCGCCGTCCGTCGTGATCGGTATTCCGCCGAGCGACGCCCCGTGCGACCGATCGCCCAAGTATAGGAGGTTCTCACTGTCGGCGCCGGCTAGCCAGAACTGCATGTTGCAGTGGCCCAGTTCCTTCTCTGCGAACTCCGAGAGGAAGCGGGCGCCCACGCCCTCGCCGAAGGTCGACGCCCAGAGGGAAAGCAGAGGAAAGAGCGAGCTGCCCTTCGTCTGACCCTCACGGTATTCGGACGTGCGCTCGCGCGGATGGACGAGCAGCGACCGATAGTCGGCGTAGATCGTCGGGTATCTGCTGTGGGACCGGAAGGCGTAGACCGTGCGCTCGATGACGGCATCGGCGTAGTTGCCGGCCGCTTGGTTCCACCCTCCCATCATCGTTAGAAAAATCAGGGCGCCCCCGATCTCGACAGACTGCTCGTCCGTGAAAGGTGTCAGGAGGATCGGGTTGTTGCGGACGAGCTGGACGATCTGCTGCGCCAATTCCGACGCTTCCGGGCAGTCCCAGTCGTCTCGTGCCATTGGCAGCCGGTCGCCGCCTCCCGCGAACCACAGGTGCCACAGCCCCCGCATCGCCATGCGCCCGATCAACGTGAAGAGCTTCAAGTTCACGTCGACCGGCGAGGCCGATCCTACGGCGACCGAGATCGCGTGTTCGTGATCGACGAAGGGGAGAATCTTCCCGCTGGCAAGCTCGTCCCAGATCATGAAGTGCAGGTTTAGGAGTTCGGCGAATGCCGACCCGACCTCCTCGGACGCCTTCGTGCTCTTCGGCACATCCGCCCGGATCAGGTGCCACGCAAGCAGGATCGCGAGCTCACTGGCTCGATACGGTCCCTCCACGTTCCCGGCATCCCGTGCCCAGACGAACTGGACCCAGAGACAGATGTAGATCTGGCGCAGGATCGTGGCCCGCTGCCGGGGGGTGGAGTCTTCTACCTTGCAGAGCCCGCGCAAAAGCCGTTCGAAGTGCTCAAACGCGATCTGCGGTTCGTCGACCATCGCGACCGCCTTCTGGAAGCTGGCGCGAAGGGACTTGTCGACCAACTGCTCCCGAAGGACGCCGTTGACCAGTAGCCCCGCCATATAGTCGCCGTTCCATTCGGCGAACGAGACGCCGTTCTTCGTCTGCTGCTTCGTAAACTGCGTGACGTTGTCTCGGACTGCTTCCTGGATATCGCCGCCAAAGCACAGGCAGATGATGATCTCGAGCTTCGAATAGGCCTCGGGAACGCGCGTCGGGATGTAGACATCGAGAATGTCATTGATCGAGCCGCGCAGCGCCTGCGGACTGCCGTCCCAGTCTGCGCGGGTCAGATCACCCTGCTTGATTGAAAACAGGAACAGCTTCCGGCAGCCGTCCGCGTCCCGGCCTACGGCCGCGACGTCTACGCCGTATTGGCGGGTGCCCACTGACGGCCTAGAGATCACGGTGTAGCCGAGCTCGCTCAGCAGGTCCGGCAGCACAGCGTCGAGCTCTCTGCGCTCCTTGAGGGATGCGAGATACTGTCTGAAGATGAGCTTCATTCCGGCCGAGCCTCCGCTCTGAATGATAGCAGCATCAGCTGCAACCCGACCGGATCCACGATGTCCACGCGAGGCACCTCGAACGAGGTGCTGATGCTTCCCATCTCGGTCTCCATCCGGCGGGGTTCGTCTCCGGCGTGCTCGACCCAACTCACGGCGCGCTTGCCGTAGAGGATGACGGACTCTGTCGCGATCTGAGCGAAGATGGATTTTCTCCTTGCGTTGCGCATCGCCTCCGACATGCTGTCCGTGTGACGCTCCCACTCTAGCTGACGTTCCCTCTCCGACGGGCAAAGTTCGGGAACGAAGCCCGGCGCCCTCAGCCTCTCCAGGTAGCTGTCCTGTGCCGCGATCGCGCGCGCGATCGCAGGCGCCGCCGGATCAGTCGCGTCTTCGGAGATTGGTATCAGCAGGTCACGGGTCGATCCCGCATAGTTTTGCAGGACCGGATCGACGAGTACCTGCTCTACCTCCATTGACACTTCTGCGGGCGCCGTCCGGAGGAGCGAGGAAAGCAGCGAGGACATGAGCACGGGCTTCAGGAAGAAGCTGCCGACGACCTTGCGCGCCAAGTAGGCATACTCCGCTTCGTGCAGTCCGTATCGGGAAAAGTCGACGCGCAGCGGCCGCTCGTCCCGGCCCGCGCCGAACATCGCTCGGTCCATAGCGGCGCAGAGCCGGTGGTCGCCGTCGCGCAGCCAGGCGACTATCCAGTCGGGTAGCGCGTCGTTCGGGTTCTCGACCACCGCGCGCATCGTGGAGTCGAGGCGGCCCAGCTTAACCGCTCCCTCGTCTCGCCTGATAAGTGCCTCGGCGAGCTGCCTGACATCCACAACCTGCCCCGCCTTCACCATTTTTGACAGCGCGATGTCAAGTAAGTCGATGGTCCCCTTGTTCTCAGCGTCGACCTCGCGAAGCTTCTCGAGCATCCTTGCCTTCAGCGCGGCGCTCAGCGGCTCCGGATACAGGGCCAGCAGTCGGGACGCGGAATGGAGCGTATGTTCCCCACCCTCCGACAGCGCCAGGCCGGCCAGCGCCTCGAGCGCGTCGATCCGCTCCGCTGGTGCGTCCTTCAGTCGCTCTCCGATCGACGAAACGAAGTAGGCGCAAAACGTGTCGTCGGGGTTCGCCGCCAGCGCCGTTTCCAATGCTTCGAGGAGGCGATTCCAGTCGGCCTCGTCTGACATCCCGATCTGGCCAAGCGCGCTCAACGCATCCCACCGCTGCCGCTCCGTCCCGCTTTCTAGGAAACCGTATGCCCGGTCGACGAACAGCGTTCGGTCGATGGCCACGCCGTTCTTGATGGCAATGATGAGGTAACCGTTGGCTTCCGCAAAACCCTCGTCGATCAGGGCGAGGAGTTCGGCCGGCCGCGATGGATCGTCACCGCACCACTTCGCGAACTTGTCGATGTGTAGGCCAGCCGCCATGTCGTTGCCGCCGCCGACCCGTAACGTCTCGACGACCCGGACCATCTCCCGGACCGAGCCGGTAATCCTCGGGATGAGCCGTTCATAGAGATGCTGCCCATCGAAGAAGTTCGGCCCCGTGTGCCGCGCGACGGCCTCCGTTGTGATGATGCCTAGGAGATCGATCTCGCCTGCATTGTGGAGGTCAGCGAGCAGGCCGATCGTAGGGCTCTCCTCGTCCAGCCAAATGCGACCGTATTCGGCAAACAGGGCGTCGACCAGCCTGCCGTCGCCCCACTTCGTCAGTATCGCATTCCGATCGGGCAAAGGGGCGTCGTTCATTTATGGAACATATCATGCACACAAGCCGATACCAGCCCGCGAGCGGTCGCCGACCGCGAAAAGTTGAGAGCCCCGCTCGACAGTTGTGGCCGCGCGGACGCCAATCGGGTGCAGCCCTACTTGCTGCCGGTGCGCTTCTTCGTTGATGCCGGCTTTCGGTTCGGTTCGGAGGCCTTTCGCTTAGCGGCAGCCTTCACCCTAGCCTGATCGCGCTGCACCTTGATCGGCACCACTTTCGAAACATCGATGGTGGCAACAATCGGCTGCTGGCCGAGGGCCGACGCTTCGCGGATCAGTCGGGCCTTCTCGTTCAGGTGGGCTAGGACGTTGTCGAAGGGAACCTTCGGCGCGCCTGATGTCAGTTCCCAGCCGTCGCGCCGTGCGTTCTGGTAGACGAGCAAGAGAATGCCGTGCCGCGTCGTATCATGACGAAGGTATTGACCGCACAATTGCGTGGCCAAAGCCGCCTCCATCTGTGCGACCGAGAGTCCGTCGGCAACCTTGATCTCGATCGGCATCTCGACTCCGCTATGGCGACTGGCGAGCACGATGTCGGGTTCCTTTTCGTCGACATAATGGGTTTCCCTATGGACGGTGTAAGCCTCTTCCTGACGCGCCTCCAACGTGCTGGCGACCCAGCGCTGGACCGCATTCTCGTCGACTAAGCCTTGCACCGTGTCGCCCTGCGCGAACTTATGGTTGATCAGATCGTGCTGGATACCTGCGAGGCGGCGCTGGGCGATAAATTGGAGGTCGGCGGTCGTTGTCGGCGGACGGTCAAACTTTCGCTCGAACACCAGCAGATCACTTGCCATCCACGCTGGCAGGTAGGCGTCGCCCTCCGCCCGCCGATACGCATGAATGTGCAGCCATTCTGGCTCGATATGAAAGCCGGGGATATTCGCCAACCGCAGGAGCGCGGCGTGGGTGGCTTCGCCTGGCGTCTGCAACAGCCGATTGAAGATCGCGCTGCGGGCATCCTGCGCCTCGTCACGCAATTCAGGCGAGTAGACCTCCCCGCTCGGTCGATTGATATCCTCGTCGGGTCGGACGCCCTCAAACGCGAGGACGAGAAGCTGTTCAAGCCGCTGCACCGAGAGCGCCACGGGCACCTCGATCGACCGGTGGAAGCGGCCGCCAAACAATCGCGGCAGCAACGTGCAACAAAGGGTGGCTTGGTCGTTGGGGCCAAGCGGCAGCATCTTTCGTTCAAGCGCATCGACCGCGGGATCGCCAAGAATGCCGAAGAGCAGGAAAAGGTAGTAGGCAGCGATGACAGGGTCGGCGGCCTTGTCGATGCGCTCGGCGACAAAGGCAGCCACGCCGTCTGGCACATGCGGCAAGGCACGAATGATCACCGACACGGCCTTCTCGAGCATCACGGCCGATATCGAGGGATGCGTCTCCAGATAGCTTAGGAGATCAGGAGCCATCAATCGAGCAAAAGCGGGATCAGCATACTTGAGCCGATCGAGCAATCCGTGGCCTTGCGGGTCGGCACGGTCGAGCTGGCGTTCAATCGCCGTCCGCAGCACCGATCGCACACGATCCGGATGAGCCGTCGCCAGCGGTAGCAAATACGCAGGCAGACCGTTCAGTTCGATCAGCGCCAGATGGGCGGCTTGGTCGGCACGCTCCGGACTGATCGTCTTCCCCCAACTGGGGATGGTGCTGGCGGCGAGCGCCATGCCGCCCAACGCCATTATGTCGAAATTCGTGACGGATCGAGCGCCGCCTTCTTGTTCGGTGGCCCCTTGCGGTGTGTGAGCGTAAGCAAAGGCGATCAACGCCTCGCCGAAACGCCGCGTCAACTCCGGCCCGAAGATGGGGGCCACCACGTCGAGGCTCTCGATCGCGTAGACGTTGCGCGACTGTGTCCGCCACGACAGAAACTGCCAAAGATGGAAGAGGCGTGAATCGACCGAATCGGCTGTCTGCGGCGAAAGGTGGTCAAAGAAGGTTGGATCGGCACGCAGCGTATCGATTAGCTCGATCCAACTCGTATCCCGTTCGGTGGTGCGTTCCTCGTTCCGCTTACGAAGCTCCTCCACTCGCACCATGTGTCCGGCCATTTCCGATGTTTCGGGCGGCGGAGATTGCCAACCGGTGAGTTGCTCCCATAGGCTTGGGTCGCTTTCGGTCGCTGCAAACATTGACGCAAGGATCGCGGGATCTTGACCGAAATCCCGCCACAGAACGTGCGCGGTCCGCAGCGCGGTCTGTCGATCCCGCGGATCGGTGCGCAATTGAATATCGGGAACGAGCCAAGCGAGATCATCAGCGGTGAGCACCACCGGCCAGCCGAGATGCTGCACCATGAACAGGTTCACGTCGTCGGGGCTGGTGATGTAAGGATGACTGCGGATACGATCGACTGCGCGCCAAAAGGACGATTGTCGGCGACCCCTAGACGTGCCGAATAGCTTGCCAAGGGTTTGAAAGGCGTCGTTGCTGCCCGAATAGCGTTCGGTTTCCCGGAGGAGCAGAACCAGGTCGGTCACCACGTCGGGAACGACGTCGGGATGACTGTCGAGCAGCCGGTTCGCCGCGGCGCTGGCAAGTTCGGCAAATGCCTCTCGAAACCGATGCTCTTCCCCTTCGCCCGTAAATTCGCCGGAGCGCGCGATGATCTCGTCGAGGAAGGCTTGGAGGTCTGCCGGCGACACCAAGTTGGTCGGCAGTTCGGGGCCAAGAGGCAAAATTGATTTGTGGCCATCGTCATCGGAGACCCCAATCGCATCGATCAATGCGAAAAACTCGTCCACCGAGATGAAGGTCGGGAAGAGCTCCGACAGCGTCTCCAGAACGATCGATCGCCGGAGCGAGGTATGCTCGCCGACGACATAGCGTGCATAGCGACGACGATCTTCGTCGTCACCGATCACCATAAGGCCGCGGCCGGCGAGAAGCTGAGAAATCTCGTCGGCGGATTGGTCGAAGGCGACGGCTCGGACGGTTTCGAGCCCGCCGCCCTGCCGCCCGGCATGGATCAATCGCAGTACGATGTGACGTGCTTCCTCGTCTAATCCCGCCGCTAGAGGCTGTTATGAACCATCAGCGAGTGCAGCGGCCTGTTTCATCATGAGGCAGGCGAAGGCGACGATGTGAAGTCCTGCGAGTGTTTCGGCGTAACGTTCGTAGTCTTTGACGAGGCGTCGGAAG
>RPSH01000116.1 GCA_003946805.1 Bacillus sp. 2B10 | reverse complement strand
ATATAAATGGCTTAATCGTTATTTGGATTTATCGAATGTAACACCAAAAGAATTAGCGGATAAAATGTCTGTAACAGGAATCGAAGTCGAGGGAATCACGGTTCCAGAAGAAGGCTTGAAAAAAATCGTTGTCGGTGAAGTCAAGGAATGTGTACCACATCCAGATTCCGATCACCTTTCTATTTGTCAAGTCGATATTGGCGAAGACGAACTGTCTCAAATCGTTTGTGGAGCGCCTAATGTGAAGGTCGGAATCAAAGTGATTGTTGCGCTTCCTAACTCACGGATTGCTGGAAATGTGAAGATCAAAAAAGGGAAAATGCGTGGTCAAGTATCAAATGGCATGATTTGCTCGTTACAAGAAATTGGCTATTCAGACAGTGTTATACCGAAAGAATACGTTGAAGGTATCTATTATATGCCACAAGAA
>RPSH01000115.1 GCA_003946805.1 Bacillus sp. 2B10 | reverse complement strand
CAAAAGATTTGATGATCGAAGCAGCTACAGGAATGGGCACAACGATTGGTTATCTGTTGCCTTTGAGTTATTTGGCTACACCTGAAAAACCAGCTGTCATCAGCACCGTTTCGCTTGTTTTGCAGCAGCAGATCATGGAAAAAGACATTCCATTACTGAATCAATTACTAGAACAGCCGATACAACCTGTGATTATCAAAAGCTATCGCCACTATATTGATTTACAGCGTTTTAAAGGTACACTTGTGGAACCGCCGGGACAAAAACAATATGCTTTGTACCAAATGGCTGTCTTAGTATGGCTAACACAAACGAAGACCGGTGATTTGGATGAATTACATTTAACTAATCTGAACCATGCATTCTTTGCAGATGTCGCGCACAGAGGCACCGGGTTTTTAGCAAGGAATCAGTCGTTTTACAAACAAGAC
>RPSH01000114.1 GCA_003946805.1 Bacillus sp. 2B10 | reverse complement strand
TTGCAAAGGTCGGATACTCATAAACAGTCAAAACCATGGAAGCTGTCAGGGCAAAAAAACCGAATAGAGATAACTTTTTTTTATCCATATTATTACTTCCCTTTCCTATTTAATTTGTCATTCCTACCAAGGTTATGGAAAATCGCCTATTTGAGCTTGCATTATTTTGTCCACCTCTTTTCTACAAGACAAAGTATAGCAAGCAAAATTCTTCTCCACTTCCAGAATTTTTTATTTTCATTTTTAGAAAAGAGAAAAAACTAACAACAAAAGCTTGTTTCTTTCACTCTATTAATATCTTTAGTGAAAAAGCTCGTTTTATATCGTATTCTTCCAGCGAATGTACTTCTCATAAGTTCAAAAAAAGCTGCGAAAAAGAAAGTACCTCGGTACCTACTTTTTCGTAGCTGCACATAACTTGACCAAGTATTAATCG
>RPSH01000113.1 GCA_003946805.1 Bacillus sp. 2B10 | reverse complement strand
GGCTAGTAACATTGGATTTGTTGTACCACTTGTTAACATACTGTTATTCACGACCCACCATGTATGAGCAATGCCTGCTCGATCCAAGTCTTCCTGTAGTCGCATAGATTCATAAACAGGTGTTGTTTCAGGTAAAGTGACCATGACCACTTCGGTTTCTTTTCCATCTTGCAAACGAGGTAAGAGACGTTTCACTGATTCTGGTACTTCACCAGATGTCCGCTCTACTTCTTTATGGTAGCTTTGGGTAGAATCAAGTAATAGTAATGTATGTCCTGTTGGTGCGGTATCAATAACTACCACATCACAATCGGCATCATCCACAATCTCTGCAAAAGCTCTGAATACAGCGATTTCTTGTGTACAAGGCGAACGTAAATCTTCTTCTACATAAGCAACATCATCTGGTGACATCGTTTCACGAGGCTTGCTTAATAC
>RPSH01000112.1 GCA_003946805.1 Bacillus sp. 2B10 | reverse complement strand
AGTTCTTCTGTTGTGATCTCCTTGGTTAGATCGGTTGCTTTCACTTCCGTAGAACCAGTAGCGATAGCCGTTACTTTTGAAGTCTGTGGATCGATTTCTACGTGGACTTCGATCGATTCTGGCGTAGCACCTGATTCAATCGCCTTATTCATCGCTTCATTTTTCAATGATCGGATATCTTCTTTACTTGGTGAAGGAATGATACGTTCTACAACATCTCGGACCATTGCAAGTGCCACACCAATAGAAGAGATCACTTCAGCATTTTCAGGGATGGAATATTTCACACCCATTTTATTGCTGAAGTAAGTAATCAAAGAGGCAGCGCCGCCCCCTACACCTACAAGAGAAATCTGATCTTTCTCCAAATGATACTTGTCTGCCAATTCTAAAATCACTGGTTCAATCTTAGCATAGGATTTTTCCATGATCTGCTCTGCGA
>RPSH01000111.1 GCA_003946805.1 Bacillus sp. 2B10 | reverse complement strand
ATACTAGACATGGCACAGCTAATCAGCCAAATTTCTCTAACGGGAACTGCCAGCCTTACACTGGCGTTCCTTTTGGAATGAATTATTTTGCACCGCAAACGACCGATCAAAACGGCAGCTGGTGGTTTCATCCTGAGGATCGTGTTTTTCAAGGTTATCGACTTACCCACCAACCAAGTCCTTGGCTGGGCGATTTTAGTCATATGCTGCTCACGCCAATCAATGGTAAATTACAGGAAAATACCCTTTTTCATGCTCAAAGTTCTTACCGCCCAGAAGAAAGTATATTTTGTCCGACTCATCTGTCGATCCGTCAATTTCGTTATGGCATCCGCTCTACATTGATACCCAGTATGTATGGCGGTATCTTATCTATTGATTACAGCAGAAATGATAGCGGTTTACTTTTATCCTTTCCGGGACGTCATCAGCTCTTTGTTATAGATCCT
>RPSH01000110.1 GCA_003946805.1 Bacillus sp. 2B10 | reverse complement strand
TTGGGCCATATTTTTTAAATGTTTCAACTTGTGTACGAACTGTAGAATCTTTTTGTCCGATTGCTACGTAGATACAGATCATATCTTGACCTTTTTGGTTGATGATCGTATCGATCGCAATAGAAGTTTTCCCTGTTTTACGGTCACCGATGACTAATTCACGTTGTCCGCGTCCGATTGGCACAAGGGCGTCGATCGCTTTTAGCCCTGTTTGCATTGGTTCGTTAACAGATTTACGTTGCATAACGCCTGGTGCCATCGCTTCTACTGGACGAGCTTTGTCAGTAACGATTTCACCTAGTCCGTCGATTGGTTGACCTAGCGGATTGACTACCCGACCAATCAAGGCCTCTCCAACTGGAACTTCCATGATTTTACCTGTTCGTTTTACTTTATCTCCTTCACGAATGGACTCGAAATCGCCAAGGATAATGATACCTACATCATTTGAC
>RPSH01000109.1 GCA_003946805.1 Bacillus sp. 2B10 | reverse complement strand
CCTTGATTCCACCACTTTGCCTGATAAACTTTCCCTTTATAAGTGACGATGTCTCCCTTGACATAAGCTTTTTCTGGGTTCCATTCTTCGTATCCTGGAGCAGGGTCTTCGCTTTTCGTTGTGATCGTTATCGGCAAGCTTTTCTCAGATACATTTCCAGAAGCGTCAAATGCACTGACTGTATAAGTGTACGGTGTATTTGTCTCCAAACCTGTATCTGTATATCGAGTATGAGCTGTTTGTGCTACACGCTGACCATCACGATAGATGTAATAACCTGCCACCTGATTATGGTCTGTTGATTCTTCCCAACTCAAAGTAACTTGTGTTCCTTGAATATCTGAAACAGCTAGATTTTCGGGTACAGATGGGGGTTGCGTATCGGATGGATCCGGTATCAGTTCTTTTCCATAGATGACTTGCCGATTGATTTCCGCTCCTTCATCTCCGATTC
>RPSH01000108.1 GCA_003946805.1 Bacillus sp. 2B10 | reverse complement strand
AGCTGGAAATTCTTCTTGCAACTTTGAGAAAAACCAGCGTTGATAAAGTCCGTATAGGCAACGAGTAGATTGCTGATCTTTTTCCAGACGGTTAATTTCTTCTATAAATAGTTGCTTATTTTTGGTTACCGTCTGTTCGATATAATCTGTAGCAGGTCCTTTACTCCATTGAAACAAATTAGGTCCCGGCATTACCGTTCCCCCACTGGACAACGTTTCGTCTGTAAAAAGCGTCACTTGTTGAGAAACAGAGTTCATTAATAATTCTGGTGGCTGATTCAATCGCCAAACTCGACCGCCTGGACCTTCTGGATCAAAAAGAATAAGTTCAAGAGAATATCTGCCCTGATTATTATGGAGAATCCTTTCTGCTACACTTAATCCTCTAGGTCCGGCACCAATGATCCCTATTTTCATTTGTACACCTCCTTTTCGATAAATTCTTTTAACACAACGG
>RPSH01000011.1 GCA_003946805.1 Bacillus sp. 2B10 | reverse complement strand
GGCGGGGGAGGGGGCGATACTGCGGCCATATCCTCGTTCGATGGCAGCGGCGCGATGGCGGTCGATCCTTGCGGCTTCGCGCAGGACGCGAGCAGCATCGCGGTCAGGCCGATGGCGATCGGGGCACGATATCGGGACATGGCAGGTTCCTCAGGCAAGGGCGGAAAACCATCGTCCGCCTGTACCTTCGACGTCGCTGCGCGGCGGTTCCTTTGAACCCTGCGAACATTTTTCTCCCGGCGCGCGATCACGCATCGTCTCCGCCGCCCAGCATCCGCCGCGCCTTGTGCAGCCGCCATGCGACCGTCGCTTCGGCGATGCCAAGGATCGCGGCCGCTTCGCCGTGGCTCAGTTGCTGTCCGGCAACCAGGATCACGACGTCACGATACGCCGGTTTCAGCTTCGCGACGGCGCTGCGCACCCACATCGCATCATGCAGGTCGCGGCCGTCGGGTGGCGGCGACAGTCCGGCCAGTACCGCGAGCCGTCCGGTCAGGCCGAGGAAGGAACGCCGCCTGCGCCGATGGTCGCGACAGGCGTTGAACACGATCCGGCACAGCCACGTCGTGAACTTCGCTTCCCCGCGAAAGCTGCCGATGCGCTCGGCCAGCGTGCAGCACACGTCCTGCGCGATATCGTCGGCATCGGCCCGCGTGCCGGTCAGTTGCCACGCAAGACCGTGGACGCGATCGTAATGGCGACGCAGCAGTTGCTCGAACGCCGGGGCATCGCCGGCGGTGGCGGCGACGGCGAGGTCCGCGTCGGACCGCTCGGCATCGCTCATGTCAGCGCCCGCACCGGGTCACGCGTCGATCGACAGTCCTGCCCCAAGCGATCGCCTCGTTTGTCACCGCCGGGCCTTGTGCCGCAAACCGGGTCGCGCTGTCACCACCTGTATCCGAGTTCCTGCAAGCAGGGGAAAACCGTCTTGCGACCCGCGCCCCCTGTTACCGTTCGGAAACCGGCTGCAGGATCGCAAGCTCGTCATCCTTACGCTTTTCGACGACATCGGGGTTTCGGAACGGCGATCGGCGACGACAGCTTCGATGGGCTGTTCCCAACCACGCATCGATGCCGAACCATCACCGCGGAGGCGGATCGAAACCGACCTTCCCGAGCGCGATCACAGATCCACCGTGATGTACGCGGAGACGACGCGTCCGGCGATGATGTCGTAGGCTCCGGCGCTCTCCAGATCGAAGCCGTGGACATTGCCGATGTTCCGGACCTCCCCCCTCAACGTGAAGTCCCGTCCGTTCGCGCGGAACCGATAGCGGGCGCCAAGGTCGACGAGCGTCCGTGACGAGATCGACACACTGTTGTCGCGTGTGGCGGTCACGCGACCGGTGTTCGAGATGCCGGCATCGAGGGATATCCCGTCGACCGGCAGCCGCCAGTCCGCATTGAAATCCAGCGAGCGTGACGCGATGCCGACGGGGCGAGGCCCGATCCTGCCGAGCGCAACGCCCTCGCCGGTGACGCGTGGGTCCAGCAGCACGCCGCCGACCACGATGTTCAGCCGGGGCGTCACGGCGCCCGCCACCGAGAATTCGACGCCGCGGTTGACGATGTCGCCGAGCAGGTCGAAGCGGTTGGCGGCATCCAGATTATAATAGGGTTTGCGCAGGTCGAACACGCCGGCCACCAGCTTGATCGTATCGGTCAGCCGGTAACGCAGTCCGGCATCCACCTGCCGGGTCAGGATCGCGGGCAGCGGCTGGTTGCGGTTGACGGCATTATCGGGGGCGATGCCGCTCTCTTCCAGCCCGCGTGCGTAGCCGGCATAGAGTGCGAGCCGTGGGCCAAGAAATGCTGCGCCGGTGACGTTCCACAGCCATGGTCGCGACCGCGTCTCCAGCGGCGGGGCGGCCGGGAGCGAGAAGCGCTTGGCATAGTCGGTCCGGGACAGGCCGAAGCTCAACTCGCCGACGTCGCGCCAGCGGCCGTCATAGGCGATGCCGTATGTCGCTTGCCGTACCCGGTCGCGGGTCTGGTCCGTGAAGGCGTAGTCGGGTTCGGGCGGGCGGAATGTCTCGCCGATCGAGGTCGGTCCATAGGCAAGGACGTCGGAGCCGCCGTAGCGCTGCCGCCGATCGCGCCCGCGCAGGGACAGGTGAAGGGCGTGCAGCCGCGGCCCCTCGGCTAGCGAACGGGTGACGCGAAGCTCGCCCGATGCCGAGACGAAGCGGCTGCGCGGATCGGCGATGATGAGGCGGTTCGCCCGCCCGTCCGGTGTCAGATCGGTCAGCAGATGCGCGAAGGTCGAGCGATCGTCGTAGAGCGAGCGGAACAGGCCGGCCCGCACGGTCCAGTCGCGCCACGGCGACACGGTGGCAAGCACACCGTGCAATCCGCCGACGCTGTCATAATCGTTCCAGCCCGGGCCGTCATAGCGTCGTCTGAGAATGCGTGGCGGCAGATAGGCGCCGCCGGGCACGTATATCGGACCAGCCTCATCGTCATGGACCTGACTGCGCGCCCAGAACGGCAATATCTCGATGTCGGGCGATAGTCGCCAGCGCAGCGACACCGCCTCGTTGTGCGACCAGCTCGTCGTGCCGTTGTAGAAGTCGTTGCGCGACGCCTGCGCGCCGAAACCTAGGCTGAGCGTCCGCGACAGCGGTACGGCGCCGTCCGCCTCGATGCCGGCGTTGCCGTAGCTGTCACCGCTCGCCAGCACGGACAGGCCCGCCACGTCGCCGGGTTTGCGGAAGCTGTAGTCGACGATGCCGGTCGGTGAGGGAAACGGATAGCCCTGCGCCGACAGGCCGACCCGGATGCTGGTCGACAGGCGCAGCCGCTGGATGAGCGTGAGGTACGGATCGAAGTACAGCCCCTCGATCCGCACGTTGCCGGCCCGGAAGGGAGAAAAGCCGCGCACGTTGGACGAGGAGTACAGGCCGAGCGTCTCGCGCCCGACGCTGTATCCGAACGCATCCTCCGCCTGTCGGACGGCATTTTCGGCCGCACGGCCGGTCGTCGGGAGGACAGGAGCCGCAGGCGCCTCCGGCGACGTCGCGACGGTCGGTCCCGGTTGCGCGCCCTGTTCGGAGGACGGCGCCGATGGCTGGGTCTCCTGTGCCCATCCCGGTGCCGACGCGCATGCGAGCAGCAGCAGTGCCGCCTTCACCCGACCAGCTCGAAGCGGCCGAGCGTGGGCGAGAACCGCACCGCATCGGTGTCGAACGCACGCCCGACATGACCCGCGCGGATCAGGTCGGGCGCGGTGCCGACCGCAAGGCCGCCGGCACCGTCGAGCAGCCAGATGCCGTCCGCCAGCTGCAACGACAGGTCGAGGTCGTGGCTCGACAACAGCACGATCGCCCCGGTCGCCCGGGCATGATCGCGCAGCAGCGCCATCGTCTCGACCCGGCCGGGCAGGTCGAGGAAGGCGGTGATCTCGTCGAGGATCATCAGCCGGGGCGACTGGGCGATGGCGCGCGCGATCATCACGCGCTGGCGCTCGCCGTCGGACAGGTCGTCGAACAACCGCGCCGCGAATGGCATCACCCCGGCCATCGCCAGCGCGTCCGCTACACGCGTCCGGTCGTCGGGGGCCAGCCGCCCCTGCCAGCCGGTGAAGGGCTGGCGGCCCATCGATACCACGTCGTCGACGGTCAAGCCGGGGCTGGCGGTGCGCTCGGTCAGCACCACCGCGACCTGCTGCGCGCGCGCCTGCGGGCGCATCGCCGCGATATCCTCGTCCCCCAGCAGCGCCGCACCACCGACCGCGCGTTGCAGCCCGGCGATCGTGCGCATCAGCGTCGACTTGCCCGCACCGTTGCGCCCCAGCACGCACACGAAGCTGCCCGGCGGCACGGTCACGTCGAGATCGGCGAGCACGATGCCGCGCGGCGCGCCATAGCCGACCGACAACGATTGCAGCCGCAGCATCAGCGTTGCCCCCGCATCGTCAGCGAGAAGATCAGCAGCGCGATCACCACCGGCGCGCCGACCAGCGCGAGGACGGCGTTGAGGTGCAGGAAATGCTGCTCCCACGGCGCATGGACGACCAGGTCCGCCGCCAGCGCCAGCACCGCACCGGCGAGCGCGCCGAGCGGCATCAGCGGCAGGATCCGCGCGGTGCCGGCGATGGCGCGCGCCAGATGCGGCACGATCAGTCCGACGAACGTCACCGGCCCGCAATAGGCGGTGACGGGCGCGACCAGCAGCACCACCGCCGCCAGCGTCAGCCGGCGCAGGCGCGTGACGTCGGTGCCGAGGCTGCGCGCATAGGTCTCGCCCAGCAGCAGCGCGGTCAGCGGCTTGGCGTTGATCAGCGCGAGCGCCACGCCGGCCAGCACCGGCACCGCCAGCATCGGCAGGTCCGCCGTAGTGACGCTGGCGAAATTGCCGTCGCTCCAACCGGAAAACACCCGCCCGCCGACGCGATTGGCGAAATGCAGCACGATGCTGACGATGCCCTGTACGGTGAAGCCCAGCATCAGGCCGACCACCAGCAAGGTCACCGTCCCCACCCGGCGCGCGAGCGCGGCCATCGCCAGTGCGAAGCCGCCGATGCCGATCATCGCCCCCAGCGTGATCGACGGCCCCTCGAAATCGCGCAGGAACGACACGGCTTGCGGCCCGGAAAAGGCCGCGGCGGTGACTAGCAGGGCGACGCCGAGCTGCCCGCCCGCGGTCAGCCCCAGCGACCAGGCGTCGGCCATCGGATTGCGGAACAGCGCCTGCATCAGCACGCCGCCCAGTCCTAGTGCGCTGCCGGCGACGATCGCGGTCACGATTCGTGGCAGGCGCAACCCGGTGACGATCTGCGCCGTCCCCGGATCGCCGCGCCCGACCAGCGCCGCCAGCATGTCGCCGAAACCGATCCCGATCGTTCCCCACGACAGGGCGAACAGCGCGACGGCCAGCAACACGACGAGCAACGCCGCGCCGCCGATCATGCTCCGGATCGCCGGCGTCATCGCGGCACCTTCGTATCGGGGCGGATGTAGCGGAACGGTTCGGTCCTGAGCGGCGGATGCAGCATTCGCACGATGTCGCCCAGCACCAGATCGGGCCGGATGAAGCCCGTTTCGTAGAAGTCGAAGGCGTCCGCCGGCGGCTTGTACATCCCGTCGCCCGCGAACACGCAGCCTTCGCGATACGCCTTGAAGCGGCGCAGGACGGCGACGTCGCGGAACGGCAGCGAATGCGTGTCGCGTAGGATCCAGCAGTCGGCATCGGCCCCTTGCGCGATCAACTGCTCGGTCGAGATCTGGTTGAAGCTGTCCTTGCGCGGATCGTCGGGTTCCTCGAACGGATTGCGGCCGTTGGCGTCGCGCAACAGTTTCGCGTCGGCATTCCGGATCGTCGGGTTCCACCGGTCGCCCCCGGCGAACCAGGCCGACATGACCGATCGGGTCGGTTGCGCGGCGGCCGCCTTCTTCAGCGCAGCGACGTTGCGGGCCACCATGTCGGCGAATGCGTTCGCCTCGCGCTCCCGACCGGTCAGCATCCCGACCAGCCGGACGTAATCGACGCGGCCCATATAGTCCGGCTCGTTCTCGGCGAAGACCGGCACTGTTGGTACGCCCAGCGCGGCGATGCGCGGCATCGCGCCAACGCTCTTCATGTCCTCCATGCTCATCAGCAGCATTTCGGGCTTCGCGGCGACGAGCGCGTCGAGATCGGGCGGGCTGTGCCAGCCATAGCCGATCTGGCGCACCTGTCCGGCGCGGACGCGCGCGCGCAGGGCGTCGTCCCACGACTTGACCCCGCCGACCGCCACCAGCCGATCGTTGATGTCGAGTGCCTTCGTGATCGCCTCGTGGAACGCGGTGTTGCTGGCGATGCGCATCACGGGGGTGCGGATCAGCGTCGCGCCCGCGAGATCACCCGTCAGCGGCGGCGCGGTGTTCCCGCGCGGTACCAGCACCAGCCGCCGGAACTGCTCCTCGCCGACCGCATCGCCGCCCCAACTCACCACCGATGCCTTGAGGTCGACGACCCGGTAGCCGTCGCGGTCGACCACGCGGAACGTCTTGGCGAACGGCATCGCGATCTCGCGGCCCGCGACGGCCGTCTGCGATGCCGTCGTATCCGGCGCCCGGTCGCAACCGGCGAGCAGCGCCAGCGCCAGCACCAGCACGAGCACCCGCATCAAATCGCCGTCCTGAGCGTCGCGCGGACCTGTCGCGGCGGCCCCGGCGTCGCATAGGTCGGCGCGGTCGTGCCGCCGAAGAAGAAGCCGTAGCGCTCGTCCAGTGCGTTCAGCACCGTGAGATCGAGCGACAGGCCCTTCCACGCGGCCGGCTGGACCCGCGCACCCAGCGTCACCAGCGTGTAGCCGCCGCCCTGTACGCGATTGTCCGCGGTGATCTGATAGTCGTCATACCATTCGACGATGCCGCGCGCCGACAGCCACGGCGCAATGCGCTGTTCGCCCGCGATATAGACGATGTTAGGCGCGATCCCGGTCGGCGTCTTGCCCGACAGGTCGAGCGGGCCGGCAAACTCCTGCACGGCATAGTCTTTCCAGCGCGGCGCGACATGCGTGTACTGGATCTGCACCGAGGTGCCGTCGCGCGGGCGGATGTCGAGCGCCGCCTCGATCCCCTTGCTCTCGTAGCGGTCGCCATAGGTGATGAGGTTCGTGGGCTGCGTGAAATCGGTCGCCGCCGCCGGATTGGGAATGATCGCGCGGCGGTTGCGCTGGATCGACCAGAAGCCGGTCAGCGCGAAGCCCAGCTCATCGTCCAGCGCGCGGCCCTTCCAGCCCAGTTCTACGCTGTCGAGCGTCGTCGGGCGCTGTTCGGGGCGCGCATACTGGTCGGCGTTCCATTCGAACGTCGGACCGAAATTGGAACTGAAGCCGCGGCCATAGGAGGCATAGACCTGTCCCCCGCCATAGCGCCACGACAGCGCCGCCTTGGGCGAAACCGCGCTGGCGGTCGCGGCGTCCTGCGATCCGTCGAACTTGCCCGCGATGGGGAAGAAGCGCGCGGTGCGCCGGAACCGGTCGTACCGGCCGCCGACGGTCAGGAACAGGCGCTCCGACAGGGCGATCTCGTCCTGCACGAAGGCCGAGACATAAGTGGTGACGAGGCGGTTGCGGCTGAGCGGATCATCGACGACGAAGCACGGCGCCCCCGCATTCGCCACGCCGCCGCGCACGTAATCGATCTCGACCGAATAGAAGGTGAAGCCGCAGGCGGACGTGAAGCCGTTCTGCCCTGACCAGCGATTGTCGGCGCGCGACAAGGCGCGCTCCCCGGTGACGCCGGCTACGATGCGGTGCGCGCCGGCCTCGTAGCGCGCGGTCAATTCGCCATAGCCGACATCGAACTTCTGCGCACCGTAGAAACCGTTGATGCCGAAGATGCCGCGCTGCGGTGCGAAGCCGAACGGGTCGTAGAAGTTCAACCGGTTGTCGAAGTCGAACTTGCGATACTGGCCGGTCGCGGTCAGCGTCAGCGCGTCGCTTGCGCGATGCTCGACACGGATCGCGCCCAGCCCGCCCTCGGCCACCGAACGCGGATTGCCATAGCCGTTGAACGCGCGCCGCCCGCCGATCACGGCGATCGGGCGGCCGGTGGCATCGAGTGGCAGGACGCTCGGCGTCTCCGACCGGCGATCGAGATAGGTGCCGTACAGCGACACGTCGGTGCGCGCGTCCAGCGCCCATGTCAGCTTGGCGAACAGGTTCAACTGCCGCCGTGCGCCATTCTCGCGCCAGCCGCCGTAATCCTCATAGGCCGCCGTCGCGATCAGTCCGAGATCGTCGCCGATCCGGCGCGATACCGCCAGTTCGCCGCGGTAATAATCGTCGCTGCCGCCGGTTGCCGCCACCTCGATCCGGTCGGCGCCCGGCGCGCGCGTGATGTAATTGACCGCGCCATACAGCGCGCCGCGACCATACAGCGCCGACGCCGGCCCCTTCACCACCTCGACCCGTGACAGGGCGGGGTAGGGGACAATCCCGAGCGCGCCTTCTTCATTGAGATCGAACGGCATCCCGTCGATGAGCGTCAGATAGCCCTCGGTCCCGTTCGATCCGCGGATCGAGACATAGGGGAATTCGTCGCCATCACCCTCGCCGCGACGGAAGGACACGCCCGGCACGCCGCGAAACTCGTCGGTTCCGAAGGTAAAGCCGTCACGCCGAAGCGTGTCGATGTCCTTCACGGTTACGTCGGCCGGCACGTCGACCAGCCGCTGTCCGGTGCGCGTCGCGGTGACGACGATCTCGGCGCGTTCTTCGTCTTCGTCTACCGCCTGCGCACGAGCGGGTGCCGTCGTTCCAACAGCAAATGCCACCATACCGCCCGTACGCAGCAGCCGTAGCAGGCCGACCCGCCCCATCATTTTTCCAGTCATCGTAAACCCCCGGCAGCGAGTTCCGCCGCCATATTCAAATATAATGATATAACGTCACGTACGCTTTGCAACCGGGAATTGGTGGTGCGGTTGAACCTTGCCCAGTTCCCGACGTCAGCTGATAGCTGAACCGTTCCCTATTTTGGTGTCAGATGCACCGCATCGCTTCGACACACCATTTGGCCTGCACGGGCTGCACCCGCGACCCTTGCAGCGACGCTTTTCGGAAAAGGCGCCGCCTCCCTCCAGCATCGCGTGATGGCATATCCGCTCGAAACCAGTCGGGCGACACCAATCCTGCTTATTCCTACCTGATAGATATGATTTGTTCCGGTAACCCGGTCGGCGACCTAAGCTTGCCGGGTTTGCGAGCCACCCAGACGGGGCCGCGACGGCCATGCATCGGTCCGGGGAGAGGGCCGCCGCGCCAGATCAGAATCATTGGGGGGAACGGGTCATGCCGAACCGATTGCGGCCGCGCGCCGTACGACACGAACGAGGATCCCATCGGATAGGGATCTCCATCCTGGCCGGCATCGCCATGCTGGCAACCATCCCGTCGCCGACCTTCGCGATCGAACCGGATGTCGCCCCTTCGCTCGAGCAGGTACTGGCCCGCCGTCGGGCGGCCCAGGCAATCCCCGATGCGGAGCAGGTCATCGAAACGCGGGCCACGGCGGAAAGCCGTTCGGGCGTACGACGCCTGCGGATCGGCGATTTCCAGTATCTGAGCGATAGCGACCGCGGCTATGCCGGCTATGACCTGGGCGCGGGATCGTGGGATACGTTCGCGGCGGTGCTGGCCAGCGCATTGGCCGACGAATTCGCGACCCAGGCGGCACGGCGCAAGCTGCCCGTCGACGCGATCGACATCGTCCTGACCAGTCGCCCCGACGCCCCCGAGGTCGCCCGCACGCGCAAGGTGTCCTATCCCCGCAACCTTGCCTACACCGCCTATATCGCGTCCCCGGCAAGCGTCGCCGATCTCGACGCCCTCGGGCGCGATGTCGAGCGGGCCTCGCCGGTGCTGGCGGCGGTACGCGATCCGCAGGCCATCGCCCACGGCCCGGTCGCGCTGACCGCCAGCGCGGCGCGACCCGAGCCCGGAACGCCGCCCGGATTGCGCGACTTCCTGGTCGAAAAGCGACAGGCGATCGCCCGACTGGCGCAGGCCGCCGCCGCCGGTACTGCGACGCCGCCGACCGGCCTTCGCGCCCATGCCCGGATCGAACCCCACAGCGGGCTGCGCACCACCCGGACCGGAAAGGCAAGTACCACATCCTGCACGACAGCCGTGCGGATCGCGCGGGCAATGGCCTTGCCCCGACGGTCGAGGAGCATCTGGTCGGCGTGCTCGCGACCTGCATGACCCATATCTTCGAGATCGAGGCCGCGAAACGCGACATCGTGCTGGATGGTCTGGAGGTGCGTACCCGTGCGATCCTGCCACCGCGCGGCGACGGGGCGGCGGCGGTACGGTTCCGCGACATCGCCTATACCGTGGCGATCGCATCGCCCGAGCCGGCAGCGCGGATCGATGGATTGCGCGACGCGGTCGAGGCGTCCTGCCCGATCTACAACCTGTTGCGCGATCCGCAGCCGATCGCCGGCCGGATCGTACGCGGCCGCTACGAACCACAGACGGCTACCGCCGCGCGCTGAAGCACCGGCACGGGCACGCGCCCGTCTGCGATCTGCACCGCAAGCGGTGCCGACGCCACATCATATCCCTGGGGGAATCATGAAGAACTGCGCCTTCCTGCTGGCGGCAACCGCATTCGTAGCCGTGCCGTCCGCCTTTGCCGAACCGGTCGCTGGCACACCACCCCGCGCCGACACCGCGGAAACGGAGGACAGTCCCGACGCGGACATCATCGTCAACGGCCGCAAGCAGCAGAAGGAAATCAGCGGCGGTGCGCTCGGCACCCGCTCGAACCTCGAAACGCCGTTCTCGATCAGCAGCGTCGACAGCGACGATATCGAGGAACTGCGCACGCTGACCACCGCCGACTATTTCGTCGGGGACGCCAGCGTGACCCGCGACGGCGGCAGCCGCTACAACATCCATTCGCAATGGGTGACGGTGCGGGGCGCGGCGGTACGGACACAGCTCTACAACGGCGTGCCGCTGCGCGATTCGCAGGGGGCCGACACCCCGCCCGAGTTCATCGAGCAGGTGCAGTTGCTGAAAGGTGCCGGCAGCTTCATCTACGGCTATGCCGCGCCGGGTGGCGTCATCAACTTCGTCACCAAGAAGCCGACCGAGACGCTGCTCGCGAATATCAGCGTCGGGTGGCAGTCGGCGGCGCTGTTCCGGCAGCATGTCGATATCGGCGACACTGTCGGGCCGGTCGGGTTCCGGTTGAACGCGGTCCAGGAGTTCGGCCGGACCTATGCCGACAGCGAGATCCTGCGACAAGGCGCATCGATCGGACTGCGCGTCGACCTCACGCCCGATATCGTGTGGCGCGCCGATGCCTTCTACCAGCGCAACCAGATCGACGGCGCCGAGCCGAGCTTCGTGGTCGGCGGCAACGCCAGCCCGGCGGTGCCGACCTATCGCGACCGGGTGGTTCCAGCCCCGGTCAGCGGGCGGACACGCTTCGCCTCGCGCGATACCTATACCGACGGGCGCCTGTATTCCGCGGTCACCAGCCTGACGTGGCAGGTCGACCCCGAATGGTATGTCCGTCTGACCGGCGGACAGGTCGGCAACGACCACCGGCTACCCTATGAACGGATCCTGCTGCTGAACCAGGCGGGGGACTATTCGCTGCGCTTGTTCAACGGGCGCAACGTGTACCGCAACCGTCTGGGTTCGGTGTTCGTCGAGGGGAAGTTCGCTACCTTCGGCCTCGCGCACCAGCTCAATCTCGGGCTCGACTGGCGCGACAGCCTGGGCCGTCATGCCGAAAATCTTGCGACCTTTCAGGCGGGCAGCAACATCTTCCGCCCCGTCCTCGCCGGCTGGACCTATGAGGACCGTCGCGACCTCGAAATCCGGCCGCTGGGCTGGAACGAGGAGAAATCGGCGTTCGTCAGCGACACGATCACCATCGCCGACACGGTGTCGGTGATCGCCGGCGCGCGCTACACCGACTATCATTCGCGTGCATGGGCGTGGCGCAGCCAGCAACGCACCAGCGACTATCGCACCGACGGTGTCACGCCGACCTTCGCGCTGCTCTATCGCCCCGGTTCGGCGCTGACATTTTACGGCAGCTATATCCAGGCGCTGTCCGAAGGGACGATCGTCAGCAACCTGTACGACAATGTCGGCGACATCCTGCCCGCGCTGGCCAGTCGCCAGTATGAAGTCGGCGCCAAATGGGAATGGGACCGGTTCTCCGGCAACGTCGCGCTGTTCCGGCTCGACCGCGGGGCGAACTTCGTCACCGACGACAACCGGCTCGTGCAGGACGGGATCGAACGCTATCAGGGGATCGAGGTGTCGGCGCGGGTCGTACCCGTACCCACCGTATCGCTCGGCGCGTCGACGACCTTCGTCGACGGCACGCACGAACGGGCCAACAATCGCTGGCTGATCGGACGGCAACTGCACGGCGTCGCACGGGTGACGGCGGTGTTCGACGCGTCCTACGACCCCGCCTTCCTGCCAGGCGTCGGCCTCAGGGCGCTGGTCCGCTATCAGGGCAAGGCCGCGATCTTCAACAACCAGCCCCGCGACTGGACCGTCTACACCCCCGACGTCTGGCTGGCGACGCTGGGCGGCGACTATCGCTTCCGGCTCGGCGGGCGCGAACTGACGCTGCGCGGACAGGTCCAGAACCTGTTCGACACCCGCTACTGGAACAGCGGGACCAGCACCTGCTGCTATTCGCTGTCGCCGGGGCAACCGCGCACCGCCAGCATCGACCTGAAGGTTTCGCTATGACCCGGCACGACATGGACGCCCGCATGTCCTCACGCTACCGGACGTATCTTGCCGCCGCCACGCTGCTCGTGCTGTCGGGCTGTGGCGGCGAGGACCGGTCGCCGCCGCCACCGAAGACGGCAAGCGCCGCCACCGAGATTGCGTGGCGTCACGGCGACGTCGCCGATGCGTTTGCGGAGGCGAGCGAACAGAACAAGCCGGTGCTGCTCTATTGGGGGGCGGTGTGGTGTCCGCCCTGCAATCAGTTGAAGGCCGGACTGTTCCGCAACCCCGACTTCATCGGCAGGACACGCGACGTCATCCCCGTCTATCTGGACGGCGATACGCCCGGCGCACAGGCATGGGGCGAACGGTTCGGCGTCACCGGCTATCCGACGCTGATCCTGCTGCGTGCCGATCGGAGCGAGGTGACGCGGCTGTCGGGCACCGGCGATCCCGCTCAGGTCGCGTCGGCACTGGATGCGGTCCATCGCGGCACCGGCAATGTCGATACGCTGCTGCGGCGCGTCCGGTCCGCGCCGCAATCGCTGTCGAACGACGACTGGATGTTGCTCGCGGGATATGGCGGGTGGCACGATCCGAGCCGATCGGCCGCTGCCGCGACGACGCTGGCCGCGTTGGCGGCCGCCGCCCCCGATGCCCGGTTGCAACGCCAGTTCCTGCTACAGATGCAAACCGTCCGCCCCGATACCGCCCCGCCTCTATCACCCGCGGAAAGCGGCCGCCTGCGCCAGGCACTGACGGCGGTACTTGCCGATCCCGCAGAGGTCCGGGCCAACCGCGCCTCGCTATCCCATGGCGCGGCGAAACTCGCCAACGGCGCGGCACCCGCCGGAGAAGCGGATCGGCAGCGGATCGGCGACGCGATCGTCGGGGCACTGGATGGCCTGTTCGCGGACACCCGGCTTGTCGCGTCGGAGCGGCTCGCATCGGTCGACGCGGCGGTCGCGCTGTACCGCGATCGTGCCGGCCGAGCCGCGCCACCACCCGCCGCGTTGCTGGCCAAAGTGCGCGAACGGGTCGCATGGGCCGATCGCAGCGTCACCAGCCCCTATGAACGGCAGGCAGTCATCAGCGGCGCGGCGCACCTGCTCGCCGATGCCGGCGATCCGGCCGGAGCGCGGCGACTGCTGGAAGCCGAACTCAAACGATCGCGCACCCCCTATTACTACATGCCGGCGCTCGCCGAACTGGCCGAGGCGCGGGGCGACCGGCGGCAGGCGATCGACTGGCTGCGGCGGGGCTACGAAACGTCCGAAGGCCCGGCCAGTCGGGTGCAGTGGGGCGTGACCTATGTCGAGGGACTGCTGCGCCTCGCGCCCGTCGATCATGCCGCGATCGAAAAGGCGTCCGGCGCGGTCATCCGCGAACTGGCCAGCCAACCGGAGGGATATCGGCAACGAACCCGGATGCGCCTCGAAAAACTGGGCAAGGCACTGGCGACATGGAGCGCCGGGCAGAACGGCAACGCGACGCTGGCCCGGCTGCGCGCCGTTGGCGAGAAAAGTTGTTCGGCACAACGCGATCCGGCGGTTGCTTCGGCGTGCCGCAACTGGCTCCCGCCGGGCGTCGCCTGATGGACCGTCGCGGTATTATCGCTCGACCCCGGCGACTGGAAATCGCCTGCCCGCGCGGGCTGGATCGCCGCGATCGAGAGCGTGGTGGCCCGCTCCGCCGCTCCGATCGGCCGGACGGGAGCGACGCCGCCGCGGCGCGCAGATCGAGACTGTCCGAACCTGATGGTAACGTCATCCGGGTGAGCGGTTCGTTCAGCGACCGCACCGCTGCACGAGGGCGACCGTCTCATTCAAGATCGCGCAGATCGCGACCGCGGGTTTCGCGGCCGAACCACGCCACCAGCACAAGCGATAGCGCGGTGGGCACCATCACCAGCAGCGACGACGTACCCATCGACAGCGTGATGCCACTGATCGTCAGTGCCTGTGCGAACAGGCCGCCTGCCTTGGTACAGGCCGCGACCCAGCCCGTCGCCCGCGCACGCACCCGCAGTGGAAAGCTTTCGGCTGCATAGGGCAGGACAATGGCGATGATGCCGTTACTGCCGACGATGAGCAGCGCGACGGGCAGCACCGGACTGCCGCTGCCCGCCAGTTCGAGGCGCAGCACCAGCAACAGCCCGGCCAGGGTCAGCGCGATCATCGTCGCCAACGCCCATTTCGTGCTCCACCGGCTGTAAAGCAGTGCCGCGACGAAGACGGTAGGAAACGCGATCAGCGCGCTTTCGGCGAGCAGGCGGCTCGACACGCCGACCGAATAGCCTTTGGCGACCAGATCGGCGGGGAGCCACAGCAGCAGCCCGAAATTGATGAGGCCCCACGACAACGCACAGATGCTGAGTGCGGCGAGCTTGCCGTACAGCCTGGCACCGCGCAGCGCCTGCGATCCGCCGGCACGGGCGACGATCGGTACCGGTGCCGTGCGCGCGGTCGCGCCGAACCGCCGCATGACCGCCTCTGCTTCGGCGATGCGGCCCCGCGCCAGCAGGAACTTGGCCGATTCCGGGATCAGCGCGCCCAGCAGGACCAGCGTCAGCCCGGTCGGCAGGTTGGCAAGCCACAGGATGCGCCATCCGAAGATCGGTTGCAGGATCGCCGACATGCCACTGGCAGCGAAATAGCCCCCCACCGCGCCAAGCCCGCCGACCAGCACGAGGCTCCAGCCACGGTGGCGGCTTGGCATCATCTCGGCGAGCAGCGCGTAGGTGACGGGCAGCATGCCGCCCGCCGCCGCGCCCATCATGAAGCACATCGCGATATTCCACGCGAGGCTCGGCATCGCACCGCAGATCGACGTGCCGACGAACATCACCGCAGACAGCAGGATCGACGCCTTGCGGCCATAGACGTCGGCGATCCATCCCCACAGCACCGACCCGGTGACGGTGCCCGCCAGCGCGAAGAACGGGACCAGCGACACCGTCGTCTTCGGCACGCCATATTCGGAGATCATGCCGGGCACGGTGAAGCCCAGCGAAGCGGGCTTCATCACGTCGATTACCAGAGCGATGACCAGAACTGCCATCAATCCCCAATGCGCGGGCCCAAGCGGCGCATCCTCCGGCGCGGCAACCTCGATCTGCGCAGCAGCGGCCTGTTGTGCGCCGACGTTACGCGGCATCAGCCCATAGGCCGCCACCAACGTACCCACGACGATCAGCACCATGCCGCCGAGCATGAGATTGTCCATCGGCATGCCGGCCAAACGATAATGCATCGAACGCGCCATCGCGAACATCGGCAGATGCGCAACGACACCGGCGGTAACCGCGATACAGCCGGCAATGAACGCCCAGACCGCCCGACGATCCGACAACGTGCTTTTCATCGAACCCATCCTGATACCCCCGGCCGCCGCTGCGATAGCTCGCATGAACGGCGACGTTAAGGACGTTGTGGTCGTGCAACGCCGTCATACGCTATTCGCCGTCCGAGAGCGGACAGTCCCCCACCTGTTATTCCCGGCCGGTGAACGATTCCGGTGCGAGGCTGATGACCAATGGCCGGGACGAACGAATGGCGGGAGTGAGGAAAGGGGGAGAGCGCTTTGAACGTCTACCCTTGGATTGCCCTGTTGGTTCGCTTTTCAAGAACAGAGACGCGCGTATTGGCACCGGAGCGATATACAGAGCGTTCTGCGCGTCTATCGACACTTGCGCTGTGCGCAAGCCATTGACGATAATCAAAAATCGAACCGTACCAGCCCTGCTGGCACGACGCATTGGCGGAAGAGGTGGGATTCGAACCCACGGACGGCTTGCACCGTCGCTGGTTTTCAAGACCAGTGCCTTAAACCACTCGGCCACTCTTCCGCGATGCGGGCCGCATTGGGCAAGATCGCCGCCGTGCGCAAGCCTTTGTCGCGACGGGGGCTTCATCCCGTTCCTGTGCTGTGCCAATACCCGGGGTGAAACGGGAGTCCGGTTGTGATGCGTATTGCCAAGGCAGGGGTTGCCGTCGTTCTCGCCCTGATGGCCGGGGCTTCGGCGTCGGCGCAGGATGCCGCAGGGTTCCAGTCCTATCTGCAGGACGTTGCGGTACGGGCGCGGGCGCAGGGGGTCAGCGCGCGGACGATCGATGCCGTCCTGCCGACGCTGACCTACAATCCGCGCGTCGTCGAACTCGACCGGCAACAGCCCGGCGCGTCGAACACCACCACCGTGTCGCGCTTCGCCCCCTATCGCCAGCGCCACGTCGATGCCGCGCGGATCAACCGCGGGCGGACTGCCTATGCCGCGCAGCGTTCGCGGCTCGCGTCGATCGAGCGCGAGACCGGCGTGCCCGAACAGATCATGGTCGCGATCTGGGGCCATGAAACCAATTACGGCAGCTATACCGGCGACTTCGACCTGCCGCGCAGCCTCGCGACGCTCGCATATGAAGGGCGGCGGCGGACGCTGTTCGAACCCGAGTTCATCGCGACGCTGAAGATGATCGACCGAGGCGTGCCGCGCGAGCGGCTGAAGGGCAGCTGGGCCGGCGCGTTCGGCTATCCGCAGTTCCTGCCATCGATCTATCTGCGCGTGGCGCGCGACGGCGATGGCGACGGCGTAGCCAACATCTGGTCGAACGAGGCCGATACGCTGGCGTCGATCGCCAATTATTTCGTCGATGCAGGCTGGCGCAAGGGTCAGCCCTGGGGATTCGCCGTCCGCGTTCCCGCCGGCTTCGACCGCTCGATCCTGACGCCACGCTCGCTGTCGCCACGCTGCCCGCGGGTGTTCGAACGCCATAGCCAGTGGCGCTCGCTCGCCGAATGGCAGGCGCTGGGCGTCACCGCCAGCGACGGGCGTCGGCTCGACGCGACGATCCAGGCGACGCTGATCGAACCCGACGGCCCGGGCGAGACCGCCTATCTGCTGACCGGCAACTACCGGGTGATACTCGATTACAACTGCTCGAACTATTATGCGCTGTCGGTCGGCCTGCTGGCGGATGCGGTGGCGCAATGACGGCGTTGGCGTTGCTCATGCTCGCCGGTGGGGGGCAGGCGGGGAGCGCACCGCCGCCCGTCATCCACGAACAGCGCCTCGACGAGGTCGGCCCGGTTCTGGTCGCAGGCGGGCCGGGGGCGCAGCAGGTCCTGCAACACCGGACGCTGCCGACCGGCAGCTTCGCCGAAGTTACCGATCTCGATAGCGGGAAGACGATCGTCGTCGAGGTGCAGCCCTATGCGGCGGCGACCGGTCGGGAATTCGGCGCCTTGTCGTCGGCTGCGGGCAGGGCGCTGTGCAGCACGACGACGGCCATGGTCCGCATCCGTCCGGCGGCGCCGTCCCCGGCGGAACAGGTGGCGATCCGCACCGGATCGACCGTCGCCCGGCTCGACACGCCGCCGTTCCTGCTGGCCGTGCTGCGCCGGCGGCTGCCGCAATCCACGCCCGTAGAGGTGCCGCCGCCAGCGCCGATGCCGACACCGCCGGCAAGGCCGACCACGATCGTCACGCCGACACCCGCGCCCCGTCCGGCCCCGCCGAAACAGGCCGCGCCGGCGCGCGCCGGCCGCTGGTTCGTACAGGTCGCGACCCTCTCCGACGCGGCCCGGGCGGCGACGCTCGCAAAATCGGTGGATGGCGTTGTGCGTTCGGCGGGCAGGCTGTACCGGGTGCAGGCAGGCCCATTCGCCACCCGAGCCGCTGCCGAAACCGCCCGTGCCGCCATCGCGCGTCGTGGCTTCGGCGACGCCCGGACCATCGCCCAGGACTGAACGGAACCACGTGCCCCATGCGTAAGATCGCACTTTCGAGCATCGCCGCCATCGCCATCGCCACGCCCGGCATCGCCGCCGCGCCGCCGTTCGACACGCCGGCACCGGTCGCGTTCATGACCGACCTGTCGTCGGGCGCGACGCTGTATGCCAAGGACGCCGATCGTCGGATGCCGCCGGCATCGATGGCGAAGATGATGACCGCCTATGTCGCGTTCGACCTGATCAAGAAGGGCGAACTGAAGCTGAGCGACACTGCGACGGTCTCGCCCGAAACGTGGAAGAAGTGGCACGGCCCGCAGGCGGGATCGACCATGTTCCTGTCGGTGAACGAGAATGTCAGCGTCGAGAACCTGCTGTACGGCATCGTCGTGCTGTCGGGGAACGATGCCTGCGTCGTGCTGGCCGAAAAGATCGCCGGATCGGAAGAGGCGTTCACCGGCCTGATGAACCAGCGGGCCAAGGAGCTGGGCCTCGCCAACAGCCATTTCGGCACGTCGAACGGATGGCCCGACGAAGGGCGCACCTATGTGACCGCGCGTGACCTCGCCACGCTGGCGACTGCGACGATCCAGAACCATCCGCAGCTCTACAGGAAATTCTACTCCAAGACCGATTTCACCTGGGGCAAAACGCTGGGCGAGGGCGCCGCGATCACTCAGGCGAACCGCGACCCGCTGCTCGGCCGCGTCCGCGGTGCCGACGGTCTCAAGACCGGCCATACCGAGGAAGCCGGCTATGGCTTCACCGGATCGGCCGAACAGGATGGCCGCCGCCTCGTGATGGTGCTGGCCGGGCTGACCAGCTCGAACCAGCGCATCGCCGAATCGGTCAAGTTCATGAACTGGGGCTTCGGCGCCTGGCGCGCGCGCCCGATCGTCGCGGCGGGCAAGCGGGTCGAAACCGCCGAGGTCCAGTTGGGCGATTCGTCCACCGTCGGACTGGTCGCGCCGCGTGCGCTGACCGTCACGATGCCGGCGGGCACCAACAGCCCGATCACCGCCAAGGTCGTCTATACCGGCCCGATCAAGGCGCCGATCGCCAAGGGCCAGCATATCGCCGACCTGGTGATCGCATCGCCCGATACCGGGGAACAGCGCATGCCGTTGGTCGCCGAAAAGGATGTGGCCGAGGCCGGCTTCTTCGGTCGCGTCTGGGCAAGCCTGACCTCGCTGTTCGCTTGACCGCCGGACGCTTCCTGACGCTGGAGGGCGGGGAAGGGGTCGGCAAGTCGACCCAGGCCCGCGCGCTGGTTGCCGCGCTGGAGGGGCGCGGCATCCACGCGGTGCTGACGCGCGAACCCGGCGGCAGCGAAGGGGCGGAGGCGATCCGCGCGTTGCTGATGCAGGGTGACGTGCGCCGGTGGAGCGCGCATGCCGAAGCGCTGCTGTTCGCCGCCGCCCGGGCCGACCATGTCGAAAGGACGATCCGGCCGCTGGTCGACGCCGGCAGCTGGGTGATCTGCGACCGCTTCGTCGACAGCACGCGCGCTTATCAGGGCGCGCAGGGCATCGACGATGCGGCGATCCTCGCGCTGCACGCCTTCGGATCGCGCGGAGTCTTGCCCGACCGCACGCTGCTCCTGACCCTGCCCGGCGGGGAGGGCGACGCGCGGGCGTGGGCGCGCGATGGCGATGCGGCGGATCGCTTCGCCGCGCGGGGCAGGGAGTTTCACCGCTCGGTCGCGCGGACGTTCGATCGCATCGCGACCGCCGAGCCGGATCGCGTGCGCCGGGTCGATGCCTCGGGCGAGCTGACGGTCGTCACCGCGCGCCTGATCGGTGCGATCGCCGACCTTCTGCCATGACGCCGATCGGTAACGACGCCGCGCGGCAGGCGTTCGTCGCCGCTGCCGAAGGGGAGTCGCTGCACCATGCCTGGCTGCTGACCGGTCCCGAAGGGGTGGGGAAGGGCGGTTTCGCGCGCGACATGGCGCTGCGGCTGCTCGCCGGCGCGATCGACGGGCGCAGCCGGATGCGTGGTGAGATTGCCGAGGATCATCGCGTCGCGCAGCTGATCGCGGCCGGCGCGCACCCCGATTACCGCGAACTGGTTCGCCTGCCCAAGGATCCCGACAAACCCGATCAGGACATCGCCCGCAGCATCAGGATCGATCAGGTCCGGACGCTGCAACCGCTGTTCGCGACCAAGCCGGCGCTGTCGTCGCGGCGGGTGATCGTGATCGACGCGATCGACGATCTCGAACGCCCTGGCGCCAACGCGCTGCTGAAGAATCTCGAGGAGCCGCCGGTCGGCACGATCTTCCTGCTGGTCAGCCATTCGCCCGGACGCCTGCTGCCGACGATCCGCTCGCGCTGCCGTCAGTTGCGGTTCGACCCGCTCGGCGACGCCGACGTGGCGAGGGTCATCCGGTCGCAGGTGCCCGATATCGACCCTGCCGAAGTCGATGCGCTGGCCACCGCCGCCGATGGTTCGCCGGGCAGGGCGCTGGCCTATGCCGGCCTGTCGGTCGCCGCGCTCGACCGTGATCTGGCCGAGATCGCGGACACCGGCGACCCCGACAATCGCATCCGTTCGCGCCTTGCGAAGGCGCTGGCGGGCAAGACCGCGCAGTCGCGCTACGCCGTCTTCCTCGACCGTGCTCCCGCAATGATCGCCGCCACCGCCCGCCGCCGCACCGGCCCGGCGCTCCGCGACGCGCTCGACGCCTATGACCAGGCTCGCGCGCTGGCATCGATGGCCCCCGCGCTGTCGCTGGTCGCAGATACGACGGTGTTCGAGATGGCGGGCCTGATCGCCCGACTGGCGCCGGGGCGCGGGAGCGCTTAGGCCACCCTGCTCGACACGAACCGGACGTGATCCCGGCGAAGGCTGGGATGTCCCGGTGATAGCGAGCAGCAGGAGCCGCTTGAAGCCCCGGCCTTCGCTGGGGCGACGTATGCGGCAGGCAGCGCTTCCAACCTGAGCGCTCGCTTCCCCCTGCGATCACCCGCCTTGTTCTGGCGAGGTTTGAACCCTAGAGCCTCGGATCATGTCCGATCCATTCTACATCACCACCGCGATCCATTACCCCAACGGCCGTCCGCATATCGGCCACGCCTATGAAATGATCGCCGCCGACGCGATCGCCCGGTTCCAGCGGCAGGCGGGGCGCGACGTGTTCTTCCAGACCGGTACCGACGAACATGGGCTGAAGATGGTCAAGACCGCGCGCGACCGCGGGGTCGAGGTGCGCGCGCTTGCCGACGAAATGTCCGGTTATTTCCGTGACATGGCGAATGCTCTGAACATTTCGTGCAATCGGTTCATCCGCACGGTCGAACCGCAGCATTATGCCGCGTCGCAGGCGATCTGGGCAGCAATGCGCGATGCCGGCGACCTGTATCTCGATCGCTACGAGGGCTGGTACTCGGTCCGTGACGAGGCGTTCTACGAGGAAAAGGAACTGACCGACGGGGAGGGTGGGGTCCGCCTGTCGCCGCAGGGCACGCCGGTCGAATGGACCGCCGAAGAGACGTGGTTCTTCCGCCTGTCGAAATATCAGCAGCCGCTGCTTGATTTCTATGCGGCCTACCCGGACTTCATCCAGCCCGAAAGCCGCCGCAACGAAGTGCTGCGCTTCGTCGAGGGCGGCCTGACCGACCTGTCGGTATCGCGCACCAGCTTCGACTGGGGCGTGCCGGTGCCCGACAGCCCCGGTCACGTGATGTATGTCTGGGTCGATGCGCTGACCAACTATCTGACCGGCACCGGCTATCCCGACACGCCCAATCGCTACTGGCCGGCCGCGCTCCACCTGATCGGCAAGGACATCGTCCGGTTCCATGCGGTCTACTGGCCGGCGTTCCTGATGTCGGCGAAGTTGCCATTGCCGCAAACGGTGTTCGGACACGGGTTCCTGCTCAACCGTGGCGAGAAAATGTCGAAATCGACCGGCAACGTGGTCGATCCGATGCAGCTGGCCGAGCTCTACGGGGTCGACGCCCTGCGCTACTTCCTGCTGCGCGATATCAGCTTCGGCAACGATGGCACCTTTTCGGACGAAGCGATCGTCACACGCGCCAACAGTGACCTTGCGAACAGTTTTGGTAACCTTGCCCAGCGAACCCTTTCGTTTATCGCGAAAAATCTGGAAGGCGCATTGCCGGACGCCGGCCGGGGCGATCCCGCCGATGCCGAACTGCTTGCCACGGTCGGCGATGCGATCGACGCGTTCCGCAGCAACTTCGCCAACTTGCAGTTCGGTCAGGGGCTGGAGGCATGGATGCGGGGCGTCTTCGCCTGCAACCAGTATATCGACGTGCAGGCGCCATGGGCGTTGCGCAAGACCGACCCGGCGCGGATGCACGCCGTGCTCGGCACACTGGTCCGGGCGATCCGCGACCTCGCCATCGCGATCGAACCGGTGGTTCCCGCATCTGCCGCCACCCTGCTCGGACAGCTGGATCAGGCGGGGAAAGGGCATGATGCGATCGGCGACCATGGCTGGTACGCCGCCGCACAGGCCGCGGGCTTCCGCATCGCGCCACCGACCCCCATCTTTCCTCGACTGACCATCGCGGAGACCGAGCCGGCATGAAACTGGCCGACAGCCACTGCCACCTGAATTACAAGGGCGTCGCCGAGATCCAGGGCGAGGTCCTGTCCCGCGCCCGCGCCAGCGGCGTCGTCGCGATGCTCAACATCTCGACGCGGGAAAGCGAGTGGGGCGCCGTCATCGCAACCGCCGAGCGCGAACGCGACGTATGGGCAACGGTCGGCATCCACCCGCATGAGGCGGATGCGCACCCTGATGTCGATACCGAACGGCTGATCGCCGCCGCCGGGCATCCGCGCGTCGTGGGCATCGGTGAGAGCGGGCTCGACTATTATTACGATCACAGCGATCGTGGCGCGCAACGGACGAGCTTTCGTGCGCATCTTGCGGCATGCCGCGCGACCGGACTGCCGATCGTCGTGCATACCCGCGATGCCGAGGAGGATACCGCCGCCATCCTGCGCGACGAACTGGAGAAGGGGGCCTTTCCCGGCGTCCTCCACTGTTTCACCGGATCGGCCGAACTGGCGAAGATCGCGATTGATCTCGGCTTCTACATTTCGATCTCCGGCATCGTGACGTTCAAGAGTGCCCACGCGCTGCAGGCGGTCGCACGCGACCTGCCGCAGGATCGGATGTTGGTCGAAACCGACGCGCCGTTCCTGGCACCGGTGCCGCATCGCGGCAAACCGGGCGAACCTGCGTTCGTCGCCGACACCTGCCGGTTCCTCGCGAAGCTGCGCGGTGAGGATCCCGATGCGCTGGCCGACGCGACGCGGTCGAACTTCCATCGGCTGTTCGCCAAGACGCTGGCATGAAGGTCCGTATCCTCGGCTCCGGCACGTCGTCGGGCGTGCCGCGGATCGGCAACGACTGGGGCGCGTGCGACCCGAACGAGCCGCGGAACCGCCGGACACGAGTATCGGCGCTGATCGAGCATGAGGACACGCGCATCCTGATCGATACCGGGCCGGACATGCGCGAGCAGTTGCTGGCGGCCGATGTCGCGACGGTCGATGCGGTGCTGTGGACGCACGATCATGCCGACCATTGCCACGGAATCGACGACCTGCGGCAGCTGTTCCATAACGCCCGCGCGCCGGTGGCTGGCTATGCCCGCGCGGAAACGCTGACCAGCCTGCGATCGAGGTTCGATTATGTGTTCGCGGGACGCGCCGGCTACAGGCCGACCGTCGCGGGCGAAATCCTGCCCGACCAAATGGTTATCGGGGCGGTTACCATCAGATGCACCGATCAGCCGCACGGCTCGATCCATTCCGCCGGGCTGCGGTTCGACGTCGATGGGGGGGGGATTGGATATGCTACGGACTTCAGTGCGGTGACGGGGGACATGTTGACCCTGTATGAGGGCGTCGACATCCTGGTCGTCGATGCGCTGCGCGCCGCGCCGCATCCGACCCATCCGTCGCTGGCCGAGGCGATCGCCTTTGCGCGGAACTGTCGCGCGGGTCGAACCGTCCTGATCCATATGGATCAATCGATGGACTATGCGACGCTCCGCCGCGACCTGCCTGCGGGGATCGAACCGGGCTATGACGGTCTGGAACTGGCGCTGTGAGCGACGATCGGGGCATCTATGTCCTGATGGGCCTCATGATGCTGATACTGCCGCTGTCGTCGCTGCTGGCGCGGAAGCCGAGGACGTCGGTCGTGTTGCGGGCTGTTCTGGGTTGGGGGGTGATCGTCGCGATCCTCTATCTCGCGTTCGCCAATCGCGCACGGCTGGGCGAACTGGCGGGAAGCGTCGGCGACAAAATCGGCCGTTCGGAACAGAGGGTTGAGGGAGATACGGTTCGTATCCGGCAATCGCTGGATGGCCATTTCTGGGCGCAGGTCCGGCTGAACGGCGTCGAGCGGCGGATGCTGATCGACAGCGGGGCGACGTCGACGGCGATCTCCGAAGCCACCGCCAAGGCGATCGGCGTCACGCCGCGGCGCGTGCCGCCGGTGATCCTGTCGACCGGCAATGGCCGGGTCGAGGCGGCGCGTGGCCGGATCGAGACGGTGCGCATCGGCGACCTTGAAACCCGCGACCTGCCGGTGGTGATCGCGCCGACGTTCGGTGACCTCGACGTCATCGGCATGAACTTCCTGTCGCGGTTGCAGGGATGGCGGGTCGAGCGTGGTACGCTGGTCCTGCAACGCGATATCGTGGACTAGTTTTACATAATGTTTATTATCGGATCGGTTAATTGTAAGCGCCAAATACAAATGACACCACTCCGCTAGATAGAAACGGCACTGCTGGTGCTGTCGGCGGGTCGCCGGTGTCATAGCCTTCCTCGGCAACGAGGATGCGCATGGTATGACGGTGCTGGCAATGAGTGCTGCTGAGATCACCCGGTTCGACACGCTGATGCGGCTCGACCGCGGCGAGATCCGGACTGCGGATGCAATGGAACTGTTGGGCCTCCAACGGCGGCAAGTTTACCGGCTGCTTGACCGCCTGCGGCAGGAAGGCCCTGCCGGCCTCGTGTCGCGCAAGCGTGGGCGGCCGAGCAACCGCCGCTACAGCGACGCCTTCCGCGCCGAAGTCGTCGCGCTGGTGCGCGAACACTATGCCGACTTCGGCCCGACGCTCGCGCGCGAATACCTCGCCGAGCGGCACGGCTTGGGCCTCTCGTGCGAGACGCTGCGGCAGATCCTGATGGAGGCGGGCCTGTGGAAGGACCGCGCCGCCAGGCGCCCTCGCCCCTATCAGCCGCGCTACCGGCGTGACTGTCGCGGCGAACTGGTCCAGGTCGACGGCTCGAAACACTGGTGGTTCGAGGACCGCGGCCCGCAATGCACGCTGCTGGTGTTCATCGACGACGCGACGAGCGAGCTGATGCACCTCGAGATGGTGGAGAGCGAGAGCACCTTCTCGTACATGCGCGCGACGCGGACGTATCTCGAGCGGCACGGCAAGCCGGTCGCCTTCTACACAGACAAGCACAGCGCCTTCCGCAACAACACGGCCTCGGCAAACGGCGACGGGATGACCCATCTTGGGCGCGCGCTGGACCGGCTTAACATCGAGCTGATCTGCGCGAACTCGCCGCAGGCGAAGGGCCGTGTGGAGAGCGCCAATGCCACGCTGCAGGACCGGCTTGTAAAGGCGATGCGACTCCACCGCATCAACACCATCGACGAAGCCAACGCTTTCCTCCCCTCCTACATGGCGCAGCACAATCAACGGTTTGCCAAGGCGCCGTTCGACCCGCGCGATCTGCACCGTCCATTGGCCATTCACGAGAACCTTGAGGCGGAGATGGTGTGGCGCGAGCAGCGCACCGTCACCGGCGCCCTAACCCTGCACTACAACAAGGCCATGTTCATTCTCGAGCCGACACCGGTCGCCCAGGGGCTCGCACGAAAGAGGGTGGACGTTTGCGAGTATCCGGACGGCCGGCTCGAAATCCAGCACGAGGGCAAGGCCCTGCCCTATCATGTGTTCGACAAGATGCGCCGCGTGAACCAGGCGCCCGTGGTCGACAACAAGCACTTGGACGCCGCCCTAGCTCTCGCCCATGCCATCCAGCAGGTGAAGCCGCACCACTCCAAGCGCAACAACAACGAACCGGCCCGCACCGCGCAGCCGGCCGGGATGTTCAAGGCTCCATCATCAGTGCCGTCTGGGCCGACGCTGGATCGCCGCAAACTGGGCAATCAGCGACTCAAGCGAGGCGCTCGCCTTTCCAACGACGAACTCGTCGCGCGCGGCCTGGGCGAGTACGTCCGCCAGCAGACAGGATGACCGGAGAACGCGTCGTCCAGCGTCTCAAAATCGATGCTTGAACGGGAAGGGATACAGCTTCTCGAAACCCTTGCGCGATCCAGTACCGAGAATGTGACTGACCTACGGATTAGGCTGCTGCCGGCTATCTGCCGCCAACGGCATTTCGACCGCCAGCTTGACCCTTTGCATCGGAATGTCCGTCTTAATGCTGCGCACACCCTCGATACGGGCGAGGTGTTCGGCCTGGAAGCGACGGACGCCTTCAAGGTCCGGCGCGACAATCCTCAGCAGGAAGTCGCAATCTCCGGCCATGAGGTGGCACTCCACGATCTGCGCGAGGTCGTTGACCGCGGCCACGAACCGCTCGACCTGTTCCTCGTCCTGTCCGGTCAGCCATACGCGGGCGAACACGGTCATCCCCATTCCGATCTTGGCCGGATCGACCACGGCGGCGTACCGCTCGATCACACCGGCCTCTTCGAGCAACCGGACCCGGCGGAGGCAGGGCGACGGCGAAAGTCCGACGTCGGCGGCGAGCTGATTGTTCGGGCAGCGCCCGTCACGCTGAAGAGCGGTCAGGATGCGCTTGTCGATCGAGTCGAGTACCATCGGCACTTCATGCCACTATAATCGGTGTCATACGACTTTTCATGCCACCACAACGACGAGTTGGCGGCATCTTTGGCAGCACCTTCGAGCCGCGCTGCGCTATAGATGCTCCAACCGCTGACACTGAAGTTGGCAGGCTGGAGGAACCGTGTCCAAGCAAACCGTCTCGAAGCGCGTCACGGCTCCCTCGCTGCGCGCCCGCAAAGGCGCCGAGAAGATCGTCGCGCTGACCGCCTACACCGCGCCGATGGCGCAGCTCCTCGACCCGCATTGCGACCTGCTGCTGGTCGGCGACAGCCTCGGCATGGTGGTCCACGGCCTGTCGACGACGGTCGGCGTCACGGTCGAGATGATGATTCTGCACGGGCAGGCAGTGATGCGCGGCAGCACCCAAGCGCTGGTCGCGATCGACCTGCCGTTCGGCAGCTACGAGCGATCGCCCGAACAGGCTTTCGACACCGCGAGCCGGATCATGATGGAGACAGGCGCGCAGGCGGTGAAGGTCGAGGCGGCCGAAGGCGTCGCCGACAGCATCGCGTTCCTCACGGGCCGCGGCATCCCGGTGATCGGCCATGTCGGCCTGCGTCCGCAAGCGGTGAACCTCGACGGCGGCTTCAAGGCGCGCGGACGCAACGACGCGGAGCGGGAGCGGGTGCTGGCCGAAGCCCGCGCGACCGACGAGGCCGGCGCGATCGCGATGGTGGTTGAGGGTGTCACGCCCGAGCTGGCAGCCGAAGTGACCGCTGCGGTTGGCTGCCCGACGATCGGGATCGGCGCATCGTCGGCCTGCGACGGTCAGATCCTCGTGACGGAAGACATGCTGGGCCTGTTCGACTGGACCCCCAAGTTCGTCCGTCGCTACGCGGACCTGAGAGGCGCGATCGAGGTTGGCGCGGCGGGCTACGCTGCCGATGTGCGCGCCGCCAGCTTCCCCGGCGAGGCCGAGGAGTACCGGTTGGGGACGCGCAAGTGAGCGGAAACGACAAGGCGCTGACCGCGGAGCGGCGGGACAGCATTGTTGCCAGCTTCGGCCGGCAAGGCGTGCTGCTCGGCATGGGCGGCCGGATGGCGAGCCTCGATATGGGCCGCTGCACGCTGGAGCTTCCGTTCGGCGATGCGGTGGCGCAGCAGCATGGCTTCTTCGCAGGCGGCGCGATCGGCACCCTGGCCGACGTCGCCGGCGGCTATGCCGCGATGAGCGTGGCGCCGGCCGGGCACGACGTGCTGACGCTCGAATACAAGATCAACTTCCTGCGCCCGGCGACGGGCGCGATGCTCATCGCCGAAGCGGCGGTACTGCGGGCGGGACGTTTGATGATCGTCACCCGTGTCGACGTGTTCGATGCGGAACGACGCCTGTGCGCCGCCATGCAGCAGAGCATCGTGCCGCATGCAGCGGCGAAGGCGGCGTCATGACCCCAACCACCTTGTGCGAACGCTATCTCGACGCGCTCAACCGCGGCGACCTCGATGCGGTCCTCGCCCTGTTCCTCCCCGACGCACGTGTGTCGTCGCCGCTCTACGGCGACCACGACGTAACTTCCTTCTACACCGAGCTGTTCGCCGACACGGCACGATCCGAGACCCGATTGCTTCACGTCTTCGACAGCTCGGCGTCCGGCTCCGCTGTGGCGCTCCATTTCGCCTATGACTGGACGCTCGCCAACGGCACGCCGGTCCGGTTCGAGTGCGTCGACGTCTTCAAGCTGAGCGAGGACCGCGAGCGCTTCGCCGGGATCACGATCATCTACGACACCGCGCCGCTTCGCGCCGAGTTCGCGGCGAACAAGGGCTGAAGCATCGCCGCATTCCGATCGAGGGATCGGACAGCCCAACCATCACGAGCGGAGCCACTCCATGAACGCGAGTCTGCTGGCGGCCTTCTGGGCCGTGTCGATGATGTTCGTCATCACGCCTGGTGCCGACTGGGCTTACGCCATCTCGGCCGGGATGCGTGACAAGGCCATCGTCCCCGCCGTGGCCAAGCTGTTGCTCGGGCACCTGGTCGCGACATTGATCGTCGCGGCAGGTGTCGGCGCGCTGGTGACGAGCGTGCCTTACGCCCTGACCGCGCTGACGCTGATCGGTGCGGCCTATCTGCTGTGGCTGGGGGTGGGGCTCATCACCAACCCGCCGGTGCCGACCGCGGCGGACGACGCCGGCCCGATCTCGCCCGCGCGCTGGCTGGCCAAGGGGTTCGGCGTGAGCGGGCTCAATCCCAAGGTCATTCTGCTGTTCCTGGCGCTGCTGCCGCAGTTCGTCGACACGAAGGCGGCGTGGCCGATCCCGGCGCAGATCGTCGCGCTGGGCCTCGTCCATGTCGTCAACTGCGGCATCGTCTACCTGCTGGTCGGTAACGCAGCGCGTCTGGTGCTACGAACCCGTCCTCAGGCGGCGAAGGTCGTAGGACGGGTATCGGGTGCGGTGATGCTGTGCCTCGCCGTCGGATTGAGCGCGGAAGCATTGGTGAGGTAGAATCGTCGCCATGAAACGACCATCGATCGTGATCCTGTGCGGCGCGACCATCGTCACGCTGGCGATGGGGGACGATGGCGTGGTTGGCCGGCTTTGCCTCACTATACGGCTGAGAGCCCCAGCTAGGCCGGACCGTTCGATGTGCCGTGCGCGAGGGAAGCGGACGCCAAGCCTTCGATTCTGACGTTCCCGATTGGGAACGGCCAGCGAGACGGCGCGGACGTTCTCGGAATCGATCGAGTTTCGAGAATCCCGATTGTGTCCCACAATCGACAGGACGTTTGTGAACCGCCGCAGCGCTTGACCCCCCTGCCATGGAGCTATCATCTAGATCTTGTAGTAACAGGAAATGGCCCATCGACGCGCTCTTGAACAATCTAACCTGCGTCATTTCGGTGCGGCGCACGCGGCGCGTTCGCTGGGATGGTCCGTCGTCGATCTGCTGTTCGCCTGGCACCTGCACGTCAACGTCGGGCTGACCGGCGTCGAGACGGGCTGGTCGCTGTTCCTAATGCTGGGGATCGGTGGTGTGGCAACGCTTCTGGCGGGCTTCACGCTGAGCCGCCGGATAGCCGATGGTCCCACGATCGTCAGGGTACAGGTTCCCGCCACGATTGCCGCGGCGATCCTATTGTGCGTGACGTTTCAAACCAGCAACGCATTTCTTGTCATTGCAGCGGGAGCAGCATTTCGGATCGTCTATGCCGTGCAGGACATCGCGCAGAACATGCTGACATCGCTGTTACCAACGGATGATCGTGATGCCGATCGCTATGCGCGGCTGCGGGTAACGCTCAGTGCGGGTGCACGGTGCTGTGTTGTGACCGCATTCGCCGTGTCGGTCAGCATCCTGCCCGCCATGCTTGCGGTGATCGCCACCGCGGCCGTCGCCTCCGCCATCTCGCTGCGCCGCGTCGTCTTTCCCCGCCGACCGGATGCGGGTCACCGCATGGATGCGTCGACCTATTCGATGCCCGCCGGGCTTGCCCGATTGCTGCTCAGCTGGGCGGTCGCGGCGATGCTGCTTCCAACGCTTAATCGTCTTCTGATCTTCTCAACGAGCCCGCCGCTCCTGCCACGATCCGGCGTCTGGTTGCTCGCCGGTTTTTGCGTCGGTTCGATGATCGGGCCGCTCTGGAAACACCCAACGGCCGGCAAGCTGCTGACGGCGACGATCCTCAGCGCCCTGTCGATGATCGTGGTCCTTCCCGGCGGGGCTGGCCTCACCGCCCATGTCATCGGCGCGGTCTTCCACGGCGTGGCGCTCAGCGTGTTCGGTGTCCAGCTATGGGGGGCCACAGCGCGTCTCGCCATGACACAGGCCCGGACGGGGTATCGCGCCGATGGCATTATCTTCGGTAGCGTCATCCTGACACTTCACTTCGCATCGGCCGCAGGAATGCTCGTGGTCGGTCCATTGATCGAAGGGGTCGAGGCCGCGCGACTGGCCTTCGTCTTCGTGGCAGTGGCCACGACCGTTTTCGGCGCGCTCTTGCTGACCGTCCTGGGCCTCAGCGAAAGAACAGCGCCTGCAGCGGCATGAGCGCAGCACCCATCGCCGTTGCGTCGCCTTGCACCGCGCTGGGAACAACCGTGGGCAGTGGAAACGGGCGATCATGGCGCGTAGGGCTGACGGGCAATTCGATGCCCTCGACCAGCGAGGCTAGGAGCCATCCGGGCGCGCGTCCGCCGATCACCAGCTTCTCGCACGCCACAATATGACCGAGTAGGAAGGCGAGCGTCGCGAACGGCTCGCGCGCCTCTGACAGCCACGCATCGACCCCGGGGGTTGCCGGATCAATCGCCGCCAGCATCTCCTCGACGGTGTCGAAAGCCGTGCCATGGTCTGCCACCAGCGTCCGGAGCCGGTCGAGGCTGGGATAGCCGCCACCCGGCCGATCCCGCCCGAGCAGCCACCATACGGCACCGAAGTCACCCGCATTGCCGCGCACGCCGCGCATGGGACGTCCATCGACGATCAATCCACCGCCGAAGCCATTGGTCAGGTTGGCATAGGCGAAGGTCGCGGTGCTCCTGCCGACGCCTAGGAGCCCTTCCGCGATCGCGGCGCAGGTCGCATCATTGTCGCACAGCAGGTTCGATCCCAGCACGGGTGACAGCGTCGTCACCAGATCGGCATCGACCCAATCGGCCAATACCGCCGGGGGATTGAAGCGCAGCGGATCGCCGACCAGGAAACCGGCGAACCCTACCCCGGCGCCCACGATACGATCCCGGTCGACCGCTGTATCCTTCAGCAGGCGCTTGTGCATCGCCGTCAGCTGCTTGACCACCGCTGCACGGGAACGATCCACCATCGGTTCGCGCCAGCCTGCGCACACCTGTCCGGTGAGGTCGGCCAGCGCGATCGACAGCGCGTCCCCGGTGATACCGACACCGACGCCGTAGGCATGGTCGGGCACGAGAGACAGCAGAACGCTGGGATTGCCGCGCCCCGTCGCTGCGCGACTGGACGCCGCCACCAATCCCTCGGCCACGAAACCGCTAACAAGTCGCGCGATGCTTGGCTGCGAGAGGTCGAGCCGTCGCGGGAGCGTGCCCTGCACCGCTGGACCCGCGCGCAGCAATAGGTCGAGCAACGCTCGCCCACCCGCTGCGACCGGGCGATGCCAGACAGGCGACGCCACGGAGCCAAGCGGAATTTCGCAATCGATTGTCATTTTGCTGTCACTCGATCAAAATACATGGCAAATACTATTCGACTCGATGGTGCCGGAAAAGCCGACGCGCCGCAACTGGGTCGGGAGGATGCGGAAGGGATCAGACTGCGGTCGGCGAAGGCCGTCGATCGCGCATCTGCCCCACCTGCGATACACGACAAGGGGTAAGAAGATGAAGACGTCCGTTATGATCCACCTGCTGGGAGCGGCCTCGGCGCTCGCGCTGACCGGCACCGCCGCGTTCGCCCAAGTTGCGCCGCCGACCGCCGAAGCTCCCGCAACCGACAGTGATACCAGCACCGACATCGTCGTCACCGGCACGTCGACCCGCCAGCGCAAGTTTGACGCGCCCTATTCGGTCTCGACGATCGATAAGGCGCAGATCGCCGATGCCGCCCCGCACAGCGTCGCCGACCTGCTCGCCGCGACACCGGGCATCACGGTCGAGGCGTCCGGTGGCGAGGGCGGCGGCGAGAACGTCGTCATCCGCGGCTTGCCGTGGAGCGGGTGGCGTCTGATCGATTTCAACCAAGACGGGATGCCGCTGTTCGAGAGCAATACCGAGCGGTTTATGAACATCGACCAATTCTACCGCGTCGACCTCGATACGCAGCGGGTGGAGGTCGTTCGCGGCGGCACTGCGCCGCTGTTCTCGAACAATGCACCGGGCGGCGTCGTCAACTTTATCACCAACCACGGCACCGATACCTACCAGGGTGCGCTGCGACTAGAATCCGGCACGGGCAACCGCGCCCGTACCGACTTGGCGGTGTCGGGTCCGCTCAGCGACCGGCTGCTGGTCAGCATCAGCGGTTTCTACCGGCGCGACGACGGATTGCGGAACCCCGGCTATGACAATGCCGATCGCGGCGGTCAGTTCAAGCTCGGCGCGACCTACAAGCTCGATGGCGGCAAGATCTGGGGCGACGTCAAATATCTGAACGACCGCAGCATCTTCTACACCGCGCTGCCGCTGGTCGACCCGACGACGGGCGCCTCGCTAGAAGGGTTGATCGATCCGCGCGATGGCACGCTCAGCTCGCCCGCCTTCCAGCGCGTGACGCTGCGCACGCTCGCGGGCGGGCAGCCGACGACGATCAATCGCGATCTGGCGGACGGCATTCACCCGGACGTGTGGACCGCCACGCTGGGCGCGGACCACGAACTGGGTGCCGGTTTCCAGATCGCGGCGACCTATCGCCACATGGAGGGCACGACCGGGTTCGACACGATCCTGAACGGTGCGCCGGTATCCGCAGCGTCGTTCCTGTCCGGTCGCCTTGCCGGTGCGCGGACGGCGTTCGGTAGCGGTGTGTCGTCGCTGCGCTATGTCGTGGCGGGCACCAACACGCTCTATGATCCAGCCACCACCGCCAATCTGGTGATGGCCAACACCTGGGCGTCGATCCGCACGCGCACGCGCTACGACGCGGGCGACATTCGACTGACCAAGACGCTGGACACCCCGATCGGCCGCCATGCGCTGACCGGCGGCATCTATTACAGCGACTATAACTACAGCCAGGCCCAGTCGCTCAATTCGCTGCTGGTCAATGTGAAGAACCAGCCGATCGCACTCGACGTGCAGGCGCTGAACGCCAACGGGCAGGTGCTCGGCAACGTCACCGAGAACGGCTTCATCAGCTATGGCGCGGGCAGCCAGAACGGGTCGCTCGACGGCCGCTCCTTCGCCTTCTACCTCGCCGACAGCTGGCAGGTGACGCCCGCCTGGTCGATCGACGCCGGCATCCGCCGCGTCTCGCGCAAGCAGGACGGCGTGCAGGGCATCCTGGGCACCGTCAACGCCGATCCCAATGGCGCGGTCGCTGCCCGCTCGGTCGCGGGCGTGGTCAGCAATGTCGCCCGGTCGGAGGATCTAAAGGGCACGAGCTGGACGGTCGGCACCGGCTATATCTTCTCGCGCGATGCCAACGTGTTCGGCCGCTACACGCGCAGCTTCAGCTATCCGCGGTTCGACACGATTCTGGGCGGCGCGACGCTGCCGGGATCGACCGAGCCGCTGCCAGTCGCCAAGGTCCAGCAGGCGGAGGCGGGATTCAAGTTCGCCACCACCGGCCTGCGCGTCACCACCACCGGCTTCTGGTCGAAGTTCGACCGGCTGAACGGCGGCACGCAGGTCGCCGCCGCAGACGGGACGATCACCAATTCGAACATCATCTTCGACACGCGCACCTATGGTGTCGAAGTAGAGGCCGTGGTCAGCCCGTTCGCAGGGTTCGATGTGTCGGCGGTCGGCATGTGGCAAGATCCGAAGATCGTCCGCGTCGACACGCTGACCGGCGTCAACGCGCAAAGCTCGCAAGGGGGCGACATCACCCGCGTGCCGCGTGTCCAGCTGACGGTGCAGCCGTCCTATGGCTTCGAGGTCGGCGCGGCGAAGGCGCGGCTCTACGGCACCTTCTTCACGATCGGCCGTCGCTTCCAGGATGCGTCGAACCTCAGCCGGCTGCCGGCCTATTCCTCGGTCGATTTGGGCGCGAGCGTCGAGATCGACGGCTTGGAACTGCGCGGCGCCGTCAACAACGTCTTCGACGTCGTCGGCCTGACTGAGGGCAATGCCCGCGCCGCGGTGATCGGCACCGGCACGGGCGTGCTCGACGCGACCGTCGGCCGGTCGATCTTCGGCCGCAACTTCACCGTCGCACTGACCAAGCGGTGGTAAGCCGTCTGTTCCCCGTCGCCGCGGTGGCGCTGGCCTTGGCCAGCGCCGCTCCGGCGCACGCGCGTGAGGCGGCCGGATCGGTCGCCGCGCGCTTCGGCGACCCGGCGACGCCGATGCTGGTCGTTGCGCATCGCGCCTGCCACAATCCGGCACCGCGCCACGGCTTGCCGGGCGCGCTATCGGAGAACTCGCTGGCCGGAATCGAGCGCTGCATCGCGCTCGGCGTCGATGTCGCGGAGGTGGACGTGCGCCGGACCCGCGACGGCTATCTCGTCCTGATGCACGACGACAGCGTCGACCGCACCACCGATGGCCATGGCAAGGTCGCCGATCTGTCGCTCGCCCAAATCCGCAGCCTGCACCTGCGCGACAACGAGGGCGGCGCGGACATGCCGCTCACCGATCGAGGCGTGCCGACACTGGAGGAAGCGCTGGCGACGGCGAAGGGACGCATCCTGCTGAACCTCGACGTGCAAGCCGGTCTCTATGCCGACACCGTGGCGGTGGTGCGCGGCGCGAGCCAGCAGGACGGCGTGATCGTAAAGCAGCCCGCCGGGACCGGCAGTCCCGTGCTGGCGGACGTTGCCCCCTTCGACGCCGTGGCGTTCATGCCGATCCTGGTGGGCGATGCCGATATGCCCGCCGTTGCCGAACGTCAGCTTGGCGGTCGACGTCATCCGGTCGCCTTCGAATTGCCGCGCATGACCCCCGATGCGCTGCCGGTATTGGCGGCGATCGCGCGTCGCGGCCGGACGCGACTATGGGTCAACACGCTTTGGGAAGGCTTCGTGGCGGGCGTCGGCGGAGACGTGGATGCCTTGCGCGATCCCGACGCGGTCTGGGGACGCCTGCGCAGAAGCGGTGTATCGGTGATCCAGACCGACGAACCCGAGGCGCTTCTGCGCTATCTCGGCCGATGAGCGCCGGTCGGCACGCCGGTGATCGCTGATGGGCCAGGGAACGGCGGCAATTCGCACCCTTGCCGATCTGGCGCGACTGGCCGGCGTGTCGACGGGCACCGTTTCACGCGCGCTGTCGAACAAGACGACCGTCAATCCGGTGACGGGCGACCGCATACGCGCGCTGGCTGCCGCGTATGCATTCCATCCCAACCAGATGGCGAGTCGACTGCGCAAGGGCTGCACCGGCGTCGTCGGCGTCGTCGTTCCATTGGGACACGAACACAGCCAACGGCTGTCGGACCCCTTTTTCATGGCCCTGCTCGGGCATCTGGCCGACGAGCTGACCGCCCGTGGATACGAGGTGATGCTGTCGCGCGTCATCCCGGATTCAGATGACTGGCTCGACCGGATCGTCGGCTCGGGGATGCTCGATGGTGTCCTTCTGGTGGGGCAATCGGATCAATTCGATACCATCGAGCGCGTGGCCGCGCAGTATCGGCCGCTGGTGGCATGGGGTGAACACAGGCCGGGCCAGCGCCATTGCGCCATCGGCGTGGACAACCGTTCAGGCGGGCGACTGGCAGGGGAGGCGCTCATCCGCCGCGGCCGGCGCAACCTTGCCTTCCTGGGCGAATGCCGCACGCCGGAGCTGGCCGCGCGCTACGCCGGACTGTGCGATGCCGCAGCATCAGCCGGCCTCGCCCTGCCTCTCCAGCTCGACACCCATCTCGCCACGGCGGCGATGTCCAGCCAGATCGCCGCACACCTGGATCATCTGAGTCACGCGATCGACGGCGTAGCCGCGGCCTCCGACGTCATCGCCATGCAACTCCTGCGATTGTTGGCGGATCGCAACATCGCCGTCCCTGACACCGTCTCGGTCACGGGCTTCGACGATCTGCCCCTGTCGGAACAGACGGTGCCGCGGCTGACGACCATCCGACAGGATATCGTGCGCGGCGCAAGCCTCATGGTCGCAACACTGATTGCTCGCATGTCAGGGCATGACGAACCAACCGACCGATTGATTCCGCTACTCATCGAACGCGACAGTGCCTGAGCATCGCGTTTTACCCGTCTTTCCAGCATAGCAAAGGAACTTGCATTGGTTTCACTGCGCATTGCCGCTCTGGCAATTTCCTGCGCGATCGCGCTTCCAATCGGAGCTGTTTCCCAGACCGACATTACCGGGTTTCTGGCGCCGGGGGAGTTTGACGTGATCCCCGCACTCGAGCCGGCACCGCAGCCCGGTGATCCGCGCTTCATGTCGGACCGGCAGATTTTTCGTGCTACGCGCCGACTGACAGGCACCCCACGTTGGCGCTTGGCAATCACTGACGCAGACGAGAGCATGTCAGCAATGATGCGCAACTACAGCTGCGCGGTCGGAGCGGCGCTGACTCCTGCTACAGCACCGAAACTTGCGGCCCTGATGCGGAAGGTCGGCAAGGATACCGCAGGCCAAAGCGCACGGGCCAAGGTCTTCTTTCGTCGAAATCGGCCGTTTATTTATGATGCCGGTGCCATCTGTCAGCCGAAATCAGCCCTGATCGACCCATCCACCCACCGGTTCAGCTATGACTATCCCTCGGGGCATACTACCTGGGGCTGGACCTGGGCGCTGATTCTGGCCTCCGTTGCCCCTGATCGGGCGACCCAGATACTTGCTAGGGGACGCGCCTATGGCGATAGCAGGTACATCTGCGGGGCTCATAACAGAAGCGCGGTAGAGGCGGGTATGCAGTCAGCGTCAGCAACCATGACGGTCGTTGCCGCCAAACCCGAATACCAGAGCCAATTGAGGGACGTCCGAGATGAAGTTTCGGCGCTGCGTCGAAGCACTACGATGCCTCCAACGAGTCAATGCGAGGGCCATACCTCGAAGGTTGGGCTGCAATAGGTTCGACTCACAATTTGTCTTCCCGAATGGGAAGGTCGGGTGAGATTCCCGGCCACCGATCGTCCGGGCCGCGTGCTTCCGGGACGAATTTCCCGAAATATGTTCCCGATTGCCTTTTCCCGAAATGCGCCATCGGACATGGAGTTTCGGGAAAGGGTAGCCGCCTGAAAACCGGGCTGACCAAGCCCGCTGCTGGCGCAGCGGGTCCAGGGTCAGGAGCCGAGAGGTGATCGCATCAGCGGGGGCAGCGCTGCGCTGTTTGGATGGCTCCACGCTGCCCCCGCTGCTACCAGACGGTGTCATTTCTATCTGGTGACGATTATGTCTTTTCTAAACGGCAGGAACATTAATGACTTGTAGCGGTTCCGCATATAGCTCTGACGATGTCATCGGCCGGATCGTCGCGATCATGGCGCGACTGCGCGATCCGGCGACCGGTTGCGAATGGGATTGCGCGCAAAGCTTCGCAACGATCGCGCCCTACACGATCGAGGAAGCCTATGAAGTCGCCGACGCGATCGAGCGTGGCGACATGGCCGACCTGAAGGACGAACTGGGCGACCTGTTGCTGCAGGTCGTGTTCCACAGCCGCATCGCCGAGGAAGCCGGGCTGTTCGCGCTGCGCGACGTAGTCGATGCGATCAGCGACAAAATGGAACGGCGGCACCCGCATATCTTCGGCGAAGCCCCGTCCGGCGGTCATCACTTGTGGGAGCAGGTCAAGGCCGCCGAGCGCTGGGCGAAGCCGGGTCAGACCGGCGCGCTGGCAGGCGTCGCGCTGGGCATGCCGGCACTGGCCCGCGCGGAAAAGCTGCAAAAGCGCGCCGCCCGTGTCGGGTTCGACTGGCCCGATGCCAGCGGCCCGCGTGCCAAGATCGACGAAGAGCTTGCCGAGGTCGAAGCGGCCACGACCGACGACCACCGGCTGGAAGAGATCGGCGATCTCCTCTTTTCGGTCGTCAACTGGGCTCGCCATCTGGGCGTCGATCCCGAAGCGGCGCTGCGGACGGCGAACGGCAAGTTCGAACGGCGCTTCGCGGCGATGGAAGCGGCCGATCCCCTGTTCGCCGAACGGTCGCTCGGCGAGCAGGAGGCTGCGTGGGAGCGCGTGAAGCGATAGGGCGCATCCCTGCCGAAGCGGGCGTGATCCCGGCGAAGGCCGGGACCTCGCGGTGGTAGCGCGCAGCAGGAGCCGAGGGAGCCCCCAGCCTTCGCCGGGGTGACGGTTCCATGCCGGGAGCCCGAGCTACAACCGGGAGACTCCGGCCTTCGCTGGGGTGACGTTTGGATACCGAGTGCCCAAGCTACGGCCCGGAGTCCGCAGTCATCGCCGGGTGACGTTCTGTCCGATCTGGCCGCGTCCCGTCGCAAGGCCGGGCGGTTTCACCCCTTGTGAGGATGCTCGGCCCGATGCGGCGGCGGGTCCTACCGCGTCAGGAACCGGTCGTAATCGGACGGTGCCATTCGCACGTCGTACAGCGCACGGTCGTCGTCGATCCAGTGATCGGTCACCTCGCCATGCGCATGCAGCCATGCGGCGCTCGCGCCGTCCTCCGGTGCCAGTGCGATGCGATACCGCCGGTGTTCCTGCGTCAGGCGATCGCCGACGGTGCGGACGAGGCGGTCGACCCCCTCCCCGGTCAGCGCCGACAGCGCCACGACATCGTCGCGATGCGCCGCTTCGCCGAGCATCTCGATCCGGTCGTCCTCGCTCAGCAGGTCGAGCTTGTTCCATGCCTCGATCCGCGGAGTCGTCTCGTCGACGCCGATTTCCTTCAATACCGCCTCGACGTCGGCTGCCTGCGCTTCGGAATCGGGATGTGCAACGTCACGGACGTGGATCAGCAGATCGGCCGAGACCACCTCTTCCAGAGTCGCCTTGAACGCGGCGACCAGCTGGGTCGGGAGGTCGGACACGAAACCGACCGTGTCGGACAGGATCGCCTTGTCGATGCCCGGCAGCGAAATCTGCCGCAGCGTCGGGTCGAGGGTCGCGAACAGCAGGTTTTCCGCCATCACGCCGGCACCGGTCAGGCGATTGAACAGCGTGGACTTGCCGGCATTGGTATAGCCGACCAGCGCGACGACCGGCCACGGCGCCCGCTGCCGCCGGTCGCGGTGCAGCGTCCGGGTGCGGGACACGCCCTCCAGCTCGCGCCGCAACCGCGCCATGCGGTCGCGGATCAAGCGACGATCGGCCTCGATCTGGGTTTCGCCGGGACCACCCAGAAAGCCGAAGCCGCCGCGTTGCCGTTCGAGGTGGGTCCAGCTGCGGACCAGCCGACCCGCCTGATAGTCGAGATGCGCCAGTTCGACCTGCAAGCGCCCCTCGGCAGTCCGCGCGCGTTCGCCGAAGATCTCGAGGATCAGGCCGGTCCGGTCGATGACCTTGCAGCCGAGCGCGGTTTCGAGGTTGCGTTGCTGCACCGGCGTCAGCGCGGCGTCGAACACGGCAAGCTGGATATCCTCGTCGCGGACGACCTGCACCAGCTGGTCGACCTGTCCGCTGCCGATCAGCGTCGCCGGCTTGGGCGCGCGGACGCGGAAGGGCACGCGGTGCCGGACCTCGACCCCGATCGCCAATGCGAGCCCGGCGGTTTCCTCCAGTCGGGCATCGGCGTCGCGCGGCGATCCGCCCATGTCGGGCAGGACCACGATGGCGGTCGCGCCGCGCGCGAATTCCTGTGCGTCGCGATCGAAGCCGGTGCTCAAGCTTCTTCCGCTCCGGCAGCCTGTTCCTCGGCAAGGTTCAGCGGGTTTGCCGGCTGAATGGTCGAGACCGCATGCTTGTAGACGAGCTGCGACATGCCCTCCCGCTGGAGCAGCATGCAGAACAGGTCGAACGCGGCGATCTGCCCCTGGAGCATCACGCCGTTGACGAGGAACATCGTCACGTTTTCCTGCGCCTTGCGCACCGCGTTCAGGAAGATTTCCTGCAACGGGGCGTTCTTCGACGTGCTTTCCGCCGCGGCCTCGATCACCGACGACAGATCGGCGGGGCCGGCCGGCATGATGGTGGAAATGGCGTGCTTGTAGATGAGCTGGGACTGTCCGTCGCGGCGCAGCAGCACCGAGAAATTGTCGAACCACGTCACGATACCCTGGAGCTTCACGCCCTTGACGAGGAACATCGTGACCGGCGTCTTCGACCGGCGGAGCGAATTGAGAAACAGGTCCTGAAGCGACCCGTGTTTGTCGGCCATGGTTTGCCCTTGTTCTTGGCGGGGAATTTCCCGCATGAGTGTCTTTGACCGGCACCCGGTTGCCGTGCCCCTGTGGCACGGACCCGTAAGTTAAGCCCGACGACGCCCGGCCGCAATGGCCGGGTCGCCCTATTCGTCGCCGCGGGTTTCGGCGATGCCGAGCAGCTTGAGTTTGCGGTGCAGCGCCGAGCGCTCCATGCCGATGAAGGTCGCGGTGCGCGAGATGTTGCCCGAGAAGCGCCGGATCTGGACCCGGAGATATTCGCGTTCGAACGATTCGCGTGCCTCGCGCAGCGGCGACCCCATGATCGCGCTGGCCGTCGCCCCGCCCCCGCCCTCACCCGCCGACCCGAGCACCTCGGGCGGCAGCAGGTCGATGTCGATCCGGGCGATCCGGTTGCCCGGCGCGAGAATGACGGTGCGCTCGACGACGTTGCGCAACTGGCGGACATTGCCGGGCCATTCATAGCTTTGCAGCGCGATCATCGCATCGGGTGCGACCTCCGGCGTCTGCACGCGGCGTTCGTTGGCATAGTGCGCGACGAAATGCTCGACCAGCGGCGGAATGTCCTCGCGCCGTTCCGCCAGCGACGGGATCTGCACCGGTACGACGTTCAGCCGGTAATACAGGTCCTCGCGGAAATTGCCGTCGACGATCTCCTGCTGAAGATCGCGGGCGGTGGCCGAGACGACGCGGACATCGACCTTCACGACCCGGGTGCCGCCGACGCGCGTGAAGCTCTGATCGGTCAGCACGCGCAGGATGCGCGCCTGCGTCGCGATCGGCATGTCGGCGATCTCGTCGAGGAACAGGGTGCCGCCATGCGCCTGTTCGAGCAGGCCGGGCCGGACGAGATTGCCCCCCTCCTCCACGCCGAAAAGTTCCTCGTCGACGCGTTCGGGCGTCATGCGCGCCGCGCTGACGATGACGAACGGCGCGCGGGTGCGCTGGCTCCAGCCGTGGAGCAGCCGCGCGGCGACTTCCTTGCCCACCCCCGCCCCGCCGGTAATCAGCACGCGGCTGCCGGTGCCGGCGACGCGCTTGAGCGTCGCGCGGACGCTGTTGATCGCGGTCGAGCTGCCGGTCAGATCATCCTCGCGACCGGCCGAGGCGCGCAGCGACGCGACTTCGCGACGCAGGCGTTCGGTTTCGGTCGCGCGCTGGACGAGGAACAGCAGGCGTTCCGCCTCGAACGGCTTTTCGATGAAGTCCACCGCGCCACGCCGGATCGCCGCCACCGCGGTATCGATGTTGCCGTGGCCCGAGATGACCAGTACCGGCAGCGACGGGTCGCGCGCCTTCAGTTCATCGAGCAGTTCCAGCCCGTCGAGGCGCGATCCCTGCAGCCAGACGTCGAGGAGGACCAGCGAGGGGCGACGCTGCGCCACCGCCTCCAGCGCGGCATCGCTGTCGGCGGCACCGCGGGTTTCGTACCCTTCGTCCTCAAGGACGCCGGCGACGAGTTCGCGGATATCCGTTTCGTCGTCGACGACGAGAATGTCGAGCTTCATGCGGGCGTTCCGGTACGGGTAAGCATGGGATGGCGCGTCGTAACCTCCTGAAGATCGTCATCGTCCACCGTGCCCGTCCCTGCCAGCGCGGCAAGGATTGCGGGGTCGAGCATGATCGATACGATCGTTCCTCCCCCCGGACGGTCGGCGAACGATATGGTTCCGAAATGTTCTTCGACGATCTTGCGCACGATGGCCAGGCCGAGGCCGGTGCCGCCCTTGCGCGTCGTCATATAGGGTTCGGCGATGCGATGACGCTCGACCGGCAGGCCGATGCCGTTGTCGCTGGCGTCGATGTGCATCCGCCCCTGGGTATCGTAGCGGACGTCGATCGCGATGCGGCCGCGTTCGGCCCCGTCCGGGCGGGCGGCGACGGCTTCGGTCGCGTTCTTGACGATGTTGGTCAGCGCCTGTCCCAGCTGCCGGCGATCGCAGACCAGCGGCGCGGGACCGGCGGAATCGAGCACGAAATCGATGTCGGGGTGCGCGACCTCGTGCAGGAACAGGCTCTGGCGGGCGAGCTCGGCGATCGATTCGGGGCGGAACACCGGCTTGGGCATCCGCGCGAACGACGAGAATTCGTCGACCATGCGGCGCAGGTCGCCGACCTGGCGCACGATCGTCTCGGTCAGGCGGGCGAAGGTGCCGTCGTCCTCGACCAGCTTGCTGCCATAGCGGCGTTGCAGGCGCTCGGCGGCGAGCTGGATCGGGGTCAGGGGGTTCTTGATCTCGTGCGCGATGCGGCGCGCGACGTCGGACCATGCCGCCCGGCGCTGGTCGAGCAGTTGCTGGGTGATGTCGTCGAAGGTCAGGATATGCTGTCCGTCGTCGCGGGTGACGTGGACCGCCAGCGTCTTGGCCTCGCCGCCCGACGCGAGCTGGATGATCGCGTCCTGCGTCTCACCCTCCAGCAACTGGTCGAGTTCGGGCGCTACATCGCCCAGCGGACGCCCGACCAGCGGCGTGGTGCCGGTCTTGAGCAACGCGGTGGCCGAGCTGTTCGCCAGACGCACCGTGCGGTCGGCGCCGACCGAGACGACGCCGGCGCTGACGCCCGACATCACCGCCTCGATCAGGGCGCGACGGCTGTCGATCTGGGCGTTGGCGGCGACCAGTTCGCCGGTCTGTTCCTGCAACCGCTCGGTCATGCTGTTGAACGCGCTGGCCAGCGTGCCGATCTCGTCCTTCGTCCGGGCCATGGTCGGTTCGGGTACGCGAACCGACAGGTCGCCATCGGCCACCCGCCGTGCCGCGCCGACCAGCGCCCCGACCGGACGGACGAGCCGGTCGGCGACGGCGAGCGCGACGAACACGGCGATCCCCACGATGAACAGCGACACGACGAACAGCGCGATGTTGAGCCGCAGCTGGACGCTGCGCGACCGGTCGATCAGCGCCTCGTAATCCGACAGGATCGCACGGGTTCGCTTCAGACGCTCGGTATAGGATGCGAGGTCGATGTCCTGCGCCGAATAGACATAGTAGTTCGTGCCGGGAACGCGCGTGACGGACTGCACCTGCTGGTTGCGGACACTGACATAGCTGGGCTTGCCGGCGCGCAGCGCGGCGATCGATTTCGGATCGATGCTCCACCGCAGCGGACCTTCGTAGATCGACGCCGAGGCGAGCGAGCGCGGGCGGCCGTCGGCGGGGATATCGAACACGACCGAATCGCTCAGCGAACGCTGCACGACGCTGTTGCTGTACAGCATGCGGAATTCGAAGCTGTCGATCGCATAGCGGTTGATGAGCAGCATGCGCCCGACGTCGGAGGCGACCGCAACGTTCTGGCTGTCGACCGCTTTCAGGAATTCGTCGTACGACGACTGCGCCACTGCCTGCGCATTCTCGAAACTGCTGCGCGCGCGGGGCGACGACCAGAATTCGACGCCGTATTGGAACAGGAACGACGCAACGACGGTCACCAGCAGCATGGGTACGCTGGCGAGGATCGAGAACAGCGCGACGAGGCGGACGTGCAGCGTACCGGTGCCGCCGATCTCCGAGCGCGCCGCGCGCCGCTTGGCGATCCGGCGGCCGATCAGCACCAGCAGCGCCATTGCCGGGATGAGGTTGGCGACCAGCACGACCGCGGTCAGCGCCGGCGTCGGCAGGCGTCCGCGCGCGCTTTGCGATCCGTCGAACAGCAGGTAGCTGCCGATCCCGACGGCGATCACCGCCAGCAGCACCGCGACCTCGATCGCGGGGAACCACCGCGCCGGGATCGATGAGGCGCGCTTCGGTTCCGTCAACGCTGCAACCATGTTGCCGTTTTACAACATTCCCGCGGCAACGCACGTCAAATCGCAACAACCCCGTTTCGCGGCGGGATTATCGTTCCTTGTCCGCGTGATAGGCACGCAGCGCCGGATCGATGCCGAGATCGTCGAGCCGCTTGCGCAGCGTGTTGCGGTTCAGCCCCATCGCCCTTGCCGCGCGCAGCTGGTTGTTGCCGTGGCGATCGAGCATCGCCTCGATCAGCGGACGTTCGACGTCGGAGATGAGCCGGTCGTAGAGCGTGCCGTTCTCCAGCGTCGCCGGTTCCTCGCGCGCGATGCGGCGCAGCCACGCGCGGACGGCGTCGTCCAGATCGGCATCGGGCTGCGCCGTCGCGCGTGCCGTCGCATCGCCCAGCGTCCCGCGCAACTCCCCCGCCTCGATCGCGGCATCGCGGCCAAGCACCGCGACGCGGCGCATCAGGTTTTCGAGTTCGCGGACGTTGCCGGGCCAGTCATGCGCCGCCAGCAGCGCCAGCGCGTCGGGGGTCAGCGTCTTGCGCGGCAGGCCGTCGCGCGCCGCCTGATCGAGGAAATGGCGGGCCAGCAACGCCACGTCCTGCCGGCGTTCGCGCAGCGGCGGCAGCGCGATCGGCACGACGTTGAGGCGATAGAACAGGTCCTCGCGGAACTGGCCGGACTGGACCTGCGCCGCCAGCGTCTTGTTGGTCGCGGCGACGATGCGGACATCGGCGCGGATCAGGCGGGCGCCGCCGACGCTGGTGAACTCGCCCGATTGCAGGACGCGCAGCAGCCGGGTCTGCGCCTCCATCGGCATGTCGCCGATCTCGTCGAGGAACAGCGTGCCGCCCGCCGCCTGTTCGAACTTGCCCGCCGAGCGCTGCGCCGCGCCGGTGAAGGCGCCGCGTTCATGGCCGAACAGCTCCGCCTCGATCAGCTCGCGCGGGATCGCGGCCATGTTGAGCGCGATGAACGGCGCGCGGCGGCGGCGGCCGAGGTCGTGGATCGCGCGCGCCACCAGTTCCTTGCCGGTGCCCGATTCACCGGTCACCAGCACGGTCAGGTCGGTGGCGACGACGCGGGCGATGACGCGGTACACGTCCTGCATCGCCGGCGAGCGACCGATCAGCGGCAGCGACGTATCGATCGCCTCGACCGGTGCCTCATCGGCATCCTTCGATCGCCGGGCAAGCGCACCGCGCACGGCCAGCGCCAGCGTGTCGAGGTCGAACGGCTTGGGCAGATAGTCGAACGCCCCCGCCTCGGTCGCGCGCACCGCCGTCGTCAGCGTGTTGCGCGCCGACAGCACGATGATCGGCAGGTCGGGAAATTCGGTGGCGAGGCCGGCCGCCATCTCCAGCCCGTCGCCGTCGGGAAGGACGACGTCGGTCACCAGCACGTCGGGCAGGCCGGCACGCAGTTCGGCGCGCAGCTGACCCAGCGACGCCGCCGACTGCACGACATGGCCCTCGCGACGCAGGGCCTGTGCGACGACCGTCCGGATCGCTGCGTCGTCGTCGACCAGCAGGATGCGCGCCGGGCCGGTCATGCGCGCGGCAGGTGGATGCGGAACACGGTCATCAGCGGATATCCTTCGCGGGCATAGCGGACGAGGCCGCCCATTTCGCCGACCAGCTTTTCGACCATCGGCAGGCCGAAGCCCCGCCCCTCGCGCTTGCCCGACACGAACGGTTCGAACAGATGGCCGGCGATGTCGGCGGGTGCGCCGGGGCCGTTGTCGGTCACGGTCAGCTCGATCGGCACCGCGCGGCGCTCGCCATTGCCGACGCCGTGCGACAGGCCGTGGCGGAACGCGGTGCCGAGGACGATGCGCGGATGCTCGACCGCCTCCAGCGCCTCGGCCGCGTTCTTGAGCAGGTTGACCATGACCTGGACGAACGCATCGCGATCGATCCGCACCGGCGGCAGCGAAGGGTCGAAGCGTTCCTCGATCGTGATGCCGCGCGCGAAGCCGGCGGACGCCAGCTGGACGGCATGGGCGAGGACCGGATAGATGTTCTGCGGCTGGAGCGCGCGCGGACGGTCGTCGGTGAAGTCCTGCATCCGGTCGATCAGCGCGGCGATCCGGTCGACCTCGCCGACGATCAGGTCGGTCAGCACCGCGCGGTCGTCGACCTCACCCGCCAGCAGCTGCGCCGCGCCGCGGATGCCCGACAGCGGGTTCTTGATCTCATGCCCCAGCATCGCCGCCGCGCCGATCGCGGCACGCGCGCCGGCGGCATGCGACGCGGCGTGGCTGCCCCGCACGCCATAGAGCATGACGATCCGCCACGCCGAACCGTGCGCCGCCGGGGTGTCGTGGAAATCGACGCGCAACCGCCCGCCGCGCCCGAGCTGCAATTCGCAGTCGTAGCTGACGAAGGCGCGGCCATCGCGCTGTTCGGCATAGCCCGGCGGCAGCGACACGATCTGTTCGAGCGACAGGCCGCGCATCGCCCGGTCGGACTGGTTGAGCAGCAATTCGGCCGCTCCGTTGGCGTGGGCGATACACCCCGCATCGTCGAGTACGAGCGCCGCGACCGGCAACCCGGCGAACAGATCGGCGAAGGGCGGCATCGCCGCGCCCGCCGCGATCACGCCGCCGCGCGCGTGCACCATGGTGCGTAGAAATCGGCGAGCATCGCCAGCACCGTGCGCGATTCGGGCTGCTGGTTCACCTTGTTGCGGAACTCGGCCGAGCCGTGCAGCCCCTTGGTATACCAGCCGATATGCTTGCGCATCATGTTGACGCCGGTTTCCTCGCCATAATGATCGAGCATCATGTGATAATGTTCGACGATCAGGCGATACTGCTCCTCGACAGAAGGGTCGGCAGGCGCGTTACCACCCGACAGCGCCGCCATCACCTGCGCCAGCAGCCACGGCCGGCCATAGGCGCCGCGACCGATCATCACCCCGTCCGCGCCCGACTGGTCGAGCGCGGTGCGCGCGTCGTCCACCGAGCAGATGTCGCCGTTGACGATCACCGGCACCCTGACGGCATCCTTCACCCGGCGGACGAACGCCCAGTCGGCATGGTCGCGGTACATCTGGTTGCGGGTGCGGCCGTGGACGGTGACCATCCGCGCACCCAGATCCTCGGCGATGCGCGCCAGTTCGGGCGCGTTGAGGCTGGCATGGTCCCAGCCCATCCGCATCTTGACCGTGACCGGCACGTCCACCGCCCGGACGACCGCGGCGATCAGTTCGGCGGCGAGCGGCAGGTCGCGCATCAGCGCCGACCCCGCGTCGCCGTTGGTCACCTTGCGGACCGGACAGCCCATGTTGATGTCGATGATCGCCGCGCCCTTGTCCTCGGCAAGTTTCGCGGCTTCGCCCATCTCGACCGGCGTGCAACCGACGAGCTGCATCGACACCGGTTCCTCCGCCGGGTCCCACATCGCCTTCTGGATCGACTGGCGCGTCTCGCGGATCGCGGCCTGGCTGGCGATCATCTCGGTGACGTTCAGTCCCGATCCGTGCCGCCGTACCATCTTGCGGAACGGCAGGTCGGTGACGCCGGTCATCGGCGCGAGGATAACCGGCGTGTCGATCACGACGCCGCCGATGCGGATGGGAGCTAGGGTCATGGAATGTGCCTGAAAATCGGGCAGCCTCTACCGCAAAGCGGCGTGCAGGGCAAGGCTGGCGGGGGCAGTCGGCTTAGGCTAGGCGAGCGGCCATGCAGACCGGACCCACAGTCGCGCTGATCGTCGCCGCCGGCCAAGGCACGCGATCGGGCAGCGCCACCCCGAAGCAGTTCACGCCCGTCGCCGGGCGGCCGATGATCGCCCACGCCCATGCCGCGCTGGCCGCGCATCCCGGCATCGACCGGGTGGTCGTCGTGATCGGCGACACCCAGGCGGACGCGCTGCACGCGGCGGTCGGTGAGGTCGATCACGTGTTCGGCGGCGCGACGCGGCGCGAGAGCGTGGCGGCGGGTCTCGCCGCGATCGGCGACGCGGCACGGGTGCTGATCCACGATGCCGCGCGGCCGTTCGTGCCGGTCGCGGTGGTCGAGCGGCTGCTTGCCGCGCTCGACGGGACACCGGGTGCGGTGCCGGCCTTGCCGGTGGCGGATACGCTGGCGCGCAGCGGCGCGGCGCTTGGCGATATTGTGCCCCGCGACGCGCTGGTCCGCGTCCAGACGCCGCAGGCGTTCGACGTGGCGGCGATCCGCCGGGCCCATGCCGACTGGGACAACAGCGTCGAAGCGACCGACGACGCGCAGATGCTGCGCGCGATCGGGCTGGACGTGGCGATGGTCGAAGGAGACCCGATGCTCGACAAGATCACCTATCCCGCCGACTTCGCGCTGGCGGAGGCGCGTGCCCTGCCCGCGCTCGTATCGCGCAGCGCCACCGGCTACGACGTCCACCGGCTGGAAGCGGGCGAGGAATTATGGCTGGGCGGCGTGCTGATCCCGCACGACCGCGGCCTGTCCGGGCATAGCGATGCCGATGTGGCGCTGCATGCGATCACCGACGCGCTGCTCGGCACGATCGGCGCCGGCGATATCGGCACCCACTTCCCGCCCAGCGACCCGCAGTGGCGCGGGGCCGAATCGGGACAGTTCCTTGCCCATGCCGCGACGCTGGTGCGCGCGGAGGGCGGCATCATCGATTTCGTCGACCTGACGCTGATCTGCGAGGCGCCCAGGATCGGCCCGCACCGCGCGGCGATGCGCAGCCGGATCGCCGCGCTGCTGACGATCGCGGAACGGCAGGTCAGCATCAAGGCGACAACCAGCGAGCGGCTGGGCTTTACCGGGCGTCAGGAAGGGATCGCGGCACAGGCGATCGCGACGATCCGGGTGCCGGCATGAAGCGCTTCGCCCCGCTGCTAGCGCTGCTGGCCTGTGCCAATGCCCCGGCGCAGACCACGCAGCCGTGCGTGACGCCGGCCGAGGCGGAGGCGCTGGTGCTGTTCGTCGCGCCCGAGCTGATCCGGCAGGCGGGCGCGCGCTGTGCCAATGCCCTGCCCCCGTCGGCGCTGCTGCGGCGGACGGGTGGATCGTTCCTCGCCCGCTACGAAGCAGAGACCGACGCGGCATGGCCGCAGGCGAAGGCGGCGCTGTCGCGACTGACCGCGCCGCAGGCGATCCAGCTGCTCGATTCGTCGTTCGCGGCACCGATCGTCGCATCGCTGATCGCACCGATGGTCGTCGGCAACATCGATGCCGCCGACTGCCCGCGGATCGAGCGTGCCGCCAACCTCGTCCAGCCGCTGCCCCCGCGCAACGTCGCCGGCCTGATCGTGCTGTTCGCGCAGGTTGATGCCGACCGTCCCAACCCCCAGATGCGGTTGCCGCTATGCCGGCAAGCACCCCGGAATTGATGTAATGGATCACCTGCTCCCCCCCGAACTGGTCGATGCCGCGCGCCGCGTGGTCGAGGCCAACCGCACCGCCGGACGCCGGATCGCGCTGGCCGAAAGCTGCACCGGCGGGCTCGTCGCCGCGGCGATCACCGAGATTCCCGGCTGTTCCGATGTGTTCGAGGCAGGGTTCGTGACCTATTCGAACGATGCCAAGGTCGAGCTGGTCAAGGTAAGCTCCGACGTGATCGAGACGTTCGGCGCGGTATCAATCGCGACGGCGTGGAGCATGGCGCAAGGCGCGCTGGAAGCGACGCAGGCCGATGTCGCGGTCGCGATCACCGGTGTCGCCGGACCCGGCGGCGGGAGCGAGAAGAAGCCGGTCGGCACCGTCGTATTCGCACGCGCCGAAAGGGGTGGCGACCCGGCGAAGGTCGTCGCCGACCTGCGCCAATTCGGCGACCGTGGGCGCGGCGCGATCCGCCTTCAGGCGGCGTTGTGCGCGCTCGAACTGCTGCTGCCGCCCGAGGCGTCGGCGGACGAACCGGTCGCCGAATCGCCGTAGAGCCGGGCGGCGCGATCCTCGAACGCGCCGATCATCTTGCGCAGCGCCCGGTCGAACACCTGCCCGGCGAGCATTTCGAACACGCGGTTCTTGAACTGGAAATCGACGACGAAGTCGACATAGGCGCCGCCTTGCCCATCGGGGCGGAAGCGCCAGTCGTTGTTGAGATATTTGAGCGGCCCGTCGAGATAGTCGACGCGGATATGGTCCGGGCGCTCCTTCTGCACCTTCGACGTGAAGCTCTCGCGCAGGCCCTTGAACCCGACGATCATGTCGGCGACCATTTCGGTATCGCTGTTCGAGCGCACCCGGATCGCGCTGACCCACGGCAGGAATTCGCCATAGCGGCCGACATCGGCGACCAGATCGAACATCTGTTCGGGGGTGTAGGGCAGATGGCGGGTTTCGGTATGCTTTGGCATCAGGCGCGGACAACGCCCAGCTTCGCATCGCGGTTCGCCCGCATCCGTTCGAAATCGTCGCCGGCGTGGTAGCTCGAACGCGTCAGCGGAGACGATGCGACCAGCAGGAACCCCTTGGCACGGGCGATCGCGGCGAAGCCGTCGAACGCCTTGGGCGTCACGAAGTCGATGACCCTGGCGTGTTTCGGAGTCGGCTGCAGATACTGGCCCATCGTCAGGAAATCGATGTCGGCGGAGCGCATGTCGTCCATCACCTGATGCACTTCCAGCCGCTCCTCGCCCAGGCCGAGCATGATGCCCGACTTGGTGAAGATCGACGGGTCGAGCTTCTTGACGCTCTCCAGCAGCCGCAGCGAGGCGTAGTAGCGCGCACCCGGACGGATCGTCGGATAGAGCCGCGGGACGGTTTCGAGATTGTGGTTGTAGACGTCGGGGCGCGCCGCCACGATCATCTCGACCGCCGCCTCGTGCTTGTTGCGGAAATCGGGGGTGAGTATCTCGATCGTCGTCGTCGGGTTCGCAGCGCGGATCGCCTCGATCACCTTCACGAACTGCTTCGCGCCGCCATCGGGCAGGTCGTCGCGGTCGACCGAGGTGATGACGATGTGGTTCAGCCCCATCGCCGCCGCCGCTTCGGCGACATGCTGCGGCTCCAGCGGGTCGACCGCGCGCGGCATGCCGGTCTTCACGTTGCAGAAGGCGCAGGCGCGGGTGCAGGTGTCGCCGAGGATCATGACGGTCGCATGCTTCTTCGACCAGCATTCGCCGATGTTCGGACAGGCCGCTTCCTCGCACACCGTCGTGAGGCTTTTCGAGCGCATCAGCGCGCGGGTCTCGGCGACGACCTTGCCGGTCGGGGCCTTTACGCGAATCCAGTCGGGCTTGCGGGTACGCTCTGGGCGGGGCAGCGGCGTCATCTCGTTCATGGGCGTCAGATAGCGATGCGCGGGCAAACGAACAACCGCTTGCAACATTCCCCCCGGTCGTGCGTCCTGTCGCGCGAGGGAAAAGTATAATCTTGTGATGGAGAATCTTCGATGCACTTCAGCGACCTCAAGGAAGGCTATTACCGCTTCCGGGGCACCGAATGGCAGCAGGAGCGCGAGCGCTGGAACGAGCTAGCCACCGGTCAGAGCCCCAAGGTGATGGTGATCGCCTGTTCCGACAGCCGCGTCGATCCGGCGACGATCTTCGGTGCGGGGCCCGGCGAGATCTTCGTGGTGCGCAACGTCGCGAACCTCGTGCCCCCGTTCGAGGATGACGGCGGCCGCCACGGCGTGTCGGCGGCGCTGGAATTCGCGGTGACCAAGCTGGAGGTCGAGGAAGTCCTCGTCCTCGGCCACGGTGCCTGCGGTGGCGTGAATGCGTGCCTGACGCAGGCGCTGGCCAATACCAGTCCGGGCGAAGGCGGGTTCGTCGCCCATTGGATCGATCTGCTCGACGAGGCGCGCGAGAAGGTCGTGGCGACGCACGGCACCGGTCCCGAGGGGCAGAAGGCGCTGGAGCAGGAGGGCGTGAAGGTCTCGCTCAGGAACCTGATGACCTTCCCGTTCGTCAGGGAACGCGTCGAGGCCGGCAAGCTGAAGCTCCACGGCGCGGTGTTCGCGATCGACGACGGGCGGCTGCGCGTGCTCGAAGGCGAGACGTTCGAGAACGCCTGACGGCATGAGCGGTGGTGGAGCCGTCGGGCTCCACCATCGTGTCGTGCGGGGCCACGCCCCTCCCCCAGCCTGCGGCTGGTTTCCCTCCCCGCCTTGTGGAGTGGGCTTATTCCTTCGGGCCGTCGGCGGTCACGCGGATGTTGAGTTCGCGGAGTTGCCTGGGCGTCGCGTAGTTCGGCGCGCCCATCATCAGGTCTTCAGCCTTCTGCGTCATCGGGAAGGTGATGACCTCACGGATGTTCGGCTCGTCGGCCAGCAGCATGACGATGCGGTCGACACCTGGTGCCGAGCCGCCGTGCGGCGGGGCACCGAACTTGAAAGCGTTGATCATGCCGGCGAAGTTCGTGTCGACGTCTTCCTGCGTATAGCCCGCGATCTCGAACGCCTTGTACATGATCTCCGGACGATGGTTCCGGATCGCGCCCGACGACAGCTCCACGCCGTTGCAGACGATGTCGTACTGATAGGCGAGGATATCGAGCGGGTTCATCGTCTCCAGCGCTTCCATCTCGCCCTGCGGCATCGAGAAGGGGTTGTGGCTGAAATCGACCTTCTTCGCGTCCTCGTCATATTCGAACATCGGGAAGTCGACGATCCAGCAGAATTCGAACCGCTTGTCATCAATCAGGCCCAGCGTTTCCGCGACGCGGGTGCGGGCGAGGCCGGCGAGCTTGGCCGCCTGCGCTTCCTTGCCCGCGGCGAAGAACACGCCGTCGTCGGGGCCGAGGCCAAGGGCTTCGGCGATCTTCGCCATGCCGTCCTCGCCATGGTTCTTGGCAATCGGCCCGCCCCATTCGCCGCCCTTGCGCGTCGCATAGCCGAGGCCGGCGAACCCTTCGGACTGGGCCCAGGCGTTCATGTCGTCGAAGAACTTGCGGCTCCTGTCGGCGGTCTTCGGTGCCGGCATCGCGCGGACGACGTCGCCCGCCTCGACGATCGAGGCGAAGCGGCCGAAGCCCGACCCGACGAACAGACCCGACACGTCGGTGATGACCAGCGGGTTGCGCAGGTCGGGCTTGTCGTTGCCGTATTTCAGCATCGATTCGCGGTAGGGAATGCGCTGGAACGGCAGCGGCGACACGGTGCGGCCCTTACCCTGCCAGTTGGCATATTCCTCGAACACGCCGTGCAATACGGGTTCGATCGCGGCGAAGACGTCCTCCTGCGTGACGAAGCTCATTTCGAAGTCGAGCTGGTAGAATTCGCCGGGCGAGCGGTCGGCGCGGGCGTCCTCGTCGCGGAAGCAGGGCGCGATCTGGAAATAGCGGTCGAAGCCGGCGACCATCAGCAGCTGCTTGAACATCTGCGGCGCCTGCGGCAGCGCGTAGAACTTGCCGGGATGGACGCGGCTGGGGACCAGATAGTCGCGCGCACCCTCGGGCGACGACGCGGTCAGGATCGGGGTCTGGAACTCGGTAAAGCCCTGGTCGATCATCCGGCGGCGCAGCGACGCGATGACGTTCGAGCGCAGCAGGATGTTCGCGTGCAGCCGCTCGCGACGCAGGTCGAGGAAGCGATAGCGCAGGCGGATGTCCTCGGGATACTCGGCCTCGCCGGCGACCGGCATCGGCAGTTCCTGCGCCGCCGACTGGAGCGTCGCGGCGCGGGCATAAATCTCGATCGCGCCGGTCGCGAGGTTCGGGTTCTTCGTCGCCTCGCTGCGCAGCTTCACGCTGCCGTCGATCGTCAACACCGATTCGGTGCGGGCCGAATCGAGCAGCGCGAGTGCCGGCGAATCGCCGTCGGCGACGATCTGGGTAATGCCGTAATGGTCACGCAGGTCGATGAACAACACGCCGCCATGGTCGCGCTTGCGATGCACCCAGCCCGACAGGCGGACGGTATCGCCGTCGTTCGCGTCCGTGAGCTGGCCGCAGTTATGGGTGCGATAGGCGTGCATCGTTCAGACCTTATTTGCCTCGTCGATCCCCGCGGGTGCGGGGGAGCCGGTGCTCGATCGCGCAGGACGCTATTCCATAGGCTTTCATCGCCGCAGCTGCGCTAGAGCGCCGAAGCGATCCCCGCGGGTGCGGGGGAGCCTAAAGTCGTTCCACGCTAATCAGTTCGCATCGCCCCCCGCGAATGCAGAGACGACGGATTAATCCGTAGCCGCGCGCTTCCCCTTCCATCCCCCTTTTGTCAAGGCGCGGAACCTTGCTATGCGGGCGTAATGCACATCCATCCGTTGATCGAGGACAGCGCGACGCTCGCCGCCCTCTGTACCCGCCTCGCCAAGTCCGACTTCGTCGTCGTCGACACCGAGTTCATGCGCGAGAACAGCTATTGGCCCGAGCTGTGCCTGATCCAGATCGCCAACGCCGAGGAAGCGGCGGCGATCGATCCGATGGCGCCGGGGATCGACCTGACCCCGCTGCTCGAGCTGATGACCGACAACGAGGACGTGCTGAAGGTCTTCCATGCCGGCGGGCAGGATATCGAGATCGTCTACAACCTGACTGGCAAGACCCCCTTTCCCCTGTTCGATACGCAGGTCGCGGCGATGGCGCTGGGCCAGGGCGAGCAGGTCGGCTATTCGAACCTCGTCGACGCCTATCTGGGGATCACGGTCGACAAGGGCGCGCGGTTCACCGACTGGTCGCGACGGCCGCTGGACGACCGGCAGATCGACTATGCGATCGCCGACGTCACCCATTTGTCGGTGATCTTCCCCAAGATGCTGGGCAAGCTGCGCAAGACCGGGCGCGGGCTGTGGCTGGACGAGGAGATGGAGCGGATCGCCGATCCGGCCAACTACTTCAACGATCCCGAGACGGTGTGGCAGCGCGTCCGCGTCAACAGCCGCAAGCCCGAGGTGCTGGGGCGGCTGAAGGCGCTGGGCAAGTGGCGCGAGATCGAGGCGCAGGGCAAGAACCTGCCGCGCGGGCGGATCGTCAAGGACGAGACGATCGCCGACCTGGCGGGCAACCCGCCGCGCAGGCAGGGCGATCTGGCGAAGGTGCGCGGGCTGTCGGCGGCTTGGGCGCACAACGATATCGGCGGCCGGATGATGGAGGCGCTGGCGGGCGCCACGCCGCTGACCGGCGACGACCTGCCCGGGCGCGACGATCGCAAGCCGTCGCTGGGCAAGGAGGGCGCGCTGGTCGCCGACCTGCTCAAGCTGCTGCTCAAGATCCGGGCGAACGAGATCAAGGTCGCCTCACGGCTGCTGGCGCGATCGGACGATCTGGAGGCGCTGGCGGCCGGGCAGCGCGACGGGCTGGCGATCCTGTCGGGATGGCGGTTCGAACAGTTCGGGCGCGACGCGCTGGCGCTGGTCGAGGGTCAGCTGGGGTTTACCGTGCTGGGTGGAAAGCTGAAGATGACCCGAGCGGAGGTAATCGAATGAAGTTCCTGTCGATCATCGTGACGACGCTGGCGCTGGGCGCCTGCACCACGCCGCAGCAGGCGCAGTCGGAGGCGGGCGCTCCGCCCGAGCTTCCGGGCGATTGCGGTGCGGGCGCGGTGGCGGGGCTGGTCGGCAAGCCGTTCAGTGCGGCGCTGGAGGCCGAGGCGAAGCGCCGGACGAGCGCGCGGACGATCCGGGCGATCCGGCCGGGCACGGCGGTGACGATGGATTTCCAGCCCAACCGGCTGAACATCGACATCGACGAGAAGAACGTCGTGACCGGATTCCGCTGCGGCTGAGGCGCGGAAGTTGGCGAAGTTTGCGGGGCGTTATCGTTCCGCGGCGGACAATGTTCCGGCATTGCAGTAGCTTGATCGGTCCTTGCGCTTCGGAAGTTGGCGCGGGGCTGGCGTTTCGTTTCGTAACGGCGAGATACCGGGCTTCGCCGGGATGACGTCCGGCGGTGTTCGGCGGGTCGGCGAAATCAAAGAACGCCGCGAGCTTCGCAGATCGTCGCCCAGCAGGAAAGCAATCGGTCAGCGGCTGACGAGCGACGCTTCCATGCCCAGTGCCGTCGCCAGCGCGCGGTGGCGTTTCTGGACCGCCTCGCCATAGAGCGCGGCGTCAGCCGGCGGGACGACCAGTTCGACCTGCGCACGCTTGCGGCGCAGGTCGGTACGTTGCAGCGGGGTAGCGACGCCGCCGCTCAGCCGCTGCCCCAGACGCATGGCGAGCCCCCAGCGATGCGCGGCGTGGAGCGCGGCGGCGGGCGCGAGCTTCGCCAGCGGATCGGGACTGTCGCCATTGCCGCCGCACAGGCAACTGTGCAGCGCCTGCGCCACGATCGCGCGGCCGGTCGCGTCGATCGCCACCCAGTTGCCGTGCAGCGCGATCTCGACGCCGCGTTCGGCGCGGAATTCGGGATTGGCGTGCCATCCGACATCGGCGAGCAGGCACGCGGCATGGCGCAGCCGGACGGCGGCGGGAGCCTCGTCGGGAAAGAGCGGCGCGATCCATTTGTGGAGCAGGTCGCCATGTTCGACGAAGCGGCCCTGCCGGACGCCCTCGTCATGCGCCGCGACCAGCAACGGGTCCTGGCTGCGTACCGCGGGGGGAAGTGCGGCGTAGAGCAGCCCTTCGCGCAGGCCATAGGCGGAGATCATCGTCGTAGCGCTGTCCAGCTGCCGCGCCATGGCGGCGAGCAGCGCGGTGGCGTTGTCGAGCGTCGGCACGCGCCCGCCCGACAGGTTCGGCACCGCCTTCAGATCGGCGCGCGGGGTTTCGGCGATGATCCGCCGCAACTGCGCGATCCGGTCGAGCGACATGGTGTAGCCGTGCGCGATCGGCAGCGGATAGCCGGTCAGGTGCATGTCGAGCCGGGCCAGCGTCCGCCACGATCCGCCGACGAGGTAGAAGGGCAGCCCCCTTCCCCGCCCGGTCCAGCCGGCATCGGCGACCAGCCGCTGCACGACGCGGTCGAGTTCGCCCGGACGGCGGTCGCGGATCGCACCGATGCGCAGCACGCCCAGCGGGAACGAGACGCGATCGCCGATCTTGCCGTTCCGGACGCGCACCAGTTCGAGGCTGCCCCCGCCCAGATCGCCGACGATGCCGTCGGCGTCGGGAATGGCGGACAGGACGCCATAGCCGGCGGCCTGCGCCTCTTCCTCGCCGGTCAGCGTCTCGACCGTCAGGCCGAGCGATTCGGCCAGCGCGACCAGTTCGTGGCCGTTGGCGGCGTCGCGGACGGCGGCGGTGGCGACGGTGCGGATCACATCGGCCTGCATCTCGCGCGCCAGCCATGCGAAGCGGCGCAGCGCGGTGCCGGCGACCGCCATCGCCTCCGCATCGATCGTGCCCGTATCGGCCAGCGAGCGGCCGAGCCCTGCCAGCACCTTCTCATTGAACAGCGTCGCCGGCATCCGGTCCGGACCGCCATAGACGACCAGCCGGATCGAGTTCGATCCGATGTCGATGATCGCACTATGCGCGGCGGTGACCGGCCGGCTGCCCCATGGCAGGCGGATCAAGCCGCGCCGTCCCGGGCCGCGCGCCATGCGCGCAGCGACAGTTTCTGCGGCACGGTGGCCGATCCGCCCTCCATCGCCGCACCGCGCCCGGACAGCGACGGATTGGTCATGAAATAGCGGTGGAGGTTGAACGGCTTGTCGCCCTTCGCCATGCGGCGATAGCTGCCGTCGGGACCGAGGTCCCAGCTTTGTTCGGTATCGAGGAGATTTGCGACCATCACCTGGTCCAACACCTGATCGTGGACGGTCGGGTTCGTGATGGGCAAAAGATATTCAACGCGGCGGTCGAAATTGCGCGGCATCCAGTCGGCGGACGACACGTAGACCAGCGCATCGTCGTTGGGCAGCGCCTGTCCGTTGCCGAAGCAATAGATACGGCTGTGTTCAAGGAAGCGGCCGACGACCGACTTCACGCGGATGTTGTCCGACATGCCGGGAACGCCGGGACGCAGGCAGCAGATGCCGCGGACGATCAGGTCGATCTGCACGCCAGCCGCCGACGCTTCGTAGAGCTTGTCGATCAGCGCCGGGTCGACCAGCGAGTTCATCTTTAGCCAGATCGAGCCTTCGCCGCCCGACCGCGCGCTCTGGATTTCGCCCTCGATCAGCGCCTCCAGCCGGTCGCGCAGGTCGCGGGGCGAAATGGCGAGCTGTTGCAGCGACTGCGGTTCGACATAGCCGGTGATGTAGTTGAACACCTGCGCCGCGTCGCGCCCGATCACCGGATCGGCGGTGAAGAAGCTGAGGTCGGTATAGATGCGCGCGGTGATCGGATGATAGTTGCCGGTGCCGAAGTGGCAATAGGTGCGATAGCCCTGTTCCTCGCGCCGGACGACCATCGAAATCTTCGCGTGCGTCTTCCATTCGATGAAGCCGTAGACGACCTGCACGCCGGCACGTTCGAGGACCGAGGCGAGGTTGAGATTCTGTTCCTCGTCGAAACGGGCCTTCAATTCGACGACGGCGGTGACCGACTTGCCCGCCTCGGCCGCGGCGACCAGCGCGGCGACGACCGCCGACTGTTTCCCGGCGCGGTACAGCGTCTGCTTGATCGCGACCACGTCGGGGTCGGCGGCGGCCTGTTTGAGGAAGGCGAGCACCACGTCGAAGGTTTCGTAGGGGTGGTGGACGACGATGTCCTTGGCCCGGATCGCCGCGAAACAGTCCCCGCCATATTCGCGGATGCGTTCGGGAAAGCGCGGGCTGAACGGCGGGAATTTCAGGTCGGGGCGATCCTCCGCCACCAGCATCGACAGGTCGCCGATGCCGAGGAACCCGCCGGTTTCGGTGATGAGCGCGTCGCTGCCGCCCATTTCGTCGCGCAGCAGCTGGACCAGTTCGTCCGAAATGCCCGATTCGATCTCCAGCCGGATGATCCGGCCGCGGCGGCGGCGCTTGATGGCGGTGCGGAAATAGAGGACGAGATCCTCGGCCTCTTCCTCCAGTTCGATGTCGCTGTCGCGGATCACGCGGAACGCGGCCGAGGCGCGCACGGTGTAGCCGGGAAAGAACAGGTCGGAGAAATGGCGCAGGATCGTCTCGATCGCGACGTAGCGCGCGGCCTTGCCCGGCAGGCGGACGAAGCGCGGCATCGCCGGCGGAAGCAGCACGACCTCGCGCACCTCGACCTCGTCCGAACGGCGGATCAGGTCGAACAGCATCGCCGAGCCGAGGTTGGGGATGAAGGGGAACGGGTGTGCCGGGTCGAGCGCCTGCGGCGTCAGGACCGGAAAGACCTGTTCGCGGAAATGGCGGGCAAGCCATGTCTCGGTCTCGCCATGGATTTCGTCCGCGCCCAGCACGAAGACGTCGGCGGTGGCAAGGTCGGCGGCGATGTCGCGCCAGATGCGCTGCTGGCTGTCGACCAGCCCGGCGGCATCGACGGTGATCGCGGCAAGCTGTTGTGAGGGCGTCAGGCCGTCGACCGATTCATGGCCGACGCCCTGGTTCTGCTGCCCCTTCAGCCCCGCCACGCGGACCATGAAGAATTCGTCGATGTTGGTCGCCGAGATCGACAGGAAGCGCAGCCGTTCGAGCAGCGGATGATCGGGATTGCAGGCTTCGTCCAGCACGCGGCGGTTGAACGCCAGCCACGACAGTTCGCGGTTGAAATAGCGGGCCTCCGGCGCGGCGGCGACGGTGGTGCGGGCGGAAGGGACGGGATCGTTCACAGCAGGCGGTCCAGCAACAACGGGCTGTCGGAAAGCGCGGCGCGCGCGGTCGGGATCGTCAAACGGCGCGTCGAGCGCAACATCGCATCTTCCTCCAGAGCTTCGACGATGCGAAGCACCGCAAGGTGGCTCCGTTCGACGCGGCGGGCAAGCCAGCGCACCAGATCGGGCGCGGCGACAAGCTCCTTCCTGTCGAACAGATATTGCAGCAGCGTGTCGATGAGCAGGTCGTCGGGCGCCTCCAGCCGCAAAACCGGCGTCGCGCCGATGCGCGAGCGCAGGTCGGGCAGCCCGATCCGCCACAGCGGCGGCGGCGCGTCGGCGACGATCAGCAGCGGGCGTTCCTCCGCTTGCGCACGGTTCCATGCGTGGAACAGGTCGGTCTCGCCCCAGCGTTCGGCGTCGTCGGCGATCATCCCCCCGCTGCGCGCGGCGAACGACCGGGCGAGCAGCGTGCGGCCCGACTTGCGTGGGCCGACCAGCAACGCCGCCCGGACCGGCCATGTCGGCCAGTGATCGAGATGGTGGACGGCGGCTTCGTTCGACGGCCCGACGAGGAACAGGTCCTGCCGGGCACCGGCGGGAAGTTCGAGGGGAAGGGCAAGCTGAACCGAACCGCGGGATGGCAAGGTCATTCGCCGGGCGCACTCGCAGGCGGCGGCGTGGCAGGCGCGCGGCGGCGGATGCGCAGCACGCCGTCGGCCTGCTGCACCTGCCACCCGCGCGCCTCCAGCGCGGCGGCGAGGATCGCGGCGTCGCCGTCGAAGGTCACGCGCAGCACCGATACGCCGCCCAGCGCCAGGCTGGACGTCGCGGCCGAGCGGACGCCGGGGACGCCGCGCAGCGCCGCTTCGGTGGATTCGACGGCGGCGGCGGTCGGCGTATCGGCCTGCACCGACACGGTGACGCTTTCGGCCACCGCGCCGGGCGGCGGCGTGGCGGCGGGGTCGAGCGTGGCGGGATCGAGCACCAGTTCCTCGACCGGCGCGACCGGCGTGCCGGGCGGCGGCGCGGCGAGGACGGTGTCGGGACGGAGCTGTCCGGTGCGCAGCGCCTGCTGGTACAGGGCGTCGATCCGGCGGACGCCTTCGTCGAGGAGCGCGGGCACGGCATCACCCTGTTCGACGCGGAGCGAGAAACTACCGAGCAGGCGGTTGTCGGGGCCATAGCCGGCGGTGAAGGTGCCGATCACCGGTCCGCCGGGCCATTGGCGGTACAGTCGGACCTGCGGGATCAGCACGTCGGACGCGCCATACTGGTTCAGGACGGTGCGCCACCAGCCGCGCCCGCGCCGCGTCACCTGTCCGGCGTTGAGCAGCAGCCCGTCGGCGCCGGTCCCGCTGGGGCGGACATAGTCCATCACGCTGCCGCCGGTGCGGAAGCGGGCCCATGCCGCCTGCCACGGCGTCGCGCGTTCGAACACGGTGCCGGTGCCGCCGTCCCAGATCAGCGGCACGACCAGCATCGCGGGCGAGCGTTCGGACACCCCGGCGATGCCGAGGATCGACGCCGCACGTCCGCGATTGAACAGGACGCCCAGCCGGGCGATGTAGCGTTTTGGCCCGATCTGTTCGCTTTCAACGACGATGCCGGTCACCAGCGAATCGAGCGTGCCGTCGGGCAGCGAGCGGGCCTGCCCCGTCAGTCGCTGCGACAGCATCTGCCAGCCCCTGCGCTGGGCGATGCGCCAGCCGGCGGTGCGCGCGGCGTCGGCCGAGGGGCCGGCGACGTCGACCCGGACGCCGTTCACCTCGAAACTGCCCGATCCGTCGACCGCGGCGACACCGCCCTGTTGCGCCACGACCGCACCGGCGGCGACCGCGCCGAGAGCGACGGCGGCAAGGATGCGGCGGGGGCGGGAAAAGGTCATGCGCGCCTTTTGACGAAGCAGGCGTGGAAATCCAAGCGCGATGTGGCTAACCGGGCATCCATGAGCAACGAAGCGGACCGCGGCGGCGGCTATACCTACGCACAGGCAGGCGTATCGATCGCGGCGGGCAACGCCCTGGTCCGCGCCATCGGGCCGCTGGCGAAGTCGACGCGGCGGCCGGGGGCGGATGCCGAACTGGGCGGGTTCGGCGGGGTGTTCGACCCCAAGGCCGCCGGGTTCAGGGATCCGTTGCTGGTCGCCGCCAATGACGGCGTCGGCACCAAGCTGAAGCTGGCGATCGAGCATGACGCGCATGACGGGGTCGGCATCGACCTGGTCGCGATGTGCGCCAACGACCTGATCGTGCAGGGTGCCGAGCCGCTGTTCTTCCTCGATTATTACGCTTCGGGCAAGCTGGTCGCCGACACCGCCGAGCGGGTCGTCGCGTCGATCGCCGAGGGGTGCCGGCAGGCGGGCTGCGCGCTGATCGGCGGCGAGACGGCGGAAATGCCGGGCATGTATGCCGATGGCGATTACGACCTCGCCGGCTTCTGCGTGGGCGCGGTCGAGCGCGAACAGTTGCTGACCGGCGACAAGGTGGCGGTGGGCGACGTCATCCTCGGCCTGGCGTCGTCGGGGGTGCATTCAAACGGTTTCTCGCTCGTACGGCGGCTGGCGGCGGACAAGGGGTGGAAGATGGCGCGCCCCGCCCTGTTCGATCAGGACGTGCTGCTGATCGATGCGCTGATGGCGCCGACGAGAATCTATGTGAAATCGCTGCTGCCGCTGTTGCGCGAGGGGCGAATCCATGGGCTGGCGCATATCACCGGCGGCGGATTGCTGGAGAATATCCCGCGCGTGCTGCCCGAGGGTGCCCATGCGCAGGTCGATGCCGATGCGTGGGAGCAGTCGCGGTTGATGGCGTTCCTGCAGGCGCAGGGCAATATCGAGCCGGGCGAGATGGCACGGACGTTCAATTGCGGGATCGGCATGGCGGTGCTGGTCGCCGCCAATGAAGCCGATGCCGTCGCCGCCGCACTGATGGAGGCGGGCGAGACGGTGGTGCGGATCGGCACGGTCGAGACGGGCGAGAAGGGCTGCACCGTCCGGGGCAGCGCGGAGACGTGGAGCGCGCGGGCCGAGTGGAGCGCGACGCATCTTGGCTAGGCACCGCGTCGGCGTCCTGATTTCGGGGCGGGGTTCGAACATGGCGGCGCTGGTCGCGGCGGCGCGGGCGGCCGATTGTCCGTACGAGGTCGCGCTGGTCGCGTCGGACAAGCCCGATGCCGCCGGGCTGGTCCATGCGGCCGGACAGGGCATCGCGACCTTCGCCCATTCGCCGAGGGGAATCCCCAAGGCGGAATATGAGGCGGCGATCGACGGCGCGCTGCGCGAAGCCGGGGTCGAGACGATCGCGCTGGCCGGCTATATGCGGTTGCTGTCGGGGGACTTCGTCGCGCGGTGGCGCGACCGGATCGTCAACATCCATCCCTCGCTGCTGCCGGCGTACAAGGGGCTCGATACCCATGCGCGGGCGATCGCGGCGGGGGACCGGGAGGCCGGCTGTTCGGTGCATGTCGTCACCGAGGAACTTGACGCCGGGAGCGTATTGGCGCAGGCGCGCGTTCCGATCCTGCCCGACGATACCGCCGACAGCCTGGCGGCGCGGGTGCTGGTGGAGGAACATCGCCTCTACCCGCAAACGCTGGCGGAGTATGTGACGCGAAGACCGAGATGCTCGACCTGATCCGTGAAGCCGTGAAGGTGTTGCCGGCAACCGAGGAGCGCGACGCGGGCGAGGCGACGGTCTTCGCGGTCGAGGGCAATGATTTCGTGCGGATCGTCGGCGACGGCGCGACCGTGCGCAGTGACGATGGCTGGCAGGAGATCGACGCCGATGGCGATCCCGTCGGAATCGAGGACGCGGTCGCCCACGCATGGGAACTGGCGGCGCCGCGCGCGCTGCTGGAGGCCGGCGGGCGGTGAGCGAGGCGGAGGAAGCGCGGGCCGAGCGGCGGCGCTGGATCACGCTGGCCGAAGGCGTGGCGGTGGCCGGGGTCGTGATCGGCGGACTGACGCTTTGGAACAACGTGTCCGAACGGCGCAGCGCCGAGGCGGAACGGATCGCCGAGCGCGCATCGTCGGCGCAGGCGAAGACGGCGCTGGCGATCGTCGCGACGCCGGAGGGCGGTGGCGAACGGCTGGTGCTGAGCGCGCCCGACCGGCGGATCGAGCGGATCGAGGTGACGTTCCCGCCGGTGCTGAAGGTCGCGCCGAAATCGGCGGTCGGCGACGTGGCGATCGCGGCGGACTGGGTTCGTGCGCCGGTGCTGGCGATTACCGACGGCGGGGCGGACGCGCTGGAAGGACGGCTGCCGGTCGCGATCACCGCGACGTGGTGGGACGGCGACCGGCAGCTTCGGTCGAGCGCGATCTACGACCTGGTGTTCGCGACGCACGGGCGGCTGGTCGGCGGGCGGGCGCTGGAACTCAAGGCGCTGGCGCGACGGGAAGCGGCGACCGGCGGCGTCGCGCGGCGGCTGGATACGCTGTGGGGGCAGGAACTGGGGCGGCTGGCGGGGTAGGGTCTGCTACCCTCCCCCTCCGTTTGCTTCGAGCGCAGGTTCGAGCCTGTCGAGAACCGTAGTCGAGAAGGGGTTGCCCCGGACGACCCGTTCTCGACGGACGCTTCTCGACAAGCTCGAAGCTGCTCGAACCGAACGGGTAGACGGATAGGAAAAAGGCCCGCCTCCTTGTCGGAAACGGGCCTCTTCACATCGGGCTATTCGATCAGCCGACGATCTCTTCCGGCTTGAAGAAGAAGTCGATCTCGATCTTCGCATTCTCTTCCGAATCCGAACCGTGGACCGAGTTCGCCTCGATCGATTCGGCCAGTTCCTTGCGGATCGTGCCGGCATCGGCGTTCGCCGGGTTGGTAGCGCCCATGATGTCGCGGTTGGCCTGGACGGCGTTCTCGCCTTCCAGCACCTGCACGACCACGGGGCCCGAGATCATGAACGACACCAGGTCGTTGAAGAACGGACGCTCGCGGTGGACGCCGTAGAAGCCTTCGGCCTGTTCGCGGGTCATCTGGATGCGCTTCGAGGCGACGACGCGCAGGCCGGCTTCCTCCAGCATCTTCGTGACGGCGCCGGTCAGGTTGCGACGGGTCGCGTCGGGCTTGATGATCGAAAAGGTACGGGTAGCGGCCATGGCGGTCGCGGCTCCTGCGTTTCAAGGTTGTTGGAAGGATTGTCGCCGGTCCCCCTAGTCGGGCGCCGCGCGACAGGCAAGCGCTACGCCGCCTGCTCCCAGCCGCCATCCCCCTGCCGCCAGTAGCGCCGCTCGACGTCGTCGCGCTCGGCCAGCCCTTTCCACGCGGCGCGGGCGGCGGCGATGTGGTCCTCGCCGAAGAAATGGAACGCGCGGTCGAAGGCCAGCGCCGCGTCGCGCCAGCGGCCGTCGACGATCGCGACGTTGCGCGCGGCGTTCGCGTCGGTCGGTTCGGGGGCGATCAGCACCGATTGCAGCGCATCGTCGCCCGCCCCCGCCTCTGCATGGGGCAGGAAGCTGTCGGGCGCATAGGTCCATAGCAGCATGTCGAGTTGTCGACGCTGTTCGGCATCGTCGGACAACAGCAACAGCCGCTCGCCATCGTCGTGAAGCCGCTGCGCGATGCGCGGCAGGACGCGGTCGAGCGGGCTGCGGGTCAGGTGATAGAAGTCGACTTTCATGCGCATTCGCCTTCGTCATCCCGGCGCAGGCCGGGATGACGGGTGAGGGACGTCTCCGTCAGCCTTCGAAATTATCCGCGACGAACCGGTCGAGCAGGCGCACGCCGAAGCCGGTTGCGCCCTTGTCGTGATGGATGCCGGGCTTGTCGGCCCAGACCATGCCGGCGATGTCGAGATGCGCCCAGCGGACGCCGTCCTCGATATAGCGCTTGAGGAACTGCGCCGCGGTGATCGATCCGGCGCCGCGCGGGCCGATGTTCTTCATGTCGGCGATCGGGCTGTCGAGCAGCTTGTCGTACGCGGGCGACAGCGGGAAGCGCCACAGCAGGTCGCCCGATTCGCGCGACGCGGCGAGCAGCTGGTCGGCCAGCGAATCGTCGTTGGCGAACAGGCCGCCATGTTCGCTGCCAAGCGAGATTATCATCGCGCCGGTCAGCGTCGCCAGATCGACGATCGTCTTCGGGCCATGCGTCTTCTGCACCCAGGTCAGCACGTCGCACAGGACGAGACGTCCTTCGGCATCGGTGTTGAGCACCTCGATCGTCTGGCCCGACATGCTGGTGACGACGTCACCGGGGCGCATCGCCTTGCCATCGGGCATGTTCTCGACCAGCCCGACCACGCCGACCACGTTCGCCTTCGCCTTGCGCGTGGCGAGCGCCTTCATCGCGCCGGCGACCGCGCCGGCACCGCCCATGTCCCACTTCATGTCCTCCATGCCGGGTCCGGGCTTGAGCGAGATGCCGCCGGTGTCGAAGGTCACGCCCTTGCCGACCAGCGCGAGGTCGACATCGCCCTCCCCCTTGCCGTTCCAGCGCATGGCGAGCAGCCGCGCTTCCTTTTCGGAGCCGAGGCTGACGCCCAGCAGCGCGCCCATGCCGAGTTCGGCCATCTGGCGATCGTCGAGCACCGTCAGCTCGACGCCGAGCGATTCCAGTTCGCGGCACTTCTCGACGAAGCTGACCGGATAGAGGATGTTCGGCGGATCGGTGACGAGCGTGCGGGTCAGGTCGAGCCCCCGGGTCAGCGCATCGGCCGCGACGAAGGCGTCGTCGATCCCGTCGGGCGCGCCGACGATGGTCAGGCCGGTCAGCGTCGGCTTCGACTTTTCGGGCAGTTTCGTGCGATAGCCGTCCTGCCGCCATGCCCGCTGCGCGGCGGTCGCGGCGAAGCGGGCGACCGATGCCGCCGACACCGCCGTGCCGGTGAAGTCGACGGTCAGTTCGGTCAGGCCCGAGAGCAGGAAGCGGCCGGTCAGCGCGCCGCCAGCCTTCTCCAGCGCCGGCCCCGCGCCGTCGCCGATGCCGAGCAGGATCACGCGATCGGCGCTGTCGCCTTCGCCCGCGACGAAGATTTCCGCCATCGACCCGGCCTCGCCATCGAAGCGGCCGGCCCTTGCCGCGCCCGCGACCAGCGTGGCGACCGCCCCGTCGAGGCCCGCACCGCCGATCCGGTCGAGCCCGCCGGTGGCGATGGGCAGCACGAGGGCGTTGGCGGTTCCCCGGTCGGGGGCGAAACGGATCGAGATCGACATGAGCATCCTTTGGTGTTGCCGCGCGCGGCGCGGACGTCTTCTAGGCCCGGCGTGACGGGCAGGTAAAGCGGCCCGAGGGCGATTGCGGTTCCCGCCGCGCGGTGCAATAGCGCGAAGCGAACGTCCGGCAGCGGGCGGCAACGGTTTGGGGAAGCGAAACTAGTGAAGCGTTCGTTCGGGTCGCTTGCCCTTGGCCTGACGCTGGCGGTCGCGGGCCCTGCCCTGGCGCAGGACCTGCAGGATCGTGTCGCCCCGCCCCCGCCGCCGGAAAGCGCGCTGCCGACGCCCGCGACCGGGGACCAGATCGATTTCTCGTCCGACCTGCTGGAATATGACAGCCGGGGCGAGGTCGTGACCGCGTCGGGCGAGGTGCGGCTGCTGCGCGACGGCAACCGCCTGCGCGCCGACCGGGTGACATGGAACCGCAAGACCGGACAGGTCGTCGCCGACGGCAATATCGCGGTCACCAACCCGCAGGGCGACATCGCCTATGGCGACCGCATCGAGCTGACCGACAGCCTGAAGGACGGCGTGGTCGACAACATGCTGGTCGTGCTGGACGAGGGCGGGCGGATCGCGGCGAAGCGCGGCACGCGATCGGACAATGGCGTCGTCACGGTCGAGAGCGCGGCCTACACGCCGTGTTCGGTCACCAATTCGGCCGGGTGCCCCAAGGAACCGTCGTGGAAGATCACCGCGCTGCGCGTCCGCTACGACCCGACGCGCAAGCGCATCCGCTATACCGGTGCGGGCCTGACCATCTTCGGCCTGCCGACGATCCCGCTGCCGTCCTTTTCGCATTCGATCGGCGACGGCAGCGATTCGGGGTTGCTGGCGCCGTCGATCCGGCTCGACCGGGTCAACGGGCTGGAAGTCGCCGTCCCCTATTACGTCAGCCTCGCGCCCAATCGCGACCTGACGATCACGCCGCACGTCTTCACCGCAGTACTGCCGATGTTGCAGGCGGATTACCGGTCGCTGTCGAGCAAGGGCGCGTACCGGGTACAGGGCTATGCCACGGTCAGCCGGCGCAGCGACGACCTGGTGCTCGGCGCGTCGCCGACCGGCACCGAACAGTCGTTTCGCGGCTATATCGACACGGTCGGCCGGTTCCAGCTGAACCCCAACTGGGCCGTGTCGGGATCGCTGCGCTACGCCACCGACCAGACGTTCCTGCGCCGCTACGACATTTCGCGCGACGACCGGTTGCGCAACAATGTGACGGTCGAGCGGATCGACCGGGATTCGATGCTGACGATCAGCGGCTGGGCGGTGCAGACGCTGCGGGTCGGCGACGATCAGGGGATGCAGCCGATCGCGCTGCCCGAGATCGACTATCGCCGTCGCTTCAACGGGTTGCTGGGCGGCGTGGCGCAGGTGCAGCTCAACACGCTGGCGATCAGCCGGAGCGAGGGGCAGGATACGCAGCGCGCCTTTGCCGCCGCGCGATGGGACCTGACACGCTACACGCCGCTGGGGCAGGAAGTGACGTTCACCGGCTATGCCCGCGCCGACGCCTATAACGCGCGCGATACGATCGATACGGCGGTGCTGAGCTATCGCGGCGACGAAGGCTTCACCCCACGCGGGATCGCGGCGGTGGCGGTCGATGTGCGCTGGCCCTTCGTCGGTGCGATCGGGCGCGGCACGCAACGGATCAGCCCGCGGGTGCAGCTCGTCGCGTCACCGAAGATCGCCAATCTGGCTGTCCCGAACGAGGATGCGCGCGCGGTCGACCTGGAGGATTCGAACCTGTTCGCGCTCAACCGCTTCGCCGGATACGACCGGTTCGAGGATTCGTCGCGCGTCACCTATGGCCTCGACTATGCGCTCGACCTGCCGGGCGTGGCGGTGCTGGCGACGGTCGGGCAGAGCTACCGCGCGAGCCAGCGCGCCAGCATCCTGCCGAGCGGCACCGGGCTGGACGACCGGTTTTCCGACATCGTCGGGCGCACCGACATCCGGTTCCGCGAATTCGTGACCTTCACCCACCGCTACCGGCTGGACAAGGACGGGGCGAAGCTGCGCCTCAACGAGCTGGACGCGACGGTCGGCAGCCGGCGGACCTATGTCCAGGTCGGCTATCTGCGTCTCAACCGCGATATCGCCGAGCTGGAGGATTTGCAGGACCGCGAGGAAGTGCGCGTCGCCGGTCGGGCGGCGTTCGGGCCGTTCTGGTCCGCCTTCGCCTCCGCCACGGTCGACCTGACCGACAAGTCGGAGGATTCGCTGTCGATTTCGGACGGGTTCGATCCGATACGCCACCGGGTGGGTTTCCAGTATGAGGACGACTGCCTGCGGCTGGGCCTGACGTGGAAGCGCGATTACCAGCGCATCGGCGACGCGCGCAACGGCAGCAGTTATCTGGTAACGCTGGCATTGAAGAACCTGGGGCGATAAGGCTCTGTTCAGGCGCGGCGGGCCATGAATTTGCCCGAATGATGCGGCACCGCCCCGATCACGCGCGCATGGGATATGACGACCAAGTGACCAAGAACATCGTGACTATCGGCCGCATCGGCCGTTCGATCGCCGGTTTCGCCGCCGTTGCCGCCGCCGCCACGCTGGCGGCCCAGACGGTCGGCGATGCGCAGGAGGTGCCGGGCGCCAACCTGAACCTGCCGGGCAACCCGACGATCTTCGGCAAGCTGGACCCCAATATCCGCAAGCCGACGGCGATCGTGAACGACACGGTGCTGACTGGCACCGACGTCGACCAGCGCATGGCGCTGATCGTCGCGCTGAACGATTTCAAGCTGAGCGACGCCGATCGCGAAGTGCTGCGCGCGCAGGTCGTGCGGCAGCTGATCGACGAGACGCTGCAGATCCAGCAGGCCAAGGCCAAGGACATCACCGTGACCACCGCCGAGTTGGGGCAGAGCTTCAACCGCCTGGCCAAGCAGCGCTTCAACCAGACGCCGGAGCAGCTGCGCGCCTATCTGCGCACGGTCGGGTCGTCGGACCGTTCGCTGCGCCGCCAGATCGAGGGCGAACTGGCGTGGAGCCGATTGCTGCGCAAGCAGGTCGAGCCGTTCGTCAACGTCGGCGAGGAGGAAGTCGCCGCGGTGATCGCGCGCATGGAAGCGTCGAAGGGCACCGAGGAATACAGCCTTCGCGAAATCTACATGGCGGCAACGCCCGATCGCGCGCCCGAGGTGCAGGCGGGCATGCAGAAGATGATCGAACAGATCCGCCAGGGTGCGCCGTTCGAATATTTCGCACGCAATTTCTCCGAAGCGTCGACCCGCGCGGTCGGTGGCGACCTGGGCTTCGTGCGGCTGAACATGCTGCCCGACCAGTTGCAGCGTGCCGCGACGCAGATGCAGGTCGGCCAGATCGCCGGACCGATCGAGGTGCCGGGCGGCTATTCGATCCTGTACCTCGCCGACAAGCGGCAGGTGCTGATGGCCGATCCGCGCGACGCCAAGCTGGCGTTGCGCCAGCTGTTCCTGCCCTTCCCCGCCGGCACGACCGAGGCGCAGGCGAGCGCCAAGGTCGCCGCCTTCACCGAAGCGACGCAGGGGATTCGCGGCTGCGGCGACGCGACCAAGATCGCGCAGGCGCAGAAGGCGGAGATCGTCGACAATGACGCGGTAGTGCTGCGCAGCCTGCCGCCGGCATTGCAGGATATCGTCCTGAAGCTGAACGTCGGACAGGCGACCCCGCCCTTCGGATCGCCCAAGGACGGCGTGCGCGTGCTGGTGCTGTGCGGTCGCGAGGACCCGCGCACCGCGGGCATCCCGTCGGCGCAGCAGATCCAGCAGGGGCTGGAGCAGGAGCGCGTCAACCTGCGGGCGCAGCGGATGATGCGCGATCTGCGGCGTGATGCGGTGATCGAGTATCGTTGAGGCAGCGGGCGCGGTGCGGCCGATCGCTCCCCTCGCCCTGTCGATGGGCGATCCCGCCGGGATCGGGCCCGAGATCATCGCCAAGGCATGGGCGCGGCGCGACAGCGACTCGCTGCCCTGTTTCTTCGCGGTCGGCGACGTGCGCGCGGTCTCGGCAGTGTGGAACGGCCCGGTCGAGCGGATCGACGACCCGCGCGACGCGATGCGCGTGTTCGGGCGGGCGCTGCCGGTGGTGGCGGTGGTCGACGGCGACCCGATCGTGCCGGGGCGGCCCGATATCGGCGGGGCGCGCTGTGCGTTGCAGTCGCTCGAACTCGCCGCCGGGCTGGCGCGGTCGGATGCCGCATCGGGGCTGGTGACGGCGCCCGTGTCCAAGGCGGAACTGTACCGCATCGGCTTCGACTATCCCGGGCAGACCGAGTTCGTGGCCGAACGCTGCGGCGTGGCACGCGAGAATGCGGTGATGATGCTGGCCGGGCCGACGCTGCGCGTGGTGCCGATCACGATCCACGAACCGCTGGCGCGGGTGCCGATGGCGCTGACCACCGACCTGATCGTGTCGCGCGGCCGGGCGACGGCGCGCGGGCTGACGCGCGACTTCGGGATCGACGCCCCGCGCCTCGCGCTGGCGGGGATCAACCCCCATGCTGGCGAAGGCGGCGCGATCGGGCGCGAGGAGATCGAGGTGATGCTGCCCGCGGTCGAACTGTTGCGGGCCGAGGGGATCGATATCGTCGGGCCGCTGGCGGCCGACACGATGTTCCACCCGCGCGCGCGGGCGCGCTATGACGCCGCGCTGTGCGCCTATCACGACCAGGCGCTGATCCCGATCAAGACGCTGCATTTCGACGACGGGGTCAACATCACGCTGGGGCTGCCGATCGTGCGGACCTCGCCCGATCATGGCACCGCGTTCGATATCGCCGGGCAGGACAGCGCCGAACCGGGCGCGATGATCGCCGCGATCCGCATGGCCGGGGCCGCCGCCGCGCGTCGCGCCGCGGCATGAGCGTCGCGCCCGTCACCGACCTGCCGCCACTGCGCGAGGTCATCAAGCGCCACGACCTGTCGGCGAACAAGGCGCTGGGACAGAATTTCCTGTTCGACCAGCAACTGCTCGACCGGATCGCGCGGGTGCCGGGCGACCTGCACGACCAGGACGTGCTTGAGGTCGGGCCGGGTCCGGGCGGGCTGACGCGTGCGCTGTTGCTGGCGGGGGCGAAGGTCACCGCGATCGAGCGCGACCGGCGGTGCATCCCGGCGCTGGAGGAACTGGGCGCGGCGTTTCCGGGCCGGCTGCGCGTGATCGAGGGCGATGCGCTGGAGATCGATGCGCCGTCGCTGTTCGACGGGCGGCCGCATATCGCGTCGAACCTGCCGTACAATGTCGGCACCGCGCTGTTCGTCGGGTGGCTGTCCGCCGACTGGCGGCCATGGTGGCAGAGCCTGACGCTGATGTTCCAGCGCGAGGTCGCCGACCGGATCGTGGCGCAGGCGAACGACGACGCCTATGGCCGGCTGGCGGTGCTGGCCCAGTGGCGCAGCAGCGCGCGGATCGCGATGCCGGTACATCGCAGCGCGTTCACCCCACCGCCCAAGGTCATGTCGGCGGTGGTCCATGTCGTGCCGACCGGCGCGCCGGAGGGCGCTCCGCTCAAGGTGCTGGAGCGGCTGACCGCGGCGGCATTCGGGCAGCGGCGCAAGATGCTGCGGCAGAGCCTGAAGGCGGTGCCCGGCGCAATCGAGGCGGCCGGAACGATCGGGATCGACGTGACGCGGCGGGCGGAAACGGTGTCCGTCGCCGAGTTCGTGGCGCTGGCGCGGATGCTGGGGTAGGCGCGCCGATCAGCGCGCGATGGCGAAGCGGGCGTTGACGCGGGCCTGGGTCTGGATCGGGCGCGGCGTCACGGCGATCGGAACAGCCGTCGCCAGCATCGCGGGCGGCGCCGCGAGGTCGTTCATGATGCGGCGTCGCACGCCCGCGTCGTTGACTTCGTCATTCGAGGCGTTCGGATCGTTCAGGGCGATCAGTTCGCCGAGCCGGACGCCCGCGCCGGTCGCAAGCGCTTCGGCCCGGGCACGCGCATCGGCCACGGCCGCCGCCGTTGCGCGACGCAACGCCGCGCTGCGGTCGCCCAGTTCATATGCCTGTATCCGCGCGTCACGCGCGCCCAGCCGGGCGACGAGGCCGACGGCCGTGGCGGCCTTGTCGACGACGGCGGTCCTTATGTGGCCCTGCAAGGTTGCAACATGGCCGATGACCGCACACGGCCCCTCGCTCAGTCGGGGCGTATAGCCGCCCTGCCGGTCGCAGTCGGGACCACGAACCTGGGTCACGCTGACTTCGCTCGCGGTAACCTCGGCACCGCGCCCCAGCAAGGTGCGGACACCATCGACGACGGCCGTGTTCCGGGCAGCGAGGGCGGCGCTGGCCGCGTCGGCGGTCTTGCCCTCGCCATTCACCCAATAGCTGATGCGGGCGCGATCGGGTGGCGTCTCGACGGTGGCGGTACCAAGCACCTGGATCGTCGGCGCACGTTCGGCAGCGTCCTGCGCCGGGGCGGATATGGCGAACAACGTGGCGATCGGCAGCATCGACATCGACATTCGTGGCGCTCCCTGATGAAATTATTGCGGCGTGGCAGGTTTCGGGGCGCCAGGGACGACGGCCGGGGTCTGTTGCGCGGTCGCGGTGACCGGCGGCCCCCTGGCGATGACGGCCGCGAGTTCGTTCGCCGCCGGACAGGTCGCGCCGCAGACGGTCTTCAGCTTGGCCAGCGTGTCGCGGGCGCGGGTCACGGCGCCTTTCTGCACCAGTGCCTCGCCCTCGCCCTTCAGCGCGACGACGTCGTTCGGCTCGAGGCTCAGCGCCTCGCGGTACAGGCGGATCGACTTGCCGGGCAGGCCCTGCGTGCGGGCGATGTCGGCCAGCGTGATATAGGCGGCGCGGTTGCGCGGATCGACGACCAGCGCGCTTTCGATGAAGCCGGTCGCGGCCGTGGTGTCGCCAGCGGCCTGTGCGGCGCGACCCTGTTGCAGCAGCGCCATCGAGCGCGGATCGACCTGGTTATCGGGACGCTGGCCGCTGAGCGAGGTCGACGCGCATACCAGCGCGAGCGCGCCCGCGACCGAAACCGAGGTGAACCGCATCAACTTCTCCGACCAGGCGACAGGCGTGCTCATCCCCGGCCGAGGCGTGCGACGAAGAAACCGTCGGTGGAATCGGATGCCGGGGTCAGGCGCATGCCCGGACCGTGGACGCGCCCGCGCGGCAATGCAAGCGGCAGCGCATGCCAGCCCGCGTTGCGCGCCAGAAACGCATCGACCTGTTCCCGGCCCTCGGCATCGAGTAGCGAACACACGACATAGGTGATCGTGCCTGTCGCCGACGTCAGGCCGGCGGCGATGTCGAGCAGCCGCGCCTGCGTCGCCACCACCCGGTCGAGCCGGTCGGGGGTCAGCCGCCAGCGCGCCTCCGGATTGCGGCGCCACGTGCCGGTGCCCGAACAGGGGGCATCGACCATCACCCAGTCGGCCTGTCCCGCGACATCCGCCAGCATCGCCGATTCCTTGCCGGGATCGAGCAGACGCGGTTCGGCGATGGTCACGCCGGCGCGCGCGGCGCGCGGCGCGAGGCGCGACAGGCGCGGGCGGTCGGTATCGGTGGCGAGGATGCGCCCCTCCCCCGCCATCTGCGCCGCGATCGCCAGCGTCTTGCCACCGCCGCCCGCGCACAGGTCGACCGCGAAACCGCCGGGTTCGGCGCAGGTGGCGAGCGACACGATCTGGCTGCCGAAATCCTGCACCTCAGCCCGGCCGTCGCGCAGCACCTCGCTGTCGGGCAGTGTATCGGCGGGCAGGCGGATCGCGTCGGGCAAGTCGGGCGCGGGATCGCCGCCCAGTTCGGCCAGCACCGCCGCCCGGTCGGCGCGCAGCGGGTTGACCCGCAGGTCGAGCGGCGCGCGGTCGAGCAGCGCGGCCAGTTCGCCGTCGTCGAGGCCCGAGGCGTGGAACGCCTCCACCAGCCATGCCGGGGCCAGCCCCGGTTCGGCGCGCGGTTCGTCGGCAAGGATCGGTGCCGGACCATAGGACGATCCGTCGAAGGTCGCGGCAAGATCGGCATCGGCGTCCGCCAGCGCGACGATCGCCGAGCGCGCCGTCGCGGGCACCGGACCGAAGCGACGGACCGCTTCATAGGCCAGCGTGCGGATCGCGCGGCGGTCCTTCGACCCGGCATAGCGGCGCGCCGCGAAAAACCGCTTCGCGATCTGGTCCGCCGCCGCCCCGCCGGTACGGGCGCCATCGAGGATCGCATCGACCAGATCGATCGCTGCCTGGGTACGCGCAGCCGGATTCATGCACACATCTTCCGAAAAACCATGCGCGACGCTAGCAACATAACGTAGATCAATCCAGCGGTGCAGAAATACCCGTCCGCCATGGTCCAGCACCGCATCCGGCAAGGATGACGGCGCGGACACGTCGGCGCGCCGGCCGGATGCCGGGCCGCGCCAGCGCCTTGCCCGGTCAACGGGTCGGGTAGTTCGGCGCCTCGCGCGTGATCGTCACGTCGTGGACGTGGCTTTCGCGCAGGCCCGCATTGGTGATGCGGACGAAGCGCGCGCGGTCCTGCAGTTCGGCGATGGTGTGCGATCCGGTATAGCCCATCGCCGCCTTCACGCCGCCGACGAGCTGGTGGATAACGTCCTTGGCCGGACCCTTGAACGCGACCTGCCCCTCGATCCCCTCGGGAACGAGCTTGAGCTGGTCCTTGATATCCTGCTGGAAATAGCGGTCGGCCGACCCCTTCGCCATGGCGCCCACCGACCCCATGCCGCGATAGCTCTTGTACGCCCGGCCCTGATACAGGAAGGTTTCGCCCGGCGCTTCCTCGGTGCCGGCCAGCAGCGATCCGATCATCACCGCCGACGCACCGGCGGCCAGCGCCTTGGCGACGTCGCCCGAGGTGCGGATGCCACCGTCGGCGATCACCGGCACGCCGGTTCCCGCCGCCGCCTTCGCCGCGTCCATGACGGCGGTCAGCTGCGGCACGCCGACGCCGGCGACGACGCGGGTGGTGCAGATCGATCCCGGACCGATGCCGACCTTGATGCCGTCGGCCCCGGCATCGATCAGCGCGCGGGTGGCGTCGCCGGTCGCGACGTTGCCGGCGATGACCTGTACGTGCGGGGCGATCGCCTTCACCCGCCTGACCGCTTCGGCGACCTGCCGGTTATGGCCGTGCGCGGTGTCAATGACGATCAGGTCGCACTCCGCCTCGATCAGCGCCTCGGTGCGTTCATATCCCTTGTCACCGACGGTGGTGGCGGCGGCGACGCGAAGGCGGCCGGTGCCGTCCTTGGTCGCGTTGGGATAGGTCACCGCCTTTTCAATGTCCTTGACGGTAATCAGGCCGACGCAGTGATACGCGTCGTCGACGACCAGCAGCTTTTCGATCCGGCGCTGATGGAGCTGGCGGCGGGCTTCCTCCTGCGACACGCCGATGCGGACGGTCGCGAGATTTTCGTGCGTCATCAGTTCGGCGACGGGCTGGTTCGGGTTCTCGGCGAAGCGGACGTCGCGGTTGGTCAGGATGCCGACCAGCTTCCCCGACCCCTCGACCACCGGGATGCCGCTGATGCGATGCCGTTCCATCAGCGCGCGCGCCGCGGACAGCGGGGCGTCGGCAGCGATGGTGATCGGGTTGACGACCATGCCGCTTTCGAAGCGCTTGACCGCACGCACCGCCGCGACCTGTTCCTCGATCGTCAGGTTGCGGTGGAGCACGCCGATCCCGCCCAGCTGCGCCATGACGATCGCCATGTCGGCTTCGGTCACGGTGTCCATCGCCGACGACAGGAACGGGATGTTGAGGGCGAGGTCGCGGGCGACGCGGGTGCGCGGGTCGGCCTGGCTGGGCAGCACGTCCGATTCCTGCGGAACGAGCAGTACGTCGTCGAAGGTCAGGCCGAGGGTGATATCCATGGGAAGCGTCGTCTCGTCTTCAGTTGGCGGGGTAGCGGATGGGGTCGGCGAGCGCACGGGCCAGCGCGACGTGCAGGTCGGCATCCTCGGCAGCGCCCGACAGGTCGATATGCGCGAGGTCGTCGTTCGGCTTGTGGTAGGGGCCGTCGAGATAGGCGAACAATCGCTTCATGTCGCTGACCGAACCGGTCGCCATGACGGCGGGGATGCCGCGCTTGCCGAACGCCCAGCCGTCCTGCCGCTTGATCATGATGTTGGCTTCGGTATCGGTATCGACCTTGCGGCCGATCGCGCGGGCGGTGGCATCGACGATGGCGTCGATCCTGGGATAGTTGCCGCGCCCGACCATCGCCACCGGCATGCCGGTCGGCACGATCGCGGCGGTATCGATGTTGAGGTTCGCGACGACCTTCAACGGAGTGTCGGCGATCGCGGCGGCATAGGCGTCGGCGCCGATCAGGCCCTTTTCCTCGGCCGTGGTCGCGACGAAATAGATGCTGCGTGCCGGGCGCGGCCCCTTGGCGAGGACCTTGGCGACCTCGATCAGGATCGCGGTGCCGCTGGCATTGTCCGCCGCACCGTTGCAGATGCGATCGGGTGCGCCTTCGGGACGGCAAATGCCGATATGGTCCCAGTGCGCCGAGAGCAGCACCGCTTCGTTCGGGCGCGTCGTGCCGGGGATCATGCCGACGATGTTGGCGGTGGTGTAGCGGCGGGTGATACCGGTCGCCGCGATGTCGATCGTTGCCTTCGCCCGGAACGGGCGGAAGTCCGGCGCGATCGCCGCCTTGCGCAGATCGGCGGCGGAACGCCCGAGCAGCGTCTCGGCGACGCTGGCCGGCACGACGCCGCTGAAATCCGGGCGGCGCGGTGTGCCGGCGATGGTCGCGGTCGAATAGCCGTGCGCGATATCGGTCCACGGCGCCTGCGCCGGCGCGATCAGCAGGACGCCGAGCGCACCCGCCGCCAGCAGCGCTGCGTTGCGATCGGCGGTGGGTACCGCGGGTGCGTCGGGCGCGGTGCCGCCGATGACGACCGCGACCGCGCCGTTCAGCTTCGCGCCCTGCATCTGGTCCGGCGCACCGCGGCCGACGAAGACGAGCGGCGCGCGGCGGATCGTGGTGGTGGTCGACAGGCCGAGGCCGGCGATCTGCTGCGCGGTCAGCGTCGTCTCGCGCGATCCCTGGCGCACCACGGCGGTCAGCGTCGCGGCCTTGTGATCGGCCATCGCCACTTCCTGCCGCCAGCGGCCGTCGGGGGCGCCGGGCTTCAGGCCGGCATCGGCAAACGCCTGCAGCACATAGGCTTCGGCACGATCGCCGCCGGGGGTGCCGGGTTCGCGTCCTTCATAAGCATCGCTGGCGAGGATGGCGACGTGATCGCGCAGCATCTTCGGACTGATCGACTGGGCGAAGGCCGGCGTCGTGCTGAACAGCAGGACGGCGAGTCCGAGGATCGGGCGGAGCGTCATGCGCCCCACTATCGATCCCGAAGGTTACGGGCAAGCGTCAACGCGCGCGCTGGATCACCCGGCGCGCCATTTCGACATGCATGTCCTCGATCATGCGATCCTGGAACCGTTCCGCCCCGCCCCCGGCGGCGGCGATCATCGCCGCCGCTTCGGCCAGTTCGTCGGAGGTGGGGGAAAAGGCGGTGTTGGCGGTCGCGATCTGGTTGGGGTGGATCAGCGACTTGCCGTCGAACCCCATCGCCCGCCCCGCGGCACATTCGCGCGCCAGCCCGTCGGGATCGGCCAGCGCGTTGAACACGCCGTCGAGTGCCCAGCCCCCCGCCGCCCGCGCCGCCAGCACGATCAGGTGCAGCGCGGTGGTCAGCGGCCCCCGCCCCGCCCCCGGCGGCAGGCGCAGCGCGGCGGCAAGGTCGTTGGTGCCGACCAGCAGGCCGACCACGCCGGGCGCGGCGGCGATCGCCGCGGCGGCCATTACGCCCGCCGGAGTCTCGATCATCGGCAGCAGCGCGCGACCGGCCAGCGGGGCGAGATCGGCCGGCGACTGCACCTTCGGTACGACGACCAGCGTATCGGCGGCATGGCCGAGCACTGCCAGATCGCCGGCGAAATGCGGACTGTCGGGCGCGTTGATCCGCACCGCCGCGCCCCGGCCGTGGAGCAGTTCGAGCGATACCGGCAACGCTTCGCGCGCCGCCGCCTTGTCGCCGTCGCGCACCGAATCCTCGAGGTCGAGGACGATCAGGTCGGCGTCGAGCCCGGCGGCCTTGGCGATCATGCTGGGGCGGACCGCCGGCACGAACAAAAGGCTGCGCGGCGCTGGGGTATTCGCTGGTTCCATGGTGCGATCATGCTAGGGTCCGGTGGTCAAAACACAAGCAGGGGACGGTCGATGGTGTTGGGCGTGATCGCGGCGATCGTGTTGCTGGTATTGTTCTATCTGTTCGCCAGCGTGAAGATCGTCACGCAGGGCCATCAATATACTATCGAGCATTTCGGCCGCTTCACCGCGGTGGCGAAGCCCGGGTTCAACTTCTATCCCGCCTTCTTCTATCGCGTCGGCCGCAAGGTGAACATGATGGAGCAGGTGATCGACATTCCCGGGCAGGAGATCATCACCCGCGACAATGCGATGGTGTCGACCGACGGTGTCGTGTTCTTCCAGGTGCTCGACCCGGCCAAGGCGGCGTACGAGGTGTCGGACCTGTATATCGCGCTCCAGCAGATCACGACGACCAACCTGCGCACGGTCATGGGGTCGATGGACCTCGACGAGACGCTGTCGAAGCGCGACGAGATCAACGCGCGGCTGCTGGGCGTGGTCGATCATGCGACCAACCCGTGGGGCGTGAAGATCACCCGCGTCGAGATCAAGGACATCCGCCCGCCCGCCGACATCGTCAACGCGATGGGCCGCCAGATGAAGGCCGAGCGCGAGAAGCGCGCCAACATCCTCGAAGCCGAAGGTACGCGCGCGTCGGAGATCCTGCGTGCCGAGGGGCAGAAACAGGCCCGCATCCTCGAAGCCGAGGGGCGCAAGGAATCGGCGTTTCGCGATTCAGAGGCACGCGAACGCGCGGCCGAGGCCGAGGCGAAGGCGACGCAGGTCGTCAGCGACGCGATCGAGGCCGGCGGCACGCAGGCGATCAACTATTTCATCGCGCAGAAATATGTCGAGGCGGTCGGCAAGTTCGCGACCAGCCCCAATGCCAAGACGATCCTGTTCCCGGTCGAAGCGACGCAGCTGATCGGGACGCTGGGCGGGATCGGCCAGCTCGCGAAGGAAGCGCTGGCCGAGAGCAAGCCTGTCGCGCCTGCCGCTGCCCCACGCGAACGTCCGGCCGGTCCGTTCGAGCCGCCCGCGCGATGATCGAGGGCGGCTATGCCTGGCTGTTGCTGGCGGTGGCGCTGGGCGCGGCCGAGCTGGCGGTGCCGGGCGTGTTCCTCGTCTTCGTCGCGATCGCGGCGGCGATCACCGGCGTGCTGGCGCTGCTGTTCCCCGCGCTGACGCTGCCCGCCGAACTGGCGGTGTTCGGGGCGTGGAGCGTGGTGGCGGTGGTGATCGGGCGACGCTGGTATGCCGACTATCCGGTCGACAGCGACGATCCGCTGCTCAACGACCGCGCCGGACGGCTGATCGGGGAACGGGTGGTGGTGGTCGAACCGATCGTCGGCGGCATCGGTCGCGTGCGGCTGGGCGACGGCGAATGGATCGCGCGCGGACCGGCACTGGATGCGGGCAGCCGGGCACGGATCGTCGGGGTCAGCGGATCGACGCTGACCGTCGCACCCGACGATTGACGCACGCGGTCGGTCGCGGGACACAGGGCCCGACATTTTCGAAGGAACCGCCATGGACCTCACCCGCCGCGACTGGATCGCCGGTGCCGCCGCTACCACGCTGACCGTCGGACTGCCTGCGAAGGCGCAGACGGCGGCGACCGGCGCGGACAAGGCAGCGGAAGTGAAGCTGGCGACGATCGCCGAGGCGATGCTGGTCGATTCGCCAGAATCCGCCAGCGGGCTCGGCATCGATACCGGCGCGCGGGCGGCGCTGAAGGCGCGGCTGGGCGACCGCTCGGCGGCGGGGCAGCGCCGGATCGCCGATCACCTGCGCGCGCATGTCGCGACGTTGCAGGCGATCGACACCAGACCGCTCTCCGCCGCGACGCGCACCGATATCGACGTCGCGCGCACCGCGTTCGAAACCGCGATCGACGGGTTCGCCCTGCCCTATGGCGACGTCGCGGTCGGCGGGTGGCGCAACACGCCCTATGTCGTGATCCAGAATGTCGGCGCGTATCTCGACGTGCCGCGCTTCCTCGACAGCGACCACAGCATCGCCGGGAAGGCCGATGCCGACGCCTATCTGGCACGGCTGGAGAGCTATGCGACGCAGCTGGACGGCGAGACGCAGCGGGTACGCGCGGCATCGGCGCAGGGCGTCGTCGCGCCCGACTTCCTGCTCGACAAGACCATCCGGCAACTGACCCAGTCGACGAGCGGCGATCCGGCGACGTGGGACGTGGTCACCTCGCTCGCCGGGCGGACGAAGGACATTCCGGGCGACTGGACCGCGCGGGCGACCGCCATCGCGCGTACCAGGGTGAAGCCCGCGCTGGAGCGGCAGCTGGCCGCGATCCGCGCGGACCGGGTGAAGGCGACGGCGGACGCCGGCATGTGGGCGCGGCCCGGTGGCGATGCGTGGTACGCATGGGCGTTGCGCGCCTCGACCACCACGACGATGACCCCCGACGAGGTCCATGCCCGCGGCAAGGAGGAACTGGCCGGCTTGCAGGGACAGATGGACGTGATCCTCAAGTCGCTGGGCTATACGCAGGGCAGCGTCGGCGCGCGGATGACCGCGCTGGGCAAGGACCCGCGCTTCACCTTCCCCGACGACGATACCGGCCGGGCGCAGATCATGGCGCTGGTGCAGAACCGGCTGCGCGACATCCGTGCCCGCATGCCACGCGCGTTCAACACCCTGGCCCCGGGCAATGTCGAGGTGCGGCGCATCCCGGTGGTCGAGGAGGCCGGCGCGCCGGGCGCCTATGGCGGAGCGGGTTCGATCGACGGCAAGGTGCCGGGCAAGATGTGGATCAACCTGCGCACCACCGGCCTGTGGACGCGATATTCGCTCCCGACCCTGGTCTATCACGAGGCGATCCCGGGACACGTATGGCAGGGCGAATACACCTTCCGCCTGCCGCTGATCCGCTCGCTGTTGCAGTTCAACGCCTTTTCGGAAGGCTGGGCGCTGTATGCGGAACAGCTGGGCGACGAACTGGGGGCGTATGGGGGCGATCCGGTCGGTCGGCTGGGCTATCTCCAGTCGATCGCGTTCCGCGCGTGCCGGATGGTGGTCGATACCGGGCTGCACGCCAAGCGCTGGACCCGGCAACAGGCGATCGACTGGTTCGCCAGCACCAACGGGTCGAGCGTCGAGGAAGTGTCGGGCGAGGTCGACCGCTATTGTTCGTGGCCGGGCCAGGCATGCGGATACAAGGTCGGCCATTCGGAGATCAACCGCCTCCGCGATCGGGCCAAGACGGCGCTGGGTCCGCGCTACGACTTCAAGGCGTTCAACGATGCGGTCGTGCAGGGCGGCGGGGTGCCGATGACGGTGCTCGGGCGGAATATCGATGCGTTCGTGGCGGCGCGGCGGGGGTAAGCCGCTCCTGCCCTACCGGCCGCAAAGGTCATTCCAGCGAAGGCTGGAATCTCCCGCGGCTCCTGCCCCGCGCTAAGTGCGGGAGACCCCAGCCTGCGCTGGGGTGACGTTCGTCGTGGAGGGGTAGCCGTCCGACCCATCCACCGCCACCCGCCGCCGCGGCAACGCTTCGGGCATCTCGTCGCGAATATACGCCAGCACCCCCTCCCGCAGCGAACAGCGCAGGTCGAACGCGCGGGCCGCGTCGGAAGCGGTGGCGAGGATGCGGACCTCGATCGCGTCGGGCTTGGTGTCGGTCACTTGCAATACGTATGCCCGCCCGTCCCACAGCGGATCGGCCTTCACCAGCTCCTCGAACTTCTCGCGCAGGCGCGGGATGTTGGTGGTGGGATCGAGCCAGAAGAACGCCGACCCCAGCAGCCCGCTGGTCGTTCGCGTCCAGTTCTGGAAGCTCGATTCGAGGAACTTGGATACCGGCACCACCAGCCGCCGTTCGTCCCACAGGCGGACGACGACATAGGTCAGGCGGATCTCCTCGATCCGGCCCCATTCGTTCTCGATGATGACGACATCGTCGATGCGGATCGGTTCGGTGAACGCCATCTGCACGCCGGCGATGATGTTCTTGAGCGCGGGCTGCGCCGCCGCACCCACCGCGAGGCCGGCAAGGCCGGCAGAGGCCATCAGCGTCACGCCGATCGAGCGGATGCTGGGGATCGACAGCAGCATCAGGCAGACGGTTACGAAGCCGATGGCGATGATCGCGATGCGACCGAGGATCGCGCTGCGCGTCCGCCGCCTCCGCGCGCGCAGATTGTCGGCGACGGTGATGTCGGTCGCGACCTCGATCGCCTTCACCGATGCGCGGATCATTGCGATCGCGAACCATCCCATCAGCAGCGGCACGATCAACCCCGCCATCTGCGTCCACAGATCGTCCCAGCGATCGGGCAGCCGCAGCGGACGGCGCACGCTCGCCAACGCCATCGCGACGAGGATCCAGCGCATCGGCCGCCAAGCATGATCGACATATACGTCGTCGACCGATCCCGGCGTCCGGGCGGCGAAGCGCCGCAGCACGCGAAACGCCACGGCGTGCAGCAGCAGCGCGGCCAGCAGCGACAGCGCGACGGTCGCAAGGTCGATCGCCATCGGCGGCAGCGTATCGAGGAGTCGTTGAAGGTCCCGCATCGCCCAGGCCAACACGCCGCGCCGCAGCATGTTCCGCTCGGGCGCCGGCGCGGTCGCGAGACTTGGCTTTCGCCCCCCGACCAGCTAGGTTGTCGCCCAACCGAAACATTCCCCGAAAGCATCGAACTTTGACAGACGCGACGCTGATCGCCGACCCATCCGATATCGCCCCCATCTCGATCGTGGACGAGATGCGGTCGAGTTATCTCGACTATGCGATGAGCGTCATCGTTTCGCGCGCGTTGCCCGACGTGCGCGACGGGTTGAAGCCGGTGCATCGCCGCATCCTGTATTCGGCGCAGGAAAGCGGCTTCGTGCCGGGCAAGGCGTATCGCAAGTCGGCGCGTATCGTCGGCGACGTGATGGGTAAATATCACCCCCATGGCGACACCGCGATCTACGACGCACTGGCGCGCATGGCGCAGCCATGGTCGATGCGGCTGCCGCTGATCGACGGGCAGGGAAACTTCGGGTCGATGGACCCCGATCCGCCCGCGGCGATGCGCTATACCGAGGCGCGGCTCGCCAAGTCGGCGATGGCGCTGCTCGACGATCTCGACAAGGATACCGTCGACTTCGTGCCGAACTATGACGGGTCGGAACGCGAGCCTGCGGTCCTTCCCGCGCGCTTCCCGAACCTGCTGGTCAACGGCGCGGGCGGGATCGCGGTCGGCATGGCGACCAACGTGCCGCCGCACAATCTGGGCGAGGTGGTCGACGCCTGCCTCGCCACGATCGACCGCCGGGTCGAGGGCGGCGAGCCGCTGACCCACGAGGAACTGTGCGAGATCGTGCCCGGGCCGGATTTCCCCACGGGTGCGATGATGCTGGGCCGGGCCGGCGCGCGTGCCGCCTATGCCGGCGGGCGCGGGTCGATCATCCTGCGATCGCGCCACATCGTCGAGGCACGCGGCGAGCGACGCTCGATCGTGCTGACCGAAATCCCGTTCCAGGTCGGCAAGTCCGGGCTGGTCGAAAAGATCGCCGAGGCCGCGAAGGACAAGCGGATCGAGGGCGTCAGCGACATTCGCGACGAATCGAACCGCGAAGGCGTGCGCATCGTCATCGACCTGAAGCGCGATGCGACCCCCGACGTCGTGCTCAACCAGCTGTGGCGCCACACGCCGGCGCAGTCGAGCTTCGCCGCGAACATGCTGGCGATCCGCGGCGGCCGCCCCGAACTGCTGAACCTCGGCCAGATCATCGACGCGTTCGTCGGCTTCCGCGAAGAAGTCATCACCCGCCGGTCAAAATACGAACTGGCGAAGGCACGCGAGCGGGCGCACCTGTTGCTCGGCCTCGTCATCGCAGTCACCAATCTCGACGAAGTGGTGCGGATCATCCGCGGGTCGGAAAGCCCCGCCGCCGCGCGCGCCGCGCTGCTGGCGCGCGAATGGCCGGTGGCGGAGATCGCGCCGTATCTGAAGCTGGTCGAGGCGGTCGAGTCGGATACGACCGGCGATTTCTATCGCCTGTCCGACCTGCAGGTCCGTGCGATCCTCGACCTGCGGTTGCATCGCCTGACCGCGCTCGGCCGCGACGAGATCGGTGGTGAACTGCAGACGCTTGCCAATTCGATCGGCTATCTGCTCGACATCCTCGGCAACCGCGCCAAGCTGTACGCCGTCATGCGGCAGGAGCTGGTCGACGTCCGCGCCGAGTTCGCGACGCCACGGCGGACCGAAATCGCCGGTGCCGCCGACGGCATCGACGACGAGGACCTGATCGAGCGCGAGGACATGGTCGTCACCGTCACGGTGCAGGGCTATATCAAGCGCACGCCGCTCGATGCCTTCCGCGCGCAGAAGCGCGGCGGCAAGGGGCGCGCCGGCATGGCGACCAAGGACGAGGATGCGATCACGAACCTGTTCGTGACCAGCACCCATACCCCCGTCCTGTTCTTCTCGACCGCCGGCAAGGTGTACCGCATGAAGGTGTGGCGCCTGCCCGAGGGCGGACCTGCCACGCGCGGCCGGCCGATGGTGAACCTGCTGCCGCTGGCCGCCGGTGAGACGATCTCGACGGTGCTGCCGCTACCCGAGGACGAGGAGCGGTGGAGCGACCTGCACGTCATGTTCGCCACCGCGAACGGCACGGTGCGGCGCAATTCGATGGATGCGTTCGCGAACATCCCGACGGCGGGCAAGATCGCGATGCGCTTCGAAGCCGACGAGAATGGGGACAGCGCCGATCGCCTGATTGGCGTCGCGCTACTGACCGAGACCGACGACGTGCTGCTCGCGACCAGGGCGGGCAAGGCGATCCGCTTCGCCGCGACCGACGTGCGCGAGTTCCAGAGCCGGACATCGACCGGCGTACGCGGCATCTCGCTCGGCAAGGACGACGAGGTCATCTCGCTGTCGATCCTCGGCGGGTTCGACGCAACGGCCGACGAGCGCGAGGCGTATCTGAAGGCCGCGCCGTGGAAGGAAGGCGAGCGCGAGGTCACGCTGACGCCCGAACGCATGGCCGAGTTCGAGGCGGCGGAGGAGTTCATCCTGACCGTTACCGCCAACGGCTTCGGCAAGCGTACGTCGGCCTATGAATATCGCCGGACCAATCGCGGCGGTCAGGGGATCACCAACATCGTCACCTCCGACCGCAACGGCGCGGTCGTGGCGAGCTTCCCGGCACATAATGGCGAACAGCTGATGCTGGTGACCGATCAGGCGAAGCTGATCCGCACCACCGTCGGGTCGATCCGCGTCGCGGGCCGCAATACGCAGGGGATCACGATCTTCCGCGTCGGCTTTGGCGAACAGGTCGTGTCGGCGGCGAAGATCGACGAGGACGAGAGCCCCGAGAACGACGCGGAAGCGATCGTCGCCGAGGAACTGGCGGCGAACCCGCCGGCCGAGGGCGATATCGTCCTCGACGACGGCACCGGTCCCGACACGATCAGCGAATCGAACCCCGAGGAATGACACCCGCCACCGCGTTCAAGGTGCTGACCGGCGAACAGATGGCGGCGCTGGAGCGCGACGGCAGCTTCGCCGGTGCGCCGGTCGATCTGGCCGATGGCTATGTCCATCTGTCGACGTTCGATCAGCTGACCGAAACGGTCGACAAGCACTTCGCCGGCCACGACGACCTGCACGTGGCGGAGGTCGATCTCGACGCGCTGGGCGATGCGGTGAAGTGGGACGAGTCGCGCGGCGGACAGCTGTTCCCGCACCTCTATGCGCCGCTGCCGCTGGATGCGGTGGTGGCGTATGGGCCGCTGCACCGGGACGATGCCGGTCGGGTGAAGCGGCCGATCACGGGCTGAACATCCTCCCCGTGCCGGGGAGGATTTAGAGTTTGATCCATCCGTATTGAAACGGGCGTCATCCCGGCGAAGGAAGGGATCTCCCGGTGGTAGCGCGCAGCAGGAGCCGATGAAGACCCCGGCCTTCGTTGAGGTGACGCTTCCCTCTAGACGTACAGTTCCACCACCTCCGCGCCCTGCCCGACCGCTTCGAGCAGCAGCGTCCGGTGGCAATGTTGCGGGTCGCGCTCGAAACACAGCAGCGCCGACGGCAGTTCCGCCGCCAGTCCCAGCATGATCGCCGCCTGCGCCTGTGCCTCGGGCAGTTCGAGTTGTTCGTCATACACCGCGCGCAGCGTCGCGACGTCGCCCTTCTTCGCCGCGTCGCGCCCGCGCTTGGGCGTGCCCAGCGCTTTCAGATGGACATAGTCGATATCATGGCCCGCCAGTTCGGCGGCGAGTGAGGTTTTGGAGAAACCCGGCCGCCGCGACAGCGGGAGCGCACGAACGTCGATGACCCGGCGAACTCCGGCCCGTTGCAGGGCGGCGACGAATTCCGCCATGGTTACCGCCTCATAGCCGATCGTGAAGATCTTCATCGTCCGCATCCTTCCACCGCGATCGTACCGCGCCCTGCCGGTTAAAACGACGGTACGGTCGGGACGTTCATTGCCCGTTTCCCTTCGCCCGCCTAGGACGCGGTGCATGCAATATGACGTCCACATCATCGGCGGCGGGCTCGCCGGGTCCGAAGCCGCCTGGCAACTGGCACAGGCCGGCGCGAAGGTGCGCCTGTCCGAAATGCGCGGCGGCGGCGATACCACGCCGGCGCATCAGGGCGACGACCTCGCCGAGCTGGTCTGTTCGAACAGCTTCCGCTCCGACGATGCCGAATCGAATGCGGTCGGGCTGCTGCATGCCGAGATGCGCGCGCTGGGCTCGCTCATCATGGCGAAGGGCGATGCGCACAAGGTGCCGGCGGGATCGGCGCTGGCCGTCGATCGCGACGGGTTTTCGGCCGGGGTCACCGCGGCGCTGGCGGCGCATCCCAACATCACGATCGTGCGCGAACGGGTAGACGTGCTGCCCGACAGCGGCCCGACGATCGTCGCCACCGGCCCGCTGACCGCACCGGCACTGGCGGGCGATATCGGCGGCGCGACCGGCGCGGAGGCGCTGGCCTTCTTCGACGCGATTGCGCCGATCGTCCATTTCGATTCGATCGACATGGAACAGGCATGGTTCCAGAGCCGGTGGAACAAGGGCGAGGGTAAGGATTACATCAACTGCGCGATGAACCGCGAACAGTATGAAGCCTTTCATGCCGGACTGATGGCGGGGGAGAAGGCCGAGTTCCGCGAATGGGAGAATGTCCCCTATTTCGAAGGCTGTATGCCGATCGAGGTGATGGCCGAGCGGGGGCTGGATACGTTGCGTTTCGGACCGATGAAGCCGGTGGGCCTCGACGATCCGCGCACCGGGCGGTGGCCGCATGCCGTCGTCCAGCTGCGGCAGGACAATGCCACCGGCACGCTGTGGAACATCGTCGGGTTCCAGACCAAGCTGAAACATGGCGAGCAGGTGCGGCTGTTCCGGACCATTCCGGGGCTGGAGAATGCCGAGTTCGCGCGGCTGGGCGGGCTGCATCGCAACACGTTCATCCGCTCGCCCGAACTGCTCGACCCGACGCTGCGGCTGAAAGCGCGGCCGCATCTGCGCTTCGCCGGTCAGATGACGGGCTGCGAGGGCTATGTCGAGAGCGCGGCGGTCGGGCTGATGGCGGGCCGCTTCGCCGCCGCCGAACTGGCGGGGCGCGACCTCAGCCCGCCGCCGGTCGAGACGGCGCTGGGCGCGCTGCTCCACCACATCACCGGCGCGGCGGTGGCCGAGACCTATCAACCGATGAACGTCAATTTCGGGCTGATGCCGCCGATCCCCGGCCGGACCAAAAAGGCCGATCGCAAGAAGATGTACACTGCGCGGGCGCGCGATGCCTTCGAACCCTGGGCGGCGGCGCTCTGACGACTGGTTCTTCCACCGGGCCTGGTCCTCCGGCGCAGGCCGTGACCTCCCGGTTGCAGCGCGTGACAGGCGCCGCTTGTCGGCCGGCTGCTAGAGTTTGATCCATCCGCATGGAAACGTCACCCCAGCGAAGGCTGGGGTCTCCCTCAGCTCCTGCTGCTACCACCGGAGATCCCGGCCTTGGCTAGGATGACGCCCGTTTCAATAGGAGTGGATCAAACACCTAACGCCGGGTGAGGTTCAGCGCCAGAAAGCTGACGCCGGCGGAGAACATCAACAGCCCGGTCGCGCCGATCGCGCCATAGACCGGCCCCCACGCGGCGAAACCGGCCGCGAAGGTGACGATCACCAGCGCCCAGCCCGCCAAGCGGCGCCAGCGTGGATCGGCACCCTGCCAGCGGTCCCGGTGACGGTCGCTGGCCAGCGCCAGCAGGGCGAAGGCGCCGAGCGCCGACAGGAGCGCGACGAGCATCATTCCGCCGGTGCCCACCCGGCAGCGGGCGCAGCCGTCCGGGCGGGGCGGCGGCGATTCTTCGGCCGGAAGCAGTGGACGCGCCATGCCGCTAAACCGAACCCCGCGCCCAGCGCGAGGAAGGTCAGGTCGACGCCGGCCAGCACCCAGTCGCCCTGCGCGATCGTCGCGGTCAGTCCGGTCGGCAGCGCGACGAGGTTGTAGAGCGGCAACAGCACCAGCAACGCCGCCTGCAACGTCAGCAGTTCGACCCATGCCCGTGCCGGACGGCGGGCGAGTGCATAGAGGAACACTATCGCCCAGCCGGCGAACATCGTGTTGACCTCCTGATCGGCGCGCCGCTCCAGCGTGAACGACAGCAGGCGGTTGGCCCAGAGATAGACGGTCATCGCGATCGGGAAGCCGGCGACGAAGCCGATGTTCAGCCGCTCGACCACCCGGAAGCCGAACGGCGGGTGTGCCGGATCGGGCAGCCGCTCGCGCCGCTTGACGGTCCAGAGCACGAGGCCGCTGGCGACCATCAGCGATCCGGCGATGCCGCACAGGAAATACAGCCAGCGCATCGGATAATCGCCGAAGCGTCCCGCGTGCAGCCCGACCATCACCCCCTGCGTCTCCACCGCGCCGCCGGGTGGCGGTGCCTGCCACAGCATCCGGCCGGTGACGCCGTCATAGGCGATGCCGGGCGTCCGCGCCGACAGCATCGACGTGCCCGACCGGGTCAGCGTGATGCGCGCCGCCGCGTCGCCGGGGTTGAAGACGGTGACATAGCCGACCGACCCGCCGATCCGCCGCTCGGCATCGTGGACGACGGAGGCGAGGTCGACCAGCGGCGCTGCCCGACCGGTCCGTTCGACCACCGGTGCCTGCGGAAAGACGGCGTCGTAGAGCTTCGCCTCGTCGCTGTAATTGGCGACGATCGCCCATGGCATCAGCATCGCGATCAGCGTGACCAGCCCGGTATAGGTAATCATCAGGTGGAACGGCAGCGCCAGCACCGCGGTGGCATTGTGCCCGTCGAGCCACGACCGCTGCCCCTTCCCCCGCCGCAGCGTGAAGAAGTCGCGGAATATCTTCTTGTGGGTGACGATGCCGGTGAAGATCGCGACCAGCATGAACATCGCGGCAATGCCGACGATCCAGCGCGCCCAGAAGACCGGCATGTAGTCCAGGTCGAAATGAAAACGGTAGAAGAACTCGCCGCCGCGGGTCTCGCGCGCGGTGCCCGCCTGCCCGTCGCTGCCGATGAAAGCGCGGGTATCGCGGCGCCCGCGCCGGCCACGGCCTTCCTCGACGGGCCTGGCGGCGGGGACCCAGAACAGGTCGGCACCCGCGCTCTGCGGTGTCGGCACGGTGATGAACCAGCTCTGTGCGTCGGGTGCCTTGCGCGACAGGTACGCGACCGCACCCTGCACGACCCGGTCGGTGCTCTCGACCCGCGCCAGCTCGGGTCGCGACCAGCGGTTCAGCGCCTCGCGCCAATAGGCCGCGGTGCCGGCGACGAAGATCGCGAACAGCAGCCAGCCGAGCAGCAACCCCGACCAGGTATGCAGCGTCGATTGCGACTGGCGAAACCCCTTGCTCATATCCGTCCCCAGATCGCGACCGATCCCCAGCAGATCGCGCCGGCCACGCCGCCCGCGACGACCAGCGTCCACAGGGCCCGCCAGCCGCTGCGTGCGGCATAGGCCCACATCGCGGCGCCGACGCACAGCACCAACGCGATCAGCGCGGCGGCGATCGTCGCCTGTGCCCGCTCCCCCGGCAGGATGCGCGCCAGCGCCATCGACCATAGCGACGCGACCGCATAGCCGACCGGCAGCGCCGCGATCAGGCGCAGGGCATTGTCGCCCAGCCGGTGCCACAGGATGTGGCGCTCCTGCCGGGCCGCCTTCACGGGAAGGTTGCCCGGATCGTGGCGAACACGGTGCGCGGGCTGCCATAGTAATTGCCGCGACCGGTCGACGAGATGCGCGCGAAATAGTTGCGGTCGAACAGGTTGTTGACGTTGACCGCGACCGACAGTGCGTCGGTCAGCTTGTAGCCGGCACGCAGGTCGGCAACGGCATAGGCGCCTTGGCGCACGATCGTCGAACGCGTGCGGATCGTTCCGTTGGCGTTGAACGCCGCGGGATTGCCGCTCCACGTCGCGTCGAACCACGTCACGCCCGCGCCGACGCTGGCCCCGGCCAGCGGACCGTCGGTGGGTTCGTAGTTGGTGAACAGCTTGACCATATGCTCGGGTATCACCGGCAACAGGCTCAACCCCTCCAGCACCGGATTGGCCTCCTCCAGATACTTGGTCCGGGTGAAGGTATAGCCGCCGTTGACGCGCCAGCCAGGCAGGATCTCGCCGCTCGCCTCCGCCTCGACGCCGCGCGCGCGGACCTTGCCGATCTGGTAGACGATCGTGTCGAGATTGGGGTCGTTGAAGACGCGATTGTTCTGCGTGATCTGATACACCGCCGCCGACAGCAGGAGGCGCTTGTCCATCAGCGACAGCTTGCTCCCCGCCTCGTACTGCTCGCCGATCAGTGGGTCCAGCGCGCGGCCGTCGGGACGCACCCGGCCGCCAACCGGGGCCTGCGGCGTGAAGCTGTCGGCATAGCTTGCATAGAGGTTCAGGTCGTCGGTCACGTCCCACACCACCCCGGCATAGGGGGTGAACCGTTCGTCGAAGCTGTAGGTCGACGGCGTTCCGCGCACCAGTTGCGCAGAGGTCAGCGTGATCGTCGTATCCCACCACGTCATGCGGCCACCGCCGACCAGCGTCAGCCCGGCGAACGGGCTGAGCCGCAATTGTCCGTACAGGCCATATTGCTCGACATCGGTCAGGCTGCCGCCGACCACCTTGCCGGCGGCCAGCGCATAGGGATCGAGATCCGGTTCGGCCGGCGACACGGGCGCGAAGACGTTGATCGTGGCATAGTTCGACCGGCGCGCATTGGCGGAGGTCGATCTGCTCGCCTGGTAATCCGCGCCGACGATCAGCGTCTGTTCGCGTCCGAACGCAGGAAAGCTCCCTACCCCGTTGAAATCGAATGACCGGGTCTGCATCGCGCTGTCGCCGCGAAACGCGATATGGCTGGTGACGCCATTGGTCGGCGTGACCGGCTGGTTGCCGATATAGCTGTAGACGTCGGTGCGATCGACATCGGTCACCATGCCCGTGGCGCGCAGCGTCCAGCGGTCGCTGACCCGGTGCGCCAGTTCGACGAAGCCCGACCAGCTTTCCGAGCGGAAGCGGTTCCAGTCGGCGCCGAGATAGGTGGCGCGGTCCACGTCCAGCAACTGGCCCTCGCTGCCGTCCGTCCCGCCGATGATGCCGGGAAGCCCGGACTGGATCGCGGGCTTGAACAGGTCGTAATTGCCGCCGACGGTCAGCGTCGTATCATCGCCGATCTTCGTGTCGGCCACGCCGAACGCGGCGAAGCGATAGCGGTGGGCGACGTCGAAGAACTGGTCCTGATCCTGTACCATCGCGCCCAGCCGCACGCCCGACCGGTCGTCGAGCGGGGTCGACACGTCGAGTTCCGCGCGCAGGTTCCGATAGCTGCCATAGCCCGCCAGCGCGCTGACCGAGCGTTCGGCCAGCGGCCGCTTGCGGACCAGGTTGATGCTGCCCGCCGGATTGCCCGCACCGCTGAACAGGCCGGCGGGGCCGCGCAGGACCTCGACCCGGTCGTACAGGAACAGGTCGGGCACGACCGCCGGGAATCCGAAGGCGAAGGTCGGGACGCCGTCGACGAGGTAATTGTTGATGGTGAAGCCGCGCGAGAGAAAGGACGGGTCTTCGCTGCTGATCCCGGTCACCGTGACGCCGTTGGTGACGGTCAGCGCATCCTCCAGCGTGAACAGGTTGCGCTGTTGCAACTGTTCCTGATCGATCACGGTGATGGTGTTCGGCACGTCCTTCAGCGGCGTGACGGTTTTGCCGACCGCCTGGCCGTAGCTCTTGCCGACGACGACGATGCCGTCCTCGCGCTGGGTATCGTCGTCGGCCGTCGTCACCGGTTCGGCGGCAGCGGGAAGGACGGGCAACAGCATCGCGAGCAGCGCAGCCAAAGTCTTGTGTCGTACCGAAGGCCGCATCCCGTTCCCTTTTGCGAATCGCTTTCAATACGGCGTGCCCTACAAGGCATATGAGCGGATTGCAACGCTATTGCGAGCGACTATCATTACTATATACAGACCGGTGAACGACGGATGTCGTCGAACCGGGAGATGAATATGCGAAGCCTTGCCCTGTTGATCGCGCTGGCCATGCCGGCGATCGCCGATGCGCACGAAGTCTGGGTCGAACGCGACGGCAACGGCCCGGCGCGCATCTATCTGGGTGAGCCGGCCGAACCGCTGCCGCCGGGCGGCGATCCCGAATTCAAGCGGTTGCAGGCGCCGAAGGTCGTCGACCAGCCCATGGCGCGACAGGTCCGCCGTGCCGGCTTCATCGAAGCGGAGGTCGCGCCGGGCGACGTCCGGGTCGTCGACAATTCGGTGTTCGAGCCGTGGGGCGATGCCGGCGCCAAAGAGGGCGTGATCTATTACGCCCGTGCCGGTCGCAGCGGGACCGCCGCGAAGATGCCTTACGAAATTGCGCCGACGACCGCGAACGGCACCCGCTTCGCGCTGCTGCACGACGGCAAGCCGGTGCCCGCCGCCAAGGTGACGCTGATCACCCCGGCGCGCAAATCGGTCGAACTGGTCGCGGCGGCGGACGGGAGCATCGCGGTGCCGGCGGAGGGCAAGGGGCGATATCTGCTGACCGCGGCGCAGGTCGAAACCGGCAAGCTGAACGTCGCCGCCGGTCCGGTCGACAAGCTGCACCACATCGCCACCACGACCTTCGTCGTCGAATGAACCGGTCGGCGGCGGGGCCCCCCGCCGCCGAAACCGTTACCGCAACGGCAGGGTGAACGGCGCGGCCGGCAGGTCGGCGCCGTCGAACAGGTTCACGAACGGCGCGTCGGACCATGCATAGCGGATCGCGGTCACCTCCGGTCGGTTGGCGCCGGGCAGGATGACCGTATCGCCCTGCACCACGCCGTCGACGAAGCTGCACGTCGTGCCGGCGCAGCGTTCGAAGCCGATCGCCCCTGCCCCGCCATAGCGCTGTAGCCCGCCGGTTACGTTGCGGAACCGGACGACGACGTCGCTTCCCTGCCGGATCGCACCGACCGCCTCCGGACCGCTGCGCAGCCCGGTCCGGCCATAGGCGACGACGCTCGCCAGCCGGGCGAGGCGTTCGCCGACGATCTTCTTCTGCGCCGGGTGGATGTCGAACCGGTCGCCGACGTCGAGCGTCACGGCTAGGCCGGCATGGCGGTCGGCGGCAACGGCCTCGGCCTGCGCCTGTCGCAGCGCCGCCCAGCCCGAATCGGTCGGTGCGGTCTGCGCCTTGCCGAACGCGGTCAGTTGCACGACGAAGAACGGCAGCTCGGGTGCGGCGAAGGTGTGGCGCCAGTCGGCCATCAATCCGCCCAGCAACGCACGATAGGTGCCGGGTTCGCCGGCATTCGACTCCCCCTGATACCACGCGGCGAGCTTCAGCCCATAGCCCGCCAGCGGCGCGATCATGCCGTTGTAGAGCGTGGTCAGGCTGTTCGGCACCTCCCACGGCGCCGGTGCGATGCGGACATCGTCGCCGATCGGGGAACCGATGCGATAGCGCCACGGCCCCGACAGCGGCACCACACCGCCATCGGCCAGCCCGATCAGCCGGTTCGACACGTTGCCGAACGCCATCCGGCCGTTCGCCCTTACCGCGCGGATCGCGACGACGTTGCGGCCGGCACGCAGTACGCCGGCCGGCAGGTCGTAGTTGCGCCATGCCCAGTCGACGCTACCGCCGCCGACATAGCGACCGTTGATATAGGTTTCGTCGAACGCCCCGATCGGCCCGAGCTGGATCCGCCGCCCGCCCGCCGCCTGTTCGGGCGTCAGGTCGACTGCGGTACGCAGCCAGACCGCGCCGCCCAGCCCCGCGCGATCGGACGCGGGCAGCTGGCCGTCATCCGCCGGCACGGTAGCCCAGCCCCGATCGTCGAACGTCGCGCTCCGAAACGCGCGCTCGGCCTTTGCCGCGGGGTCGATGCCGTCCCACACCCGTTCGCGGCGGGCACCATCGGCGGTGATCGCGGCCGCCGGATCGCGGCCATAGGTCGCGACCGCCGTCAGCCCCTCGGCGAAACCCGGCAGCTTGCCGAGCGTGGACGCGCTGATCCAGCTTTCGATCCGCGTGCCGCCCCATTCGGAAGCGATGAAGCCCATCGGCACCTTCTCGGTCGTCCGCAGCTGCCGCGCCATGAAGTAACAGACCGCCGATGCCTCGCCGACCGTTTCCGGCGACACCTGCCGCCACTGGGCACGTGCCGGCAGGTCGGCGGCAGGCGCCGCGCGGCTGGTATCGGGTATCGTCACAAAACGCAGATCGGCGTCGTTGGCCGCCGGGATCACTTCCAGCCCGGTGGCATGCTTGACCTGAAACTCCATGTTCGACTGGCCACCGCACAGGAACACGTCGCCGATCATGATGTCGGACAGTTTCTGCGCGGCTGCAGCGGAGCCGGCCACTTCCAGCGTATAGGGACCGCCCGCCTGCATCGCCGGCAACGTCGCGCGCCAGCGGCCATCGGCCCCGGCAACCGCCGTCGTGCTGCGATCGCCGAGCCGTATGGTCACCGTTTCGCCCCCGCTGGCCGTCCCCCACAGGGTGATCGGCCGGTCGCGTTGCAGCACGCCATGATCGGCAAAGATGTTGGCGAAGCCCGGCACCACGCCCTGCCCCGCCACCGGTGCCACGCCTGCCAGCAGCGCGGCCGTGACGCCGCCCATCCATCCCGCGATCGAACCCATATTCCCCCCTCCGATGTGTGACCGCTACCATGGCGCAGCAGGCCGCCGCGCGCCAGCCCTGCGGACGGTGGCGGCGATCGTCACATCGCGGTGCGAGTATCCTCCAGCGCAAGCGAAACCAGCGCGGTCATCGCTTCTTCCGCGGCGCGCGGATCGCCCGCCACCACTGCGTCGAACACGCGGCTATGGTCGGGCACCGGGTCGCGCGGCAGGGCGCGTTGCCGCTGCTTGAACTGCGTGGTCCAGTTCACCGCCGCACCGATGCTGGCGCTGAGCGCGACGAAGGTCTCGTTATGCGTGGCGTAGAGCAGCGCGTCGTGGAAATCGCGGTCGGCGGCGCGGCCGGCTTCGGTGGCCAGCGTGTAGCGGCGCATACCGGCAAGTGCCTGTTTCAGCGCCTTGATATCGTCCTTGTCGCGTCGTTCGGCGGCAAGGCGGGCGACGGCGGGTTCGACCACCGCGCGCAGTTCGAACAGGCCACGGACGAAGGCGATGTTGGGTTCCCCGTCGAACGCCCAGGCCAGCACCATCGGGTCGAGGAAGTTCCAGCGCCGGCGCGGCAGCACGCGCGTGCCGATCTTCGGCCGGCTTTCGACCAGCCCCTTGGCGGTCAGTACCTGCACCGCCTCGCGATAGGCGCTGCGCGACACGTCGAGCGCTTCGGCATTGGCGACCTCACCGGTCAGCAATTCGCCCGGCTTGATCCGGCCCGATACGATCGCGGTGCCCAGATAATGCGCCACCGCACCGCGCAGTCGTCGCCCGGACCCCTTGCGGGTCGCCCCGCCGGTTTCGGCCAGGGCCGCTTCGCCGGCGGGATCGATATCGGCGGTCTTGTCCTGCCCGTCCTTCGTGGTCACGCGGCTTCCTCTTCCATGGGCGGTGCGGGCCGCCTGTCCCGATCGGGTAATGTAGTGGTAATATGGCACGTCCGATGGCCCGCGGCGATGGCGTACGATGCTATGCAGCAGCGCGCGTCGGGTCAAACAGGGGCAGGACCGGCAAAGGGGACGCCGCGATCAACCCGACTAGAATTTGATCCATCTCTATGGAAACGGACGTCATCCCGGCGCAGGCTGGGATCTCCCGGTGGTAGCGCGCAGCGGGAGCCGATGGAGACCCCCAGCCTTCGCCGGGGTGACGGTTCCATACGGATGGCTCAAACTCTGATGCCGCGGGACACCGCAGGGGACGCACGTTCCCGCCATACGGGGCGGCGGAGTGGTCGGTGGTGCGGTTTGGGGGAGAATGGCGCGCCCGGAACGATTCGAACGTCCGACCCTCAGATTCGTAGTCTGATGCTCTATCCAGCTGAGCTACGGGCGCATTCTCAGTCATGTCGACCTGGTTCCACTGGTGCGCCCGGAACGATTCGAACGTCCGACCCTCAGATTCGTAGTCTGATGCTCTATCCAGCTGAGCTACGGGCGCGCTGTGGAGGCCGCCTGCTAGAGGGGGAAGCGGATGGTGGCAAGCCCGTTGTGCGAATTTTTTTGGATGCGTATCGAGGGTGCATGACCCGCGTCCCCCTTTCCCCCGTCCTGTTCGCCGCCTTGTTGTCGGCCTGTGCCGCACCGGCGGGGGACTATCCGTCGCTTCTGCCACGTCCGATCGAAAGGATCAGCCTGGCCGAGCCGAACCGCCCGGTCCCGGTGGCGACGCCCGACGCGACGCTGGATGCGAGGATCGCGGCGCTGGGCCGCGACGTGGCGGGTGCGGCCCGCGCGTTCGATGCGGCGATTGCCAAGGCGCGACCGACGGTCGAGACGGCAAGGAGCAGCGGCGAAGGCAGCGAGCGATGGCTGGGGGCGCAGGTCGCGCTGGCGCAGCTCGACGTGGCACGCACCGCGATCGACGCCCCGCTCGGCGACCTCGAACGCCTCGCGATCGATCGCGCCGCGACCGGTGCCCCGCCCTACCCCGCGCTCGATCGGGCAGTCGCGCAGGCGACGGCGGCCGCCGCGGAACAACGTACCGCCATCGCCACGCTCAACGCGACGCTCCGCTAGGTGTTTGATCCATCCGCATGGAAACGTCACCCCGGCGAAGGCTGGGGTCTCCATCGGCTTCTGCTCCGCGCCATCACCGGGAGATCCCAGCCTTCGCCGGGATGACGTCCGTTTCAATATGAGTGGATCAAGCTCCAGTCACTTGAGGGCACGCAGCGCCGGCAGGATCGACGCATAGTCATCGGTCCAGGGTTCGGCGTCGGTGATCGGCAGTGGTTCCCACGCATCGCCATCGGCCAGCAGCGTCGCGAGCACTTCGGGGTCGCGGGTCAGCGCGATCCACAGCGATCCGGTTTCCGGGCCGAGCGACGAGGCCGGTTGATAGGGCAGCTGTGCCGCCATCCACCCGCTCGCGGTGCGCGCCACCACCGGCGGCAGGTCGAGATAGCGGTTGGAGACATGCACCAGCAACAGCCCGCGGCGCCCGAGCACCCGGCCATAGGTGTCGAACGCCTCGCGCGTCATCAGGTGCATCGGCACCGCGTCCGACGAGAACGCGTCGAGCGCCAGCAGGTCGAGGCTGCCGGCCGGCTCCTCCGACAGGCTCAGCCGCGCGTCGCCCATCACGATCTGCGCATCGGGGGCGCAGCGCTTCAGGAAGGTGAAGGCGCCCGAATCGCGGGCGATGCGGACCACGACCGGGTCGATCTCGTAGAAGCGCCATAGCTGGCCCGGCTGCGCGTAACAGGCGAGCGTACCGGTGCCCAGACCGACGATGCCGATCCGGGCGGCGCGGCCGTAGATCGCCGGGGCGGCGCGCAACGCCTCGCCCACGCCCGATTGCGGGACGTAATAGGTGGTCGGCGTTCGCTCGCGCTCGGGCGTACCGGTCAGCTGGATGCCGTGCAGCGTCGTGCCGTGCTGCAACTCGTTGACGTCCTTGCCACGGATGATCGTGTAGACGCCGAAATAGCTGCGGGTGCGGGCACCGGGCTCCAGCGACAGGGTCAGCGCACGATAGCCACCGAACAGGAACAGCGCGCCGGCCAGCGCGAAGACGAACGGGATGCGCGATCCGATCGCGATCAGGCCGATCGCGACGATTCCGAAAAAGGCGATCGGCTCGGGCTTGGGCCCCAGCATCGCGCCGGGATTGACCAGCCCGATCGCGACCAGCCCCGCCACCGCCAGCAGCGCGGCGATCCGCAACGTCGCGCCGCCCGACTGCCAGAGCCGCTGCGTGGCGGGCAACAGATAGGGCAATGGCGCGAGGATGCCGGCGGCGAGGATCAGCAGCGGATATTCATAGGTCCAGTCGAACAGCACCGGCGCGATCAGTCCGGCGAACACGCCGCCCAGCGCACCGCCGACCGACATGGCGAGGTAGAAGCCGGTCAGCCGTGCCGGCTCGGGCCGCAGCGCATACATCCGGGCATGCAGCGTCACCGACACCGCAAACAGCAGCGTCAGCGCCGCCAACGCGCTCAGCAGCGGATAGTCGTGGTGTCCGCCGATCATCATGCCGCCGAACACCAGGATCGTGATCGGCGCATAGGTGGTGATCGCATTCGCCAGCCCGCGCCGGTCGGCGAAGGCGACGGTGAAGCTGAGCAGGTACAGCCCCAGCGGCAACACCCACAGCAGCGGCACCGCGACGATGTCGGTCGTCAGGAAGGTCGAGGTCGCGAGCATCAGGCCCGAGGGCACCAGCGCGAGTACGATCCAGTGCAGCACCCGCCACCGCCCCGGCGCTTCGCCGGCGTCCGGCGCCGCCGCCTGTTCGCGCCGATGCGGCAACAGCCACCCGCAGCCGATCACCAGCACGAACACCAGCGCATAGCCGATGCTCCAGCCCCAGCTCTGTCCCCGCAGCGGCAGCAGCGGTTCGACCAGCAACGGATAGGCGATCAGCCCGGCGAAACTGCCGACGTTCGACGCGGCATACAGCGCATAGGGGTCGCGCCCCGGACAGATGAATGCGAACCAGCGCTGCAACAGCGGCGCCTGCGCCGAAATCGCGAAGAACAGCGGGCCGATCGACGCGGCGAGCAGCCACGGCGTCCACAGCGCCGGCTCCACCCCCGCCGGGGTCGGCGTGCTGTTGACCCCGATCGGCAGCCAGACCGCGGCGCACAGCAGCAGCAGGATATGCACCGCCGCCTGCGCCTTGGGCATCAGCTTGCCCAGCAGATGGGCATAGGCATAGCCGCCGAGCAGCAGCGCCTGATACACCAGCATCGCCGAATTCCACACCGCCGGCGCCCCGCCCAGCTGCGGCAGCGCCATGCGCGCGACCATCGGCTGGACGAGGAACAACAGGAACGACCCCGTCAGGATCGTCGCGACGAAGATCCAGCGAATCGGCCAGCCCGCGGTACGTTCGGGACCGCTCACGGACGCGCCTTCCAATGGGTGATGTGGCGCTTGAGCGGACTGTCGTCGGGCACGGCCGGATGATCGAAATCGCCATCGGGGTCGCGGACCATGCCGATCCGTTCCATCAGCCCCCAGCTGCGCGTATTCGCCAGCACGGTGATCGCACCGATCCGGGCGTCGGGCAGGTTGTCGAAGCCCCATGCCAGCGACGCCGCCGCCGCTTCGCGGGCGAAGCCCCGCCCCCAATGCGCGCGGCCGAAACGCCAGCCGATCTCGACCGATCCTTCGAGCGGCGTGCCCGCCGCGCCCGGCTTCAGCCCGCATACCCCGACGAGCGCGCCGCCGGCCCGTGCCTCGACGCTCCAGAAACAATAGCCGAGATCGCGCTGATACCCATTCTGCCGCGCGATCGCCGCGTCGACATCCGCGTCGGTCGGCAACGGCGTCAGGAAGCGCATGACCTCCGCGTCGGCGACATGCGACAGGATCGCCGCGCGATCGCCGACCGCGTACGGGCGCAGGACCAGCCGTTCCGTGCCGATCATGCGCCGAGCAGCCGCGCCGCGTGCGCCGCGTGATAGGTCAGCACGCCCGAGCATCCGGCGCGCTTGAACGCCATCAGCGTTTCCAGCACCATCGCGTCGCGATCCGCCACGCCCGCTGCCACGCCCGCCTCGATCAGCGCATATTCGCCAGATACCTGATAGGCGAAGACCGGCACCTCGAACGCCGCCTTCACCCGCGTGATGATGTCGAGATAGGGCATGCCCGGCTTCACCATCACGCTGTCGGCGCCCTCGGCGATGTCGAGCGCGACCTCGCGCAGCGCCTCCTCGCTGTTGGCCGGGTCCATCTGATACGTCTTCTTGTCGCCTTTCAGCAGGCCATGCGTGCCGACCGCGTCGCGGAACGGGCCATAGAAGGCGCTGGCATATTTGGCGGCATAGGCCATGATCTGGACGTTGTGATGCCCGTCGCCCTCCAGCGCGTCGCGGATCGCGGCGACGCGGCCGTCCATCATGTCGGATGGAGCGACGATATCGCTCCCCGCCTGCGCCTGCACGATCGCCTGCCGCACCAGCGCTCCGGTCGTCACGTCGTTCAGGACATAGCCCGCCGCGTCGACGATGCCGTCATGGCCATGCGCGGTATAGGGGTCGAGCGCGACGTCGGTCAGCACGCCGATATCGGGCACCGCATCCTTGATGGCGCGGATCGCGCGGCACATCAGATTGTCGGGATTGAATGCCTCCGCCCCGTCGCCGCTGCGCAGCGCGGGCGGGGTGTTGGGGAACAGCGCGACCACCGGGATGCCAAGGTCGCGCGCCTCGCGCGCGCGATCGACGATCCCGGCGAGGTTCCAGCGCGAGACCCCCGGAAGGGCCCCGACCGCCTCGTTCTCGCCCTCGGTCACGAACAGCGGCCAGATGAGATCGGCGGGCGTCAGGATGGTTTCGGCGTGGAGCCGGCGGCTCCAGCCGGTGGCTCGGGTGCGCCGCAGGCGGAGCGCAGGATAAGCAGCGGACATGGCACGGCTTGTGGGCCAAGCGGTCAGGGCGATCAACCCAAAGTCGCGTGGCTCCATTTTCGTTACGGATCGTTACCGACCGCATGAACCGCATCCGCTCCGCCGCCATGATCGTCAATGCCCGGTCGCGCAGCGGGCAGGCACAGTTTGCCGAGGCGTGCCGCGCGCTGCAAGGCGCCGCGTTCGAGGTCGACGCCCATGCGGTCGAGGACCCCGACGACCTCGTCCCGACGCTGGAACGCGCGCTGGCGGCCAAGCCCGACCTCGTGATCCTCGGCGGGGGCGACGGCACGATCAGCAGCCTCGTCGACCATCTGCTGGGCCATGACGTCATCCTCGGCGTGCTGCCTTTCGGTACGGCCAACAGCTTCTGCCGCACGCTCGGCATCCCGCTCGACATTCCCGGCGCGGTAGAGGTGCTGAAGACCGGCAGGCCGAAGCGGATCGACCTCGGCATGGTCGATGGCGACTATTTCGCCAACTGCGCCGCGATCGGCCTGTCGCCGCAGATCGCCAAGACCGTGCCGCACGGCGTCAAGAAGCTGTTCGGGCGGGTCGGCTATCTTGCCTGGGCCTCGCTGCAATTCGCGAAGTTCCATCCGTTCGAGCTGGTCGTCGGCGAGGGCGCAACCGCCAAGCGGATGCAGGCGACCGAGGTCCGCATCTCCAACGGCCGCTTCCACGGCGGCACCGAACTGGTCGAGGAAGCACGGCTCGACAGCGGCGAGATCATCGTTCAGGTCGTCGCGGGGAAGGGCAAGCGCAGCCTCGTGCGCAACTGGGCGGCCGGGTTCTTCCGCCTCGATTCACGCCGGGTCGATACGGTCACGTTCCACGGGCAATCGATGCGGATCGAAACCATCCCGCCATTACCGATCTCGATCGATGGCGAGGTGCTGGCGAAGACCCCGGTGATGGCAAGGATCGCGGCGGGGATCATCGAGGTGATGGCGCCGGTCGAGGGGTGACGGGGCATTCGCGGTGTCCGGGCGCGGGGGCCTTCCCTGCGCAGGCGAACAAGACATTGAGCCGTTCCGGGCGGACTATGGGCGTCTTAGAGCCCAACCGGAAATTAGGTTGAGCGATTTCAGCCAGTTGTGATTCACCGAGGGTTGCGAAGACCACGGGGATCATATGGGCTGGACCGAAACCGCTCGCCGCGAGCATGACAGAAGAAGGCTGC